>JADKHF010000054.1 GCA_016721865.1 Nitrosomonas sp. | reverse complement strand
TTTAATTGCATAAATAGTTATATTTAAGTAATCTCCTGTTTGTTTAACGTAAGCAGAGGCTCTCATGACACGGGTAGCAGAAAGGTAACATGCAGCGATCAGGATCGAAAAGAATTGGAGCGACTGGGGATCTGGTCGCACTGAGCAAGCTCGTTTGGTTGAGCGTGCAAAGATTGTGTTGGGCTGTCTGGCGGGCGAACGTAACGACCAGATTGCGGCACGCATGAAGTTGCAGGCGAATACGGTAGCGATGTGGCGCAAGAGATTTATGGAGGGCGGCATCGCGGCGTTACATGACCGAGCGCGCAGTGGCAAGCCACCCATCTACGATGCCAGCGACTTGCGCGATAGAATACGCAAACAGCTTGAACTTACTCCACCCGAAGGGCTTCCAGTTAGGACGGAAGAACGCTAGCTCAGGCACTGGGCGTGTCAGATGACGCTATCTGGCGCATTCTTCGCAAGGAGGGCATTCAACTACGGCGCATGCGTTCTTGGTGCGTGAGTACTGATCCGGAATTCGCGGCCAAAGCAGCAGATGTGATAGGCTTGTACCTGGGGCCACCCACCAACGCACTGGTTCTGAGTATTGATGAAAAGCCATCGATTCAAGCCTTAGAGAGAAAAATTGGCTACGTTCATACCAGCAGCGGAAAAATCGTGCGCGGAATCAAAAGCACGTACAGGCGTCACGGTACCGTCAACTTATTTGCCGCGCTGAACGTGGCCACTGGCGTAATCCAATCCAAGGTCACGGCAGTCAAGAAGCGTCCAGACTTCCAGGCCTTTCTTGATGACGTAGTGGCTGAGGTGCCTGTCAACCAAGAAATTCACGTGATCTTGGACAACTACGCAACCCACAAGAGAAATGATGACTGGCTAGCCCGTCATCCTAACGTCCACTTCCACTTCACACCTACTTCAGCAAGCTGGCTTAACCAAGTAGAAATTTGGTTTGGCATCTTTACACGCAAAACACTGAATGGGGCAAGCTTCCAAAGTACGGAGCAACTGACGCAAGCCATCAAAGCGTTCGTGAACACTACAATAAAACTGCTGCGCCGTTTATTTGGAGGAAGCGCGAGGTAAGAGGTGCTCAACTCAGAAATACAATCGTTAACTTATGCAATTAGACACTAGTAGTCAGTCATTAAAAAACAAAATGATGTCAGATAATCTTAAAGTGTGTTATTAAGAGGTTTTTGTTGTGAGAGAAACCTACCATGCCTGCCATTAAATACAAAGTTAATCTGAATGATGATGAAAGACAAATCTTGCAAGCCGTAATACAAAAAGGCAAGAGCGCCGCACGCAGCCAAACACGCGCTCGCATTCTGCTCCAAGGCCGCTGAGGGCTCGCGAGACAAAGACATTATAGATGCGCTGAATGTTTCGCCATCGATGGTGGCGAAGACGCGACAGCGCTGCGTGAAGAAGGGCCGGAATCGGCCTGTGAAAGATCATCCGCGTCCCGGCAAGGCGCAAAACTCACCACAAGCTCATCTCATTGCGGTGGCCTGCAGTGATGCACCCGATGGGCATAACCACTGGACACTGCGCCTGCTGGCGAACAAAAGTAGTGGAATTAAGTTGGCCGATTCCTGCAGTTACGAAACCATTCGCCAGCTTTTAAAAAAACACGCTTAAACCCTGGCAAAAGCAGGAATGGTGCATCCCAGAGGTCAGTTCCGACTTTGTGGCGGCGATGGAAGATGTTCTCGACCTGTATGAAGAACCCTATGATCCGATGCGTCCGGTTGTCTGTTTCGATGAAAGTCCCAAGCAACTCATCGCCGAAGTGCGTGAGCCACTTCCACACAAGCCGGGTACACCGGCCCGTTATGATACCGAGTACGAGCGCAAAGGGGTCTGTGACTTGATGATGTTTGTGAGCCTAGCGCGGCTTTCGCCAGGTTGATATCACCGACCGGCGCACCAAGATTGAGTTTGCCCAGTGCATGAAGCCATTATGCCGATATTTATCCGCAGGCCAGTGTTATTCGAGTGGTTTTGGACAACCTTAACACCCACAAAATCGGATCCTCTATGAGGCCTTTCCAGCTGAACAAGCGCACGATTTAGCGCGAAGACTGGAATTCCATTACACCCCCAAGCACGGCAGTTGGTTGAACATTGCCGAAATCGAGCTGGCTGTGCTGTCCAACATGTGTCTGACACAACGCATTCCAGATAAAGATCATCTACGCCGTGAAGTAGAGGCAAATGTCAATGCCCGCAATGCCAAAGCTGCTCCCGTCAATTGGCGCTTCACCTCTCAGGATGCTCGTCGCAAACTGGCACGTTTGTATCCTCGTTTTTCAACGTGACTGACTACTAGCAGTACGAACTGTTTTGGGGAGCGAATTATGGCAAAGACTAGGATTGCACTTACGGAAGAAGAAAAACGGGAACTGAACAGGCGATTACGCGCCAGCACCGTGTCAGTACGGGATCGGCAACGCGCACAAATCATTTTGCTGGCGGCTGAGGGGCATACACAGGAAGCAATCGGTGCGAAAGCCGGGGTGACACGTGTGACGGTGAGTCACTGGTATCAGCGCTTTGTCAAGGAACGGCTGGCCGGTCTCACGGACGCACCTGGGCGTGGCCGCAAGCCTTCGTTGCCCGACACGGCGGTCAAGAAAGTGCTGGAGACAGTAACGCGCCCGCCCGCCAACCTGGGACGCTGGAGTTGCCGCACTATGGCGCGAGCGGCGGGCATTTCAACGGCCAGCGTACAACGCTTGTGGGCTGCAAACGACATCAAGCCACACCTGACCCGGAACCTTAGCTGTCGAACGATGCTCATTTCGAGGAAAAATTCTGGGATGTCATCGGCCTGTATCTCAATCCACCGGAAAAAGCACTGGTGCTGTGCTGCGACGAGAAATCACAATGCCAGGCGCTGGAGCGTACCCAACCGGGATTGCCGCTGGGCATCGGGCATATCAAAGACCACAACGCACGATTATATTCGCCACGGCACTCTGACCTTGTTTGCTGCGCTAAACTATCTGGAGGGTAAACTGATCACGACTATCGCCGAACAACACCGGCATCAGGAGTGGCTGGCATTCCTCAAGAAAATCGAGCGGGAAACACCGAAAGATTTGGATATCCATCTGATTGCCGATAATTACGCAACCCACAAGCATCCCGAGGTAAAAGCATGGCTGGCCAAGCACCCCAGATTCCACATGCACTTCACGCCAACTTCGTCCTCATGGCTTAACCTGGTTGAGCGTTTTTTCCGCGATCTGACTGACCAGATCGTCAGTGGCAGCTTTGCCTCGATCAAGGAATTGGCCGATAAAATTCTCACCTATTTGGCTGACCGCAATCAAAATCCAAAACGTTATGTCTGGAATGCCAGGAGGTGAAGAAATTTTGCGAAAAATTCAGCGTGCCCGTAACGCCATGACGCAGTCACAGGCCACAGTCTAAAAGTATATGCATTTGAGAGACACTGCACTAGCCGGTCATTCCCCTTACACCGGGTACCGCGCCACTCAATTTATACAGTTTCCGCCTTATCAATTGCCCGTATTACCATGTCACGCGCTTCGGCAGCATTGCCCCAGTGGCCGACACGCACCCATTTTTCCGGTTCGAGATCCTTATAATGTGTAAAGAAATGCTCAATCTGCTGAAACACGATATCGGGCAGATCCTCCCGCTCACTCACATGGGCATAATAAGGAAAAGTCTTGGTATCGGGCACGCAGATCAGCTTTTCATCACCGCCATGTTCATCTTCAAGGTGAAGCAGCGCGATCGGGCGTGCACGCACCACGCAGCCTGCAAGGAATGGTGAACGGGCAATGACCAGCGCATCCAGCGGATCGCCGTCGTCGCATAAGGTGTGCGGGATAAAACCATAATTGGCCGGATATCGCATCGGGGTATGCAGGATGCGATCCACGAACAATGCACCGGATTGTTTATCGAATTCATATTTGACGGGCTCACCACCGGTTGGCACTTCGATGATGACGTTAACATTGTTGGGCACATTGGCGCCCACAGGGATGGCTCTAATATCCATAGAACTTGTGTTTCTCGCTTTTGGTTTGAAGGGGTCGAAGGAAATTGCAAAAACGGTTATATAAACCGGACTTGAGTGTACTGAAGGCTGAAAGAGCTGTCAAACCAGCTTTGGGGAGAGACCATGTAAGTGTAAAACCTGCGCTGGCTAAGAGATAATCCAAATAGCGTTTATAAGCATCGGAGCAAGTTGGAAGTGCGCGAAGTGGTATGTTGAAATCCACTTCAATTATTCTGGGAAAAACGTGAAGCTTTAGATCTTTAATTCTTTTTTATGAGAGCCGGAGGTTTACAATAAAAACTTGATGCAAACTCTGCGTTACGCTGCTTATTTCTAATCACATCTCCACCTTCTTTGACACAAACCATAATAGCTTTATCCAAAATGGGGAAATACTCATTAGAACCTGGCTGTGCGGATGTTGGCGGCACTTTCTCTTTTATCCTAGCACAAAGTTCGTGCTCATCCGGTTTTGAGGGATTATCTTGCATAGCAGGTAATGGACAAAGGTTACAGGGATCTCCCGAACACAGACATCCCTTACAACTAGCATGTACTGACGATGCGTATACAACCAGCGATAAACTGCAAATAAAAACTACACTTACTTTCCGCATTAATGCCACTAGCGACATAAACATTCTAATTCCATATATTTATAGTTAAATTACTTCCGAAAAAGCCAGACGCTTATTTTTCATGTGGCAGTCATTGACAGTCTCGTTGCCGTGAATCAATCGCATAAGCTACTGGCGCTCTCCCCTTGGATACAAAGCCAAGTATACGCACATCGCGGTGTTGTCCAGTGCTGTCTCAACACCTCAGTGAATCTCCCCGGCTTCTGTAGGGCAACCCCTCAACATTTAAGTGTGCTGCCACTACCGTGCGCATCGCCATAGATAGCCACATTCATGCTCGATTAACTGCTTACCGCGCCGCAATTCCACAACGCAAAATCCATCTTAAGTTATTCAAGACGCTTATCAAAAGTAAGCCGTTGCAATCGCATCTCCTGATTTTCGCCAGGGCTTTGCTTTTCGTCTACGCGGCGTCGACGTCTGTCAGGTTTTAGTTCAGCTGTACTACCAGTTTCATAAAGTCGAATACTTTCTTCACAGCCATCTCGCTCACCTCCGTTACTTGCGTTATTTTCGCAGGTTTGCCGCTTCGCTTGTGAAGACGAATCATTTGTCGCCGATTTTTATGCAGTGCTTCATCTTTCAGGGCTCTCGCAACTATCTTTTTCATCCATTCATGGCATGCAAAATCATCAAAAAATAAATCTATTTAATGACAGGATCTGTACTCACAAGTCAGGAAACACCGATTTACTGGGTCAGTTATCCATCGAGCCGTTCTCGTAAACGAATACAACCGTGCCAATCACCTTATTTGAAATAATATATCATCACATGGATAGTGACGAACAACAATCCAAACTTTTTGGTATACTGATTTTACAATATGGTAGGAGGGAGTTGAAAGCAGTTGGTGAAACTTTGAATAAATTGTTTACGCTGATGGTTTGATAATTTCGCTAGGGTCTGTTGACATTTTGCGGTAATTATTTAATAAATATAGAAAAACTCGTAGTATTGAGGTTCCTATACCACCAATAAAACGAGTTTGCGATGCCCCGCTTGATGCTCAGTGATGAGTTTTGGTCGAAGCTGGAGAAGATTCTGCTTCAAGAAACGATTTATAACAAGCGCAATTTGCGTATGACGGTAGAGGGAATGCTGTATCGAATGCGGGTAGGTTGTCCGTGGCGAGATTTGCCGAAGGCATTTGGAAGTTGGAATTCCATTTACAAAAGATTTAACGCGTGGTCATTGAGTAGCAAGTGGGGTAGGATTTTCAAGGCGTTGATCATTGATCCGGATTGTGAATGGGAATTTATTGATGGCAGCTATGTTAAAGCGCATCAGCATAGTGCGGGAGCGGTTGGCAAGAAGCCGCAGGCCATCGGGAAAAGCCGTGCAGGGAATACCACGAAGATTCATTTGGCGGTTGATAATTATGGCTTGCCAGTTGAGTTTGAGATCACCGGTGGAGAAGTCAATGATTGTTCTGCAGCACCCGGATTTGATTGCCAGGCTACCTGACGCGGAAGCGATTGTGGCGGACAAAGGCTATGACAGTGATTGCATACGGGAGCAGATAACAAAGAAGGGAGCCAGGCCTGCAATACCAAGAAAGCGCAATTCATTGAAAGGTAATGCAGATATGGATTGGGGCTTGTATAAATATCGGCATTTGGTGGAAAACACTTTTGCGCGATTAAAGCAGTATCGCGCAGTGGCAACAAGATATGACAAACTGAAGAGAAATTACGAAAGTATGGTTGCCTTGGCTTGTGGTTGTCTGTGGCTACCTATGTGAAATGTCAACAGACCCTAAGAAATTATGCAATACTTTACCGTCGATCAGGGTCTGTTGAAGAAATCTTGACGTAGAATTTAATCGCCCTCTTGCATATTGAATAAAATATAGAAAGTGCCACGTTATGAACCCTATTTATTGCATAGAATTCTCAATTCCCCCCTTCTTACTATACGAATCCGGGATTCTAAAAAATAAAATCAATGACTTACAAGGTATTCATGAAGATTAATATCGACTTAAAAAAATTCAATTTCACTCTTTTATTCACCAAAACCTGTTTTATTTTTTTTCTGAGCTTCTTCGTTCCGGCTTCTTTGCACGCAGAAAATATTGCGGATCTCCAGAAAAACGCCAGTATTGCCTATGAAAAAATGATGCAAACAAAACAATCCGCTGATACAGCGGCTAAGGATGCAGTTTTTGCAGAAAAGAAATTGGCCTCAATTAGAAAGAAATTAGTTGCAGCCGAAAAAGAGGCTGCAGACGCCAGGAAAAAATCGGAACAAGCTAAAATTTCGATGGCGCAAGCAATCAGTCGTTGGCAACAAGCTACCGATGCGCTGGCTAATGAATGGGGTAAAACTGAAACAAAATAATCAAAACTGTTCTCACTGTATTAGAAGGATCATTTTGACATGAGGAATTCCCGCTTCCATAAATTCTTCTCCATAAGCATAGAATCCAAATTTCTCGTAAAATTTAACAGCTGTCGTTTGTGCATTGAGCATTGCTTTTTGACTATGCCGGGTTTTTAATTCTTCCAGTATCCTTTGCAACACGGCGCTGCCATATCCTTTGCCTCGCCATTCTTTTAATACTGCCATCCGTCCGATATGCCCATCTGGCAATAATCTTGCAGTACCTACAGGTTGCCTGTCAGAATTAAATGCTAGAACATGTGCGCTGATTGCATCAAATTCATCCCATTCCAATTTTTCTGGAACACACTGCTCATGAATAAAACTACAGTTCGGATAGCCCGCAAAGTAATTGCTTCGTCTTCCCAAGTCACAATACGTATCAAATGTAAGTGCCGCATGGTTTACTTCAAGCAATCAATTACAGTATTGGAAGATCAATACTAATTATTTGAATGGATGTCGCAACAGGATAGTATCCTCTCTGTCCGGTCCTGTCGAAATCATATCAATCGGTATTTGACATATTTCTTCCAAACGTTTCAGATAATTCTGCGCAGCCTTAGGCAGATGATCATACTCTTTAATCCCAGCTGTATTTTCTGACCACCCTGGCATTTCTTCATAGATCGGTTCACAACAATCCAAATCATCAGCACCAACAGGCAATATATTGCTACTATTACCGTCGCCGAGTTTATACCCTACCCCGAGATTAAGAATTTCTACACCGTCCAATACATCCAGTTTGGTAATACATAGCCCTGTTACGCCATTTATTTGAATCGAACGCTTTAGTGCAACTGCATCAAACCAACCACAGCGACGAGGACGTCCTGTTGTCGATCCAAATTCATGACCACGCGTAGCAAGATGCTTGCCTACTGCATCGTCCAATTCAGTCGGGAATGGACCAGAACCAACGCGTGTTGTGTATGCTTTGGTTATACCCAGTACATAATGCAACATTTGCGGCCCAACCCCGCTGCCGGGGCCTGCCGCGCCAGCCACACAGTTACTAGACGTGACAAATGGATACGTGCCATGATCAATATCCAACAACGCGCCTTGTGCACCTTCGAATAGCAGATTATGACCTGCTTGTTGCGCATTAAATAGAAGCTGAGGAACGTCAGCCGCCATTGATTTAATCCGCTCGGCTTGCGCTAGTGCATCATCCATTGTTTTTTGAAAATCAACGACAGGCGCATTAAAGTAATTTTTCAGCACAAAGTTGTGATAATCCAGCATCTCGCCTAACTTTGCAGCAAAACGATCGCGATGAAATAAATCTTGCAAGCGAATTGCACGTCGCGCGACTTTGTCTTCGTAAGCTGGGCCAATACCACGTCCTGTAGTGCCAATCTTTCCCACACCCCTGGCAGTCTCACGCGCATTATCTAATGCGATGTGGCAGGGCAAAATTAACGGGCAAGCGGCACTAATTCGGAGGCGTCCGCTGACATCAACGCCATTATGCTCAAGCATGTCAATTTCATTAAGCAGTGCTTCCGGCGATATCACAACGCCATTTCCGATATAACAAACAACACTGTCACGCAGAATACCGGATGGAATCAAATGTAATACGGTTTTTTTATTGCCTATAACTAAGGTATGACCTGCATTATGCCCGCCTTGAAAGCGCACCACACCTTGCGCATGATCCGTTAACCAATCAACAACCTTGCCTTTTCCTTCATCACCCCATTGCGTACCAATGACTACTACATTTTTAGTCATATCACTAATCTCTAAAAAGCCTCTGTTTCTAAAATAATAAGTACGCAGCCGCAAGTGGCGAGGTGTTAAGTACGCTCTTCTAGCTGCTAATTTTTAATCAGCTTGCGTCCCCACGGGGCAATGAATTAAACCCGAAGAGATTAAATTTCTTTAACGATCCATTGCCCATCATGCAGTACCAACTGCCTGTCGCAATCCAAATATTTACACTTTTGCCCGGGTAATTCCATCACGATTATTTGCCCCTCTCTACGAAGCTGCTCGATTATATTTTCCAGTTCTGTATTTTTTTTCTGGAAAGGCGCAAGTATACCTTTTGGATATACTTGCGGTTTAACCAATCTGGATAGTTCCCTGAGATCCATACTAAAACCAGTAGCCGGACGTGCTCGCCCGAAAGCTTTTCCAATTTCATCATAACGTCCGCCTAGCGCGATTGCATTTGAGCAGCCATTCGCATACGCAGCAAAGACCATTCCAGTGTGATAGTGATACCCGCGCAAGTCCGCCAAATCAAAGGCAATCTCATCTACAACTGGCATTAGCTCCTCGGCAACTATACTTAGCTCATTCAATGCTGTTCTAATCTCAGGATAATCCGGAAGTTGTTTAATAGCGTCTACCAAAATCTTCTTATCGCCATAAAGCTGCGGCAAAAGCATCAATGCTTCACGGGTACGTTTTTGCAACTTTACACACAGTTCTTTCAACGTTGAAACATCTTTTACTTGTAGAACCGCGAACAACTCGGTTTCGAGTTCTCGCGATATACCCGCCCCCTTAATTAGACCGCGAAAAACTGCCACATGACCGAAATCAAGATGAATTTTACTTACACCCGAAACAGACAAGCATCGCAACATGAGCCGTTGAACCTCTAGATCACTCTCCAACCCTGAATGTCCATAAAGTTCCGCACCAACTTGCAATGGCTCTCGTGTTTGTGTTATCCCGGATGGCACGGTGTGCAATACACTATTAGCGTAACATAAGCGTGTTATGCCTTCAGAGTTCAATAAATGCGCATCAATTCTTGCAACTTGCGGGGTCATGTCTGCGCGCAGGCCCATCATGCGTCCACTAAGCTGATCTATCACTTTGAACATATGCAAATCCATATCACTGCCACTACCGGACAATAACGATTCCACATACTCTAACAAAGGCGGTATTACTTGCTGGTATCCGTGTACCAACAACAAATCAATAATCTGACGGCGCATTACTTCGATATGCAATGCTTCTGCAGGTAATATATCTTCGATATATTCTGGAAGTAGCCAATTCTGCATATTTATAATCGACAAATTGTCAACAAAAAGAATACGGTTAGCTAACGATAAGTAGCAACATTAGCCCAACCAACATTGAAGTCAGACCAATAAAACGTATCTGATGATCATTAATCTCAATCATTTTTCTAAATGCTTCTCTCCAAGTCTGGGGAGATAGAAATGGCAACATTCCTTCTAGAATTAACATCAAGGCAATCGCAATCAGAAAAGTTTCCCACATATTAATGCAGCTCCTGCTAAATCAGGTTTTATTATTTTTTATTAAGAAGTAGAAAAATTAAGAGGTTCTGTCGTAATAGAACACATAAGTAATTACGATTCCCAGAACCTCTTCATATGTCTCCAAATAACAGAATTACATATATTAAATAATTGAGCAAACCATAGATCTACACCTATTTTTTAAATAAACAAGTTCTTACAAAAGTTTGGGGAACTCGCAATCAGTATCACTAAATAAATTCATAACTATTATTTACTTACAGCAGGGTTATTCAAATATTTGAAGAAATCAGAGGTAGGTTCCAGAACCAACATATCTCCTTTATTTTTGAAAGATTGTTTATAGGCATCAACGCTACGCCAGAAAGCATAAAACTCCGGATCTTTCTGAAATGCAGTGGCATAAGTCGCTGCTGCTTGACTATCACCATCACCCATCGTTTTCTGCGCTTCTCGATATGCTTCTGCCATTATGACTTCACGTTGTCTGTCTGCATCTGCACGAATCTTTTCTGATTCAGCCGCACCTGTGGAACGTAATTCATTAGCAACCCTTTTACGTTCCGCTTCCATACGTCTATATACCGATTCACTGACTTCCTGAGGCAGATCCACTCGTTTCAAACGCACATCAACAACTTCTACTCCAATCGAACGGGCATCACTATCTGCTTTCTGACGCATAATCTCCATAATGACATCACGCTCACCCGAGACTACATCATGAACTGTCCGATTACCAAACTCATCACGCAAACTTGCATTAATTGTTTGCGCTAGACGTGTTTGCGCTAAACTTTCATCACCACGCACACTGATATAATATTGTTTTACGTCAACAATACGCCACTTTACAAACAAGTCTACCAAAACGTTCTTTTTCTCTGATGTAATAAAACGTTCAGGCTCTTCTGTGTTCATCGTCAAGATACGATTCTCAAAAAAACGCACATTTTGTGCGAATGGAATCTTGAAATAAAGCCCAGGTTCTGTTTTAACATCAATTACTTCCCCCAGTTGAAAAAGAATGGCTTGTTGTCGCTGATCTACAATATAAATTGCGGAACTACCCAAAAAAAATGTTGCAATGATGATAACTGAAAACACTGTTGTAAAATTTTTCATCTATCTTATCTCCCGTTCGCGACTGCGAAAAGACTCTCGTGCCCGTATTCCACTATCAGGTAGTGCCTCCTGAGCCATAGGCTGCGCAGTTACTGGTGAAACTGACGTTGATCCGCTCATATTTATTAGCTTATCCAACGGCAAATACAAGAGATTATTACCATTCTTCTGATCAACGAGAATCTTGCTGGTATTGGAGAGTACCTGTTGCATCATGTCCAGATACAAACGTTCGCGCGTCACTTTTGGCGCTTTACTATATTCCACAAGAATTTGTTCAAAACGACTGGCATCACCCTCGGCACTTACAATCACTCGTTGTTTATATCCCTCAGACTCTTGAATCAGTCGAGCCGCGTTACCTACAGCTCTTGGAATCACATCATTAGCGTAAGCCTGCCCCTCATTCTTTTGCCGTTCTCTGTCTTGCCCTGCTTTCACTGCATCATCGAATGCAGCCTGGACCTGTTCTGGCGGTTGCGCATTCTGCATAGTCACTTTGCTGATAGAAATGCCTATTTCATAACGATCTAAAATTTTCTGCATCAGCTGAGTCGCATTGGCTGCAACTTGCTCACGCCCTTCATAAAGAACATAGTCCATTTTACTCTTACCAATCACCTGTCTAATCGCAGTCTCAGCTGCTTGTAGAACTGCTTCATCAGGATTTCTATTTTTAAAGAGGAAGTTCTCTGGATTGTTCAATATATATTGAACAGCAAACTGAATATCTATGATGTTCTCATCATCAGTCAACATCAACGATTCCCGGAGTACCTTGCTTCTTACATTGTTACGATAACCAATTTCAACCGTACGAACCTGACTGACATTCACTACTTCTACTTTCTCAATAGGATAAGGATAATGCCAACGCAAACCTGCAGGCGCAGTGTCTGCATATTGACCAAAACGCAATACAACACCTCTATGGCCTTCATCAACAATATAGAAGCCACTTGCCAGCCACACAACTACGAGCAAGCCAAGAATCAATGCGATACTACCGCCACTGTGTTGCTTAGGGCCTTGAGTATTTGAACCCTCATCACCTCCGCCACCTTTTTTTTGCCCGAAAATATTATTGATCTTTTTATTAACATTGCGCAGCACATCATCCAAATCTGGTGGACCGGAATCGCCTTTATTTTTTCCCCATTGTGGATCATTTAATCCCATATTAATTCCTGTTTTGTTCGTTCAAAAAAGTTCTTGTACCGTAGCACAACCTCCAATTACTTCCTTAATATCCGTAGATTGCTCATATATTTTCTTGGAGTTTTCTTCAAGTGCTTCTATCAATGCTAATCTTACAAACTCTATACCCTCACCTGTTTTTGCACTTAAACGAATGCGTGATATTCTATCATACTCATCGCGCGCGCAACCTTTGCCTCCTACTGTCATATCGGTTAGATCAATCTTATTCAGGATTAAAACTTGAGGAATTGTATCAGCACCAATTTCTTTTAATATCTTATTAACCTCTTCAATTTGCTCATCCCGATTCGGACTGCTGGCGTCTATCACGTGAAGCAGTATATCGGCCTGTACAGTTTCTTCAAGCGTGGCTCGAAAAGCGGCCACTAACGTATGCGGCAATTCGCGAATGAATCCGACTGTATCGGAAACTACTACTGAACCGTTTTCAAAAAGAAATAGTTTCCTTGTTGTCGTATCGAGTGTAGCAAATAGCTGATCAGCAGCATATGATTGCGCACGTGTTAATTTATTAAATAAAGTTGATTTTCCTGCGTTGGTATAGCCAACAATAGATATCGAAAGTGCACTTGTACGCTGTCGTGACCGTCTCTGAACATTACGTTGACGCTGAAGGGCTGAAAGTTTTTCTTTAAGTAGCTTAACTCGCTTTTTAATTAATCTTCGATCTGTCTCCAGTTGAGTTTCACCAGGGCCACGCAAACCAATGCCGCCTTTTTGTCTTTCAAGATGAGTCCATCCACGCACAAGGCGTGTTGCCAAGTGTTCTAACTGAGCCAACTCCACTTGCAATTTTCCTTCATGACTCTTAGCTCTCTGGGAAAAAATATCCAGAATCAGGCTGGTACGATCAATGACATTGCAATTTAAGCGTAAAGACAAGTTACGTTGCTGAGCTGGAGATAAGTCATGGTTAAATACAACCAGCGAAGCCTTATTCTGGGATATCAGTTGCGCTATCTCATCAACTTTTCCGCTTCCAATATAGGTTGTGGGATCAGGTCGAGAACGTTTTCCTTCCACAACTGCCAGCACCTTTAACTTAGCACTTATAGCCAACTGCACCAGCTCTTGTAGACTATCGTTATACGATGCGTTACTTGTGTCAAGACCAACCAGGATTGCAGAATTAATAGCGCTAACGCTATCCATACCTGATTTAGGCATCAGGTATCACGAACTTCCATTATTTCAGTAGGAATAGTAACAGCTCTTGCGGGCACCACTGTAGAGATTGCATGCTTGTATACCATTTGCGTAACTGAGTTTTTCAACAGCACTACATATTGATCAAATGAATCAATTTGTCCTTGCAATTTAATCCCATTTACTAAATATATCGATACCGGAACATGCTCTTTCCGTAATATGTTTAGAAATGGATCTTGTAGTAACTGCCCCTTGTTACCCATAGGTAACTCCCTATTCTAATTATTGGTTATTGGAATAAATAGTGACTCTACTTTATTTTTAAATGTAAATCTATACTAGATTCCACTATTACTGCAAGCCATTAATCAATTATTGCCTGTCAGCAATTAGTCACATTGCAAGCATCCAGGCTATGTCCATGATACCTGGATGCTTAGATTTGACTTCCACTTCAAAAATAAATTTCAAAAAAACTGTTTCTGACTTCTAAATTCCAAGAAACTAAAACGGTACTGGTCTTGGCGTACTATTGTTTGAAGGTGGCAGGATCGGCAGTTTGATATCCGGTTGCTCACCAGTTAATGTTTTCAGGAAAGCAACAATACTATCAATTTCCTTCTTGTCGAAATCGCGATCTAATTGCACTTTACCCATAATCTTTACAGCATCTTCTAAGGTTGCTACTGCTCCATCATGAAAGTAGGGATAAGTGAGTTCTATATTACGCAAAGTTGGTACTTTAAACACATTTAAATCAGTATCTTTACCAGTAACTGCTTTTCTTCCCTCTGCTTTACTTGTTGTTTTATAAGGATGATGCACACCAAACTTCTGGTATAATGTCCCGCCTACAGCTGGTCCATTATGGCAACCCGAGCAACCACTACTCTTAAATAACTCGTACCCTTCAATTTCCTGCTGATTCAGAGCTTTCTTGTCACCCTCCAGCCACTTATCGAAACGTGATCCCGGCGTAACTAATGTTTCTTCAAAGCTGCAATTGCACTGGTTACTCGATCGATATCAATCTGATCAGAACCAAATGCTTTTTGAAAATAACCGCGGTACTGAGGAATTGATTGTAATACTTCGACAGCCACTTTATGCGTTGAGGCCATTTCACCTGGATTTGCAATAGGACCACCCGCTTGTTCTTTTAAATCTTTAGCACGACCGTCCCAAAACTGGGCCAAATTCATGCTGGCATTTAATACAGTAGGGGCATTAATTGGGCCCTGCTGCCATTTATGACCAATAGAGGTCGGAATATTATCTGTTCCACCCATACTCAAATTATGGCAAGAATTACATGAAATAAATCCGGATTTCGATAAGCGTGGATCAAAAAATAACATTTTACCCAGTTCAACCATATCAGCATTTGTTACTTTTGCAGCTTTTATGGGTTGGATAGGTTCATTGGCTGAACCATTAATCGAAGTGACAAGAGCGCCCATCGATAACAGTGACGCAACCAGTGTTCGTATCTTCATCGGAATTCTCCCTAAGTATATATAATAAAACGGCTGTAATGGCGCAGCCGATTACGCCTGATGAAACACCCACAAATGGGATTTTTTTAGAAACAAAACAAAGCAATTCTACCCCGTTTCTAATAATTTACAGGTTAATAACTCAAATAGCCCGTAAAAATACTTTATAACAGATGAACTATTCATTCATTTTTATATGATGAATCAGAGTTTCCTATGTTTCACTGGCTAAATCATCTTTATCATAACCGGCGCTCTGACAAGGGTCAGTTTTTAACAAGCGTGACAATTCTGTCAGTGCTTGTTTGTAAACTTTGCGTTTAAACTCAACAACCGTATCTAACTCAACCCAATATTGATTCCAACGCCAAGCGTCAAATTCCGGGTGCGCACTTCCACGTAGTGATACATCACTATCGCGTCCTATCAAACGCAACAAATACCATATTTGCTTTTGGCCTTTGTAATTCCCGCGCCATTCACGTCTAATCCAACGATCAGGTACTTCATATCGCAGCCAGTCGCGCGTACGTCCAACAATTTCAACGTGATTTGGACGCAACCCTATTTCTTCGGTTAATTCCCGATACATGGCTTGCTCAGGACTCTCTCCTGACTTGATGCCACCTTGTGGAAATTGCCAAGAATTTTGTCTTATGTGCTTGCCCCAAAATACTTCATTCTGTGAATTAAGCAGGATAATACCAACATTGGGGCGATATCCGTTACGGTCAATCATTTGAATTACTCATTTGACCCATCAAATGGGTTGATTTTTTCATACTTTACTACAGATTGAAAGCGCCTATAAAACAAAAACCATTACCTTCAGGTGTTTCTGTTTGTCTAAGATGATAATCTACCCGCAATGAGAGACTAATCCGCACTTCACCAAGTATTTCAAGGTAAAATTACTACATTTTTATAATCATAATGGAATCACCCATGCGCGTCTCGCAATTTTTTATTTCAACCCTTAAGGAAGCACCCGCCGAAGCGGAGCTGGTCAGTCACAAACTTATGCTGCGCGCCGGACTGATCAAACGCTTAGGCAGCGGGCTATATACCTGGATGCCATTGGGTCTAAGAATACTGCGAAAAATAGAAAATATTGTGCGTGATGAGATGAATAAGAGTGGCGCTATTGAAGTACTGATGCCTGCTATACAACCTGCCGAATTATGGCAGGAAACGCGCAGATGGGAAGTATTCGGACCACAAATGTTAAAAATCAAAGATCGGCATGAACATGATTTCTGTTTTGGCCCAACGCATGAGGAAATCATAACCGACATAGCACGAAGAGAAATCAAAAGCTATCGGCAATTACCACTCAATTTCTATCAAATACAAACAAAATTTCGTGATGAAATTCGACCACGTTTTGGAGTAATGCGTGCACGAGAATTCTTAATGAAAGACGCGTATTCTTTCCACACTGATGAAAACAGCCTGATGCAGGCATATCAACTTATGTATGAAACTTATAATCGTATTTTTACACGACTCGGTTTGAAGTTTCGTGCAGTTGCGGCTGATACAGGTGCGATAGGAGGCAGTGGTTCGCATGAATTTCATGTTTTAGCAGAATCCGGTGAAGATGCGATTGCGTTTTGTCCGGATTCAGATTATGCCGCCAACATTGAATTGGCTGGAGCATTGTTAGCGCAACAAGAACGAGACAAACCCGAAGGTGAGATGCTGGAAATCCCGACACCCACTAAAAGAACTTGTATTGAAGTTGCAGAATTTTTAGGGATCCCTTTACAAAAAATAATTAAAACGCTCGCAGTAAAGGCAAATAATAAAATATTTCTTTTACTGCTACGAGGTGACCATCAACTCAATGAATTAAAAGTGAGGAAAATACCCTTTTTATCCGAGTTCCAGATGGCAAGCGAATCAGATATCCTACTTGAAACTGGAACAATACCTGGATACATTGGTCCCGTTGGTTTAGATACTTGTGTGATTGCTGATCAAGCTGTTATGAACATGAGTAATTTTGTTTGTGGGGCAAACAAAGAAGGGATTCACCTGACTCAGGTGAATTTTGGTCGCGACCTCACAATACCCAATCATGTTTTTGATATCCGGAATGTTGTCCCAGGTGATGATTCTCCAGACGGCAAAGGGAAATTAGAAATTTGTCGCGGGATTGAAGTAGGCCATATTTTCCAATTGCGTACAAAATATTCTGAAATCATGAAAGCCAGCTATCTCGACGAATCGGGTCAAACCCAATACATGGAAATGGGTTGCTATGGAATAGGTATTTCACGCATCGTCGCTGCTGCGATTGAACAGAATCACGATGATCATGGCATTATTTTTCCAACCACAATAGCTCCATTTCAGCTCGCAATCATACCAATTGGTCTACAGAAAAGCAGTTTGGTAAAAGATGCCGTGGAGAAACTTTATCAACAATTTTCAGATAATCAAATCGAAGTGCTTTTAGATGATCGAGATGAACGCCCTGGTGTAATGTTTGCTGACATGGAGTTAATAGGTATTCCGCATCGAATTGTGATTGGTGAGCGAGGACTCAAACAATCCATCATTGAATATCAAGGAAGAAAAGATCAAGCCGCACAAGCAATACCTATTGAAAAAATTTTTTCATTTATAACAAATAAATTATGCACAAACTAATCTACACGATACTTCTTTTGCTCTTTTCAGGCATCATATATGCAAATAATCCGCATTATGAGCCGCTTGCCACCAATACCCAAGCCATCATTCCTCACGAAACGAGTGATCAGGCTGCTTCATACATTGAATATGCCGCCGTAGCTGACAGCATCACTTGGCTTATCAGCATGAGTCGCCGCTTAGAGAAATTCATACCCGATCCAATTGAACGGGAAGAATTTCTGCGAACTGTTTTTTATGAAGCAACACGTGCAGGATTGGATCCGCAACTTGTGTTAAGTGTGATTCAAGTTGAAAGTGGTTTCAAGAAATACGCCATTTCGCATGCAGGCGCGCGCGGCTATATGCAAGTAATGCCATTCTGGATTGGAGCTATTGGTCACCAGGATCACAATCTTTTTCATTTGCGCGTAAATTTGCGCTATGGATGCTCCATTCTCCGCCATTACCTTAATAAAGAGAAAGGCGACTATTTTCGTGCCCTTGGACGATATAATGGCAGCCTGGGTGCAGTTACCTATCCACAACTCGTGTTTAACAAATGGCAGTCTACTTGGCGTTACACCTCATCATAGCTGAATAAGTATTAGCAATTATCAATCGATAAATTTACTCCAATTTGTGTTAATTTCCTTGGCTGATACTTTTCTCAATTGACCTTGACTCAATAAACGTTTCTATACTTTCTCGTGAAATGATCCCCAGTTGGCGCGCAGCTGGCTTCCCATCCAGAGCAAAAAAATAAGTACTGGGTAGTAATGAGACATCATCCAGCTGGGAAGCAATTTCCCGATTACCCAAAACAATGGGATATGTAATTGACATTGAGTGAACAAAATCCATGACCACTTGTGGGTCACTAAAATCCATTGCCACACCGATCACCATAATATCTTTACGGTTCTCATATAACGCGATCAAATCAGGGATTTCCTTCAAACAAGGCAGGCACCAGGTTGCCCAGAAATTAATCAGCACCCACCGCCCTTTATAATCTGCCAACTTGTGAATTTTCCCTGTCGCGTCTAGAAACTGAAATGCTTCTACCCGGACACTAAGTATCAGAATTGCCAGACAAAATACTATTGCAAGTTTATGTTTCCTCACCTTGTGGCAAAGCCTCCGTTTACTTTTTAATCTTTAGCGGCAATCCAACTTAACTTTATACCTGCGGATGAGCCCGTTCCAGCTTGCTATGCAGCTTATTGAGCGCACTTAGATAGGCCTTTGCTGAAGCCACAACAATATCGGTATCTGCTCCATGCCCATTGACAATTCGATCAGATTTCTGCAGCCGCACGGTGACTTCTCCTTGCGCATCAGTTCCACTGGTAATATTGTTAACTGAAAATAACTGCAGCTTAACCCCACTGGACAGTAGCGTTTCAATCGCACGAAAAGTCGCATCAACCGGACCACTTCCCTGAGATTCAGCATGCATTTCATTTCCATCGTCGGAAATCACGATGCGAGCATAAGGAATTTCGCCTGTTTCACAGTGAATAGTGAGTGATATTAGCCGGTAACGTTCCTGTAGTACCAGCACTTCATCTGAAACCAATGCATGAAGATCTTCATCAAATATTTCGTGCTTCTTATCGGCCAACTCCTTGAAACGCATAAAAGTATTATTGAGCATTTCTTCGGATTCCAACTCAATGCCTAACTCCATAAGGCGATTGCGGAATGCATTACGCCCTGAATGTTTTCCCAGTAATAACTTGTTTGCGCCCCAACCAACATCTTCCGCGCGCATGATTTCATAAGTCTCCCGGTGTTTCAGTACGCCATCCTGATGAATACCTGACTCATGTGCAAAAGCATTGGCTCCTACAATCGCTTTATTGGGTTGCACAGGGAAACCGGTAATGCCGGAAACCAGCTTACTTGCCGGGACAATATGTGTGGCATCTACTTTCGTATCACAGGAAAAATAATCCTGGCGCGTTCGCACAGCCATAACGACTTCTTCCAGTGAAGCATTACCTGCTCTTTCTCCCAAACCGTTGATGGTGCATTCAACTTGCCGCGCGCCATTCATCACGGCAGCCAGTGAATTGGCTACAGCTAACCCTAAATCATTATGACAATGTACCGAAAAAATTGCTTTATCCGAATTAGGAATGCGTTCACGCAAACTACGAATCAGCTTACCGAACTGATCTGGCATGGTATAGCCCACCGTATCCGGAATATTCAATGTCGTTGCACCTGCGTCAATAACAGCCTCAAGTATCTGACACAAAAAATCTATTTCCGAACGACCGGCATCCTCTGGAGAGAACTCAACATTATCGGTATACTGACGCGCCCACTTCACAGCTTTCACGGCTTGTGCAATCACCCGATCAGGTGACATTCTCAACTTATTCTTCATGTGGATCGGAGATGTCGCAATAAACGTATGGATACGCGCCGATTGTGCACCCTTCAAAGCTTCACCCGTACGCTGAATGTCAGCTTCGATTGCACGTGCCAAACCACATACCACACTTGCTTTTACCGAATCAGCAACAGCCTTAACAGCCTCAAAATCTCCGTTTGAAGCTGCTGGAAAACCTGCTTCGATAACATCCACCCCCATACGTTCAAGCTGCCAGGCAATACGCACCTTTTCTTCTTTAGTCATGGAAGCGCCAGGACTTTGCTCACCGTCACGCAACGTAGTATCAAAAATAATCAAATGCTCTTGCATTATGCTCTCCACTTCAGGAAGAAAACTTAAAGTAAGATAAAACTCGTTTCTCGAATTTTATAGGGAAGAAAGGAATATAAGGGTAGAAAATTTTAGCGCGCAGGGCGCAATAACATTACCGATAGCGCCATCGGAATGGAAAGCAAATGCAGAAAATGATTATAATTTATTGCAAACATAATGATAAATATAAATAGTTTTTTCTTTCTGTGCAATAGATAATCGTCAGGGGTTCGATGTTTCACTTATTTTTTTACTTCTGCCAAACCGCCATAATTTAACAAAATAGCCAGAAAATGCATATGCCGCAAACAGGAAGAATAATACGAGCGGTGGATGACTGGGAATCAATACAAAAAAGAATAATACTAATAACAAGACCGTAAAGAATGGCACCCGGCGACGTAAATTAATCTCTTTACCACTATAATAAGGAATATTACTAACCATGGTCAAAGCAGCAAATAAGGTAACAATACAAGCCAACCATTTAATATCGCTCCCTTGCACCTGAAAATTAAGCATTACCCAAACAAGTCCTGCTATTAATGCAGCTGCTGCAGGGCTGGGCAGGCCTTGAAAGAAACGCTTATCAATTACTTCTATATTGGTATTGAATCGTGCAAGCCGCAAGGCTGCACATGCACAGTAAATAAATGCGATGATCCAGCCCCATTGATCCATTTCTTTCAAAGCCCACTCATATACAATCAATGCAGGTGCGACACCAAAAGAAACCATATCCGACATACTATCGTATTCGGCTCCAAATTCACTTTGAGTACCTGCAAGCCGTGCAACCCGTCCATCCAATCCATCCAACACCATAGCAATAAAAACGGCTACTGCTGAAGATTCAAAATTTCCATTCATTGCCTGAACAATTGCATAAAATCCCGCAAATAATGCGGCTGTTGTAAATAAGTTAGGCAACAAATAAATACCACGACGTCGCAATCGAGATTTGAGTACAAGACGTTCTGGTAGGGAATCAGGCATTATTTGTATTTTGTGAAAAGAATGCTAATAATGAAAAAATATTCCTAGCTAATAATTAATCACAGGAATCTCGTTAAAAGAACTTTCGGTACAGCCTGATTCATTGGTATCAAAAAATCCATTACGTAGAATAGAGAAATTATATTTTCCTTAACTTATTACTTTTGCTTCTTCACGAAATTCTGCCAATATTGTCAGTGTTGCTGACACTTTATCACCGATATTTACATTAATTTTAGTATTCAGTGGTAAATAAACATCCACTCTCGAACCAAACCGTATAAAACCAAAACGTTGACCACGCGCAAGATGATCACCCGGAGATACATGACAAAGAATACGTTTCGCGATCAATCCGGCCACCTGAACGCAAGTCACATCGGCGCCATTATCCGCCTTAATCCATAGTGCATTCCGCTCATTTTCCAGCGAAGCCTTGGGTAAATCAGCATTAATGAATTTTCCCGGGAAATACCATTTATCACGCACTTCGCCATCAACTGGACTACGATTGGAATGTACATTAAACACATTCATAAATACGCTGATCTTGACGGCTTCTCTTTCCAAATAAGGATCCTGAGTCTTTTCAACGGCAACAATCCGACCATCAGCAGGCGCCAGAATGGCATTCTGATCCGTTGGAACTTCTCGGGGTGGATCACGAAAAAACTGTAAAACAAAAAAAGCAATCATCCAAAATGGTATTGCCCAGAGCCAACCAACCAAGATCGTTGCACCCAGTGCGGCAGCAAATGCTATGACGATATGAAGCCAACCTTCGCGAGCGATGATCGGATGAGGATAATGAGCCATAAATAAATTACAACAAGAGGTTAAAGGCGAATACACCAAAGTTCAGATCACAGAAAAAACAGCAATTTTTTAGTTTTTCACTTGATCAACGAGTTTGTTTTTCTTGATCCACGGCATCATATCACGCAGCTTTGCACCCACTTGTTCAATCTGATGTTCGGATGCTATACGGCGACTTGATTTAAGAACGGGCGCTCCGGATTGATTTTCCAGAATAAATTCTCGGGCATACTCACCCGTTTGAATCTGGCGTAAAATTTTACGCATTTCTGCGCGTGTTTCGTCGGTAATAATACGCGGTCCACGTGACACATCGCCATATTCTGCGTTATTGGAAATGGAATAGCGCATATTTGCGATACCACCTTCGTAAATCAGATCTACAATCAGTTTAACCTCATGCAAACACTCAAAATAAGCCATCTCTGGGGCATAACCGGCCTCTACAAGCGTTTCAAAACCGGCCTGAATCAATGCAGTCAAACCGCCGCATAACACAACCTGCTCGCCAAACAAGTCTGTTTCAGTCTCCTCACGGAAGCTGGTTTCGATCACGCCGCCTCGCGTACCGCCATTCGCAGCTGCATAAGACAGCGCCAAATCGCGTGCTTTACCCGATTTATCCTGATGAACCGCAATCAGTGAAGGCACACCACCACCCTGCAGATAAGTGGAACGAACCAAATGACCAGGCCCCTTAGGAGCAATCATGATCACATCAAGATCTTCACGCGGGGTTACCTGTCCATAGTGAACACTGAAACCATGAGCGAATGCTACAGTAGCATTTTTCTTCAACCCTGGTTCGATCTCCGTTTTATATACTGGGCCGATCTGTTCATCCGGTAATAAAATCATTACAACATCTGCATCTTTTACGGCTTCAGCAACTTCCTTGACAGTTAATCCAGCTTTTTCCGCTTTACTCCAGGATGCTCCGCCTTTACGCAGACCAACCGTAACTTTTACTCCCGATTCACTCAAATTATTAGCATGTGCATGCCCCTGTGAACCATAACCCAATATAGTTACTTTCTTACCTTTAATAAGTGACAGATCTGCATCTTTATCGTAATAAACTTTCATTATTTTCCTTTTAAACAAAATTAGGATAGAAACAGGCGAGCAATAGAGAGAATACTTTATTTAAAGAATTGACTGCTCTGGATTACTAACCTCAAGATTCGGATTAATCAGCAAATATAGATTATACCTTTAAAATCCATTCTCCGCGTCCTATGCCAGAAGCACCTGTACGCACTGTTTCCAGAACTGCGTTACGCTCAACTGCCTCAAGAAATGCATCCAGTTTCGAGCTAGTGCCTGTCAACTCGATGGTATAGGATTTATCTGTTACATCAACAATACAACCACGAAAAATTTCAACCAGCCGTTTGATTTCTTCCCGATCTGAACCAATCGCACGTACTTTAACCAGCATTAACTCGCGCTCAATATGATTACCCTCATTTAGGTCGATGATTTTTACTACTTCAATCAACTTATTCAATTGCTTGGTCACTTGTTCCACCACTTCATCAGAACCAATAGTCACCAGTGTCATTCGTGACAAAGTTGGATCTTCAGTAGGGGCTACTGTAAGTGACTCGATATTGTAGCCACGTGCCGAAAACAGTCCTGCTACGCGGGACAACGCACCTGCTTCATTTTCCATCAATAAAGAAATAATATGTCGCATTTATTTTCTACACCAGAATCATTTCAGAGAGCCCTTTACCGCCTGGCACCATGGGAAAAACGTTTTCAGTTTGGTCTGTGATAAAGTCCATGAATACCAGTTGATCCTTCAGTTTAAATGCTTCCTTCAAGGCACTTTCCACATCTTCTGGCCGCTCAATTTTCATCCCGACATGTCCGTAGCTTTCAGCCAGCTTCACAAAATCCGGGAGTGCATTCATATAGGACTCCGCATAGCGATTACCGTGAAAAAACTCCTGCCATTGCCTTACCATACCCATGTACCGATTATTCAAGTTAATGATTTTTAACGGCAATTTATACTGCTTGCAGGTTGACAATTCCTGAATACACATCTGAATACTCGCCTCACCCGTGATACATGCCACTTTGCCTTTCGGGTTAGCCAGTTGCACCCCCATTGCGGCGGGCATACCGAATCCCATCGTGCCCAATCCACCAGAATTAATCCAGCGTCGCGGCTTATCAAATTTATAAAATTGTGCAGCCCACATCTGATGTTGCCCGACATCCGAGGTGATAAATGCATCTCCTTTGGTGATACTGAACAGTTTCTCTATCACCATTTGCGGTTTAATAATTTTGCTTTCGCGATCATATTTAAGGCAATCCCGCTCACGCCATAGTTCGATCTGTTTCCACCACTCTTTCAATGCTGTTTGATCGGGTTTTTCCTTTCCGGCTTTAAGAAGCTTGATGAGTTCTTTCAGCACATCCAGAACATCACCCACAATCGGAACATCAACCTTAACGCGTTTGGAAATGGACGACGGGTCAATATCAATATGAATTATCTTTCTATTTTCATTAGAAAAATGTTTAGGGTTACCGATCACACGATCATCAAAGCGCGCACCCACTGCCACCAAAACATCACAATACTGCATCGCCATGTTAGCTTCATACGTACCGTGCATACCCAGCATACCCAAGGATTGCTTATCTGTCGCAGGATATCCGCCCAATCCCATCAGCGTATTAGTGCAGGGGAAATTCAGCATTTGCACCAATTCGGTTAATTGCGGCGCAGCATCACTTAATATCACACCACCGCCTGCATAGATCACTGGGCGTTTAGCACTGAGGATCAATTCGGCAGCTTTCTTAATTTGTCTGGAATGCCCCTTGGTGACCGGATTATAGGACCGCATGGTTATCTTGTCCGGGTAAGCAAATTTGGTTTTTTGTTGCGAAACATCTTTGGGTATATCCACCAGCACAGGGCCGGGACGACCTGTCGAAGCAATATAAAAGGCTTTTTTAATAGTTTGCGCCAGTTCGGTTACATCCTTCACCAGAAAATTATGTTTGACACAAGGACGTGTTATACCCACTGTGTCAACCTCCTGAAATGCATCCAATCCAATGGCGCTTGTTGGCACTTGCCCACTAATAACCACCAAAGGGATTGAATCCATATAGGCTGTTGCAATACCTGTCACTGCATTGGTCACGCCCGGACCCGAAGTAACCAGCGCCACACCTACTTTATTACTGGAGCGTGCATACCCATCTGCTGCATGTATCGCGGCCTGTTCGTGGCGCACCAATATATGCCGGACTTTATCCTGCTTGAACAATTCATCATAAATAAATAATACTGCCCCGCCAGGATAACCAAAAATACAATGTACGCCTTCTTCCTGCAAACAACGTATCGTAATTTCAGCGCCGGTCAATTCCACACTCATGCTTTCTGCATCCCAATATCAATTTCAACAAGTTATAAAATATTCTAACAGTAAAAGTTTCATCATCGTACCGTCAAATTCCTGTACCACCCACTGTCAATCCATCGATGCGTAATGTCGATTGCCCAACGCCAACCGGCACACTTTGTCCTTCTTTACCGCATGTTCCAACACCCAGATCCAACAACATATCGTTCCCGATCATGGAAACCCGTGTCAAAACATCAGGTCCGTTACCAATCAACGTTGCGCCTTTAACCGGGTAGGTGATTTTTCCATCTTCAATCATGTAGGCTTCGGCTGCCGAGAAAACAAATTTCCCGCTGGTAATGTCCACCTGTCCGCCGCCAAAATTTGCTGCGTACAAACCATGCTTCACTGAAGCGATAATTTCCGCAGGATCCTTATCACCATTCAGCATATACGTATTGGTCATGCGCGGCATAGGTATATGCGCAAAAGATTCACGCCGACCATTCCCGGTAACGGGCAAATCCATCAACCGGGCATTCAGACTGTCCTGCAAATAGCCCCTAAGTATGCCATCTTCTATTAATACAGTACATTGTGTCGGATTACCTTCGTCATCAATATTCAACGATCCTCGTCTTTGCGGAATTGTTCCATCATCGACAACCGTAACGCCAGGAGCAGCAACGCGTTCACCCACACGGCCAGAAAATGCAGAGCTGCCTTTCCGGTTGAAATCCCCTTCCAACCCATGGCCAATTGCTTCATGCAGCAATATCCCAGGCCAGCCACTCCCCAAGACAACCGTCATAGTACCGGCCGGTGCTGGACGTGCGTCCAGATTTATCACCGCCTGATGGACAGCTTTTTGCGCATAATCCCGCAAAATTTCATCGGTGAAATAAGCATAGCTGAAACGCCCGCCACCGCCAGCAGCACCTTGTTCTCGGCGACCATTCTCTTCAGCAATCACCTGCAAAGACAATCGAACCAATGGCCTCACATCAGCCGCAAGCAGCCCATCACTGCGTGTTACCAATACAACTTCATATTCACCGGCAAGCGAAGCCACCACCTGAGTAATCCGCCGGTCAAGCTGCCGGGTATAGCGTTCTAATCTCTCCAATAATGCTACTTTATCTGCATCCTTAAGACTTGCTATCGGATCTTCCGGCAAATAAAGCTGTGTCTGCTGCTCCATTTGATTACGTTTCACCACTTGCACTGAATGTATCCCGCCTTGATTGGCAATTGCCCGTGTTGCTTGAGCTGCCGATATTAGTGCTGGCATGGTGATGTCATCGGAATAAGCGAACCCGGTCTTTTCTCCACTGATAGCGCGAACACCAACGCCCTGCTCGATATTGAAACTGCCCGATTTAACAATGCCTTCTTCCAGCATCCAACCTTCAGAACGACTGTACTGAAAATAGAGATCAGCGTAATCAATATGATGCGTCAGTATTTGACCCAGCACTTGTTGCAATCTGGCAGCATCAATATCATATGGCGACAACAAGCAACGGTCGGCAATTGCATAAAAATCTTTTGTTTCTGTCATACATTCAGTCGTCATCATATCTGATTTATTTTATTCACTGCCGTAGCAAAAAAATACACACAACCCGGTGGACTTCAGAAGCGAGTAGCTCGAAAAATACTTTCCTATACAGCGCAATACTGTAACCAATAAATTCAACCACTAAAATTTAGTGGTAAAATCCGGCAAGACGTTCAATAAGCCACGCAATAGATTACATAATAGCTTGGAGAATCTGTTAATTACTGATTCAGAGAAGCTTAACAGTGCTGCAGGATTCGATGATTTAATGCCGGCAAGTTCGCCCGCAAACTGGTTTGATACTCCGGATCAATTGTCGCCACCACGGCACCGGAACCGCGTGGCAAACGCTCCATCACAACACCCCAGGGATCGACAATCATACTATCCCCATTCGTCTCACGTCCGTTCACATGATAACCGCCTTGTCCCGGTGCTATCACATAAGCCATATTTTCAACCGCACGTGCACGTACCAACACTTCCCAATGCGCTTTTCCGGTAATCGCAGTAAATGCCGCAGGTGCCAGGATGATATCAACATTATTCATCATGCGGAACAGCTCCGGAAACCGCAGATCGTAACATATCGACAACCCTATGCGGCCAAACGGAGATTCTACAGTCACTACTTCACTCCCCGCTTTAATGGTTTTTTCCTCGGCATAATATTCATGACCCAGTTGCAAGCCAAACAAATGAATTTTGTCGTAGCGTGCAACCTGTTCTCCATTATCCGCATAAACTAAGCAACTATTATAAACCTTATCCGTCTCGGGTGACGCCAATGGCACCGATCCGCCCACCAACCAAATGCCCAGACGTTTTGCCGTATCACTGAGAAATTTCTGAATTTTCCCGTCGCCCGGTTGTTCCCGGACAGCCAGCTTATCCGTATCCTTCATCCCCATGATGCAAAAATATTCAGGTAGCACAACCAGTTTAGCTTTTTGGGAAGCTGCATCTTCAATCAAGCGCGCCGCTTCTTCCAGATTTGCTGATACGCTCGGACCCGAGGCCATTTGAATGGCTGCCACGCGGAAGCTTTTACGTTTTTCGTTTTCGTTCATAGGTTGCTGCTGTTTAGTGATATTGTTAGGATTTTTAGTGTGCTCTGATTTTCATGATTTCTAGAACAAAACTGATTCTTAACCGAGATATTCATGAATTCACCTTATTATCAAACGCTTTCCTCAATCATTCCATATAAAATCAAAGATTGTGTTTCGCAAGGCTGGATTCTAGCATTTACTCCGATAACGTTCTAATTTGATTTATGCTTCATCTGGCAATAGCAAACACTTTGTTATTCTATAAAACATATCCCTTAATATTATGCACACTGCTAATCACCCACCAGATGCAACGCTTGCTGCCGCACTGCCTTTTAGTCGTTATGTGCAGCGCATACTTGACAGCGAACCCGCACGAAAAGTTGGGTTGCTAAAAGCACTCCAATCGCCTTTCAGAAGAGATGAAATGCTGACATTCCTGGATTCTCAATCCGCACATATCGCCAACGAAGAGATTTTACATCGCGTACTGCGCGATTTACGCAAGCAAGCCATGCTTCGATTAGCCATCCGTGACATCAGCGGCCAGGCTGATTTATCCGAAGTAATGTCGAGCATGACTGAGCTCGCCGAAGTCACTATTAATTTTGCGCTTAAGTACCATGAACACTGGCTGACGCAACCCAATCGCTTTGGGTTACCCATAGGAGAACAAAGCAACACCACTCAGCATATGTTGATTGTGGCCATGGGTAAGCTGGGTGGCGGTGAACTCAACGTATCATCCGATGTCGATTTGATTTTCGTTTACCCGGAAGATGGTGAAACAAATGGCGCCAAGTCCATTTCAAACCATGAATTTTTTGCCCGCCTCGGACGAAAACTGATTGCCAGCCTCAATGATTATACGGTTGATGGCTATGTATTCCGGGTCGACATGCGCTTGCGCCCGCACGGAGAAAACAGTCCTTTGGCGATCAGCTTTCCAATGCTGGAAGAGTATTTCATCAAGCAAGGACGGGAATGGGAACGTTATGCCTGGATCAAAGGCCGGGTAATTGCAAAACACACCGATACCGAAGCCGAATCAACCCTCATGGAGAAAATTGTAAGACCGTTTGTGTTTCGCAAATATCTGGATTTCGGCGCTTACGAATCGATGCGCCGCTTGCATGCCCAATTGCGCAAGGAAGTCGAACGCCGCGAAATGCACGACAACATCAAACTGGGTCCTGGCGGCATTCGTGAAATAGAATTTATTACGCAGGTTTTTCAATTGATCCGGGGAGGCCGCGATGTTGATTTGTGCATTCGTCCCACATTAAGCGTTTTACAACGCTTGCAGAAAAAACAACAACTTCCGCAACACGCTGTCGCAGAACTCACTGATGCCTATCACTTTCTGCGCAAACTGGAGCATCGTCTCCAATATATGGATGATCAACAGACACAGACGCTGCCTCTAAATCCCGCCGATGAGAACCTCATAGCAACTGCTATGGGATTTCCCGATTATTTCAGCTTTATGCAACAGCTGGATATTCATCGCAAGAACGTAACACGTCATTTTGAGCTCATTTTTGCCACCCCCAGAAAATCGCCCACGCATGACATGCTGGCGTATCTGTGGCAAGCCGAGACACAGGATTTCTCGCAAACCGAAGCAGCCGCCACACAACTAAGTACTATGGGCTTTACTGAGCCTGCGAAAATTTCAGAACGCTTGCGGCTATTCTATCAAGGCACTTTCTATCACCAACTGCCCGAATCCGGCCAGCAACAAATCAACACACTGGTTCCGATGCTGATTGAGGCAGTAGCTGAGCATCCACCGGTTGAAACCACGCTGGAACGCATGTTGCAATTACTGGAAAAGATTAGTCCGCATTCTTCTTACCTGGCGCTTTTGCTGGAACATCCCGATACACTACAGCGCGTAGCCGAACTCGTCAGCATCAGCCAATGGGCCAGCGATTATCTGGGACGGCACCCTATTTTACTGGACGAACTATTACGCCATGACGCACCGCACCCTGTTCCTGACTGGAGTGCACTGCACAACGAACTCATTTATCAGTTGAATCATATCAACAATCCAAAGAATGATGTTGTCGAATGGCAAATGGATGTTCTGCGGCATTTTCAGCACGCCCAGGTATTCCGGCTATTGGTTACCGACCTGGAAGGTACATTACTGCTCGAAACACTCAGCGACCACCTGACCGCATTGGCTGATCTGATTCTTGACACAGTACTCAATCTGGCCTGGTCCGGTTTAAAAAAACGCCATCACGAAAAGCCTGCATTTGCCATTATCGGTTATGGCAAACTGGGAGGGAAAGAACTTGGCTATGCTTCTGATCTTGACTTGATTTTTCTTTTTGAAGATGATCATCCTGATTCTGCGGAAATCTACACCAAGCTTGGACAAAGTATCAATGCCTGGCTCACCCGCCACACCTCAGCAGGTTTACTGTATGAGACAGATTTGCGCTTGCGCCCAAACGGCGCCACTGGCTTACTGGTCAGTTCGATGGAAGCTTTTGCCCAATATCAGCGGGAACAGGCCTGGGTATGGGAACACCAGGCATTAACCCGGGCGCGCTTTGTGGCAGGTGATCTGCAGGTGGCCGAAACTTTCGAAAACACGCGCAAGGAAATTCTGTGCAAGCCGCGCAATTTAATCGAACTCAAGCAGGATATTTTAAGAATGCGCGAAAAGATGCTGGATGCCCACCCCAATCTGACTGTACTTTTTGACATCAAACACGACCGTGGCGGCATTATCGATGTCGAATTCATTGTGCAGTACCTGGTACTGGGCTATGCCTGCCAATACCCGCAACTCACCGGCAACCTTGGCAACATTGCATTGTTGAAACTGGCAGGTGAATTGGGGCTTATCCCTATGAATACAGCGGAAAAAGTACGCTCCGCTTACCGGGAATTCCGGCGCATTCAGCACCGCCAGCGATTAAATGGCGACGCGGATATGACCGGGGGGGCACCCATCGATGGGCAAGCACAGAAATTTACCCGCGTGGAAGACAGTCATTTAAAAGATGATCGTATGGCCGTACTGGCGCTATGGGAGGAAGTATTTGGGGAATGATGCGCGTTGTTCCGGGTCACTGTACAATGAAAACGAAACTTAAATGCGCCTTGACACTCGAACCTCAATTGAAAGCCAAAACCCGTTTAATAAATGAGGTGCTGTTTTTTATTAAAATTACAATTTTCTTGCGACAGGAATTCTGGCACGGTTCCTGCTCATACTAAACCACACACTCGGTGTGTCCTAATCAATCTAAAGGAGAATAACAAATGCAACAAGTACAAAAAGGTTTTACACTTATCGAATTAATGATCGTTGTCGCTATCATTGGTATTCTGGCTGCCATCGCAGTGCCTGCTTATCAGAATTACACTCTAAAAGCTCGATATACTGAAGTTGTAAATGCCTCAGCTCCATTCAAGACAGCTGTTGAATTATGTGTACAAACCGGGAATTGTAATAACGGTGGCGTTGTCTTGGTCCCCGCAACCGGTGCCCGTGCTGCAGTTGAAGTTCCAAATGATGCCGGTGCTTCGGGAATAGTAACCTCTATAACTGTAGGCCCTGCTGGCGCAATAACCGCAGTACCCGTTGCAGCCAATGGTATAACTGCAGCTGATGACTACATACTTACCCCAACAATTACCGCCACAGGAGGAGTAACATGGCTACGAACTGGTGGGTGCTCTACACGTGCAGCAGGTCCACTCTGCTAACCAGCACAAACAGCTTATAACAACTCTAAAATCAAATCCAATGGGGTCAGACCTGATTGATTTTTGATGCTCTAACAATAAAAACCGCCTTTGATACCAAGGCGGTTTTTATTTATCACGACACACGAAAAGAAACCGAAAGAGATCAGCCCGCGCAGGACGGATAAACGAAGCGCCATCCGTCAATTGCAACCCAACAAAAAACACCGCATCCGTGAAAATGAAAAGGCTCAAACCCTTTTCCATCCTTTTCAAGAGCCTTCTTCTTGACAGATATAAACCTAATTTCCTCAGTTGGAATTCAGGATGAAAATGGTTGTAATCTAATACTATCAATGGTTCCAGGCCTAAAATGTTAACTGCTCCTCAGTTACAGAAAACAAGCTGAGAGCAAGGCATGACAACACTTTCAGCAGATTTTGATTATTTCACTAAAATCTCACCTGATTGGTGATGCTATGAATCTTTCAAAGAGCCTTAATCAGTAGGGTTATTGAGTGATTTAAGAGTCTTCAACTGAGGAATTTAGGTGATGTGGTCTAATAGACTCCGACACTCCAGTAAGAGAAAATTACTTATGGAGGAAGAAGGAAACGAACGGCCAGAATTCGGCGACTTAAGATAGAAACAAACAATTAAAGCTGGAGCGGCAAATATTAAAGGAGGCGGCGGTCTTTTTCGCGAAAGAAACGAAGTAGTATTCGTTCATCACCCAAAAGAAAAAGACCGGCCAATGTCGGCTATTGGTCAGTCGCATTTACTATGACTATGAACAACGCCGTCGCAATTGCCCGGATGATCTGCACCACAGACAACTTCTTGATGCTGTGAAGAATATTGCAAATCATGCGATTACACCTAGGCAGCGCCGAATGAAACGAGCGCTAAATGCTTAGGCTATTCGATTAGCCGCTGGAAGACGAGAAAACTAAGCGTGAGGCTTTCGTCACTGTCGGGCATCGGAAGAAATACAAGGTGACGACAGACAGCAATCACCAGTTGCCGGTATTTGAAAACCAATTGAATCGGCAATTTGATGTTGCCAAACCGGATCAAGTTTATGTTTGCGATATCACATATCTGGACACAAGAAGGCTGGCTATCTGGCAATCGTAATAGATTTGTTTTCCAGAAAAGTGGTCGGTTGGAGCATGAGCTCACGGATGGAAGCAACACTGGTTTGTGATGCATTGCGAATGGCTATCTGGTTGCGCGGCACCGCTAGGCCTGATTGTGCATTCAGATCGTGGATCGCAGAGTATCTGCAAAGCATACCGCAATCTACTGAAAGCATTGGTTTTATTGGCAGCATGAGTCGTCTGGGAAATTGTTGTAATGCGTTGCGGAAAGCTTCTTGGCAGCCTCGCAGGAACGTTGCCAATGGCGGCATTACCAAACCCGCTATGAAGCACAGGCAGGACATTTTGCAGTATATCGCCGTGTTTATAACAACCAAAGACTGCATTCATACCTGGATTACAAAAGTCCGAAAATATTTCACATGAAGCACAGCAAAACGATGAAAGTTGCTTACAGGTGTCCGGTTTACCAGGTCAAACTCACTTGATACACACCACCCGTACCTGGTGGATATCGGTAATCCCCTGTAACACCTTCTCGATCCCATCCTGTTTCAGTGTACGCATGCCATCGCCCAATGCCGTCACCATCATTTCCGCCACACGGGCATGCTCCTGGATATTCTTTTTCAATGCATCACTGGCTGTCATCAGTTCATGCAGCCCCACCCGGCCAGCAAAACCGGTACCGGCACAATCATCACAACCAACTGCTTTATACAATGTAATCTGACTCTCGTCATCACCGTATTGCTTGATCCATTGATCATAAATTTCCTGATAAGCTGCTTCCGGATTCGCTTTAAACCGGTCAATATGATTTAATTCTTCACAATATTCCGTGAGCAATGCCTTAATCTCGTGTTCGCTGGCCACATACGATTGTTTACATTTGCACAGGCGCTTCGCCAGCCGCTGCGCCAGAATTCCCAGCAAAGCATCGGCAAAGTTAAAAGGATCCATCCCCATATCCAGCAAGCGGGTCACAGATTCCGGTGCACTATTGGTATGCAATGTGGCCAAAACCAGATGCCCCGTCAGTGACGCTTCGATGCCGATACTGGTTGTTTCCTTGTCGCGCATCTCACCGACCATGATGATATCCGGATCTGCCCGCAAAAAAGATCGCATGATAACCGGAAAGGTCAAACCTGCCTTCACATTAATTTGCACCTGCCGCAATCCTTTCTGGGTAATTTCAACCGGATCTTCCGCCGTCCAGATTTTGGTTTCTATGCGATTGAGATACTTCAACACAGAATGCAACGTGGTTGTTTTTCCTGATCCTGTTGGACCACACACAAAAAACAATCCATAAGGTTTACTGATTATTTTTTTCAGCTCCTCCAGGTTATGCGCAGTAAACCCCATCTTATCCAACGGAATCGGTTCACCAGTTGCCAGTATACGCATGACAACATCTTCCAGCCCCCCGCCGAAGGAATGGTTGCAACGCGTAATTCAATATCCAGCGGCGAAAATTTCCTGAATTTAATCTTGCCATCCTGCGGTCTGCGCTTCTCGGAAATATCCATATCGCACATGATCTTGATACGCGTCACCAGAGAATTACGATAACTGGCCGGAATCTCGATATAAGACATTAATGAGCCATCCTTGCGAAAGCGAATTTTGGTTTTTTCCTTTCCTGTGTAAGGCTCCACATGAATATCCGAAACCCCCATTTTATAGGCATCGATGATGATTCTGTTGACGAGTTTGACCAGCTCATTGTCGGAAGCTTCTGAAGATTCCTCTATCTCGTTGTGCCCTTCTTCGACATACTCGCCCCCAAGATTAAAGAGCATTTCATTGATATCACCTGTGCCAATTTCATCCTGGCTGCTGCCATAGAACTGTTCAACCGTTGCACTAAACTCACGCCGAGTGGTAACCGTATAGATGATCTTGTGTTTGGGGAAAATCGTGTTGACAATGCGCTGCGATTTAATCCGTTCAGGATCCAGTGTTAAAATCACCAGACCCTTGTTTGTTTCGTCAATCGGCAGCAAGGCGTTACTTTCGACATAATCCTTTTTTAAATTTTTAAGCAGATCCATCGGCCTGATCCGGTCCTTTCTAAAAGGCTCATACCGAACTTCAAAAAATGAAGCAAGCGCTTTTCCTATGAGCGGCAGATCAATCTGGAACTCGTCGAGCAGCACATCTTCCAGATCGCAACCTTTTTTACGTGCCGAACGTGTTGCCAACTCAAACTCGGCAGCAGATATCACCGCATCGAAAATCAAGTGATCATATTTGGATTTAATTAACTGAACGGGCTTTTGGCGTTGTTTAAATGCAATCGCAAGCGTCCGGCAGATTTCAATTACACCTTCAACAACAGTTGCCGCTGGGAATGGCTGATTATTCTTGCTATTAATGGCCTGAATCACGCCCAGCAATTCTTGATTATCAGCATTCAGGATTGGTGCCACGAGCATCTGTTTGGTTCGATAACCGGTGCGCTTATCGACTTCGTGCGAAAAGACAAGCAGCGGATCGATCTGTTTCAACTCTCTCTTATTGTAAACATCCTCGATATTTATGACTTTCTTCTGCAAACCTGCGTGGCCCATAATACTGTTTTCTGTCACCGGGAATTTCAAATCCTGGAAAGAATCAAACCCTGCTTTAACCCGCGACGTTAAAAATAATTTATCCTCACTCAGTGAATAAATAGTCAATCGATCTGCATTGATCAATGCACAAATATCCTTACTAACTTCCAGCATGATCTCATCTATATCATTGGCAGCGTGTATTTTTTTGATAACTCCCTGCAAATTTTTTAAAGGATTCAGCTCATTACTGATATCAAGAACATTTTTTTGTTTTGGCTGTGTCGCTGCAGTTGTACTCATGGTTTCGGTTCTCCAAACTTCCTAGAATTCGAATAATTGATCGTTCTCAAGCCCTCAAGCCGATACGGATTTATATTTTCCAATGCATTGCTGAATTTAGCGCTTGATTTCAGGTGCGTGATAAATATTTCCGCAAGCTGTTCAAATTTTTCAACTCTTCTACCAATAAGCTCGGACAAAGTGCTTTGATCTGACTGCAAAATCCATTTTTTTATTGCAGAAGGCTGACTCAATGATTAAATACTTGAGATATTCAATCTTATTAACGGCCGTAGATAACGCATCATTAGCCATTGTATCTCCGGTGAACACCAGATTGACCTAACCAGAATCCAATTATAACCAACAGGAAACTACATGATCGCAGGCAGGGGGTGATCTTTCGCCATTAAGATCACTTTTGGGCGCCTCTTTCTAGAAGCAATTATAAGTAACTGATTGCATGAAATATAAAATATTATATTCCAATGACATTTATATGTTTCTTTCAAGCGCCTTGCGGTCGAGAAACGATTATGACGCTAAAAATTCAAAGTTCTATATAAAACGAAGCATGAACAAAAAATAGATAGGCAGCATGTGACTGATATGTAAGTAACATTTTTACTTAACCAATAAGACAGGGATATCTGATAATTGCATCACCTTGTTGGTCACTGATCCCAGCAATAAGCCTTTTATGCCTCCTTTTCCACGCGGCCCCATTATGATCTGATCATATTGCTTTTCGGTAGCAAAGCGAACGATCATTTCAGCGGGATCACCGACAATAATATGATATTGGTAAGAAATCCCAGCCTGATCGAGTAAATCACGGGTATTTTGCAGGCTTTTTAAGCCTTCTTCCTGATGATACTGTTTGATATCTGTCTTATTAATAAATAATGAAACATTACCATCCAACGGATACTGAACATTCAACAAGTGAAATTCCGGTTTTTCCTTGTACCAATCCAGTAATTGAATGAAATCAGCCACTGTTTTGCTGGAGTTCTCAGAACCATCTACGGGCAACAGGATTTTTAACATGGTCAATCTCTCAAATTTTTATACAGAAGCTACTGTTTGGGAATTTTTTCATCGGCCAGATCTTCCAATGGTTGGAGCTTAGCTGGTTTTCGTGCAGCCAGCACTTTACCCGCCACAATTACCAATAAAGCAGTAGCGGCCGGTGCGATCCATTGCAAATACTTCGCCTGCGTGCTGATCCATTCCTTGGTAACTACATCAGTAACTGCCATATCACCGGCAATCCATCCCAACAACCCGGCACCAATAGCAATCGTAACTGGATAACGATCCATGACTTTCATCACCAATTGACTGCCCCATACAATGATAGGGACGCTGATCACCAAACCGAAAGTTACCAGAGCAATATCATCCTTAGCCGCTCCAGCAATAGCAATCACATTGTCAAGACTCATCACAGCATCCGCCACAATAATCGTCTTGATTGCGCCTACTAAGGTCGTACTGGCATCGATTTCGTGCGCCCCTACCGGTTCAGGTTGCAATAATTTGACACCGATCCAGATCAATAAAGCCGCACCGACAATCTTTAAGTAAGGGATAGCTAGTAGATTCAACGCAAAAAAGATCAACACCACGCGTAAAGTAATGGCACCAAAAACACCCCAGAAAATGCCAAGTTTGCGCTGTTTCTCAGGAAGGCGCCGGCAGGCAAGCGCAATCACGACGGCATTGTCGCCACCCAGAACAATATCAATCGCAATGATCTGCATGACTGCAATCCAGAATTGCGGACTATCGAGACCCATCTATTTTTCCCTGACAAAATTTCAATTTAATAAAAAAGTGACCACCGAATTTTTTATACCTTGTCTTGCACGCCTATGAACTTCAAAAGTTCATCTTTCTGTTGCAAGGTATCTTTATAACCTAATTCGATTAAATCTCGACAAAAAGGTGCTTCAAACAACACGTAACTTAATAAAGTTGATCCATTGGGTCCCATGGCACCAATGGCACGATACAGATAACGCATGATCCACGGTAAGGTATGCGCGTATTTCTGCGCAATCTCGTTGATGCCCTCACTGGGGGATATCATCATAGCTTCGACGGGACGCAGTGATATATTTTTTTCTTTAAATGCCTCGGGAGGAATCAGTTTAAGTGTCTCATTAATACGCAACAAGCGTTCCAGATCTACTTCCAGACTGTCGACAAATATGCTATTTAGCGCATGCCCTGCAATCTGTGCAAAAGGTGGGTAACCCGAGGCACTAACGCGCTTTGGTTCATCGGTGGCAGCCTTGCGTACACCAATAATCAGCACTTTGTCAGCACCCAGATGCAATGCCGGGCTAATGGGGGCCATCTGACGCATTGAACCGTCGCCGAAATACTCGCGATTCAGCTTTACTGCTGGAAAGATAAACGGTATCGACGAAGAGGCCATCAAATGGCCGACCCCGATCTCAACGGGGATACCCAATCTTTGCGCTCTTTTCCACGGCGTCACTTCCCTTGCTGCCTGATAGAATGTAACCGATTGCCCTGAAGTATACCCCCATGCAGTAAGTCCCAGAGCATGCAATGCGCCGGAACGGATACAATGCCGAATAGAACGAAACAGAAAGCGATTTTTCACTAACGCTTCTAAGGGCGCGTTATCCAGTAGAGAAATCGCATTATGTTGACTATATTCACTCGACACTAAAGAAAGCAGACAGCGTAAAGTATTATGCATGACGCCCATAAAATCTGAGCGATAAATCTGGTTGACATGGAAATTGGACCAGACAGCTTCGAGTTGCTCAACACCATCTGCGAAATTGTTTGCTGAAACTGCAATGCTGGCTGCATTGAGGGCGCCTGCGGAAGTTCCACAAATGACAGGAAAAGGATTACGTGTCTTATCGGGCAATAACTCAGCAATGGCACGCAACACGCCCACCTGATACGCAGCGCGCGCCCCTCCCCCGGTTAAAACAAGTCCAACCTTAGGCGCGACTAAATCTGTTTTCTGCTCATGCACGAACTGCAAACTCTGATTTCACTTTCTCCAGCGCATCCCGTAAGGTCTCTTCAGGTAAGTTATTTAAAGAGTTTGATAAAACCTTAGCCGCTTGGCAGGCCGAATCCGGCAATAAAGTAGTGTCCAGATTGGCCACAAACATGGCTGCAGCGCCTGTGGTATCCAGCAGGCATTGGCGTTCATTCATTAATATCTCCATTTCTCCGCGCAACATGAAAACTTCTTGTTCTCTCAGTATAGTATTAGGCATATGATTGATCTCTTTAAATTGACACAGTATGTGGTCTGCCAATCAATATATCAGAGCTATAATTCATTTAAGTTTTGAAATCTGTGCTGTTTGCCGCTCTTTTCTGTCATTTTTATAAACCATTAACCAGCGACTCTAGTAGCCCTATCATGAATAATCATCACCCTAATGCACTCTATCCTGAAATCAAACCCTACCGGCAAGGAACATTATCCCTGGATAAAATACATACGATGTACTGGGAAGAATCAGGCAATCCCTCCGGTGTACCGGTTGTATTTCTTCATGGCGGTCCAGGAGCCGGAGCAACACCAGCGCATCGGCGTTTCTTTGATCCGGCATATTATCGTATTGTCATCTATGATCAAAGAGGTGCAGGGCGCTCAACACCTCTCGGTGAGATTCAAGATAATACAACACCTCATCTGATTAATGATCTGGAATTACTCAGGCAACACCTGAAAATCGACAAATGGCACGTATTCGGTGGATCCTGGGGTAGCACATTGGCACTCGCGTATGGTGAAGCACATCCTGAATGCTGCCTGGGTTTTATGCTGCGCGGGATTTTTCTTTGCCGCAAAGAAGAAATTGACTGGTTTCTCTATGGACTGCGTAATTTATTCCCGGAAGCTTGGCGCGACTTTGTCGGGCCACTGCCTGCCGCAGAACGCAGTAATATTCTTTCCGCTTACTATCAGCGCTTAATGAATCCTGATCGAGCCATTCACATGCCCGCAGCACGTACCTGGAGCACCTATGAAGGTTCCTGCTCGACATTATTGCCGAATCCGGCAACAGTCAGTTATTTTGCCAGTGATGCCGTCGCACTAGGACTTGCGCGCATGGAGGCGCACTACTTCAGCCACAATATCTTTTTACCAGAAAATTCATTACTGGATAACGTCCATAAGCTCCATGCTATTCCCGCCACCATCGTGCAAGGCCGCTATGATGCAGTCTGTCCGATCATCAGTGCCGATGACCTGCATCACGCATGGCCGGAGGCTGAATACATCATCATTGATGATGCTGGGCACTCGGTATGGGAACCCGGCATTCAGGCGGCACTGATCAAAACCACAGAGCGGTTTAAAACGATCATGGCCTAACCGGCATGCTTTGCTACGATCGGCTCAAATCCGATTTCCAACAAAACCACCTATTTCCATCATCCAGGCTATTCCCAGATGCACGGCCAGGCCGCCTACGATGGACTGAGTTCTATGGGCAATAACACCCAATACCAATCCGCCAAAAAAGGAAGAGATACACTCAAACAAGGGTTTGCCAAAATGAATACAGCAATAAAATGTCGCCATCGGCAAAATAACTGCCGCTCCTGCATAGCGGGCAAACGCAAATATCAGAAATCCACGGAAGAATAATTCGATGGTTACAAAATCAATCCCATAGCTGATTTCATATAGAAATTGATATACCAGCATATTTTCCGCGTGCTGTGTAATGAAAGTAATTTGCTTTAACCGCGGATAGGTGCTCAGAAAATCGGCTTGGGTACTGGCAAAAATGATCAGTGGCACCATCAACGCCAGCATCAGACCATAAGGGCGCCATTGGAAATTTTTCAATGTCATGCCCCAGAAATTTCGCTCCACAGGAAGAATCTTATATAGAATGCCCAATGGAACAAGTACGACTAACAATTTAACAGGAAGCGTCGTAACGATTGTCAGATAATCTCCCCATACCCCATTGATTCGATTTTCCAGCGGATTGGCAACACTCACTTTGAGTGCAAATAAAGCCGGCGCAATCAACAGTAGCAACCAAAACATCGGCGTAGCAGTTACCAGATGTTTCCGGCATGTCATAGCAAATAAATAAGGAACCACAAAAGCGCTGCAATAAACCAGAAAAAGCGCAAACCATTGATCAGGCCTGGAACCAAGACCTTTAATAATTTCACTCTCGATACCCAGTGTGTAATTCAGGGTAATCAGAATACCTGTCCACACCATGCAAAAAAGCAGTAACCATTTATCAACTGCCTTAGCATATTCTTGCAGATAGGAAAGAATAATCTTCATTCAAGAGGAAAAAGACAGATGGTTACAAGGGACAAATCTCTTTGATTACTTCCACCAAAGCGGGTGACATTAATCATTTTGGTACAAATGCAATTTTGTTCTAAAAGTGCTTGCATATAATACCCATGTTCAATAAATTCGCTCCGCACCGAGTTTCTTTCCCTGCAGCAAGATCACGGGTATTCGCAAGTTCAGATCAGAACAGATTAAGGCCCGGCACTGTGGCTTGCCGAACAGTAGTAGCGTAAAGGTAATATCGCACCTTCACATTCATCAAAATAAAAATTCGTGCACTACACCGATACCTGGCAATCGTTTATACAGCAACAACACACCCATGCGGCTGAAAAACGCGAATACCCCGAGTGGCATAAAAACCGTCCGCGCTATTATTTGTGGGCTATCGATTGCGATACCACATTAGTGAATAAACGCCTGCAAAAATATCAAGCCATTTTTAAGGATTTTCTGCTGCATCCTTACGAGCGGCAGGCGCACATTACCCTTGCCATCAGTGGTTTTTTAAGCACACACATCATTCATAATGATGATATTGCGCAAGCTGCCATTGCAAAACAACAGCAAGCGCTGCTTGCCCTGAAGTTGATGCCCTTTACAGTTTTGGTCGGTGGCATCAACAGCTTTTCATCAGCGCCATTTCTTGAGGGTAATGGATCCATCAAAATCGTTAGAAATCATCCGGCATGCCTTGACTGACGACAGGTGGGATTTCAGAAACACACACTATATTCCCCACGTCACCCTTGGCATTTATAACGCCAATCATGCTGTTGCATCAATAGCGGCAATGATAAAAGATTTGAAAGAAAGCCCTATCGAACTTGCCGTGAATCACATCGGATTTTACTCTTATGACACAACGGATATTGGTTCACGTTTAAGGGAAGAATGCATCATGGCACTTTATTGATCCTCATTCCCGGATTTCCTGGCTGGGGGTTCCACATTGATTTCAGGCTCGGACACCGGTGTGGCTAAGAATGTAACCGGTAGCTCACTAAAGGTCGATACCGTTGTAAAAACTTCCACATAACCCGATGTTGCGTGAGAATCAGCAAAAAAAGTGTTGACATAATTACCTGATGCTGTAGAAAAACCGAATCCATGCACTGTAATCTGGCCTTGCGTGTCGATGCGGATCAAATTATCAAGGGTATGGGGCTCGTTACCCGGAATCGCGCTACCGGTCGGGTGCAACCCTTTAATGGGATCGCCATTGCGGTGACCCGCAATGCTGGAAATTTGATAAAAACCCAGAGAATCCACGTCTTCGGACGTCGCAAACGTCCCGCTGGCAACAATGTTACCTCCCCTGTAGCTCCAGTTCCATATCTTCTCGGCTCCGGCATTTTGCATGAAGAGAATGCCGGCAACAAACAGTACGACAGAAGCGGTTTTGGATAGAATTAAACTTAATGAATCTAGCATTTGATATTTTCTTTCCCATTCTGCGCACATCGCGCAGCTCGCTCAAGTTTAGTAGGAAGCTATCCGAGAATAGTGATCGTTGTGAGGGGAAGCCATTTTGAGACAAATAATCGAAAAATATGGCCAAAATAGCTTTTCCGCAGTTGATTGCTCTATTCTCGAACAGCCTCCGAGTATCTCCTCCTTAATCCCTTTCCAGACAAAATGATTTGAGTTCCATTGACCACACATTTGACACGGTAGATATGACACAGTATCTCTGGCAAAGTATGTGACACCTGCCGAGCAAAGCACACGGAAAAATCAGGCCACAACAACCCGAATACACGTATTTATCCGGAGAAACAGAAACTTTAACGAAATCCTAACAGAAACTTAACAAGATATTGACAGGAATTAGGTTATATATGCTTTATCAAGGTGATCCTAGAAACCTTAGTTGTACGGTATTTAGTTTGCTCCTCCCTTGGTTTTGGTTATGTCACAGTTATTTGTCAAATTGGAGGAATAATAATTCATGAAATCACAAACAGAAAATAAGTCACCCTCAAGTGGCCAGCAAACACAAGATACAGGACCAGTTACACTGCCTGGGTCAGCGGCCTTTCAATCGCAGTACGTATTGCGCGATACTGCCGCAGGTTTAATCACTGGCGCTATGGCAATTCCATTAACGATTGGTATTGCGATTATGTCCGACTATCCAATCAAAATCGCGTTAGCCACTGTCGCGTTTGCTTCTTTAATTGGCTGGATCAATGCCTGGTTTAAACCAGGTAATTATATCGGTTCTCCTGGCGTTGCAGCAGGGCTGGCTCCTGTGCTCGCTTTAGGTGTAGCCAGTTTCGGGTGGGAAAATATGGCATTCTGTATCTTCCTCACCGCATTAATGCAAGCCGTCATCTGGAAGTTCAATCTGGCAACGATACCTGCTCGTTGCAGTTCCAGTTTATCTGGTTGAGGGACTGCTGGCAGGTGTGGGGTTGAAAATATTATTGAAGTTTTCGAATTCACCTACGAAATACCCGGAAGAATCGATTACCGAAGAGTTCTGGAATAGCGCGCGTGTCCAGATGGTTGCCATTTCTGCAGCCGGTCTTGGTGTATTTTTATTTCTGTTTTCCAAGTTCAAGGATACTCAACCTGCCATTCCATATTTTGTGTTGATCATCGGTGGTGTGTTGCTGGCACAATTTGTTACTGTACCCATGATTTTCGTGGAAAATGTTGATCTTTATCTTAAGCTGCCATTACCAGTGGCTGATGTCGCTCCCATGATGCTGGTTTATATGGTTCTTTACTGCGCCATGCTGGCAATTGTTGATGTCATTGAACAAGTCATGAGTAACGCTGCCATTGAAAAAATCGATCCATTAAAACGAAAAACCAATAGTAACAATAGCTTGCTTGCCATCTGGATAGCCAACATGGGCTCAAGCTTCTTTCATGGCATGACCAACCTGGATGGTCTGGCCAAGAGTACAACCAATAAACTGGCAGGTGCAATGACCAAGTTTTCTGTTTTAGTTATTGGCTCTGTAGTCTGCTTCTTTACATTTAACCCGCAGTATCTGGATTATTTGCCGAAATTTTCATTAGCGGCGATTATGATGTTTACCGGCTACAAAATGATCGCCGGACTCGCACATGTTACACATTATGGTCCTTATGCGTTAATGCTGGCGTTTATAACCGCTGGTCTGGTCTTTAAGGTTGGCATTTTGAGGGCTTACTGGTTGCCATGCTGATACACGCTATCGTTCATTTTTTTGATCTATACTCAGAAAGACCATATGTCGGCTAAATCTGTTATCAAACGATATTTTGATAGCCTGAAAATGACCGCAACAATTTACAATAATCATCTTTACCCAACTTTTAAATAAAGTGTAGTGTTCGAGAGAAAGCATATTGAAACCTTGCTCTCGAACAGTATCAATATTCATAAAGGAGTATCTCTATGTACAAAAGAATCATGGTTGCGGTTGATGGTAGCGAAACTGCCAGGCAGGCATTAACGGAAGCAGAAAATATTGCCAATACATATACTGCAACATTATGTATCGTCCATTCCGTAGGCAGCGATACTGCATCCCCAAAAGAGACGGGGGCTGAGTTACTGAAACAGGCTAAGTCTTCCATTAATGCATTGAATGTCGAGACCCGTCTTTTGGAAGCTGAAGCCGGATATGGTTTGAATGGAATCGCCGAAGCTATCGCAGCTGCCACCGCCGATTGGAACGCAGATTTGCTGGTAGTAGGAATATCTAACCGGAGAGGATTGGAGCGTTTCCTCGTTGGCTCAGTTGCCGAACAGCTCATCGCAAAAGTCAATTCGTCGATACTATTGGTTCGTCCATCAAAAGCATAAAGAATAATCCATTAAATGACCTGTCCTGAAAAGTACTGTCAATAGATATTGCGAGAAGGTGCGATTTAAAACAATGGCTGCCACATAGAGAACTTTTGTAACTTCTCGATATTCCAGCCTCTCTCTGTATGTGCAATCAATTTCGAGATTCTTGTTTTGCTTGTTTTTGACTTTTCATCTTAGCCAGGCACATTCCATGAAAGTACTTATCATAGAGGATAACCAAGACATCGCCGCCAGCATCTGTGATTACTTGGAAGGTTTGGGTTATACGATTGATACGGCGAGTGATGGCATGACAGGCTTAAATCTGGCGATAACGAAGGATTATGACGCAGTCATCTTGGATTTAGGTTTACCGGACATTGATGGCATCACCCTCTGCCGCCAGATTCGCCAGGATGCACAACAGTTAGTACCTGTGCTCATACTGACTGCAAGGGATACACTCGAAAACAAATTGGAAGGCTTCGAATCAGGCGCGGATGATTACCTGGTAAAACCTTTCTCTCTAAAAGAACTGGCCGCACGCATTAAAGTCCTGTCCGAACACATCCGCCGCAAACCCGCTTCAAGACTACAGATCGGAGATCTCTTGCTCGACGTGGATGCTCACAAAGCATATCGAGCTGGCAAGCGCATCGATCTTAATCCAACGCTATTCCGGCTACTCACTTTTTTAATGCAGAACCCACATCGGGCTATCCCTCGGGAAGAGCTCAAGTACGTTGTCTGGCAGGAGGATCCGCCGAATAGTGATGCCTTACGCACCCATTTCTACAATCTCCGTCAGATTGTTGACAAACCATTTGATCGCCCGCTTTTACACACTGTGCGAGGTTTTGGATTCAAACTTACGGATAAGAATGCAGAAGACTAAACGCCTAAGCCGACGCATCACCCTTACGTTTTTATTATTCGGAGCCGCATTAACCCTTATGTTTGGTTTTGGGTTGGTTATTGCATTAAAATCAATCGAGACAAACATGCTCGATGACATCCTATACGCTGAACTTAAGGAATTTCAATTACAGGATGAAAGTGCGCAGATACCCGGTTTTTCCCATCCGCGCACGACGATCATTATTTACGTTACATCACTCGACGAAACGACCAGTATCCCCGAACATATACGTAACCTTCCCCAGGGCATACACGATGTAACGCACGATAACCGAGATTACCGAGTATTGGTCGAACATATCGGCGAAACCAAGTACAGCGTACAGTTCGACGATACCAGCATTCATCAACGCGAACATGATTTCATTCGCCTTGTCTGGATATGTTCGATTGCCGCCCTGATCATCGCACTCGTTACCGGTTTGGGGTTGGCAAATTATGTTATCCGACCTATCAGACGGCTCGCTGACCAAATTATGACATTCAAGAATCAGCCAGACGAATCGCTGGATTTATCTGAATTTGGTGACGACGAGATAGGCGTTCTGGCTCGTAAATTACAGCATTATCATGAACAATTGCAACATCTGCTGATTCGTGAGAAGGAATTTGCAAGCAACGTAAGTCATGAATTACGAACCCCAATTACCAACATAAGTTTGGCCGCAGAAGTATTGGCCACGAGAGCGGATTTATCTGCTTTGGAATACGCGCGAATTCAGCGAATTCAACGTGCGGTCGGAGAGATGTCCGAATTAATAGAAACTTTCTTAATATTGGCGCAGATCCATAATGAATCAATCAAATACGATGATGCTTGCGAAATGGGACCAGTTATTCGCAAGGTGATTGAGCAGCAACGTGTATGGTTAGGAAATAAACCGGTCGAAGTGGTGGTTGAGGAAAAAGAACCATTAAAAGTGTCGGCTCCTCCTGGCATTCTCAGTGTTCTTGTTGCCAATCTGGTACGAAACGCATTTCGATATACCGAGCGGGGTACTATCACCGTGTCATTAGAATCCAATCAGCTAACGGTCACAGATACCGGCGTAGGCATTGACATGCCTACGTCGACCAGAATATTTAAGAATGATGCAAAGGTCAATTCGGGCGACACGAATAGAGTCGGATTGGGCCTGAAAATCGTTCAACGTATCTGTGAGCGTTATGGATGGACAGCATCCTTTGAAAGCACGAAAGGTCAAGGTTCCCGATTTACAGTGTTGTTTACTTCCTGATGGTACTATTTGACTTTTTGAAGTAGTTGCCACTTCTGCCACTCTACTGAAAATAATATAGAAATAATTTTGTCATTTTTCCAATCCTCAGGGGATTAATTCCCCGTCCCTTGGCCCATACATGGACGCCCACATTTTTGCAAAGCCTTCAATCTATGATCTCAAGAAGGTAAAGATTGCAGCCATACATCCGGACTTTATGTAGCGCATTGCCTCTGTCCCTGATGGAATTTGCTGAGTAGCACCTTATCATCTTCACGTGCTCTATGCACTTGGGCTAAGTCAGGTTTAGCTACTCACGGTCTGACCAGTCTCGCCATCATGCCATGATTGCCTGTGCAATCGGTGGTAACTTTCCCTTAAACCTGTTTTTAATGCAACATACCCATACGCTTCTAATCAACCTCTCACGATCAATGAGCCGCAGCAGTATGTTGCCATAGTTGATCGGGGTGAAATGTCGCTTTCTGGGTGAGCAATGCCCAGATGATGCGAGCGTTCTTATTTGCCAGGCAACAGCAGCAACGTTCTTATTGCGCCGTGTTATCAGCTTGCAAGCCAGCTTCTGGCTCGGCCTTCTTCTCGGCAAAGCGGATGACTGCTCTTGCTCCATGGATCAGCAGGGGCGAAGATAAGTGTCCCGCGTTTGCTGATACCAAGCAATAACTGTTTGCCACCGCTTGAATGCTGCTTGGCACCAACCCAGCCATGCGGCCAATTGTCTACTGCTCTTGAACTCTGTAGCATTCCCCACAGTTGCCACAATGGCGCTTCGCTGTAATCGGGCCAACACCAGGGATGGCTTCCAGTCTTGGCTGGCTTCGCTTCTCCTTGTGCCAAAGCTTGATTTGCAACTCTAACTCTTCACCTGCCGATCCAGCTCTTTAAGGTGGTCATTCAGTCTTTCCAGTAATCGGCGCATTGTTCCTGGCAAACCATTTTCGGCATCTTCCAGAATGTCAGGCAGGCGTTTGCCAATCGATTGATCCTGAGGGATGACGATACCAAACTCAGAGAGTAGACCGCGTATCTGATTTGCCTGTGAAGTTCTCGCCTTGACAAATCCCTGTCTGGCTCGGTGCACTGATAGAATGGCCTGTTGCTCAACAGTCTTGATCGGGACAAAGCGCATATTGGGTCGAGTAACTGCTTCACAAATCGCTTCTGCATCGGCCATATCATGCTTGTTAGTCTTGACATAGGCTTGACGAACTGGGGCGACATGAGCTTGACAGTATGCCCAAATTCACCCAACTTTCTCGCCCAGTGGTGGAACTACCGCACGCTTCTAAGCCAATCAGGTAAGGCCCTAGATTGGCAAAAGAACTCCGTCATCTGTCCGCGGCGTAATTGCTTACGCAGCACAGCCTTGCCATACTCATCTACACCGTGGATCTGAAACACCTCTTTGCCAAATCAATGCCTATTGTTGTAATCTTCATGTCGGACGCCCTCTCTGTTTTAGTGGTCATTGCACCACTACTTTGGCACTTTGATGCCGTTTTGGGTAGTGGGCGTCCATTCCATTATCTTCGTCACAACACCTCAAACTTTTCATTTTTGTAACAGGTTAATCTCGCACACAATACCTGTTGGCACTACAAATTGGATTCTAGCCAGGAATGATTGTTTTGCGTATTCCTCCGGGATTTTGGAGGTAAATCCAGTGCCTGATAGATTGCTTGCTGCCAAGGCTCAGGGCGAGCAGTTTTGCGAATGTGCAGTGTCTTGTTATCCTTGGACGCATTGTTGTTGTGACGCGCATATGGCTAGGCATGCGCTGGCGTAGCGTGTCCCAGCTGTCATGGATATCCGCAGCTTTTAAACGCAAACGGATGATGCACACAGGTGATAGGCAAGCAATGTGATCCACAGGTGACCTTCCACGCGTTGGGTCGTTTGATGGTGACGGGCGCATGCCTAATTCCGATTTCAGGCCGCGGAAATACAGCCTCCAGATCAGTCAGCATGATGTACGTGCGCCAGAGCTTCCCGGCATCCCAGTCCAGCATGTTGGTGCGCAAACAGTACACGCTTGCGTATTCCTTCGCTGCAACGTTTGTGCGCTCAAAGTGTAACCGGCGGCAAGATTGCTGCGGGTGTTTTTCACTTCCGATGGTGTAGTGCCGGGCCACTCGCGCATATTTCTCCTCACAGCCGGCCAACACGTTGTAATACCTTTGTCGTATCGCCTGGTACTTCCCTTTTGTTCAATCCATCCGCCAGCGCACGCATTTGCGTCTCAAAGCGTTGCTGAAACAGGAATCTATCGCGGACTTCCTGGCCGCACGGCTGCTGGAGCGACAATACAGTTCCACTTCTTTTCATCGTCACCGGTTTGCTGCCGTAAATCCGACTTCATTCGTGCCTTGTACACGCACAATTTGCGATAATTCCTCGTCCCATTCCACTTGGCGCTTGCGGCTGACCACCAGGTAACGATAGTTTCGTTCCTGCAGCCACTGAAGATTCGCCTCAGTCGCAATGCCCGCATCCATCACAATCAATGCGCTGGCCTTTGCGCCAGCTAGCGATGTAACCATCGTCTCGAGCGTGGCTGGTTCACTGGCATTACCAGCAAAACCCGGCTGCTGCGCGGAAACCCGCTACTGTCAAGCACCAGACCCAGTGCAACCAACGGGCAGTCGCACCGCTTCTCCTTTGAACGGCCACGAACAGCTTGATCATTGTATTTGCCGCCGCCTTCAAAGAAGTATTGGTCAGATCGTACAGCGTGATGGTGCAGTTCAGATCAAACAACGTACATTCACGCATAAACAGGTGAGTTTCCAGCGCATCACGATGCCTTAACAATTGATCTGAAACACGATACAGGCGACTCAAACCACATTGGTTGAAATCGTAATCGATGATCTCACCCGGTACCTCTCCGCTGTAACCAGCGATGTGTAGATAACTCACTATCCGGCGCAACCATTCGGCCAACGATCGTGCCAATGGCCGTGGCCACTTCCGCACGATTCAGTCCCAGAGCCGTAATTGAACATCCAGCTGCAAAGACTGCAATGCAGCATAGGCCATATGCTCCAGCCCAACACTGCGCAGTTCCGAGCTTGATGCTATCAATATCTACCGTGCAATAATCTGCTGTCGCCATGCGCTCATCACTCGGCATATTCTTTTTACGCAGCAGTAAATTAGAAGCTATGCGCTGCGCCTCAGCTTCAATGGTTTCGTCAAGCGGAAGTAGATTGGGCTGGTGATGCAGGATGGTTCAATACGATTGGTCAATTCACCCCAGTACTCACGCGGTATGGAAAACTCGGCACCCAGATTCAGCAGCGTTTGTTGTTTGACCTTGTTGCCGATACGGAAAGATTCAACCAATCGATAGGACTGGTAAGTGCCGCCGTCTTTTTGGAGCGGGTGGTGGTTTGTCTGATATACATACCCTTAAAGCCTACTATAGCCAGGGTATGTGTCGATATAAAACAACTATATTATGGCACTACAACGCACGAGAAAATACGATCGTATATTATTCAAATGCTTATAAAATTAACGGCCGGATAATAACAGTGAAATGACAGTTTCTGGACGGGTTCTTGACGAAGATAATGGAATGGACGCCCACTACCCAAAACGGCATCAAGTGCTAAAAGGAGGTGCAATGACCACTAAAACAGAGAGGAGCGTCCGACATGAAGATTACAACAATAGGCATTGATTTGGCAAAAGAGGTGTTTCAGATCCACGGTGTAGATGAGTATGGCAAGGCTGTGCTGCGTAAGCAATTACGCCGCGGACAGATGACGGAGCTCTTGCCAATCTGGGGCCTTGCCTGATTGGCTTAGAAGGGCGGCAGTTCCCACCACTGGGCGAGAAAGTTGGGTGGATTTGGGCATACTGTCAAGCTCATGTCGCCCCAGTTCGTCAAGCCTTATGTCAAGACTAACAAGCATGATATGGCTGATGCAGAAGCGATTTGAAGCAGACTCGACCCAATATGCGTTTTGTACTGATCAAGACTGTTGAGCAACAGGCCATTTTGTCAGTGCACCGAGCCAGACAGGATTTGTCAAGGCGAGAACTTCACAGGCAAATCAGATACGCGGCCTCTCTGAGTTTGGTATCGTCATCCTCAGGGGATCCAATCGATTGGCAAACGCATGCCTGACATTCTGGAAGATGCTGAAAATGGTTTCCAGAACAATGCGCCGATTACTGAAAGACTGAATGACCACCTGAAGGAGCTGGATCGGCAGGTGAAAGAGTTAGAGTTGCAAATCGCTTGGCACAAGGAGAGCGAAGCCAGCCAAAGACTGGGCCGATTCCGTAGGATTAGCCATTCTGGTGTTGGGGAATGCCCGAGTTCAGCGAGCGCCATTGCGGTGGCAACCAGTTATTGCTCGGTATCCGGAAACGCGGGGACATTTCGCCCTGCCTGGAGCAAGAGCATCCTCCCGGAAGGCCGAGCCAGAACGCCGGCTATGCGTACATACCGTTGCGGCTCATTGATCGTGAGGGCTGATTAGGCGTTGCACGCCTGATCGTTGCATTAAAAACGAGTTTAAGGAGAAAGTTACCACTGATTTCACAGCAATCATGACATGATGCGATCGACTGGTCGACCGTGAGTAGCTAAACCTGACTTAGCCCAAGTGCAGAGCACGTGAAGATGATAAGGTGCTACTCAGCAAATTCCATCAGGGACAGAGGCAATGCGCTTCACATAAAGTCCGGATGTATGGCTGCACCTTTACCTCTCTTGAGATCATAGATTGAAGGCTTTGCGAAATGTGGGCGTCCATGGATGGCTGGATATTCGCACTAGCGGCACGTGAAGAAAAGAGCCAAGGCCAAACGCGCGTTGAAGCGCCTCAGAACCATTGCAGGTATTTTGATGCGGGAGCTCAGGAGAGAATTACCGCAGTACTGTCTGTTTGAATGCTATCAACGGGACTTTCTGTTGTATGAGCGCGTATTACGGCAACAGCAAAACGATAAGAACAAGATCTACTCATTGCACGAACCGCAAGTGTACTGTGTCGCCAAGGGGAAAGACCACAAACAATATGAGTACGCTAGCCAAGCATCGATAGCCAGTACCGCAAAAGGTAATCTGATAGTTGGCGTAGTCAGTCACGAACAGAACCTGCATGACAGCAATACGTTATCCGAAATCCTGCGTCATGTTGAGATTTCGCGCGGGAAAGCAGCCAAGCAAACCGTATGCGATCGCGGGCTACCGCGGCAAACGTGAAGTCAATGGAACCCAGATCATTTTGCCTGGAAAAGGACTCAAGAAGGATACCCGATACCAGAGAGACAAGAAGCGGAAACAATGCTGGAGGCGTGCCGCGATTGAGCCCATTATCGGCCACCTGAAGTCGGATTATCGAATGGCTAGGAACTATCTGAAAGGCGCTATCGGCGATCGAATCAATCTGCTGATGGCTGCCGGGGCCGCCTGGAATCTAAAACAATGGCTTCTGGCCATTTTTTGGCTCTTTTTCCCGTGGCAAAAACACCAAATTTATCGGATTCCTTGATGGAAATTTAAACTACCGGAGCATGCATTTTAGTAAGCAACCGTTTTCTCGGGTGGCTTTTCCAGAACAACTGTTGTTTGATACTTTTTCAGGGACGACTAAGTACGATTTTAATAATTTGCCCACCCTTAATTTTAAATTACATTTGCTACGTTAAGCAGCGCTTTGGTTTCCTGTTTTGCTTCGGCTTCTCATATAGAAGAATGCACCTATTGCAATCACCAACACAACCGGTGCAATTATTGCCGCTTTAGGCGTTGGACGCCCTTCTCCGACTGAGAACGGAAAGCGTGACACGTAATCCTCTGCTCCACCAGTCACTGTCACCAGCCCTACAAACTTACCCTTCTCCGGAAAAGTATGATCTACGGTAATCGATGCTGATGGGTATACTTTCGGTGGCAAATGAAATACTGTTATCGCATCCAGATTCTCTTCCGATCCCGTGTCACGAATAATCCGTACTTCCGTTTTTAATGGACGTAATTCTTCTTGAATGTAGTCCAGTGCTATCACTGTTTTTCCAACTTCTGGTATGTCTTCACAGAATTCTTCTTCTTGTGATAGCGGCTGATAACCCGTAAAGTGCATTCTGTATGGCCCTACTGTCAATACACACATATCTTCCGCCAATGCCAGACCACCATGTGCTTGCACTTGCGCTGTGAACATCATGCTTGTTGCAAATAATACTGTTATTATTGCTTGCTTTATATCTATTAATTTTGCTGACATTGTTTGAATTTCCCTGTCGATAAATGGTTAGTTCATGATGACCTTTATTATGGTCATCGTGTTATTCAGTTTTTCTTTGCACGGCGCGAGGCTAGCCACTCTCTAAGACGTCTTGATCGGATGAGTTTATACCCAAGTATTGTTGTCAGCAATAGGCCAACTGCTGGTCCTATGGTTGCTCTGAATACATCTGCATAATTAATCATTTCCACTCGTAAATGATATTCATAGTTCAGTGGCGGCACCCCTTCCGCTGTAACCAGCACGAGATATTTCCCTTGATCCAACGCACTTTTCATACTGATGACACCATCTTGATACAACGCAGGCCGTGTGTTGGCGATGGTTTCGCCTTCACTTGCTATGCTGCCTTTGATTACCTTCACGCCAATTGGCATATCACGCAATTCGGGATCTACTAAATCTATAACGAGTACGGCACTGCCTGCTTTGGGTATATCCGTGCAATAATGGCCTCCTTCATCTACCTGTGGCTGGTAGGCGCTGAGGTGAATCATGTTCTCGCCAATCCGGCGCATACAGCTGTCATCTTCCATGGCTACTTTGCCATGTGCGCCAGCTGTACTTGTGTAAAGTGCCATAACAAGTATAAAGACTGCAGTCCCTGCTGTCATTTGTCTGGTCACGACAAATCCTCCTTTTGGGTAAGCGCCTCTATTTCTGCTAGTTCTTCTATTGTCCGCATTCTCTTTCTAGTACCCTAAATTTTACTTTGTTTCTCTACTGATAAAAAAACCGGCACACCGGCTGTCTTTCGACAGTGGTGTGCCGGTGTTGATGCTTAAATAAGCTTATAGCTTGGTAAAGACTGGGATAACTGCACCAGCAATACTATTGATATAGCGGTTGCCTTCCTGGTCCCAGGTCATCAGTAAGCCACCAAAGCGGCTTTCTGGATCACCCAACAGAGCCATCAAACGTTGTACTTCCCACAACGCATCTTTGGCTTCCATCTTAACTTCACGGGTTTCTCCAGGCTGAATTCCTTTGTCGTCATCCATGGTCAAACCAGTTGCTACCAGCTCTCTTGGATAATCAGGGTCCAGATGAGTTTGTCCCAGCTTGTTAACAAAACGTACACCTGCCGTCGTGAATTCACCAATGTTGACCGCTGAGTCTCCATTGTTGGTGATTTCCATGGTCACACGTAATGCGCGGCCTGGTACGTCATAGTTAGCATGTGTCACTTTGATCGCAACAGGATTCGGTGCAATCGGCATTGGCGCTACTTTGGATTCACCCGCCTGGATCGGTACTGTATAAGGATGAACGCTCTCTGTATAACGATAGCCACCCCATACCACTGCACAGGTCAGGATTGCAACTGCCAATCCAACTTTCCTGTCCGTTGGTGATGTCAGCAGTTCGTCACCATACGCCAGCAATACACGACTACGTGGCAGGAACATCGGTTTCGCTACAAAGTAGCCAATCCAGAAGCAGCCGATAGTCAACCATAATACGTGCCAGAATATGCCATTGCTGAAGTTGAATGTCTCCAGGTCAATAGTTTTACCTGTCAGTGTGGTGATCGGATTGGTAAAGTCATCCCAACTTCCAGAGATGTTCATCCAGGATGCCGGGCCTGCAATAGGTCCTGCGTCCTTGATGTTCACCATCGCGTGCATGTGATGACGTCCTGGGATCCTTGCTTTCAGTTTCACCTCAAATTCATAGTCACGTCCAATTTCCAGCGGACCTGAAATGAAGGTTGGTTCGCCATTCAGCTTGGTGCTCAAACGTACAAACACCGGGCTAGGACTTCCTACGTTAAAAAATGCACGTGTTGGCTTACCTACCGCACGTGGCCAATCTTCTGCCAAGTGAAACTTCCCTGTCATGGTAGCAATGTCATTGACTTTGGTAACTTTCGGTTGCCATTTCAAGTCGTACCATTGAATACTACGCATACGGAGAAACGGTTCCTGTGAACGTTCACCGTGTGCCGCTGCCGGTGCTACGTCTACTACCAGCGTCACCGCCAGTGATGCCGCTCCAATCGCAGCTCCATACAGGCCTAATACGCCCAGCTTAAAAATGCTCTTTATATTCATTATTTGATCCCCTGTGCAAAGCCTTTTTCACCAAAAGCTGTTACGTCGTTCTTCATAGAGATACGGCCTCTTTCACCTTTAACATAGTAGAAAGCGGTGCAGTATAATTTGCCAAAGTACCACCATACGCAGAACATCAGCATGGATACAAAAGCTCCGAAGAATGCCGCAATCACTGTGGTGTGGCCACCGAACGTACGCAGTGAACCTTGTTCAATCAGGCGTACATATTCCGGTGTACCTGTCCGCACATACAGAAATCCTGTGTAGTCAGCTACTGACAGTAATACGCCTTCTACTACCACTGGTAAGTGGGTCGGTCCAAAGATCGGCCAGTTGCCTGGATAGAAAAACAATCCCCAAAAACCACCACCTAACAAGGCCGTAACCAGCCAGTTACCCGTCAACAGTAAAATTGTATCTAACATCAGCGCACCAGGAATCATGGTCGATGGCAATACAAAGTTGATTGGGTAATGTGACCACCAGTAGAAGCCCCAGTAACGGGTCAGCCATTCACCTACTAACAGGCATACGATACAGAGTGTCGCGCCAAATGGCAGGCGATAGTTTACCCACAGGTAATACATCAGTGCCGCACAGTACATGATACCTACAATCGGTGTTACAACTGGCCACCATTGACGGTCTTTCCAGTCAAGCCAAAAATCCCAGTCTCCTGCCAGCAGCATGAAGTGCATGTGATAGGTGCCAACCAGAAGTATGCAGAGAATTGGAAAAAACACTGCATCTATATATCTGGACATCTTGACCGCTTCTGGCGGCATCTTTGCCGCCGCTATAATTTCGTCTGTTCTACTCACTAGACTCTCCCTTATTTCTTTTCGTGTGAAATTAAATATGTAAACAATGACGATTCCTTTACTGCTTCCTTGCTGCCATTTGTCATCGCCCTACAGCTTGTTTCCATACTACCAAGTAACTTAAATCTCTTTACCATCCCCATCCCTCTCCGGGACAGGAGTGGTAATCTCGCCTGAATTAAGGAACTATCCGGTTATTCAGAATTTCTTTGCTTTGGTTATTCCAGATAACATCGGTCAGGTTGGAGTAACGGGTGATAATCTGTGCTGCAATACCACCTGAAAACAACCCTGCCCAGCCCAGAATCACAAAGCCCCAGTGCAATGGTGCACTGAACAGCTCTTCCATGAACCAGAATGCATGACCCCATTCATTCAATCCTACGTTTGGCAGAATCATCAATGGACCAGCAATTGCCATAACCAGCGGGAATGATGTGCCGCGGCTATACAGTGGCAGACGGGTCATCGCGTACAGGTATGAAGCTATACCACAGACAATGTACATCGGGAATGAACCATAAAATACCACTACGTGACTTGGCGTAAAGCTGGTGTCACGAATAATCACCTGGTGCCACGATGCATCTTGCTCAGTGAAGAAGCTGCCGCCCCAGTAAACACCAAACAGATAAACTCCCAGCCACATCATCCAGTAGAAATAACGTTTAATCTCTAACTTGGGATCCAGGTTGTCCAGTTGCTCTTTCGTGTCACGGGTCTTCAGTATCCAGCCCCAGGTGACTAATGCAAACAAAGGCATCAGGGTCATGTGAACTCGCCACAGACCCATCCACACCTTGTCAAATTCCGGTTCCATCGAGTCCATGCCATGTGAATAAGCAAATGTCCTTTGATACCAGATCCAGAATATCGCTACCAGTAGCATGGTTAGCATGCCCAGCTTGGGTACTTTGAGTCGTACCACAGCGACATGTCATAGTCAGCGCTCTTACTTGCGCTCGTTGTGCCATAAGTTGTTGCCATGTTTCTATCTCCTAACTGTTAATCAAAACTACTTCCCGTTCTTACTGCTTCTTATCACCTTTAATACTAATTAATTAGTACGGCTATAAATTTCGGCAGCTAAAATAACCTTACCTCTTTCCTCATTTTAGCCACACCTCTCAGGCTAGTCGACCTTGGGGTTTAAAGTCAAGTCATTTTGTCATAAAAATCCTCCCACTCATAATGGTTTCCCCCTCCCATCACCCCGCTTTTCCCTTTACTCACAATAACTAAAGGGATAATGATCTTCCTCAAAAATTTTATGAAATCCTCTGTCGACATTTCAAAATTTAATCCATTGCCAGTGGGCCTGTTGGACTTAAGCAATCGTAACAAGCAAAGTTCTTCTGATGTTCAGTCTTGCCCGTATTGTGCAGGCACGGCGTTACATCGCTGGGCAAGAGTTGTAACTTACAACACTATCGTTATTGTTTAATGCAAACGCACTCTCAATGCACTTACACATTGCACTATCGCGATTGCGTCAAGAGGGGCACGTGGTTCATGAATCGTTCCGGGTTTTCCGGAGACTGTTTGGTTTGAGTCAAGCTGCATCAGCTGACTGCTTTACTGACTGCTTTAATTGGCGATAATGTACCTTTTTCAATTCCACTGGTGGAATATTTCCAATCGGCTTCAGTAACCGGCGATTATTAAACCAGTCCCTCTCCATTCCAAAGTAGCAAATTCCACATCGTCAATATTACACCACGATCCGCAATGCCTTATAACCTCAGTCTTGCATAACCCGTTAATCGTTTCGGCTAGTGCATTGTCATAAGAATCGCCAATACTACCAACAGAAGCATCAATATTGGTTTGTTCCAAGCGTTCCGTGTAACGGATCGACAAATATCGCCATCACTTCGGTCGGCCGTCGAGCTCCGCCTGTGCAAAATACGCTGATGCCTTCGGTAATATCTCGTTAGCACGCTTTAATTCGCGATTCTCTTGCTCCAATTCCTTGAGCCTTTCCCGATCCGATGTCGACATGCCTGCTCTAACCCCCTGATCGGTCTACACTCGCTTTACCCATGTCCGCAAAGTTTCCGGTGTGCAGCCAATCTTCAATGCGATTGATTTGATTGCAGACTACTGCGATCCAGGCTCTTTTTGCTGTTCAAATACTAATCATACCGCTCGTTCTCGTACTTCCGGTGAATAACTAAATTGATTCTTCATCTCTCCTTCCTCTTCAATCATTTCGTCTCCGGAAAACCCGAGGCGATTCAAATTTTTGCAAATAAACGGGATACGAGAGGGTCTGGGTCTGACAAATTCGCCTCAGTTGCGCAAAGCACAGTTCGCCGGTGCCTACTTACACGCTGTATCATTAACAAAATTATTGCAGCCAGACCTAAAAATCAAAGCTTCTGGATTCGCCTCCTCCCTCTTGAATCATTGGAATGACCTAACTGAGAAATTTAGGTCAAAAAAATCTGCATTTGTTTGTTGTCATACGCACCGAAATGCCATCCGCTATAATGGCGGTCTTATTTGCACCATTCAATACAACTCTAAATTCTATGGAACTCGAAAAAAACTTTGACCCTAAACGCATTGAAGATCGTTGGTATTCCGATTGGGAATCAGCAGGTTATTTCAAACCAGCGGCTGTAATGAATAAATCTTCCTATTGTATTATGTTACCGCCACCCAATGTCACTGGCACCTTGCATATGGGGCATGCATTCCAACATACCTTAATGGATGCGTTGACACGCTACCACCGTATGTTAGGAGATAACACATTATGGCAGCCAGGTACTGATCATGCCGGTATTGCCACACAGATTGTGGTTGAACGTCAACTGGATCAGCAAAAGCTCGATCGTCGCGAATTGGGCCGGGAAGCTTTTCTGGAACGAGTGTGGCAATGGAAGGAAGAATCCGGCTCTACGATCACCCGGCAAATGCGGCGCCTGGGGACTTCCTGCGACTGGACACGCGAGCGATTCACCATGGATTCCGCTTTGTCGCGTGCAGTCACTGAGGTTTTTGTACGCCTCTATCGCGAAGGACTCATTTATCGCGGCAAGCGGCTTGTAAACTGGGACCCGGTGTTGCAAACAGCAGTTTCAGATCTGGAAGTAGTATCGACAGAAGAAAATGGCTCCTTATGGCATATTCGTTATCCGCTAGAACAAACTGATGGGCTCCATACAGAACAAACGGAAGCCTTGATTGTTGCCACCACCCGCCCAGAAACCATGCTGGGGGATGTGGCAGTTGCCGTCCACCCCGAGGATTCACGTTATCAACACCTAATCGGACGCCATGTGCGCTTGCCACTGTGTGAGCGGACAATTCCCCATCATTGCGGACAATTATGTCGATCCGGAATTTGGCACAGGTTGTGTAAAAATCACCCCTGCTCACGACTTCAACGATTACCATGTGGGACAACGGCATCATTTGGTTCCAGTAAATATTTTCACCTTGGATGGAAAAATCAACGATCTAGCACCCACTGAGTATCAGGGATTGGATCGCTTTGACGCCAGAAAAAAGATCATTGCTGATCTGGAAACACAAGGTTTCCTGGTTGACACCAAGCCCCACAAACTCATGGCGCCGCGTGGTGATCGCACCAATACAATTATTGAACCGATGCTGACCGATCAATGGTATGTCGCGATGGAAGACTTAGCCAGGCATGGATTGGAAGTGGTCGCGCAAGGCGAAGTAAAATTTACGCCCGAAAATTGGACGCATGTTTACAACCAGTGGCTGACAAACATTCAGGACTGGTGTATTTCACGTCAATTATGGTGGGGACACCGCATTCCAGCATGGTACGACGAAGATGGCAACATCACGGTTGCGCATAGTCTGGAAGAAGCACAAAGAATTTCCGGGAAAAATAATCTAAAACAAGATGACGATGTGCTGGATACCTGGTTCTCATCGGCGCTCTGGCCATTCTCTACCTTGGGTTGGCCGGACGAAACAGTGGAACTAAGAACCTTCCTGCCGACTTCGGTGCTCATCACGGGCTTTGACATCATTTTCTTCTGGGTTGCGCGCATGGTGATGATGTCGCTGCATTTCACTGGCAAGGTGCCATTCAGGGAAGTTTACATTACCGGTCTGATCCGTGATGCCGAAGGCCAGAAGATGAGCAAATCCAAAGGCAATGTACTCGATCCACTGGATTTGATCGACGGCATCACGCTGCCAGCTTTGATTGCAAAGCGTACAACAGGACTAATGAATCCGAAACAAGCCGAGTCTATTGAGAAAAATACTCGCAAACATTTTCCTGACGGTATTCCGGCTTTCGGAACCGATGCCTTACGCTTTACATTCGCCAGCCTGGCATCCCATGGGCGGGATATTAAATTTGATATGCAACGTTGTGATGGTTACAGAAATTTCTGCAACAAGCTCTGGAACGCAACCCGCTATGTCATGATGAACTGCGAAGAAAAAGATACCGGATTAGATGAAGCTTTACCAGTAACATACTCCGTCGCGGATCATTGGATTATCAGCCGGTTACAGCAGGCAGAGCTGGCGGTTGCGCAAGCATTTAGTAATTACCGATTTGATTTGGTAGCACGCGAAATTTACGAATTGGTCTGGGACGAATATTGCGACTGGTATGTAGAGCTTGCCAAAGTGCAGTTAAATAATGCTCAAGACTCAATACAACGAGCAACACGCCGTACCTTGGTGCGCGTATTGGAAACTATGTTACGTTTGGCGCATCCGGTTATTCCATTTATCACTGAGGAGTTGTGGCAAAAAGTTGCGCCATTGGCTGGAAAATCGGGTGCAAGTATTATGTGCCAGCCTTATCCAATCGCGAAACTCTCGGCTATCAATCGACAAGCCACTGAAAATATCCAGTTACTTAAAGAGATGATCAATGCCTGCCGCACACTGCGCAGTGAAATGAATCTTTCACCAGCAATAAAGGTGCCATTGCAGGTAGCCGGTGATAAGCAAACGTTGACGGATTATTCACCGTACTTATTGTCTCTGGTCAAATTATCCGGCATAGAAATCTGCCAGAATGAACGTCTTGATGCAGACGCACCGGTATCCATCGTACGAGATTTCAAGTTGATGTTAAAAATTCAAATAGATGTTGAAGCTGAGCGCGAGCGTTTGACCAAAGAAATCACGCGTATTGAAGCTGAAATATCCAAAGCTCGCGCCAAATTATCCAATCCAAGCTTTGTAGAACGTGCACCGGGAAACGTTGTAGAACAGGAAAAGATCGTTTGACAGCATTTAATACAAAACTTGATAACCTGAATGAACAAGTACGAAAACTGAGTTGATTACTATGCGATGGATAAATACTCGTGTAAGCAATATAACGGCGGGAACTTAAACATACGCGAACAATACCATGGAGCTCTCCGCCGTTGAAGAGTTAGTCGTGACGCCGCCTGATGGACGGACGAATGGCTTCCCTGAGTGAGTGCATATTTTCATTGCCAACCTCAAGGCATCTCTGTTGGGCACATATCACGGTGTATTGTCCAGGTATTATCTCCAAGGGTATCTCAACGAGTACTGCTACAGGTTCAACTGGCGTATGTGGGAGGGGCAGAGGTTACCACCATGCCTCCTCAATGCTTGCCTGTCGCGCACTCAGGTCAAACTAAAAAAGGTATAGATGGATATTAAGGAGCTACTTTAGCTGATTTTCAGCAATGCGTTTCGCTGCACAAGAACGTGGATCATTTGCATCGCCAAGTTCTGTTTCATACAACCACCAGGAACCACTATGGGTAACATATTTGACGGGGCATTCTGCTGTTCTAAAAATATGCGAACTGATATCGCCCTCATTACGAACCACAAAGTAGTCATAGAGCCAGCCTTTGTGTAAATTCCAGTCAAAAGAATCAGGACGCCATGAAAAACCACCGCGGGGTATTGCTACTGCGGCATCAGGTTTATATCTGACGAGCAATCCAAATTGTGAGAAACTAAAATCGGTCACCCCGGAATGTTCAGCCTGGTACCAGGATGCAAAATGCATATACGTTGGTAAATTGCCAAAAACAGGACTCTGGTTGTTGTAAATCAGACCCAACACGCGTTTGTGTGGTTGCATTTTGGTTTCAATATCACGGTAACCCTTTGATTCGTCATCAAAACTTGCAAATCGAAAGCAGTAAAAAATGATGAGTGTTACAGGAAGTATAAATAACAGGCTGCGCAGCAGAGTGTCATATTTCTCAGAGCGTGTTGTGGAAGATGGCTTTGATATTACAAGGAACAGCATTGGAATGCCAAATAGTGCAAAGCGATTGTAGGTAAAAAAGGTACCCAAAATATAATTTGGACCAAACATCATCCACAAAAGATAAGCCACAAAAACTGCTTGTCTGGGTCTGCTATTTGTTAAGCGTGCGCCTAGCAGGAACGGTAAAGCAAAAAACAGAAATCCAATTGCAGCATTCGAGTTGTTGGCTGGAAGTCCGACAGCAGAAGACAGGAATTGAAAAGGTCTGTATATGCTTAGATCCCATGAACCCTCACCGCTCGCCAATCCACTTGAACTCACCCACACAAACAAATAAATGATGACTACTGGCAGCGGACTAATAAAAGGAAGTCCTGTGAGTATTTTTGTTTCCACTGTGATTTTCTCGCAATGACATATAAAAATGCAAGCCCGCAGCCAAATGCAGCCACAAGAAGATGTATTAACAGAAGGGAGTGCGCAAAGAATGTGAGCCATATTCCGGTTCGCAAACTGGGTGTTTCAGAAAATTTAAATGCTGATAACAGAAACAGCAACACGATCGGTGCGCCGATAATAAAATTAAAGAACCCCCACTGGAATGCCATACCGTAACTGATCGGCAGTAACAGCCAGTCCCATCCGACATCACCGCCAAAGTGGGCGCGCAAACGTGATGCGGTTATCGGGATTGCAATTACGGCAGCTGCAATCAATAGCTTCACTGCCAGAAGGATGGGCAGGAATTGACTCACTCCCCAGAGAATTAGATAACCACCCAGATAAGGGCGCATCCAATCAAGGTAATAAAGATCATGATAAGGAAAATCTGGCAGCGCAAGATTATTCAGTGTTGCGATTACCGCAGCATGCTGCGGTATATCAACCATCGGCGGGTAATGCGAAAACAACAAAGGAGACGCAGATAAAATACAAAACAAATAAAATAGAATTCGCTCAGTTGTTAATCTCATATTAGTCCGGTTAAACAGTATTAATAAAACAACCCCATGGCACAAGACCGCGGGAAATCACAAGTTGAACGGCACAACCGGTTAGACTGCCTGAGGGTCCTCAGGCACATTGAATGTCTTGCGCACCAGATACAAAGGCCTTTTTTTTACTTCGGTGTAGATATTGGATATGTAACGGGCAATCAGTCCCAATGAAATCAGGTTGATGCTGCCGAAAAAAAAGATCGACAGGATAATACTTGTGAAACCGGGCAGGATATCCTGGTACATGTACAGGTACAGGTAGTAAAGCGACGCGGCACCGGTGATGCAAAAGATGGCAAGCCCGGAATAGAACAGGATGTTAAGCGGATTATTGGAGAAATCCAGCAACACATCGATGGCGAGATTGATCCGTTTTATCGTGGTGTAGTTGCTCTTGCCCCAGGCTCTCTTGGCATTGCTCACTTCGACAATCTTGTATTGCATGCCGATATCGTGAATGATGCCCGCAATCGTCCTGATCTTTTCCGGATAGCATCTGAAATAATCTGCCACCCTCCGGTTAAAAATTCTCATCATCAATGGGCTCTTGACAATATCCACTTGCATGACTTTGCTCATAAATCCCCAGAACAACCATGATGTAGTCTGGTCAATCCAGTCGTTCCGGACAAGCGATGTGGTATAGACAATATCAAATCCCTCCCTGACAGTCTGATATAGCATTGGAATCGCCTCAGGCGGATTTTGCAGGTCTCCGTCCATAATCAGGACATATTTTCCACGCGCGAAATGGATACCGGCACTCATGGCAACCTGTTGCCCGAAATTCCGGCTCAGGACAATGGACTTAACCAAACTGTCTTCTTCAGAAAGCGTTTGCATGACATAGGCAGAATCATCCTTGCTGCCATCATCCACCAGAATAATCTCATGCGTGACGCCCATCTCACCCAGCACGGCCCTCAGCCTGTCGACCAGTTGTCGCACCATGGGCGCCGCATTATAAATCGTCGCCACCACAGACAACTCCGGCAAAGCAGCGTGCTCGGTCATAACACAGATCCGCTGGCGATTTCGGATAGTGTATATGTCTTGATCCTGTCACCAAAGCTCGCGTGGATTTTTTTCCGGATGGCGTCGCCAGAGGTAGTACTCATAAGCAGTATGTGCGTAACTGGTTCTTTCTGCAAGTCAGCGAAGTTTTCGATAGTAACCGGAACACCGTCAAACTCCCTATAGTGCCAATGCTCAGTGTCATCGAAAAAACGGAAGCCGGAAAACCGTCCAGTCAAGGCAATGTATGGCAGTGTACGCAAGGGTACATAAAAACCAAGACTGGCCGACTTGTCCTTCACGATACTGGCTACCAACTGGTCAAACGTGGAAAGCACCTGTCTGGCCAGTACGGGGAAGCGATCATGCGCTTCGGAGCCATCCAGGTTGCGGGGTATATTGCCCTTCGCGTTTTCTGAACGACGTGCCGCCGCATAGAGCGATCCGCCGTAACCAGCCTTGACAACTTGTAATACCTCAAAGCCAGCACTTTGCAACATTGCAACCAGCGAGCTTTCCGTGAAATAATTGAGGTGTTGATGCATTGCCATCGAAATGTCACCGATCTCAATGCTTTCTGTTGCATCCGGCACATTGACGATCACAATCCCGTCTGGATTCAGAGCCTCGCGAATCTGCTTGAGAAAGTCCAGTGGCTTGTGGATGTGCTCAAGCACATCCACATGGAAAGCCAGATCAAACTTCTCCGTGATCAGCGGAGTTGGAAAGAAAGCTGTAATCACCTTCACCCCTTTTTTAGCACCTTCCTTTACGGCGAAAGGGCTTGAATCCACACCGACAACATCATAACCCCGATTCTTAAGCCCTTCGAGAATGACACAGCCACCACATCCGATCTCCAGTATCTTGTGAATGCCAGGATTTTCCGCCAGCACCTGATCGAGAAAGCGAATAAAGTCCACACCGTAGGGCCTTGCGATTTCATTGGCATCCTGCAAGTAACCAATATTGTATTCCTGCTGATAGATGTTCTCCAATGCATCCAGCACCGCAGCATGACGCTCCTGGATAACCAGCCCAAATTCGGGTTGCTGGGAAAAAACAAACGGGAAATATTCCTCAACGATGTTGCTGCGGGGCTCACCCGAAGGACTTAGTCGCCAGTAAAAAGGCAGCTTCTCAATGACAAAGTTACTCATGTTCTATTCTTCTCCGTAAAAGTTTTTTCGATAACAGAAAATGCATGGTTAAGGATATCCGGGATAAAAAACAGGTCATCCTCCGCCATGATTCCCGCCACTTCGACATTATTTATACCCTTGTCGAACACCCGCTTTTTTATTTCCCGGATACCGTCGGTATTAGCCATGGACGGAAGCGGGAATCCCCCGCCCTTGTTTTCGATCGCAGAGAATTCGAGTTTGTGGCTGTCTGTGATCACACCCATACGTCGCAATTCATCCATGGCCAACGCAAGGCATTGCTCATCTGACAACTGGCTTGCCTCCAAGCCCAAGCGTGAAGGCCAAAGCTCGACACAGACCGGAAAACCGTCGGCTGATGCCGCCGGGCAGTAATTCGTGTAGTTCGTAACCCGGAACGCCGCGAAGCCAGGGTCGTAACAGTAAAAATAGTAGAGACGGCCCATCTCAGGTGACTTGTCGAACACCAGATTGGCATACACCACTTTAGGCCCGTTGGACATGCTGACATCGGACATGTTAACGCCAAGTGCGTGAGCCATGCCCGGCCAGCCAATTGTCCACAACAAGGTACTGATCGCCAATTCCCTGGAGTCGCCGTCTTTCCCGACGATAGATATTGAATCGACTCGATCATCCGAGCAATGCAAAGACAGACTGGCAATATTGGTCAGGATTTCTACCCCTCGCTGCTTCACAGCGCTTTCCAGCCGCTCGATGAAATGTTTCATACCAAAGCGCTTGGGATACAGCGCCTTCTGATCGTTGGTGCGGTACGGTGGAAGATTCATCTGGTCTGGAAACCCTAATCGTGAACGAATCTTGTCTGATTGCATCAGGTCAAGCATGGTGTCCGGGCTGAACAGAATGACACGTTCTAACGCCGTCTCCTTGACCACAAACCGGTCTGCCTCTTCAATATTCATGCCATACAAGGATTGGACAAGCGGTCGATGCACCGCCTCAACAATTTCGTTACCAAACTGACTCAGCAGAAGTTGTCTGCCCGAGCGCCGGGAGTCGACACTACCTGCTTCAAGGTTGAACATGAAGTCGCCGAGGAACCGTTTTTTTTCCGTTTCGCTGAATGACCTCAGGTCCACATAGTGAGAATAATCCTGCAAACGGCCCCGAAAAAACAAACCGGCAATATCCTTCTCGTTCTTTGCATAAATGTGCCAGTCCTGTTCGTCCATCACTTCGCGGTAGAGATCATCCACATCGGGATTGCACGACTCATAAATGAGGTGCATGCCATGGTCGAACACACGGCCATTCGGGTATACAAAACTCTGATACATGCCCCCAGGTCGATCAGCCTTGTCAAAGATGACAATGTTGGCACCTGGATCAAGCTGCTTGATTCGGAGCGCCGACATCAGTCCCGTCACGCCAGCACCGGCAATCACGATTTTACCTTTCGTAGCGGTTTCAATCATAGAACATACCTCGCGGTCATTGTGCTGTATCCTTTTTAATAAACTTCATGAATGAACCGGCTGAAGACCCGGTGTTGAATATGAGGTCAAGGATGGACACGGCATGCTCAAACGGACCATCCATCTGTGGATATTCCGGATAACCCGAATAATCCATCCACTCGACTTTGATTTTTTCCTGTTCAAACAGGGGGACATCTAGATAGGATCTTGCTGCCGGACCAGACAGGTAAATGTCAGCCCCGGCCGCCTTGCACAAGGCCAGCAATCTTTCTGATCTTTCTCCTCCATAGTCATAGTCGGACGATGAGGTAATCCTAGTGTCAATACCAAGAAAACTGTTGATTGCCCGAATGAACTTGACATTGATTTCACTCAGGTAAGCAGACCGTTGCGACCGGTACAACTCTTCGAGAAAACCCGATGTGTCACGAAACGCCGGAGCCCGGGCATAACTAGTCTGAAGTGTTTTCCAGTGCTTTACGTTCCAGTTCTCGAGCGACACCTTTACATCACGAATCATGTCAGACCTGCTATTGTAAACTGGGATAGTCAGCCACTGTATCTGGCCATTAGTTTTGATCTTGTTCCTGTTACGCCAGTCGCGGTTCGTGTATTGCACATCGTCGTAAATGATAAATTCATCTACAGCTGCAATCATGTCAAAACAACCCTTCCAAGGAACATAGTTCGACTGCAATATCGCGACCTTCTTAAATTTATTTCCTGTTTTCATCAACTGCACCCATCACACACTCCCTTGATTCAGCATCATCGAGCGCAACAACTGCCGCCTATTAACTTACACGCGGTCATCCGGATTAATGGCATCAAACCGCCAGCTCACTCTGGTAACAAACAGTCTTCACCACCTCGCGCGCTAGGTTCAGCAATACTAACACCTTCACCATAGCTCGCGTCCATAGAACAGAGAAGAATAATCACTTTTTTCCTCAAAATTCAAAATACTGATAATCGCATAACTTGTCAAATATAATACTGAAGACAGATTCCACGATTAGATTGTTTATTTTCTTGATCTATGCTTCTCTCTTGTCGGTGTGACAACTGCGCGTCTTTTTTTCAACATTAACAGAAACAGTCGATACTGCCTAAAAAGATTTATATAAATATGTACTATTTTCAGTCTGATATCTTTTAAGAAGTGCTAAAGACGTTAAGTCGCGCCTTACAATGAAATTTCAGCGGTTTCTTACCGTGCTTCACCCTTACTATTTTTACTCTCAGGTTGTATAGCTGATGGGAATCACCTGACTTCAACTAGCTACTCCTTAAACGCAACAACTTAAGTGGCTTCATGCTAGTCCATAGATTAATTTGGTACTATAGTCAATCAATCCTGGTTATCTAGTATATTTATCCTGAATTAATACCGTGTACTAAAATTTATCCCCAAAAGTATCAACCTGAAAATAGTTCATAGGCATTTAACAAATTTCATTTTGCACTTAACGACGCCATTATTAAAAAATTTAGGGAAACACGGATTTATCCAGATACATCAACCTGAATTTCTGAAGACTGAAAAAATGCATCATGTTGATAATATGCTATAAATAGATGCAATCACGTTTTTCTGAACTGGAATATGCAGCAAAGGAGAGACAGACTCGGCGGGATCGCTTTCTGATCGGAATCGAAGCAGCAACGCCTTGGGCATCGCTGACGAATGTCAACGCGCCGCACTATCCGGCTAGTGGTAAACTTGGCCGTCCACCTGTTGGTCTGGAACGGATACCCCGCATGTGTTTTGCAACAGTGCTGCGGTCTTTCGGATGAGGGCGTTGAGGATGCCGTATACGACAGTCAGGCAACTCGCCGTCCGCATTGATCTGAATCAAGAAACCGCGCCGGATGCGACGACACTGCTCAAATTTCGCCATCTGCTGGAAGAGCATCATCTGACTGAATCGATCTTCACTGCGATCAACGTCCATCTGACTGAGAGGGAACTATTTCTTCGCGAGGGCACGATTGTTGATGCCACACTGATTGCTGCGCGCCTCCTTCAACCAGGAATAAGGAAGAAAACGCGATACCAGGATGCATCAAACCAGGAAAGGCAACAGTGGCATTTCGGCATGAAGGTGCAAATTGGTGTTGATGCGCAGTCAAGGCTTGTTCACACCCTGATTGGAACCGGCTGCCAATGTTCACGACGTTACTCAGGCACAGGCACTGCTGCATGGTGATGAAACGGATGTGTTTGGATGTGGCACTGATAGTCAAGTGCGCCCTGAAAACGAAAAATGAGGAAAATACTGCAAAGAATGACACGATTGAGGCCAGAAAATACCGAATTTCTACCCGACACCCAAAAAAACGCCAGCGAAATTCTTTTGTAGAGTGAATTATTCAGCGTTTCCTTAGGGTCTGTTGACATTTGGGTAATTATTTAATAAATAGAGAAACTCGTGATTGAGGTTCCAACCACCAAAAAACGAGTGCGAGCCCCGCTGGCCGGGGGTGGCGAAGGGAGAAGATTCTGCCAAAGCATTATAACAAGCGCAATGGCAGACGGAGAAGGAATGCGTACCGAAACGGGGGGCCGGAGAGACTGCCGGCATTGGGGGCGGGAACCATCTACAAAGGCAGCGCGTGGCAGAGGCAAGGGATAGGATTTTCAAGGCGGATCATGACCCGGATGTGAATGGAATTTTTGATGGCAGCACGTTAAAGCGCATCAGCATAGGCGGGAGCGGAGCCGCAGGCCATCGGGAAAGCCGGCAGGGAATACCACGAAGATTCACTGGGTGAGGGCCAGTGAGTTTGAGATCACCGGGGGAAGCTGATCGCACGTTGCCAGGCACCGACGCGGAAGCGATTGGACAAAGGCGTGACAGTGATTGTATACGGGAGCAGAAGGGGAGCCAGCCCTGTAATACCAAGAAAGCGCACCATGAAAGGTAATGCAGACGGAGGCTGATAAATATCGGCATTGGGAAAACACTTTGCGCGATTAAAGCAGTATCGCGCAGTGGCAACACGATATGACAAACGAAGAGAAATTACAAAGGGTCGCCAGGCTGGGATATCTGGCTTCCTATGTGAAAGCAACAGACCAAAGAAAATACGCATCGCACTACATACATTCAAACTCAGCGATCAAACAAAGCTCTGTTATATCCATACAAATCTACACGTAATGCATGATCTGCAATAGAAAATGTCATTACCTGCTAAAAAACTCAATAACCAGCTTATTCCATGCCGATGCATCCATCCCGGAACATTCTCCCTACTAAAGTTCTAAATCACTTACACCGTTTAAAAAAGTCTGGCGAAAACATTGGACTGCATTAATACAAGGCGACTACTTGATTCGTTGAACAAATATTCATTGTTTACACTAAAAATAATCAATTATGAATTTGATACCGATACAAACCACCGATCTAAGAATTGGACAACCATTGCTATGGGATTTATTCGATCAAGCGCATCAGCAGATACAGAAACGCGGTTATATCTTCAAAACAGAAACTGAATTAAAGCAACTGGAAGGATCAGCGATATTCCGTATGCAAAAGCCCCTACCAAAACAAAATGAGTCAAACAATAATAAGTTTAGCTTTGATGATATGCAACTCAAAGTTGGGCATAAGCTACAGCTCAAACTTGCCTCGCAATTAAAAAGGCCTGTCGAGATAAAATATAATTCCTACGTATCAACGCTGATTGGTTATGTGCAAGACAACTCCCTCATCGTCGCTATGCCCGCATCCGATCTGCTAGTAGGAGCCTTTCATTGAAGGAGATCAAGTTCAGGTAAGTTTATTCAGCGGAAATTCTGTATTCAATTTTATAGTCTTTGTCGACAAGGTTATTAAAGTACCGTTTAAGTATTTGCACTTATCCTTCCCCAAGGAAATTCAAGGTCAAAACATTCGGAAATCACGAAGAATTAAATGTAATATTCAAGGATCTGATCATTGAAAGATCATCCCGGTGTCCATCATAGATCTTAGTATATGCGGCGCAGGCATTAGCTCAGATATCACTTTGGGATCAACAGGCACAACGATCACATTGTCTTTTACCATCACAGTTCTTGACAAAGAAATACCTTAACAATAAAAAGTACTATCAGATCGGCAAAGGAAATCAATAAGAATGCCCAGAAAATAATCTGCTTTGGGGTTGAATTTATCGACATAAAATCAGAACAGATACATACATTACGTCACTTGATTTATCAAGAAATTGTCGAACATCCTGAGAACATAGTTTAATTGAGAAAAAATCTCACCAGCAAACTCTTCTACCAGAAACCCCAATTACCTGTCGACACGATCCATATACCCAATATCGCGTTGGTGATTGCGTGGGCGAGAATGGGTGACCACAATGTTCCGCTACGCATATATAACAAGTTATAAACGATACCAGCAAAAATCCGGCCAACCATAGATTGCGCAACAGCAAAAGTGCAGCCGTGATAAAGAATGCCTTTAATCCGATATGCACCGGATTAACAGAAAGAAAGTTTGGATGATCAATCCAGCGCATCAGAAATGATCGCCAGAAAAGCTCTTCCATCACTGGAACCACCAGTGCCGCACCAATCAGCCTCACTACAACAAGAAACCAGTCGATTTCATTATCATCACGTGGATCAAAACCAACGGACTCTCCCATCACCATCCAATCTGCCGTCAAGTTAATCCAGGCAACGAATACAACGATACCGGCAACTATCGCAACAACCCAGGTACGAAAGCTTGTGCCAATTGGCCAACGCAATTCACTATAGGCGCTTCTCATCAACCAAAGCAAACCAGCAACGACAGCTATTTTCACCGCATAAAGCAGGCGTAAATCATTAGCTTCCCAGCCAAACTTCAATAACATATCTTCCAGCAGCATGAAAAAGACATAAGCGCCGAAAGGTGCTATGCGACTTATATTTGCACGCTCAAACATAATAAATTCCTTCTGAATTTTCTTTTAATTGTGGTGTTAGCGCAGATAATTAGCGCAATACTAATTCATATCATTCTGGCTAGCTTATAAAAAGAAGTTTAAAAATGAAAGTAAAAAAAACATGACACATGATTCATCGTTGGTTTATTGCCACGGCAAATTTGTTCTCTTTGAACTCAAAGCAAACATAGTTGAGTTGAATTAAACGTCATCCGTAGATAGTCGAATACCAAACGGGTATTTCTGGTTTAACTGTTGCATTTTTTGAGCGACGCTGGATTTTCCGTCGGAGATGAACTGAATAACGCCGACTGCAAAGCGACGCAGGCGGGAGATGTTTTCGGGGTCGTTGCCCGTACGGATACGACTTCGATCTTCATCGAAATTCCAATCGATCACATAGTGGCAAGCGATTCTCAATTGTCCAATGGCCGCGATTCAATTCGAGGATACGCTCAGAGGCTGTGAAAAATCGATTTTTGCGAGGGGTAGCATTCTGGCGAAGACAGCATTGAGCCGACACGATTTTCCATGGCATACATCAGATTGACACCCTGTCTTTCAAAAGAGCGTCAAGCCAGCCGCTTTCCCCCCGATTCTGCGATTATTCTGCTCCCTTTGCCCGCCAGCCACTAACGAAATGGACTGTGTTGGGTGCCAAATCCGAGCAATTCGGGCGCTAAGGCAAAGGTTCGCATCAAGTTGTGCGCTAGCGCATGGAGTAACAATACGCCCCGCACCTTGGTTCTGCCACGTACTCAGCCGGGTTAGTCCGCGTTCCCTGGCTAGTGCATTGACACATTCGGCGGTTGCGGCTCGCTCCTTGTATACTTTCCTGGCATCGTCTCTCGATTTTGGTATGGGCGCGTAAACGCAGGTCTTCGTTTCTGCTTGATCCAGTTGATTATGGGCTGGATAGCCACCATCGACCAGCCACTGCTGCGGGTTTTGCTGTAGCGTTCATTAACTTGATCGATCATTGGCACCAGTTGCCCATGTCACTACCTGCCGTGCTCACCTCGACTCCCACGATGATTTGAGTTTGGTATCGGTGGCATATTGCGCGTTGTAAGCCGGGCGAAACCCGCCATCAACCCATACATGGACGCCCATACATTTTTGCAAAGCCTTCAATCTATGATCTCAAGAACGCAAAGATTGCCGCCATACATCCGGACTTTATGTGAAGCGCATTGCCTCTGTCCCTGATGGAATTGCTGAGTAGCACCTTATCATCTTCACGTGCTCTATGCCCTGGGCTAAGTCAGGTTTAGCTACTCACGGTCTGACCAGTCTCGCATCATGTCATGATTGCCTGTGCAATCGGTGGTAATCTTTCTCCTTAAACTCGTTTTTAATGCAACATACCCATACGCTTCTATTCAACCCTCACGATCAATGAGCCGCAGCAGTATGTTGCCATAGTGTGATCGGGGTGAAATGTCGCTTTCTGGGTGAGCAATGCCCAGATGATGCGAGCGTTCTTATTTGCCAGGGCAACAGCAGCAACGTTCTTATTGCGCCGTGTTATCAGCTTGCGCAGCCAGCTTTCTGGCTCGGCCTTCTTCTCGGCAAAGCGGATGACTGTTTGCTCCATGGATCAGCAGGGTGCGAAGATAAGTATCCCCGCGTTTGCTGATACCGAGCAATAACCGTTTGCCACCGCTTGAATGCTGCTTGGGCACTAACCCTGGCCATGCGGCCAATTGTCTACTGCTCTTGAACTCTGTAGCATTCCCCACAGTTGCCACAATGGCGCTCGCTGTAATCGGGCCAACACCGGAATGGCTTCCAGTCTTTGGCTGGCTTCGCTCTCCTTGTGCCAAGCTTGATTTGCAACTCTAACTCTCACCTGCCGATCCAGCTCCTTCAGGTGGTCATTCAGTCTTTCCAGCACTCGGCGCATTGTTCCTGGCAAACCATTTTAAGCATCTTCCAGAACGTCAGGCATGCGTTTGCCAATCGATTGGATCCTGAGGAATGACGATACCAAACTCAGAGAGTAGACCGCGTATCTGATTTGCCTGTGCGGTTCTTGCCTTGACAAATCCCTGTCTGGCTCGGTGCACTGATAGAATGGCCTGTTGCTCAACATTCTTGATCGGTTTACAAAGCGCATATTGGGTCGAGTAACTGCTTCAAAAATCGCTTCTGCATCGGCCATATCATGCTTGTTAGTCTTGACATAGGGCTTGACGAACTGGGGCGACATGAGCTTGACAGTATGCCCAAATCCACCCAACTTTCTCGCCCAGTGGTGGGAACTACCGCACGCTTCTAAGCCAATCAGGCAAGGCCCCAGATTGGCAAAGAACTCCGTCATCTGTCCGCGGCGTAATTGCTTACGCAGCACAGCCTTGCCATACTCATCTACACCGTGGATCTGAAACACCTCTTTTGCCAAATCAATGCCTATTGTTGTAATCTTCATGTCGGACGCTCCTATCTAGTTGAGTGGTCATTGCACCACTACTTTGGCACTTTGATGCCGTTTTGGGTAGTGGGCGTCCATTCCATTATCTTCAGTTGCTCAGGACGTTTATCACAATAAGCCGTTCAATCTCAACTCCTGCTCTTCGCTTAAGCTGCGTTTGTCACCCGTACGTCGTCCGCGTCTACCAGGCTTTAGCCCAGCTGCACCACCTTCTTCATAAAGTCGAATAATCTTCTTCACAGCCGTGTGGCGCTCAGCTCCGTAACTTGCGCTATTTGCCCAGGTTTGCCGCCTCGCTTGTGAAGACGAATCACTTGCCGACGACGTTCATGCAGCGCTTCATCTTTTAAGGTTCTTGCATCTATTTTTCCATCCTTCTGCGACATGCAAAATCACCAAAAATTCAAACTATTGATTGGCCGGATCTATAACGTAGCTGCCATCAATAAATTCCCATTCACAATCTGGATCAATGATCAACGCAAGTCTCTCCACGGACAACCAACCCGCATTCGATACAGCATTCCTTCTACCGTCATGCGCAAATTGCGCTTGTTATAAATGGCTTCTTGAAGAAGAATCTTCTACAGCTTCACCAAAACTCATCACTGAGCATCAAGCAGGGCATCGCAAACTCGTTTTATTGGTGGTATAGGAACCTCAATACTACGAGTTTGTCTATATTTATTAAATGATTACTGCAAAATGTCAACAGACCCTAACATCCACTTGCAATGCTTCAAAATACCAGCGGCAACTCTCTCTGGCGAGGAAGTTCGGCTCCTAGCTTGGATTTAACCGGGTAAAGTGTAGTGACCTTTACGCCTAGTAATCGAATTTTTTCTTCAGCGGCACTCGCCGCAAACATTCTCCGCTGCACGGCGTATCAAAGTGGAATCGGCGGTGTGCGAAGTCAGCGAGAAATCACGGGTAATCGTATAAAAATCCTCGAAACGCAATTTGATGCTGATAGTACGCCCAACATAACCTTTGTGGTTCAGATCATCGGCTACTTGTGAGCACAATGTTGTAAATGCCTCTGATAAGTCAGAGCGATCCTGGCGTGGATGAAGATCCTGTTCAAAAGTGGTTTCCCGGCTGATAGATTTAGGTTCAGCATCGGTAATCACTGGCCGCTGATCACTACCACGGGATGCTTCATATAACCAAATCGAATAGCTGCGTCCAAAGTGAATCTGGAGAAATCTCAATTCGGCTTGCGCCAGCTCGGCAATCGTTGTGATACCCAGTAATGCGAGTTTGTTGGCGGCTTTCGGGCCGATACCGTTAATTTTACGCACCGGCAAGGCCAAATCCGCTCAGGAATGTCAGACACTCCAAGGATAGTCAACCCATCGGGTTTCTCAAGATCTGAACAAATTTTTGACAGTAACTTGTTTGGCGTGATGCCAATGGAACATGAAAGTCCGGTAGTATCCTTCACCGCCTGCTTAATGCGCCGTGCCAGTGCCAAGGTATCATCCGGCAGATCGCTAAGATCAATGTAGATTTCATCAATACCGGAATCTTCAATCTGTGAGGCTATACCAGAAACCGCAGCCTTGAACAAATGCGAATAATGGCGATAAAGAGGAAAATCAACCGGCAGAAGAATCGCATCTGGCGCAAGTTGTGCAGCTTTCATCACACCCATGGCGGAATGGACACCCATTGCACGCGCTGCATAAGTAGCAGTCGTAATGACGCCGCGACCGGAATAATCGCGCAGCCGGGAAAAATGCTTGCTGCCATCCGCCCGCATCGTTGGCTGATGCTCATTCCGCCCGCCGATTACAACAGGCAAACCGCGTAATTCAGGATAACGCAGTAATTCAACAGATGCATAAAAAGCATCCATATCCAAATGAGCGATACGGCGTTGCGGGGCGTTCATTGCTCACACGATATCAACATAAAAAGGATGTGATAAATTACACTGCCAAATAAACAGCATTGTATATGAATACTGAAGCCGCCAATTTGAAAACACCGCACTCACCGTACTGTCCATGCGGCAGTTCCAAGCAATACAGTGATTGTTGCGGCCGCTATCTGGATCACGGTGAAGTGGCCACCACCGCGGAACACCTGATGCGCTCACGTTACACCGCGTATACGCTTAATCGTGAAGACTATCTGCTGGCAACCTGGCATCACAGCGCTCGTCCCGGCTCGCTCGAACTGGCAAATAATACGCCTAATCAATGGGTTGGTCTCACAGTGAAAGGTCACGAACAATCCGCTCCTGATCGCGCCATTGTTGAATTTATCGCACGTTACAAAATTAATGGGCGTGCTTATCGGTTGCATGAAATCAGCCGGTTCATGCACGAAGGCGGGGCATGGTTTTATCTCGATGGTGATATTTTGCAAGATTGAAGAAAGTAACGCGGGTGTGCTCATCGTTTTATCCAGACACATTCCCAGTCAGCGATACAATGGCAAAGCGGCAATGCGTCTTTCGATATCGTCCATCATGCGCTTATAAACGGGCGAACCGATACCGCCAAAGCGTTTTCTAAATTCGGCCTCAGGCATGAATTCGGGCAGATCCACAACTTTTGGCAGGATATCCGAATCGCGGATACCTCGAGTAACCTTGCGTTGCACTCTCAGCGCAGATTCTTTGTTGCTTACCGCCAGTTCGCCGAAGCGTTGGCGGCGATCGCAGCGGATATCGTAAAATGCTGCGAAAAATCCTCACGTCCGTCCAGCAATACCACGCGTGACCGTGGTTGCGGCCAGTCTCGCACGGCAGGTACGATGGCCCCGAATTCCTTACCATTCACAAAGAACGCCAACGCCATGATTGCCGCGCGGTTTTCCGCCATGGCATCGCCGTTCGTGGAGCGTTCGGCTGCCAACCTGAACAGCGGCGCCATCAAATCTATAAGCATCATCTCGGTCGTGTCTGAAGCACTGCGGTCGTGCTCAACGAGTCGTTCCTGATATGCCTTCAATCGTTCCTGTTCTTCGTGCGGCAGCATGATATTCCTGATCCGATCCGACAGGTTTTCCTGCCAATCGTAGGTTACGGTAAATCGACCATTTGCAACACTGATTTTCTTAATGGTATCACTCGCGATTCGGTAGTCTTCACGCGTGCTGAGTTGTTGTAGTGCGTATTCGAGCAGCGTATCCGCAAGCCACTCAGGAACCGGTAATTGCCCGATCTGCAGTTGATCGAAAACTGGAAACCCATCGCTTCCATGCAGCAATGCCGAGATGTTCAGGAATCGTCCAAAAGGATTGGACGGAAGTTCGAAGCTAGCGGAGAGGATCACCTTGTCCGGCTGTAGCACGATACGAGAACTGCCTCGTGCGTAGCGGCTGGCAAGATAGTTGACGGCCAGATCGACTTCTTCCTGCGAAAGTGTAAGTGTATGTAGCACGCCTGGCTTCATCGTGCGCGGATCATTCGTTTTAATGATGTGCTTGGCGCGCTCGATATGCGCCGGTGTGAATTCTGCAACACGGTTGACCGTCGGCTGATCCGCCACCACCCGGTGAAGGATGCCGACAAACACAAATGGGACCGCGATCAGCAAAAACAGGAAGACATATGCGATGTATCTTCTCAATTCAGATCCTCAACGATTGATTGAATCTTGAGTAACCAAGTTAGTAAGAGGAATCTGGCAATCGAGTTTCACAACGCCTCGTAGCGAATCTCCACCACTTCCAGTTCTTCCACGCCGACTGGTGTGTGCAGCTTAACTGAATCGCCTTCACGTGCTTTGAGCAGTGCCTTGGCCAGCGGAGAAATCCAACTGATACGGCCGCGACCGGGATCTACCTCGTCCAGGCCGACGATGCTGTAGGTATGTTCCTCGCCTTGCGCATTGCTGACGGTCACGGTAGCGCCGAAGAACACTTGATCGCATTCACCGCGCTGCGCGGGGTCAACCACTTCAGCGTTTTCCAAGCGTCTGGACAAGAAACGCAAGCGGCGGTCGATTTCACGCAGGCGCCTCTTGCCGTAGATGTAATCGCCATTCTCCGAACGATCGCCATTGGAAGCCGCCCAGGTAATAGTTTTAACCAACTCCGGGCGCTCCACTTTCCACAACTGATCGAATTCGTCTTTCAATCGCTGATGTCCAGCCGGGGTGATATAGTTCTTCAAACCCTGCGGTAATTTCGGCGTGCCGTCGAGTTCGTCGTCGTCTTCGCTTTCCTTGGTGAATGCTTTGCTCATACTTAAAATCTTCATTAGAGATTCAGGAACGTTAAAATATAGGTCTTCAGCCATCTATTCAAGACAACTTCCATACTTAAGTTAAGTGCAGATCCTGCAATATTGCGAAGGAATCATGCACCTGAGCGCCTGCCAGACTTAAGAAATCGTCGCGAGCCAAGTGGAAGAACGAATGCAGGTTTACTCAATTTTGAAGCGCATAGCGAGATTATGCAATAAAAACAGAAAAAATATAAACCGTTTTCCCATTGGCGCAGCGGATTGGCCTTAAGTCCGACAGACTCCCAGCTTCCCCGCTTAATCAGTGTGAAACAGTCCGGGAAAACACATTGATTACAAACACCCCCGCGACAATCAGCGCAAGACCGATCACGGCGGGGATATCCAGCGATTGCCCGAGAAAAAGCCACCCACTCAACGCAATCAATACGATACCGACACCGGACCAGATCGCATAAGCTACGCCAACCGGAATAGTTTTAAGTGTCAAGGAAAGTAAATAAAAAGCCAGTAAATAACCCACGACAACCACCAGAGACGGCCAGAATCGGGTAAAACCCTCAGCTGCTTTCAGGCATGATGTGGCAATCACTTCGCTGATAATCGCAATAGAAAGAAAAATCCAGTGCTGCATTTGATCACTCCAATGTATATGCGCTAACAGGTTATTGACCCAGCGCGTCGGTAATCTGGTTAAAAGGTTTCTGCTGGAAAAAGTTTTGAATGTTATCTGCCAATTGATCCAATAACCGTTGCCTGGATTCCCGGCTGGCCCAGGCGATATGCGGCGTGACAATTAAGTTTGCCGGTTGCTGCTGCAGGATCAGATTGTCTTTGCCTTGCGGTTCTTCCTGTATCACATCGATGGCGGCACCGGCGATCCGTCCTTTGGACAAGCATTGCAGTGGATCGACTTCGCTCACCAATCCGCCGCGCGGTATTGATCAGATACGCGGAAGGTTTCATCAATTCAAATTCCCGGCGGCTGATCAGATGATGGGTCTCTTGCGAAAAGGGGCAATGCAGCGTAATAAAATCTGCCTGCTGCAAAACTTCGTCAAATCCTGTTCTGCCGGGACGCGGCGGTTTATCCTTGTGTTCCGCAATCAGCAACTGCATACCAAATGCTTGCGCGACGTGCGCTACGGCATGGCCCAATTCGCCGTATCCGATGATACCGAGCGTTTTCCCTGACAACTCTTCGATACCAAAATCCAGCGGGCAGAAAAAAATGCTCGCCTGCCAGCCGCCGCGTTTCACCAGTTCCTGATAGTCGACGAAATGGCGAGCCATATTAAGCATCAGCATAAAAACATGTTGCACCACCGAAGGCGTGGCGTAGCCCCGTACATTGCAAACCGGAATATTGCGCTCAGCCGCGGCTTTCAAGTCGACATTGTTGTATCCGGTGGCGGCCACGCAAATGAGTTTCAGGTGATTTGCAGTTTCAATAGCTGCGCGGCTGATAAACACCTTATTACTGACAATTACCTCAGCTTCGCGGATTCGCTCCAACACTTCCTGCTCGGAAGAATCGTGATAATACTGCCACGGCGAGATCGCCCGCTCCAATGCCGCGCAATCCATATCACCGCGGGTTACGGAACGGAAATCAAGAAAAACAGCGCGCATCGAATGTTCCAGTTGTTTTTTTATAGGAGAGCAAGAAATTCTGCCATGAAGAAACCAGTAAACTAAATAACTGTAAACGTGATTTTTGATGATAATACCATACGAGATATCCCTCAACGGGCATTACAATGCCCGTCAACTATCTGGCTATGATCAGTAAAATCTACTTAACGATCATAATACTCAACACACCGACACGCGGAATATCGGTGACGGTCATTTGAAACAACAGAAATAATAACTGGAAGGCATCGCGGTTCCAGCGGGCATGCGGCCCTTTGGTATTCACCGCATAATACCGGCCATTCCAGCGGATTGAAAAATCGACCTCCGCAGGCGGTGTGTTTGAGACCACAAATTCCATGGTCAGATCAGGATTTTCGTTCCAGAGTATGGAGGACGTTCTTGGATCCTTCTCGACGTGATATCCCGATTCCTTACCAAGTGACTTACCGAGAAAACCCAGAATCGAGTGAAAGCTCCTGAGCCGAAAAACGCCGCTGATAGGCCATTCCCCGCCGTAGTGATCGGGCCGGATATCAAAAGCAATATCGCTGACATTCCAATCTCCCGCCAGATCATGCAACGCCTCACGTTCTGCATCGGATAGCGTGCCGGGATCGTGGTTTGTGATTAGAATCGGCCCCGGTACTTGCTTACGCAGCGTATAGGTATTATCTTCCAGGTTGTAGCGTACAATAAATTCTTTTTGCAGCGCCTGGAAGCCCTCGGCTGCAATTGAGCTGGCCGGGATAGTCCAAGTCTGCATGAGTGGCATTGGTTCTACATACAGTTCATTTTTATCTTGTATCGCCGAAAGATGCAATACCACGCGACGAAACATTTCATAACCGACTTTATCCGACGGATCATTGCGATAGCTGCTATGTTGCTCCGCAGAATTTAGCATACGTACTTCCTGTGCCATCATCCGTAATAAGAGATCGACATCAAAGCGCTGACGTAGCAGCAATGTTAATTTGCTCTGCGGAAACGGCGTAAGCAGCCGTTTGGTGAAATCTTCCCCTTCGATTGGAACAATACTGATGGTGGGACTTTCTGAAACACCGCCGCCAAAAATCGGCAACATGGTCGCTCCGGCGAGTCCCCCAAGTGCCGGTGTGGCGCCTGCATTCGCATGGAAGGTGAAAGTAGCTGCGATATTTGAAACGCCGGTGAAATGAACCGGTTGGCGGTGATGCGCACGCACAATATTGATCAATAACTGTTGTGATATGGCATCAGTAACAGCATCATCATACGCGATAACAGCCCGATTCAGCGCCATCGGCGAGACACACCCCGTGATGAGAACACCCAGGATCAAGATGCACGGGAACAATCGCAGCAAATATCGCGGGAAAATCCTGTCAATAATAGCTTGGTCTAGCATGGCTTTCAAAACGTGTGTATTCACCCAGGAAAGTTAAATCAACCTTCCCTATCGGGCCATTGCGCTGTTTACCAATGATGATCTCTGCGATGCCTTTGTCTGGAGAATCCGGGTTGTACACTTCGTCCCGGTAAATAAAGAGAATGACATCGGCATCTTGTTCGATCGCGCCGGATTCGCGCAAGTCCGACATGACCGGGCGCTTGTTGGGGCGTTGCTCAAGACTGCGATTAAGCTGAGATAACGCGATGACCGGCACTTTCAGTTCTTTAGCCAATCCTTTTAACGCGCGCGATATTTCTGAAATTTCCGTGGCACGATTCTCACCTTGACTGCTGGAAGACATGAGTTGCAAATAATCCACAACAATCAAACCCAATTCACCATGCTGCCGATATAGCCGCCTGGCACGCGCCCTGAGTTCCAAAGCGTTTAGGGCCGCAGTCTCATCAATGAAAATCGGCGCTTCATTTAGTTTTCCTAATGCATGGGTTAACTTGGGCCAGTCTGCATCTTCCAGACGGCCGGTACGCACCTTATGCTGATCCAGCTTTCCTACCGATCCCAGCATACGCATGGCAAGCTGTGCCCCCCCCATCTCCATACTGAATACAGCGACAGGTTTATTTAATTCCAATGCCACGTGCTCTGCAATATTCAGGGAGAAAGCGGTTTTACCCATGGATGGCCGCCCCGCCACAATGATCAGATCCCCAGGTTGAAATCCGGATGTTTTTTGATCGAGATCGTGAAAACCGGAAGCAATACCGGTGACATTGCTTGGATTATCCTGACTGTAGAGTAGCTCTATCCTTTCAACCACTTGTTTCAGCAGCGGTTGAATATCCATAAACCCTTCCTTGCCTCGAGCGCCTTCTTCAGCAATTTCAAAAACTTTCGCTTCCGCTTCATCCAGTAGATCCGCTGCAGAGCGCCCGGCCGGGCTATATGCGGAATCAGTAATCTGCACACCGATCTGTGCCAGATTGCGCATAATTGAACGTTCACGAACAATCTCAGCATAGCGTTTTATATTTGCTGCGGATGGCGTATTTTTGTACAATAGCGCCGATATAGGATAGTCCACCAATTTTCTGAAGCTCAGCAGATATTTCCAAAGATTCGGCCACCGTGATCACATCAGCGGGTTTGTTGTGTTCTATCAATTTACAGATATGATGATAGATAAGGCGATGGTCCTGCCGGTAAAAATCGCTATCCGTAATAATATCAGCAACTTTCTCCCATGCATTATTATCCAGCATCAATCCGCCCAGGACAGACTGCTCGCTTTCAATAGAATGAGGAGGCGTTTTATAGGAATCTACTGGCTGATCTTGATTGATGCTAACAGTTGACGACGCCATAGGGATCCGTATAGAAATACAAGAGTAATTCTTGATTTTATCACTTGCTGAGCAACAAATGAAAAAAGGACTACCTGAATAGTCCTTTTTAAAAAAAGAAAAGTACGCCTACAATTGCGCTATCAGGGCACTGCCTCACCTAATACCGAAACAGTGATTTGCGCAGAAACATCGCTGTGCAGAGAGATTGTCAATGGATAATCGCCAACTTGTTTTAATTGACCATGCGGCATACGGATCATGGATCTTTCAATTGAAAACCCCTGTCCACCAAGTGCCTCAGCGATATTTGCATTGGTCACTGAACCAAACAATTTTCCATCACTCCCGGTTTTCTGAGTGATTTGTACTAATAATCCATCTAGTTTCGCAGCAATTGCCTGAGCAGCTGCTAAGGCTGCAGCTTGAACTTTTTCAAGTTCAGCACGTTTGGATTGAAATTCAGCAATGGCTTGTTCGGTTGCACGTTTTGCCTTTCCTTGCGGAATAAGATAATTACAGGCAAAACCGCTTTTAACATTAACAATGTCACCCAATTGCCCCAGATTGGCAACTTTTTCCATCAAAATAATCTGCATATCATTACTCCTTAGTGGCGATCAGTGTAGGGTAATAATGCTAGAAAACGAGCTCGTTCTATCGCTGTGCCAAGTTGCCGCTGATAAAAAGATGTCGTACCGGTAATACGTGCTGGAATTATCTTCCCATTCTCATTAACGAAGTCTTTTAAAATATCAATGTCTTTATAATCAACATTTTTTATGCCTTCCGCAGTAAAACGACAAAACTTTTTGCGCTTAAATAAAGGGCGATTGACTTTCTTTTCTCTTTCTTTATCTTTACTGTCTTTACGTCTTGTGAACCGTGTCATTTTAATTCCTATTAACTGATTAAATAAGTTCGATATGATCGGTATGCAATACTAATTGATGATTCATATGGCTTTTTCTATTGAGAAACCCGGTGAGTTTAACTGTATTGTTAATCTTAAATCCGGCAACAGTCAAAGCCAACTGTCCCAATGCTACTGCAAGAATATCAAATATTATTTGTCGAGCTATACCCGCTTCATTTTGCCGCGATACATGATTGATTGTAAACTCAATGACGGCAACACCAGCAGGTGTGTAGCGCAAAATCCCTAGTTTAGCAATTTTCCCACAAATAATTGTTTGATTACAATCCAATTGGATAAGGTTTACGCAGGAGCGCTGGATTCTTCAGGCGCCTCATCAGCTTCTGCTTCATCAGCAATTGCATCGGGGACATGCAAGCTCGCAGCACCAGATCTTTCTTCTTGACCTTGACGCATCATCGGTGACGGCTCTGTGACCGGTCCATTTGTCTTGATGGTTAAGTGCCGAAGGATAGCATCACTGAATTTAAACGCATGATCTAAGTCATTCAAGGTTTCTTGATCACATTCAATATTCATCAATACATAATGCGCTTTATGAACTTTCTGAATCAGATAGGCAAGCTGGCGGCGCCCCCAATCTTCCACGCGATGAATTGTGCCATTTTTTGCGGTTACAATGCCGCGATAACGTTCGATCATTGCAGGTACTTGCTCACTCTGATCAGGATGAACAATAAAAACTATTTCGTAATGTCGCATAAATTCCTTATGGATAAAGCCTCCCATCAATTATGATAGTGAGACAAGGTTTAAAAACGTTTAATTTTACTGAATTAATAAGGCAATATCAAATAATGTTCAATTAATTGCGATTATATTGCATTAATAATTTCAAATACTTTAAAAACCTCTCGATAAATTACTTACGTAAAATAACCTGTGCACAATAATAAAAGATGAAGCAACACTCATGTCAACTGAGCTGGTAAAATTGGTTATTTTATTTAACAACCCTTCATTTAAAATAACTTCCACAGAAATATTTGAACAATAACACGCACAAACAAAGCCTTAATAAATATGTTGCTAATGATTGATAACTACGACTCCTTTACCTATAACCTAGTGCAATATTTCTCTGAACTGGGTGAGAAGGTTGTCGTATACCGGAATGATGAGATTACTCTGGATAAAATTTCACAGCTGAGTCCAGAACGAATTGTGATTTCCCCGGGGCCTTGTACTCCCAATGAGGCAGGCGTATCTCTGTCAGTAATTAATCAGTTCAGTCAGAACATTCCAGTTTTAGGTGTTTGTCTGGGGCACCAAAGTATTGGGCAAGCATTCGGTGGACGCATTATTCATGCAAAAAAACTGATGCATGGCAAGACATCGCCAATTTTTCATCATAATGCGGGCGTTTTCCGGGATTTGCCTAATCCCTTTATCGCAACCCGCTATCATTCCCTCGTCGTTGAACGTTCGTCACTTCCTGATTGCTTGGAAATAACAGCGTGGACTGACGATGATGAGATTATGGGGATCCGTCACAAAACACTCGCAATCGAAGGCATTCAATTTCATCCTGAATCTATTTTGAGCGAGCATGGACATAAAATGCTCGAGAATTTTCTAAATCGCCAATAAATCGGTTGAATAAAGGCAATTTAATGACCCCACAAGAAGCGTTACATTGCATTATTGCTCATCAAGAAATAGCACATGATGAAATGATTTCCCTGATGCGGCAAATCATGCGAGGAGAAATCTCACCCGTTCTAATCGCTGCAATCATCACCGGTCTCCGAGTAAAAAAAGAGACTGTCGGAGAAATAGCGGCAGCTGCTCAGGTTATGCGTGAATTCTCGATCAAAGTTGACATCTCCGATAGCACTTATTTGGTAGATACTTGTGGTACAGGCGGCGATTCTGCACATACATTTAATATCTCGACTACATCAGCATTTGTCGCTGCAGCCGCAGGGGCCCGTGTGGCCAAGCACGGCGGCAGATCGGTTTCAAGTAAGTCTGGTAGTGCGGATGTGCTTGAAGCACTCGGTGTTAATTTGAATCAGACACCGAAGCAGGTTGCTCAGAGCATCAATGAGATTGGGGTTGGTTTTATGTTTGCTCCAAATTACCACACCGCTATGAAACATGCCGCTCCGGTACGGCGCGAATTAGGCATCAAAACATTATTTAACATTCTTGGGCCACTCACAAACCCTGCAAGCGCCAAGAGACAAGTATTGGGAGTATTTAATGAAGATCTGGTTGAAACCCTGGCGCACGTTCTACAACTTCTGGGGAGCGAGCATGTACTGGTGGTTCATGGCAAAGATGGATTAGATGAGATTACTATAACAGGTGAAACAAATATCGGCGAATTGAAAAATGGTAAAGTAGCAATATATACTATCAGACCAGAAGACTTTAATCTTAAAACATCCTCAATTGAGACTATCCGGGTTACGGATAGTGAACATGCAAAAACAATGTTGCTTTCAGTACTGGAGAACGTTGCCGGACCTGCGCGTGATATTGTTCTAATGAATGCTGGCGCTGCAATATATGTTTCCGGTATTGTGGATACTCTCGAACAAGGAATAAAAACAGCACATCAGGCAATAGAAAGTGGCGCTGCACTAAAGAAACTTCATGAACTAGTGGAATTTACGAACAAAAATTCTGTTTAATCGCAAAATGTCCGATATTTTAAAGAAAATCCTTACAGTAAAAAAACAAGAAATTATTGCTGCCACTGCATTAAAGCCCTATCCATTGTTACTCCAAGAAGCCCAGTCAGCATCACCTCCGCGTGATTTTGTTGCAGCAATTCGTAATAAGATCACTACAGGGCAATCCGCTGTGATTGCTGAAATCAAACAAGCCAGTCCCAGTAAAGGTATATTACGCGGACGCACTTCAGAAGCAGATGTTCAATCATTTGAGTTTTTGCCTGCTGAAATAGCCAAAACTTATGCACAACATGGTGCAGCTTGCCTATCGGTATTGACTGACAAACAATTCTTTCTGGGTAGCTCTGACTATTTGCAAGAAGCACGCACGGCCTGTCTACTTCCAGTTTTACGTAAGGATTTCATCCTTGAGGATTATCAGGTTGCTGAAGCGCGTGTTATGAATGCCGATTGTATATTGCTGATAGTCAGTGCTTTTTTATTAGAAAACAATGAACCTTTGGTGCGAATGCTGAAGCTTGAAGAACTCGCCAATTCGCTTGGAATGGCCGTCCTGGCTGAAGTTCATGATGCAGATGAATTGAAAATGGCACTCCAGCTAAATACACCGTTAATCGGAATTAATAACCGCAATTTACGGACTTTTGAAACATCTTTAAATACTACTTTGGAATTATTGAATCAAATCCCATCCCGCAAAATAGTAGTTACGGAAAGCGGCATAAATAATCCTGCCGATGTTGAACTTATGCGCAACCATCGCGTTAATGCATTTCTTGTTGGTGAAGCTTTCATGCGCGCTGAAGATCCAGGCATTGAATTAGAAAGATTATTTTCCTGATCTAGTATTCAATGAGTTCTAAAACAAAATTTTCATAAATCAATCGATTATTAACAGCAGATAACTTTTCAACAGATAGCCTATTGTTTCCTAAATATTTATACGGAATTGTCGTAAAAAAACCCACACTATTCCAAACTTGGGACTCAATATGCTACAACCAAAACAGAGAAGTTTATCCGGGTGGGTAAATTTTCTCACGACAATGGAAATTCCTGTTCTAAAACAAACCGCACGCAATCTTGCAGCCCTGGAGAAAATGAACAACACATGAGCGCTCGCAGTATTGCGCATGTTGTGAAATATGATCCGCTCATGACAGTAAAGTTACTACGCCATTTACAACAACACAAACATCGCAGCCAACAACATGATGTGGTGGAAGTTGAACAAATAATCATGATACTTGGACTTGAAACTACCCTGAATAAGGTATCAGCAAAACCATTGGCTGAAGAAATTCTGGGACGCGACAACATGAGCGCGCTCGTTTACTTACTCAAAACTGCTCATCGCGCAAATATTGCTTCTTCATATGCCTTTGACTGGGCAGTTCGTTTACATGATTTACATTTTGAAGAAATCCGTATCGCAGCTTTATTGCATGATATTGCTGAAATACTCATGTGGTGTTTTGCACCAGATAAGATGTTAAAGATTAATAATCTACAGAAATTGGATAAAACAATGCGTAGCGTTACCGCACAAGAAAGTATTTTGGGCTTCTCATTAAACCAATTACAATTGGAGCTTGCTGTGAAGTGGAAATTACCTCAATTATTAATTACCCTGATGGATGATAATAGTTCAACCCTACAACGTGTCCGTAATGTGGCCCTGGCTGTAAATTTGGCAAGACATTCTGCTAATGGATGGAGTAATGCTGCTTTACCTGATGATTATGAAGGAATAGCCAAACTTTTGCATTTACAAACAGAGGATATCATGAACATAGTTGGCGCTAACAAACAACGTGAGGAATTAAAAAGTTATTACTAGTAGTCAGTCAGTTTGAAAAACGAGGATACAAACGTGCCAGTTTGCGACGAGCATCCTGAGAGGTGAAGCGCCAATTGACGGGAGCAGCTTTGGCATTGCGGGCATTGACATTTGCCTCTACTTCACGGCGCAGATGATTTTTGTCTGGAATGCGTTGTGTCAAACACATGTTGGACAATACAGCCAGTTCGATTTCGGCAATGTTCAACCAACTGCCATGCTTGGGGGTGTAATGGAATTCCAGTCTTCGCGCTAAATCGTGCGCTTGTTCGGCTGGAAAGGCCTCGTAGAGGGATCCGATTTTGTGGGTGTTAAGGTTATCCAAAACCACTCGAATAACGCTGGCCTGCGGATAAATATCGGCAATGTGCTTCATGCACTGGGCAAACTCAATCTTGGTGCGCCGGTCGGTGATATCAACCTGGCGAAAGCCGCGCTTAGGCTCACAAATCATCATCAAGTCACAGACACCTTTGCGCTCGTACTCGGTATCATAACGGGCCGGTGTACCCGGCTTGTGTGGAAGTGGCTCACGCACTTCGGCGATGAGTTGCTTGGGACTTTCATCGAAACAGACAACCGGACGCATCGGATCATAAGGTTCTTCATACAGGTCGAGAACATCTTCCATCGCCGCCACAAAGTCGGAACTGACCTCTGGGATGCACCATTCCTGCTTTTGCCAGGGTTTAAGCGTGTTTTTTTAAAAGCTGGCGAATGGTTTCGTAACTGCAGGAATCGGCATAATTTAATTCCACTACTTTGTCCGCCAGCAGGCGCAGTGTCCAGTGGTTATGGCCATCGGGCGCATCACTGCAGGCCACCGCAATGAGATGAGCTGGTGAGTTTTGGCGCCTTGCCGGGACGCGGATGATCTTTCAAGGCCGATTCCGGCCCTTCTTCCACGCAGCGCTGTCGCGTCTTTGCCACCATCGATGGCGAGACATTCAGCGCATCTATAATGTCTTTGTCTCGCGAGCCCTCAGCGGCCTTGAGCAGAATGCGAGCGCGTGTTTGGCTGCGTGCGGCGCTCTTGCCTTTTTGTACTACGGCTTGCAAGATTTGTCTTTCATCATCATTCAGATTAACTTTGTATTTAATGGCAGGCATGGTAGGTTTCTCTCACAACAAAAACTTCTTAATAACACACTTTAAGATTACTTGACATCATTTTGTTTTTTAATGACTGACTA
>JADKHF010000053.1 GCA_016721865.1 Nitrosomonas sp. | reverse complement strand
GATGGGGCGAATCGTGTTTTCGACGGGGGTTGTTAAAGGTCAATCGGCAGGTGTCCGGTACCGGCGTAACCGATCGTGGCTTTGCCAACGCTTCAGGTAGAGTGTAGTCGTTGGCTTTGGCGGTGCCGCCGCCATCGGCGGTATGAAAGCGGGTTTGTAGTAACCGTTCAGTCGTGCAACGATTGCAGGATCGGTGTTTTTTTTCGCACGCAGTCGCCGGCCTGGTTTGGTGGTTAAGTGCTTGCTTTCGTCTTCGACGGCCATAAAGCTTTACAACGTTGACAAATGTTTCGAATGCAACAGTGCTGTCGTTGGCCTGATGCAGGTCGAAGAACCTGCGGCGCGTGCGCCCAACAGCTTAGTTCTGTGCAGTTGCTGCGGTTTTTGAGAACAGTTTGTAACCGGCAGAACGTCGACAACGAGGCCTTGCTGGCTGTCGAGGAAGTCTCGCGCATGTTTCCGCTAACGACCGGTTTGGTAGTCGAATGTTACGATGATACGCGCCTCCACTTGAAGTCGTTGCCGCGATACGCCCACAGGGCGCTGTGTTTTCCGCTGCCGGACCAGCGCGCTACCGGGGTTTCGTCGGCGTAACACGCGGCCTTGGCAGCAAGTGCCAGATCAGCCGGTCAGCCATCGGTTGCAGCGCCACGCCGACGTGTCCAACCCATCGCCCGCGAGGGTGGAGAGAGATAAAGTGACACCTTCCCGGGCGGCGATTTGCGTGATGCGATACAGCGGCAGGTGATCGAGGTATTTAGCCGCGACGATCCGAGCGCAAACCCAGTGCCGCCAGGCCTGCCGCCGTCGATCGCGGGCGGTACCGGTTCCGCGACCACAGTTTCGGCATGCCCGGCAGGAATATTGCGGACGGATGTGGCGGTGCACAAGAATCCGGCGGGTTTGACGTCGAGTTGTTCCAGTGACGTCTTCACCGATTCTGACCAGATCGCTGCCGCACTGTTTGCATTGGCAGGATTGCGGTTCATGGCGGTGTTCGATGCGCGGCAGGTGATCCGGCAACGGTTGGCGCCTGGCGCGTGCGCGGCTTCTGCGGAGCAGGCAGCAATTGCTCGATTTCCGCCTCAATGGCAGAAACATCAGTTTGCCAGTCTTCTTCGAACAAACTCAACTGCGGCTGTGACAGTGCTTGCTCTTCACACCGTAACGAATGCGGCGCAAATGCCCCAGTTCCAGCGTCAGCGCCTGATTCTTCGCCTCCAGCAGTTTGAGTTCGTTTGTGCTTTGCGTGAGCAGTGATTGAATCAGATTTGATACCTCGGTTTTAACCGCCGGCGCGAGGTTCAGATGATCCAATTCAATTGACTGTTTTGCGTGCGTTTCATCGGTGTTATTGTACCACAAAACCCGCAAAGCGGCATCGGCATTGGCGTTCAGCTATATTTTCGTACGCGGGACTGCAACCCCAAACGATGCCAATCCACTCCGGCAATCAACCACTCCCATTGCGGCTGCAGTCAACACAATGCCACCTTCTCCGGAATGTTGCCAAACAAACCGTCCCCGATGCAAACGCCTCTGTGGCACAGCCACACACCGGTACCGTCCCACAGCAACACTTTGATGCGATTGCCCGCGCGATTGCAAAACACAAACGCCGAGCCCGCACAAGGCGATCGCTGCAACGCCTGCTCCACCAACACCGACAAACCGTCGATCCCCCGGCGCATATCTACCGGATCAACCATCAACCAGATCTCCCCGGATTCGCAATCAAAGACACTTCAACAATTCCCCCACCAATGCGGCGAAACCGTCGATGGCAGTTCCAGTACATGATCGCCCCGTCCGCGAAGACGCAGCGTATTCGCCGGGCAGGCATTGGTTTGATCGTTATCGGAACCAACGCAGGTGACCAATAACCTGATCGGCACGATGCTTGCGGACCCAATTACTAAACGTCTTGGTATTCAAACCATGTTCCCGGCGCTAAGCTGCCTGGGGACATACCGCTGGTTTGCCATGTTTCGATATGAATTCGTCGTATTTCTGATGATGACATCGTTCCTCCTTGTAAAAGGTTTGAGGATAACGATGATGTACCAGGGTGTTAATGTGGGAGGGTTGGAGGTTTACTCTTTTTCGAGACGATCCTGCATTACAGACGTTTTACGATGCAATGTGCGAGCGTCCTTCTACCCGTGAAATACTGGCGGCCAAAGAATCAGAACTCGATGTTACGAAGAAGGAGCTCTTCGGGGGGTTTGGGGCAGCCTATCTTAATAAGCATATCGACAGAAAAATCATTGGAGGGCTATTCGGACGTGAAATCAGACCTACCATATTACGGATAATCGGACAACATTAATATCGTAGTTGCGCTTGGGATTTCAGGCGATGACTATATTTTATGGTGTGTTGAATTAAGACAAACCGGGCAGTCAATTATTATGGTAACACGCTCAAATAGAACTGTCCTGTATTAATTAAATTTATTAATTTTACGATTTAATTTTGTGGTAAGGATGCTCTTCGGGGCATGCTATTTCAGATTTTAAGTTCTACGTATCACTAAGCTGTTCCAGGACTGCTTCGCTTCAATCAAGTCGAGGTTGTCGACGTGTTCGTTGAATCTGGAGTAAATAGAATGTAAGATGCGCTTGGCATCATCCACTTTATTGAGTTTTCTCCAAAGTTTAGCTAGGCTCGTGGCGGCTCGAAGTTCAAGCATTGTTGCATGCTGATCCTGCGCCATCTTTAGGGCTTCACAAAAACACTCTTCTGCTGCCTGGGTTGAGGGGGTGGATTGTCCGAGCAGCAGTTCGCCTTTCAGTCGAAGCAGCTCCGCGCGCCAAAACAGTTCTCCCCCAGTGACAGCAAGCTTCAGCGCTTCCTCAATGGCGGCCAAGCCTTCGTCAATTCTATTTCTACGTAAATAGATTTCTGCCAGCAATGCCCATGTAAACGTGTTGTTGGTACTTGCACCTGTGGCCCGGGTGGCGGAAAGCCCGTTAATTAACTTGGCGAGACCTTCCTCTTGTCCATTTTCAGTCAATGCCTAGCCCTGAAAGGACGTCGCCCACGCCAATCCCAATTCAAATGAGTATTGTGTGAAACCGCAATGGCTTCGTCGGTGAGCTCCAGCGTTCTCTTCGCGTTGCGGAGAGTGGAGTAGATCCAGAGAGGGACGTTAAGGCAAAACCAGGGTGAATGGGTGTTCCCAACTCCTCGCCAAACCAATCGTCTCCAGCGCCAGCGTTTCAACGTGCTCAATTTCACCTAATATCCAGAATGTCCTGGCCAGGAAAATCCTCGCGGTTATTCCGGGATCTTGGCCGTAGAAGAAGACCTGTGAGCGCTGTTGATTTGGATCATCAAGGGATTTTTGCAGCGAACAGATGGGTTCTGGCTTCGTCAAACCGACCAAGAAAGAAACAGGCCACACCCAAAGCATGGTGAGCTTCAATCAGTAGATCCGAGCTTTGCTCACGCTGAGCCAGCGCGTGGAGATTTTCGGCCAGGGCCGTGCGCATAGACGAGGTGCCCTCTGACCAGATGAAATGCCCATAATCCCCGAATGGCTAGAAACTGTTGCACGGAACTGCTGTGCTCCTGTAACAAATCCTTCGCTCTTCGATAATTGTGTTCCATTTCGTCGGATGCATATCCTTTGACGGACAGCAATGGGGCTCCGCGTGCAAGTAGGAGCTCCAACTCCAAGGCATTCCGCTCCGAACCTTGCGGCAGATCCTTGAGCAACTCTAGCGCCCGATTAAAATGATGGAGCGCTTCGATATTGGCTGATCGTTCCGCATCGCGACGAGCCGCACGATGCCAATAATCAACTGCCGGACCAGTCAAACCTGCCTGTTCATAGTGATAAGCCAGGAGTTCCGGTTCCATGTTTACCCGCTCGGGGAACCGGCTCTCCAGGTTTTGGCAATGCGGGCATGGAGTACTTGCCGGGGTTTCTTGGGTAGTGCTGTAGGCGTCCTGTACGAGCGCATGCTTAAAGTGGTAAGTCGCAAGAGGTATCTCGCCCTCTTGAAACATACCCGGACGCGACGAACAGGTCGAGTGCATTCCTCAACTCGCTGTCCGACACTTCGACAGTGGCCTGCAGCAGCTCGTAGGTGAATTCACGCCCTATTGCTGCACCGGTTTGGACAATTTCTTTGGCCGACCCCAATCGGTCCACCCGTTCCATGAGCAACGCTTGCAGGCTATCTGGAATGGGCAATCCCTTTAGTGGGCACGTCAAGGTAAATGAATCGTTTTCTTCACTCAGCAACCCGGATCCAAGCACATTTTCCGTCAACGTTTCGATGTAGAGGGGTACGCCATCGGCCTTCGCCAGAATCGCCTGCTGCACCTCGGACGGAAGCGCTTTTCCTCCTGTCATTGCCACCACGAGTTCGGCACTCTGCCGACGTGGCAACCGACTGAGCGTCAGGGACGTCACGTGACTATATTCCGCCCACACCGGCTTGAAGTCGGGGCGAAATGTGATCAGCAACAACACGCGCATCTGCCGGATGCGACCAATGATTCTCGTCAGGAGGTCCCGCGTGGTGGGATCCAGCCAATGGGCATCTTCCAGAATGAACAACACTGGGCAGCACCAGCCAGCCGTTCGAGATAATGCACCAGTGGCTTCCAGCGTCATGTCTTTGCGTGTTTCGGATGACACCGTGAGCGGCGGTCCCGATGGTCGCCTTGGATCGAGAGCAGATCCGCCAGCAATGACACCGTGTCTTGGCTTCTCGATTCCGCATTCGAGAACCAGGGCATTGAGCTTGTTTAGTTGCGCCTGGGTACTGTCCTGACTGGCCGGTCCCGCGGCCTGCCGCAGAAAAGTGGCCGCCGGATAGAGCGCCGTATTGGTGTGGTACGGTGAACATTGAAATTGAATCGTCTGGTACCGCTCCTCCGCGAGGTGGTCACACAAACTACGGGCGATTCTCGATTTTCCGATGCCGGCCTCACCGCACAGGAGCACGACCTGTCCTTCGCCGTCGACGGCTTCGCGCCATTCCAGCAGGAGTAGATCTCCTGTTCTCTGCCGATGAATTTGGCTAAGTGGCTGGATCGATAGGACTCAAACCGGCTGGCCGACGGCCTGATATTCAGAACTTGCCAAGCTTGGACGGGGTGTCAAACCCTTTCAGCGAAAAGGCGCCAAGATCCAAGAACTCGAATTCATTTCCGACAAGCCGTTTCGTCGCCGGATCAATGATCAATTGATTGGGTTTAGCCAGTGCTTGGAGGCGGGCGGCGAGATTTGAGTTTCACCAGACACTGACCGTTCTGGCAGTGTCCTGCCCCATTAGTTCGTCGACGACGACTTGACCAGTAGCGATCCCGATTCGTGCAGTAATACCAAATTGTGGATGGGATTGTCTAGATTAAGCGCCCTCACCGTCTCCAGAATAGCCAGTCCAGCATGGACCGCTCGTTCCGCATCGTTTTCGTGGGCATGGGGTACCCAAAATGAACCAACATCCCATCCCCATGTATTTGCGATATAGCCATTGAGCCGTCCAATCGCTTGGCTACAAGCGTCTAAACTCGTCGGATCACGTCCTGAAGGTCTTCGGGGTCCAACACGGCGAGATAGTGTTGTCCAGATCACAAGATCACAAAACATCACCGTCAACTGGCGACGTTCTGGCGTGATCTCGTTCGGGAGGAATGGCTGCTCTTCGGAATGGCGCCAGCGGTATGACCCCGGGCCCGTAACTTCAGCGCTCTGTGACAATTGAGCGATCGCGCGCAAATTTTTTCGATGTCCCAACAAGACCCCAGCGCCTCCAGATCGCCCTCATTCAGCTCGGATAGAACATCCCAAGTGATCGCATTGTGCTGAAACGACTCGAATATATACTGAGACCAAGATTATCAGCCATGCTGTTATACGATCATTCGTCATGGACAACGTAGTTGGTGGATATTCCGGCCCGGCAAGGGTCGAAGTTAACTGCGTTAAGCATAAAGTTAATCGTTGCGGATCGTAATCCTTCAATTGATAATAGACCTATGATGAATAACGCTTCCACGAATACGATCCCTAAAGGCTCTTTCACTCGAAAAATGGAACGGCGAGCTGGTAGGTATGGCAATGATGGTCATTGCCTACCTGATCGAGAAAAACTTTGTTGCGTTTCGATCAAGCGCAATGGCAAAGAAATCTTCGGCTGAACAACCCTGCATCGTAAACATTTTTATCTTCAACGCCCTCGCAATAGATCGATAACCAGATCAAGGATCAACAGACCTGCGACAACTCCGAATGTTATCGGTACCCACTCGGCAACAACCGTCGACGTAGCCGTGAATCCGCTGGCTAGAACACTTTGCAGCAGCGGTCAGGCCGAGTGCCAGCCGTCGTCCGTGTGACGCCACGATATCCTCCAGCGAATTGGCCCGAAAATTCACCACAAGCTTTGGACCGCCAGGACGGACACCGACGAGGTTTTCTATCGCCTCGACCACGCAGAGCTCGTACTTAACTTCTGCGATTGATACACCAATGTCTTTGGATTGAGCGCGGTACCCATGCGTTTGACCATTAAGCGCATCAAGTACTTGCCTGCTACGTCGTAAGGATCAAGTGCTGGATCGAGCTCGGCGGTCGCCAGCTGTACCTGCGCAAGTGCTTTGTGGCGAGCGTGAGTGAAGCCGGTAGCGGCACTCCGTGCCGTAACAGGACCGCGCTCATTTCTTGCAGAAGCGGCCCGATCTGCATCTCGGCAAGCGAGGCGGTGCGATATTTTGCCATCATCTCCCCAATCTCGCTCTGGAAACAGGCTACATCGAGATCTCTGCTATTGACGGTACTCGTCATCATCAATGTGACATCGGTGAGAAACCCGGCATCTTCCTGCCAAAGAGCCATCAACATTAACAAGAGATGCTCACGAAGGTCGGCTCTACCTCGGCGACCATTCCGAAATCGAGAAAATAGATGCGGTCCTTCCACCACATCAGATTGCCTGGGTGGGGATCGGCATGGAAAAGCCATCGACGATGATCTGTTTGTAGTAGCTCTCCAACAGTTGGCGAGCGGCCTGGATACGCTCTGGACCAGTCGGCGCCTGCTTGATCGGTATGCCCTGGATCTCTTCCATCACCAATAATCAGGACGTGGACAGATCCCGATGTACTCTGGGTACGGCAAGGCGATCATAGTCTGCGAGCATCGCCTGCATCCGCCTGATGTTGTCGGCCTCCTGACGAAGTCGAGTTCACGATGGAGCGAGTGGAGAGGTGTTTGAACACGACCTCCATATCGATCACCTGATTGAGCGCAGGACGCTTTCCGACTTTCTCCGCAAACACCTCGAGCAGGGCGAGATCCTGTTCGATATCAGCACGAGCGGTGGGTCGCTGGACCTTGACTACGACCCGATCACCACTTTCGAGTGTCGCACGATGGACCTGAGCGATTGTGCCGGCGGCGAGGGGCTTCGGGTCGATCGACTTGAATACATCCTCCCACGGGACTCCTAATTCCTGTTCAGAAACCCGGACGACCTCGCTCTCAGTCATTGGCGGCACGCGGGACTGCAACAGGGCAAGCTCCTCGATGTATTCGACTGGAAGGAGATCGGGGCGGGTTGACAACACTTGCCCGAGTTTCGAGAATATCGGGCCCAGCTCTTCCAAGGCGGCACGCAAGCGTTTGGCCCGCTGACGGCGAATGGACATATCCGGTTCGTTGGATTGGCCGAACAGCTCTGTGAGGCCATGTTTCGCCATCACGGCTGCGATATGCGTAGCACGCGCTACCAGTGGAGGCTCAAAAGGAGAGGTGGCATTAGATAGATGAGCTCGCACCGAGTCCGATGCATGCTCACCGGTAGAGTGCGCGGTGTTTACAATAATCACGGTGCAGTGGGCACTGTGACTGATGCGATTTGGTATGTTGCCGAGCAAAAACTCTTTTCGACCCGCCATGCCAAAATTGCCGACCACCAGTACATCGACTGCCTCCTGCTCAGCGGCGCGGACGATCGCCAATGCCGGATCAGCATCAATGACGACCCGGGCATGACCGCGGTCCCCGGCGACCTGCCGCGCGAAGTGCGCCAGTTCATTGTTGTCAGCCGCAGCGCGCGTTTGTTCGGCTTCGCCGAATTCTGTGGCGGACGGATACTGCGGCACCACCACCTGTACCACGAACAGCTTTGCATCGTAGCGGTCGGCGAACCCGGCGGCCCAGTGGACGGCCTGGTCGGCGGTTTCGGAGCGGTCGGTGCCTACCATCACGCGCCGTATGACATTACTCTCCAGATGATTTTGCATACGTGCAGCAAACCCTTTAGTAAGAACAGGATAGATATTACAGGATTTGTTACTGTAACGGATGTTGAAACATTCTGCCAGCCTATCTTGTTCATGGGATTTTGGGCGCAATGGAACGCAAAATCCGGTTAATCTGCATCGTTGAGATTGCGCAATGCCCTGTAGCTCGTCTCGAGTAACCGCTTCAGGAACTGCGAAAGCGTAGCGTCCTAACTAATTCATGTGCCGCGCATGAACGAAGGGTGGAAACCGCGCGACATCTTCACCTCGTACCGGTAGCCCTCCTGCTATAGCTGCGCAATCAGCGCGCCGATATTGATTATCAGGCCAAGGATACTCGGACCCAAATCATTTCTGCTCGATACATTATAGGAGTGCATGGGGACTCGCTATCACAAGCCGTACCACGCTAAACGCCTTATAAGCGAGTCATTGACTGCGAGAATGTGACGGATGATACCAAGTCAAAACTGCGAACTCTCTACGAAATGTTGAATTCATTTAATCTGAAACCGCAGATGATGCTAAATTAACGTGACATCTTTTTTATTTTCAGGATTATCTCGGTAATGAGGCAAATGGCACGTTTTTAACCTTCGGTATTACTTTTTGTTATGAGACTACGCAAGAATATAATCAAATCCTATGGAATCTGTCATGTCAAACGAAGAAGTTCAAGATGAAGCTGGGTTTCTGGAGCGACTCTCGAGTGATTTAAAGCCCTTTTATGAACCGCGTTTACCCTATCACAATTGGGATGAACATATTGAGCATGGTCTTGGCATCATCGACAATCTTTGTGAGCAAGAAAAGGCAAAAGGCAACCCAATTAACTCCTTCATCGCCAAGGTTGCTTACATGGGCCATGACGCCGGTTTCCCACATGACCTCATAACGCCAGATATCTGGAAAAAGCATGGCAGTAAAGAAGAGTATTCAACCCATATAATGGATGTTCTCTTGCAAAATTACGGGCTTGAAGAATCGTGTATCCGAGGTGTTCAAACATGCATAATGTTTACAAAGATGGGTGAACAGCTGCCAGAAGATATAGATGAAGAGCTTGGTAACACAGCTAAAGCTGTGCGCACAGCTGACCTTTCTCACATCTTTGGGCCTTATAAGGACTTTGTTATCGATAGCTTCAAGCTCATGGAAGAGGGCAAAATGTATGGCCGAGAAATAGTCTTGGCAGAATTCAAAGATAGAACCAGATTTGTGCTTACAAATTACTTGAGCCTCGGTTTTATTCCTTCTGGTGCTTACAGTATTGCTGATGGCATGAAAAATATTAAACGCTTTGGTAAAGATTCACCAAGCCGTTTATTGAAAGTTGTCGGGAACCAGGCAAACCGTTTCGCAAGTCTAGTAAAAAGAGAAGCGGCTTCGCTTCCAATTTCGCGCTGTTCATCTGTCGTTCGCCCTCCCGGCGTTAGCTAGCTACTGCCAGGCGATATTGATCAAACGAGCTCGATTCGCCCTGTGCAGCCTGAAACCACGAAAACAACCGTCGCGCCACCTTGAGATACTTGGTCGCAGGGGGAGATTTGCGCCCCCGGATTTTGTGCGACCAGCGAGTTCTGGTTTCCGTGCGGAAGGTCGTCGGGCTCGACGCAATCGCGCCGCCTATAGAAGTGCGTTAATCTACACCGCATCCAGCATCGCCTAGAGCAACCCGTCTGGTCCCTTGCAACCCAGGTGCCGCAGTAGAAGTCCACCGCGATCGTATTCTCACTCGACCTCCGCAATCGTGGGATCGTGGAGGATCGCCAAAGCGCTGCTAGACAGTATCCATCGCTATGAGAGGGTGACGCTGACCGGTCATGTGAATTGCCCCTTTTCCACTAGATGCTTTCGAGCCGATTGAAATACTGTTTTTCGACCTCTGGAAACAGGCTTATTGTTATAGCCGTGTCGCCTGAATGGTTGTAAAACATTTCCGAGGGTGTTCGCGCTGCCAATGATCTTGTTGTGGCATTGATCGATCAGATGGAATTACCCAATCGATATCGGGGTACTCCAGATCAGCTGCTTATACTTCTTTAGCAAGCTCTAAGTAAATATATTGAGGATCTATAAGACAAAGATTCTGCAGCTTTTATAAACCTATATTCCTATAAAAAGTAAATATGTTTAACCATCATATACTAATCGGTTTTGTATAGAGTTGGTCATTGTTTGTGGGGTTGCTACTTACGCGAACAGTCTTGATTTTGCTACACATCGAGTCGTCCTGGAACGGTTCGAACATTTCTACTTTGGTTAAGAATGCGTCTAATCAGACTTGATAATTATCTGAACTTCTGGCCCGAAAGTTGCGAGAAATGTCCCGCAGGCCACTGACTATTTTTCAACAGCTTACTCATAATATCCTCCATACAAACCAATAGAGGAGTACATAAAAATGAAATTCACGCAAATCAGAAACGCAACCCTTATAATTAATTATGCAGGCAAGAAAATACTGATTGATCCTTGGTTGGCAGAAAAGGGAGCATTGCCGGGATTTGAAGGGACGATCAACGATCACATCCGCAATCCAACGGCTGAATTACCTATGCCTATCAACGAGATCATTGATGTGGATGCAGTTATCTTAACCCATGATCATCCGGATCATTGGGATGATGCGGCTAAAAATACGATTCCTAAAGACATGCTCATTTTTACGCAACACGAAAAAGATGCGCAATCGATGCGGTCAGCAGGATTTTGCAACATTCGAATTCTCGACGAAAATAATGTTTATGATGGCATCACGCTGATCAAAACGCCCGGTCAGCATGGTAAAGATAAAGTGGTGGAAGATATGAAGGAAGTGCTGGGGGATGTTAGTGGCATCGTTTTCAAACATCCCGAGGAGAAAACGTTTTATATTGCCGGGGATACGATCTGGTGTCAGGCGGTTGAAGATAACCTGAAGAAATATCATCCCGACATCATTGTCCTCAATAGCTGCGACGCCAAAGTTATCGGTGATGAATCGATCATTATGGGCAAGCAAGATGTTTACGAAGTCTATAAAGCCGCACCTGATGCAACCATCATTGCCAGCCACATGGAATCTGTGAACCATGCCACGTTATCCAGAAAGGAATTGCGCGAGTTTCTGAGTGAAAAAGGAATGATGCAACGGGTATTAGTACCCGAAGACGGTGATTCATATACGTTTTGATTCAAGACCGCGGCCATGAATCAGCCTTGTCAGGTGCGTCACTGTTTAATATTGTCTGATATAAGGATCAGTGTCATATGACACAATATGAACAATTGCTTAAATGCTGCAAAACAAAAACAATATAAGGAATAATCGTATTTGAACGGTAAGAACGCTTAATTGTCGTTTATTCAGCGAGGTTTCATCATGTCTGTCCCATTAGTTGCAGTTGTTGCCTTTAACCACTTCAGCCCTTTCCACTTATCGGTACCGTGCATTATTTTCGGCGACCTCTTACATGATCAGAAATTATTTGAACTCAGGATCTATGCAGACGAATCCGAAACATTGCGTTCGAATGAAGGGTTGAGTGTTGAATCATCACTGAGCGTGGATGAACTGGCGCAGGCTGATATCATCATCGTACCTTCCTGGCGAGATCCTGCCGAAAAACCAGACCAGTCACTGCTTGATGCCTTGGTGACGGCACATGCACGAGTGGCCAGATTGTCGGGCTGTGTCTGGGTACTTATGTGCTTGCTTATGCCGGGTTACTGAAAAATCACAAGGCTGCCACGCATTGGGAGTTTGAACAGGATTTCATCAGCCGTTTTCCAGATGTAAAACTGGACTGCAATGCGTTATATGTCGATGATGATCGTTTGATTACTTCCGCAGGAACAGCAGCCGGTCTCGACTGTTGTTTATATCTGGTTCGTCAGCATTACGGTAGCGTGATCGCTAATAAACTGGCCAGACGTATGGTGATTCCCCCTTACAGAGAAGGCGGTCAAGCGCAATTTATAGAACGACCGGTTCCTGTTTCAACACAGGATGCCAGAATCAATACGCTTCTGGATTATTTGAGAAACAATTTAAATAAAGTACATGGTTTGGATGAACTTTCGCACTATATCATGATGAGCCGCCGTACTTTCACGAGGCAGTTTTACAAGGCAACAGGGATGTCTGTTGGTGAGTGGCTGCTGGTTGAGCGCTTACAGCGAAGTCAGGAGTTGCTAGAATCCACCTTATTGCCGATTGATGCCGTTGCAGAGCAGGTAGGCTTTCAATCCGCTACGTCCCTGCGCCAACATTTCAAGCATAGGTTTGATGTAACACCAAGTGAATGGCGAAAAACATTTCAAGGCAAGCGGCCAACAACAGCTAATCATTTAGCGACTAATTTTTGACCTAGATTTTTCAATAGACTTATTAAGATGAATTGGCGTTAAATTTAACGGGAAGCATAAAAGTTTTGGATCTATCCAATAGCCCATTAAACCACTCCAGTTATAGCAGTATCAATACACCCAATACTGTGTTGATGTCATAGCTGGAGTGGGAATCGGTTTTAAAAAATTAAAGTCCAAGTTGCTTTGACGGCATACAGTGGAACATAAGTTTTCTCTTGCGAAGTATCTTGAGATTTGAGTGAAGTAACTACTGCGGTTATGCCTGCAGATATATGAATATAACAGCTTCGGTTAACAGTCTTGATATATTAAACTGCTCTCGAGGAATCGTTTCCTCAACATCACTCATTCAAATAGCGTACTAAATCAAAACCGCAAGGTTCTCGTGGGGTCCCTTTATAAAGTAGCATTCGAAATATCATACCCACCGGCGAACCGATTTCAAATATCTGGCATAGCCATCGCCAAATTTAGCTAATAGAGCATTTTCTTCCGGAATAATCTGAAATCGATTTAAATACACAACAAACAGCGGTAACAACAAAACAGACAGGACATTTGTTAAAAATACGCCCCATGCCGCAAGCATCAACAAAAATCCGGCATACATAGGGTTGGCCCAATCTATAGACACCGATGGTGACTATCGAAGTGGCTAATCCAGGAGTCAATGGATTTGCTGTTGTTTTTGCTGAAATAAATTCAACGGCAGCGAAAATGATCAATGCAAAACCTATTATCCATAATGCTCCTGTTATCCACTCCTTACCCGGAATTTGAATCACCGCCCATGGATTCATCGATGAAACAGACCACATGACTACTGCAAACAAAATAACCAGCAATGATTCCGGTAATCTTGGTAAGCACAACAAGAATTGTTGCATCAAGTGAACCGTTCCTATCTAGAAACATATTGTAAAAATTTAGAAAAGTATTGCTATCAAGAATGTTTGAAATTTTCAGGCCATTTTCTGGATGTATGCATGACAGCCAATATGCGAATATCTCTGTCGGTTATTTGATAGGCAAGAATGTAAGGAAGATCGCTTATTACTATCTCGCGTGTACCAAACACGCGACCTGAGCGACCAATTTCGGGGTGACGCGATAGATTGTCCGCAGTAGCTTTTATTTTAATTAAAACATTATAAGCAGCATTAGCGTTTTCTTGAGCAATATACTCACCAATTAATTTTAAATCTTCGAGTGCTTCATCTAACCATACAACAGTGCTCATGCTTTGAATTTATCTATCGTGGCATCAACATCATCACTTGAATGAAATTTTGCATTTTTTCCTGAAGCAATATCTAAACGTTCTTGAATTTTTTTTGTTTGCCAATCGTAAATTTCCAGATAATGATCAATAGCCTGATTAATTAGCCAGTTTCTGGAACGATCCAGACTGTGCGCCATAGCATCCAGTTTTTCTTGTTTTTCTGGTGTCACTGATACACTCATGCGTCCTGTTTCACTTGCCATTTCATGTTCCTTAATCAGAAGTAATCATAATTAATCTTGGCATAGATAAGGATGATTTGCAAATTGAAGCAGCAAACAGATATTGAAACAGTCATTGCTCAGTAATCATAAAACTCACTGTGTCAAATTTGTGCCAAAGTGCTGCAGAAATACCAGTCTGGGGTATGCCATTCAAACGCAAGCGCGGTGAGGAATTGCCAGCAGAACATGCCGTGCTCAATCGTATGCTAGCTTCACTACGCGCAAAGGTTGAACATCCGTTCCGTATTGTCAAAAGACAATTTGGTTATACCAAAGTCCGTTATCGAGGATTATTCAAGAATGCGCAACAGCTTCATCTGTTGTTTGCCTTGGCTAATCTCTACCATGTTCGTAAGGTGTTGATGCCAACCACGGGATAATTCCGTCCAATACCCCTGAAAATCAGCATCAGGGGACAGAATAGTATGCAATCTGCTAAAAATTACAGCTATTAATCACACAATAATGCCTATATTAGCTGCTTTACTGATAGCTTTGTCGACAAAACTGGAATAAATAACTTAATCAGAGCTTACTAAAGAATATCTCCAAAAACACACTCTGCCTTTATTACTATGTGATCTCTGATTATTATCATCTTGCTATTTTCTTCATCAGCCTACTACCAGGGCGTTCTTGGCGAGTTCAATAAGAGCCCGCAGATAGAAATCTAGTCTGCAATAAGGCTAGATATAAGACTGCAGCTACTTTCCTTTTTACCAAAACACGGAATATTGCTTGCCAAAGCGGGAAGCACCCATATCAGTATAAATGTACCGGATAGGCGCGTAGTATTCTACCGCGCATCCAAAGCATAAAAAGAAATGCTATCAAATTAGGAAAACCGGCCCAAAACGCTCCCGGCAACACTGTTTTAATAACTCGACTTCAACCAAACGAGTTATTAAATATGAATGATTTTTACCAGATCTTAGATACAGCAATTCAAACACACCTTGTGGCCAGTTCAATAAATCAAGAACTGGCAGCCAAAATCACTAGCAAAATCATCAACGATTTGTCTGATTGTATCGGCGGTCGAGTGGTCTATCTCAAAAACAATTATGCGGTTAAATTAGCTGAAAAGCATAGGCGTATCGTTGCTGAATATAATGGCCTGAATCAAATTGAGATTTGTCGTAAATATGGCATTACGGCGATATGGTTGAAAAAACTATTAGTGAGGGCAAAGAAAAATGAACCTGCTCTATAACAGCAATTACCGCAAGCAAGACTGGATTAACTATTTGCAACAGCGCAATCATGATTTAAAGCATTGGTTTTTAGAATCAACAAAATAGAGGGATGTTTAAACCACCAAACAATGAGGTTCATTTATGGCTGAGTTGACCGATGAAGAAAAACAGGGGTTTGTCGAATCTATTCTGAATGCCGACACCATCATGGACACTAGCAAACTCCATGCAAACACATTGGTGAATGTTTATAAAGATAGAGTGTTTGGAGGAAAAAAAGTAAATCAAGAATATCTGGCGGCATTAGTAAGCGATTTTGCGCTTGATGCAGTAGAAGGCAAATTCGCTAAGTTTGAGCTGCTATTGGCCGGACAGGTCATAGTGGCTGATGCCATTTTTACTGATATGGCGGTAAAAATGGGCAATTCTGATGATGTCAAAACGATTGAAGGCTTGGCGCGTGTGGTGTTAAAAGCGCAGGATAACACTCGGAAAACAATACTATCTTTATATGAAATGAAGAATCCGAAACCGACAACTTTCATAAAACAGCAGATGAATCAATCGCTTGGACATATGCAGGTTAATAACTCAGATAAATCAGAAGCTCTTGAAAAATCTCAGAATTTACAAAAAAACAAAAACGAACTATTGGAGCAACAACATGGTGAAAGGCTGGACTTTGGAAAGACGCAAGCGACAAGCAGAACAAATCAGGCAATGGCAGCCGTGGGCAAAATCCACGGGACCGAAGACTAAGCAAGGTAAACTTAATGCTTCACAAAATTCACGAAAAAATGGTCTGCACTCCCGTGAAATGCAAAAATTAAAGGCTATCTTATTGCTACAACAACGTAATTTAAAGAATTTACGAATGGAAACTCAAGAATAAACCGCAACAGTCAAATGTAAAAGCTTTGATTTAATCGTGTAAGACATTCACCAAAGCTTCAGACGTAGATATTGCCCATATAGTATCGCTGGCACCTGTCTCAGGCATGGTGCGGGCAAATGGACAAAGGCGCAACGCAGAACATTTGCAAATGCCTTTGAGAATCTTTTGGTAGTGAGCTTCCCCGAAAAATAGTCTTCCAAGGGTGACGTACAATTAACGTTACTATTGAGAGGAAGATGATGAAGAAGATACCGAAGCAGGAATACACGATCGAGTTCAGGGAACAAGCGGTCAAGCAAGTGAAGATGGGGAAGTCGATTGGTTTAGTAGCGAAAGAACTGGGTCTGGTAGAACAAACGCTGTGCAACTGGGTTAAGATGGCAGCGGCAGGCAAACTTACCGCTGCAGGTACCAAGGTTGTTACACCGGAACAAATGGATCATCCCGGTTACGTGCTGAGAACGTAAGGCTGAAACGGGAGTGTGAGATTCTAAAAAAAGCAACGGCGTACTTCGCGAGAGATGTTGTGTGAAGTACGCCTGGATTGATAAGCAACGGGAATTTTCTCTCGCCGAGATGTGTACGATATTAGATGTCAGCGTGAGCGGTTACTGGTCGTGGAGGCGTGGTGGCAAACCGGATCGCAAACGCCTCACGGACACTCAAATGCTGACACTGATCCAATCTATTCATGCCGAACTCAAGGGGATCTACGGTAGTCCGAGAATGGTCAGAGAATTGCGTGGACGTGGGTTTCCAGCTTGCAAGAAGCGGGTTGAACGTCTGATGCGAGAGAACGGCATTCGTGCAAGGCACAAGTGGCGGTACAAGGTAACAACGGACTCCAAGCACAATCTGCCGATTGCACCGAATCTGCTGGATCGGAATTTCAGTCCAGCCGCGCATGACTGCAGACATCGTTACAGATGCGCTAACGATGGCATGGTTTCGCAAGAAACCTGCAGCAGGATTGATGCACCACTCAGATCGGGGTAGCCAATATGCCAGCAAAGCATTTCAGAGAAAGCTCACGAAATACGGCATGATCTGCTCGATGAGCCGGAAGGGGAACTGCTGGGATAACGCACCGACCGAGAGCTGGTTCAACAGCTTCAAGAACGAGCGAGTGCATGGGCTGCGTTATAAAACACGCGCAGAGATGGCTGCCATGAGCTTCGAGTACATCGAGGTACTCTACAACCGGAAACAGCAGCACTCAACGTTAGGCTATGAATCACCAGTGCGGTTTCTAAATGACTGGCTAATCACTCAACTGAAAGATAAGCTGATAGCATAAAACTGTTCGCCTGTTGGAAGACGATAAACAGAGGGAACCTCAGTCGTGATAGGATCATTCCGTCGTTTCAAATGAGTACGTTGCTGCCGTGTTATGTATTGCTGGATCTGGAAACAACAGGTGCTACTCCAATCCAGGACCATATCACTGAGATTGGCTTAATCCGGCATGAGAACGGTATTGAAGTCGGCCGATGGAATACGCTCATCAATCCAGAAGTCAGTACCTCACCGTTCATTCAGCGATTGACGGGTATAACCTGGGACATGGTAAATAATGCTCCGGCTTTCTTTGAAGTCTGTGAGATGCTGTTGGATTGGCTGGATGATGCCATTTTGTGTGCTACACAATGTGCGTTTTGATTATGGTTTCCTCAAAAATGAGTTCAAGCGCTGTAAATTAAGCGGATATTCCTGCTAGAGTAAAAATATGACGGTATCTTTGACGGTACTTTACAAAAACATAAATTTATAACATCCATGTATAGTGGGGTGTGGCATGTTATGCGGTTACGGCCCCGGCACCACCAGATAGTTTTATACAATCCAGGCAAGACCCCTAAACCCTTGTTAACAAATGATTTGCGTGTTTTTATGTCCCAAAAATGCAGTACATCCTTTACAATCCAGCTAAATATGCAGTTACATTTGCAGTAACTCATCCTGTTACTGCTTTTTCTTTTGTGAGTTACTGCTTTTCACTTGCTGACACACCGTTAAGTGCAGAGAGTAAAAAAGCCAACGATGCGCGAGAATGGGCATCTGTCGCAACAGAAGGTGATCCGACAGGAAATTTCCTTAGATTTTTAAGCAGTTTTACAAATTCCAGTGATTGTGAAATAGTAATTCCTGCAATGGGCGTTCTTCTGCCCAGCCTTCCATTTTTAGTATCGGAGCAGGATAAAAGGCTTCAACATGGCCGAGACACAAAATAGCGACAGGCTTACTACCTGTCGGCATGTTTAGCAATTGAGCAATTGAGCAATTGAGCAATTGAGCAATTGAGCAATTGTGCAAGTTGTATGGGATCGAATAGCGAAACTCAGCCCATGCCTTATCCTTCAGCACGTGCAGCCAGCCAAAGATTCTGAATAACACAGGCGACAGAGGCCAAATCCATTTCAGGTAGAGTACGTCGGCCAAAGATATGTCTGATCGCTTCATGCAACTACAAGTAGTTCTCCACATTCGCGAATGCCATCTACTTTAAGTCGCATGAATTCATCACTCCTTTCTGCCAGTGCCTCAGCGGTATGGCGCCGTTCTTCTTCCACCATTGACGCGATAGTGCTGCGCAACTGGGTATCGGCCATACGGATAAATCGCCACGGTTGCATCAAACCTACACTAGGGGCTTGGTGTGCGGCGGCAAGAAAAGCGTTTCAACATGATCGGTTCAACCGGATCAAAAAGAAAATGGCGCATGTCACGGCGCTCGGTTATGGCACGATAAACGGCAGCACGTTCGGCATTACTGAAACGATGTGTCCTTAACCCGTACACCGCTTGCCAAATCGAGAGCACCTCTGTAAGTTAACAGCTGTTATTTCATAACAGGCCAGAAATATGTTGAATCTGCCCCAACGCACGCATATTTACCAGAATCATCATTTCGACAGCACGCGCTGGGATTATTTCGAATCGCGCGACGATGATATCGTTATCGCTACATCATACAAAGCCGGTACGACGTGGACACAAGCGATTGTTGCGCATCTGCTCTTTCCGGACGGGAATTTCCCGGCGCCGCCAACGCAAATGTCGCCGTGGCTGGACATGCGGATTATTCCGCTTGAAATGGTTCTGAATAATTTGAAGGCGCAGCAACATCGCCGCTTTATCAAGACGCATTTGCCGCTCGATGGCGTGCCTTATAGTGGAAAGGTTAAATATCTCTATATCGCTCGCGATGCGCGTGATGTCTTCATGTCGTTGTGGAATCACTATACTGGTATGAAGGAAGAGATGCTGATGCTCCTGAATATGCTGCCCGGGCGCGTGGGGGAAGAACTCCCGCCGCCACCGGATGATATCCATACCTTCTGGCGGAATTGGATAACCCGTGGCTCGTTTGCATGGGAAACCGACGGCTGGCCGTACTGGTCGCATCTTGCCAATGTTCAATCCTGGTGGAATTTCCGTCACCTGCCCAACATTCAATTGTTCCACTACAGCGACATGCTCGCGGATACCGAACGTGAGGTTCGCCGCATTGCCGCATTTCTGGAAATTGATGTGCCCGAGCAAGCATGGGACGGCATCATCAAAGCGATATCCTTTAATTGACGGTGTTTTGGGTTGTGCGAGTATGCACGCTTAAGAGTCGCTTCTTTGTTGCATTGCACCGGAATTTTCATTCGGCGCAATAAAATTACCGTTCCACCTTGATTATTTCTCGATTGATACGCCTCGTTACGTCGGCATATCCTACTGAGCTGGATTGGCCCGGCTTCGCATGCTGTGTTGACTCTACAGTTTCACTTGCCATGGTCATTACGTTTAGCGTCGCGGCGTTCTCAATAGCAATTGACTCTTCAATTCGCTCAACGAACAAACGGAATGCATCTTCTTCGCTCAGCCCTCGGTAGCGTCCCACGCGCGACTGATACAGGAATTTTTCATGACCAAGCAATTGTTCTGTAGACCGATAGTTTTTCCACTGTTCCCTGTAGTGAAAAACACTTTCCAATGAAACTCCAACGACCACGAGAAGGCTGATAAAAGTGACGAATACCTGGATAACTGGAGCGCCCCAAAGCGTGTATTGCGAAGGCACGTTTATCAGGACAGGAACTAAGCCGCCTCCCACAACGGAGAAGGCACGCATGCGAAGATAGCGACTCTTCATCTTCACGGCTTTGCCGTCATACCATTTCTGATACTGCTCCACACGCTCCGAGATGTATTTCTGTGGTGTAAACGACAGTCTATCTGGAACCGATGGCTCGTTCACACTTTCTCCTTCAACAAATTTGAAATTTTCATGAATGCAATCTCAGGATTTTTGTTCTTGAGTTTTGTCACCATTTTCGTGCCATGCATGCCTCTACCCAATCATTTGGCTAACAAAGCCCGATATGGGTTGTGCATTTCAACCTAACCATTTTCGATAATTTTACACTAAGCCTCAGAAGCATCCGATATGTTTTACCGTGTGATGTTTCCAGCTGACAACCGATACCACCCGCAAATCAACTGTTGCTGAGCACAAGCAAAACTATGACAACAGTAACAATAGTGGCATGCATAAAAAACCTAACAAAATTATATCGCCAGAATGGCGTGATATATTACGTAAAGAATGACATCTATTAAGAAGTATTCATGATATCTATCTAATCTAACTTATAATTTCGTATAACATACATCGTTAGATTCACAAATAGGCTGTGATTAAATTGCGACATGCAGACCAAGTATGAGACCGATTAGGTGACGACTCCGAATTGCAGAAAAATAATGTTTTCTGCATGGTATGAATGATCGACATTTTAATTTTATTCATCATCTGTTACAAAAACCGTCGCAAGCGACCGAGTGCGTTGCAATAACCAAATAATCGGTAACTTCGGATCATGATGTTCACTCAATCGATCCAGCAATCGGCGCTTGGATTTTCCGGTAATGACTAATGCAATATGTTCACTCTCTGCCAGTATTTTTAATGAAAGACTGATGCGCGGCGAAGGCGAGATCGGTGGAGCAACCGCGACACAGTGTTGCCCAGAGAGTAAATCAGGATTCATCCCCGGAAACAACGAAGCAATATGCCCATCTTCTCCCAGCCCTAATACCGTCAAACTCAATGGCAGTGGCAAACGATCCAAGCGCTGATGAATTTCATCGATAGCGTCAAAAGGATTGTCATGCTGCGTTTTAAGTCCTACAAAGCGCGTGTCTGCGGGGAGATGACTCATCAGGTGTTGCTTTACCAGATGTTCGTTGGATTGTTCATCAGTAACATCGATCCAGCGTTCGTCGCTCAACGTCACGGTGATCCGATCCCAAGGCAACTCACATTTTGCCAGTGCGGGCAGGTAGTAACGCGGCGTGTTGCCGCCGGGGACAACCAGCGTGGCGTGTTGTTTTTGGCTTAGTGTGTTTTGTAGTGTGGAAGCGGTGAAGTCGGCAAAGGCCTGACTCAGTTGTTCGATATTCGGGAAGTCATGGCGTTGCATCGGGAAGCTGGTGCGCTTACGCGACTAGTCCGCGCAAATCGGGAACGACTTCGACATGCTCGGGGAAAGGATTCGGGTCGCCGGGGAAGACGCGGCCCAGGAAAGCGGTGTTGTTGGCTTGCGCGCCTTCCAAATCAGCCATGGCGTCACCGATCATTAATACCGATTCGGGTTTGAGCGCATAAGCGGATAGAATTTCCGCGATGATGGTTGGTTTGAGTGCCGGTGCGCCGCGCACTTCGGTGAAGTAAGGTGTTAGTCCGCGGCGTTCGACGATGACTTTGAGTTCCGTTTCCGGTGTGCCGGAGGCGACGAATAAAGGGATTCTTCCGACCTGCTGGCGAATCAGTTCGACTGCGCCGGGCACAGCTTCGGCGGCAATGACCGCTTCGACGACCAATTCGGAAAAACGGACATCCAGTGCTTTTTCTTCCGCTTCGGTCAGCGGCGGTTTGGATAAAAAATGCTGCTGAAAGTGACGGAATTTACGGTAGCGAGACATGCCGCCGTTTTGAATATGGAATTGTACTACTTGTGCGACGATATCTTCCCCGTAAGGGCGATAGAGTTCCGCGAAAGCCTGTGTCTTGATTTTTCCGGATTCGACCACAACGCCGTCAAAATCAAAAATGATTGCCTGCCAGTCAATAGTTTTCATGTTGGATGGTTATGCCCGGTTATCCGATCTTGACGGGGTGGCATCGTCATTTTCATCGGAATGATGCAGGTCTTTGTGAATTTCCCGCAGGCAATCGAGGATGCCTTGTCCCAGATCGACATGTTCATTCAGAACCAGTTTGCGGCCAATGCGTGGTTGAAACGCGTAAGGCGTAATCTCGTAGTGGTGCACGGTATTGGCTTCGTCGAAATGCAATTCAACCGGCCACGGCAGGATTTCCGAGATCATTGTCATGACATCTTTGATGCGCAGTCTTTCCTGGCCCGTCAGAATCATATGGCGGTTGGCAAATTCAGGCGCCAATATTTGCACGCTCATGCGCGCGGCATCTTCCACATGGATATATTCACGCATGGCATCGCCGCTGCCCTTGTAGGTAATGGAGTGATGGGCGACGGCTTCGTGCAGCATGCGATAGATGCCGTTGCGTTTATCAGCACGCCTGCCATACAGCGAGCCATAGCGCAGAATGCTGTAATCCAGACCGTAGCGCTCATGGTAGGTTTCAGTGAAACGTTCCGATGCCTGCTTACTGGCGCGATAAAAAGAGCCGGATTCGGAATAAACATAAATGCTGCTGGCAAACACAAAACGGCGGGCTCCGGCAATGCGTGCGGCTTCCAGGGCATGCATGTTACCTAACACATTGATGGTTGCAGTGGGAATGGGCTTGTCGTTGGCTTCATCGATATCAGCAATCGCGGCAAAGTTATACACGACAGACGTTCCCTTGGCAGCCTCGATCACTTGATCGAGATTCATAATATCGCCAATAATCATTTCCTGGTTACTTTTAAGATAGGGAGAAGGGCTGCGGTCAAATAACCGTACCCTGTTACCTGCGGCCGATAATGCATCGGCAACATGGCTGCCCAAAAAACCACTGGCGCCAAATACGACAACCGTTTCATTTACCATAGTGTTATCCGTTATTGATGAGACCTGTTTTGATTAAGCCCTGCAGCAGGTTCTCAGCCGCTTCAATTTCCATCAGTTGGCGTGATTCTCTGGCGAGAGAACCGATATGCGACGTCAGGATGACATTGCCGCTTTCGATTAATGGGCCATGATAAGGTTCCTGCTCGAAAACATCCAAGGCAGCGGCACTGACATTGCCCGCCTGCAATGCTGCCAAAAGCGCATGTTCATCTACCAAGCCACCGCGTGCGGCATTGATGACAATCACTTCAGGTTTCATGGCTGCGAATGCCTTGGCATTCAGTAAATGATGTGTATCCGGACCATAAGGCAGATGCAGCGTGATGATGTCGGCAGTGGCCAGCAACTGTTCCAGTGGCAGCAAGGCAACGCCGTCAGGCACCTGGCTTGCATATGGGTCGTGCGAAATGACCGTGGCTTCAAATGCCTGGCAAAGGCGCGCGACACGCCGGCCGATATGACCGAGACCGATGATGCCGATCGTTTGCGCGGCCAGCAGGCGGCCTTGCGTGCGCGGCCATTCACCTTTGCGCACCGATTGATCAATCTGGCCGATTTTCCGCAACACGGTCAGTATCAATCCCATTGTGAGTTCGGCGACGGCCTGTGCGGGTGCTTCCGGTGTGTTCAAAACCGTAATGCCGCGATTCTTTGCTGCGACCAGATCGACGCTATCCAATCCGGCACCGCAACGCGAGATGACTTTCAGATTTTTGGCAGATTGGAATACCCGCTCGGTCAGTGGTTCGATACCGGCGATCAAGCCGGTTGCCCCTTCTTTCAGTAACTCAATAATCTCATCTTCGGTGAGTTTGCGGCGATGTGGATTGGTGATGACCTGCATGCCCTTTTGCAGCAAATTTTGGATATGTGGGTTATTGTCTATGTCGAAGGAAGAAGTGGAAATGACAAATGAGCTCATGGCGTTTTAAGTGTTGCGCGGATGTTTTGTAAGTGGGTGCGGCAGATGGAGTCCAGAATGCGGATATCCAGACCATAGCCGAGAAAGTTAAAACCGGCCTGGATGCGTTGTTGCAGCGCTTCCAGATCCGGTTCGATGACATGAATGCCACCGGGTTTGCTGGCGCGGCGGCCTGCTTCCAGAACTTGTGCAATGGCAGCTTGCACATCCGGGTGATTGAGATCGCCGGGGCGTCCCATCGAACCGGATAAATCATACGGGCCGATGATATACGCGTCGATACCCGGCACGGCCAGAATGTTATCAATGGCTTTGACGGCATCGACATGTTCGATCATCACGACGATTACCGCATTTTCTTCCAGCCACTGCCGGTAAGCCTGGAAGCTGTTGCCATAGCCCTGAGCGCGCGCAAGGCCAACGCCACGTTGTCCGCGCGGCGGGTAATAAACGCCATCCACGGCGGCTTTGGCGTCAGCGGCAGATTTAATCATCGGGACCATTACACCGGTTGCACCGGCATCCATGACACGTTTGATCTGATCGGGGTAGTTTGAGGTCAGGCGCACGATGGCCGGGCATTGTTTGCCATCCAGCACCTGGATGATGGACTGCACCTCGCTGAGTTCCAGTACGCTGTGTTCCATGTCCAGCACCAGCCAGTCGAATCCGGCTGCTGCCATGATTTCGGCAATTGATGGATGCCCCAGTGTGACCCATGAACCGATGGTCAGTTCGGATCGGTTTAGTCTTGATTTTAATGACATGATGTTTCCTAGTAGCGGGTGAGCAGTGGGTCAGATGCCATCAATTTTTCGACTCGAAGCAGATCTGCTGTGGTGTCCACCGCCTGCGTGTTGAATTCGGTAGGTACCATTCTAACCCGGTGGCCATGTTCTATCAGACGCAGCATGTCGACCGATTCCAATTGCTCCAGCGGCGTCGGGGCAGGCGGGTGTACTGGAACAGCGTGGCGGCGCGGAAAGGAATAATGCATACTTGTTTGTATGCGGCAGTATCGGCAAAGCCGGTTTTGGCCAATGTCGGGATCGGACGGCGCGACATGTACATGGCGTCACCTTGCTGATTCATCACCACTTTGATGGTGTTGACGTCCAGATAATCGGCTTCGTGATCAATTTTGCGTACCAGATTGACGCAACCCAGCTGCGGATCATGTTTAAACGGCGCTACGGCGGTATCAATCATGTCCGGGTGTGTCATCGGTTCATCGCCTTGCACCATGACGATTAGATCCGCATCGAGGTAGTGAGACTGCCTCCGCTACGCGATCGCTGGCGCGTTCGTGCGTATCGGCGGTCATAATCACCTGCGCACCAAAACCTTCCGCGATTTGCCGGATTTCTTCATCGCAGGTAGCAATGTAGGTGGCATCGAGCGATTTACTCATGGCGACACGCTTATAGATATGTTCAATCATCGGGCGGCCCAATATTTTTGCGATGGGTTTGCCTGGGAAACGTGATGAACCCATGCGGGCGGGTATTACAGCGATTGTTCTCATTGAAATGTCGTATGGTTGGTTAATATTTACGAGTATAAAAAGTTACACTCCTAAAAGCTACTTGCTGATTATCAGGTTTTTCTTGTTTCTTGGGCAATACTTATTGTTAAATTTAACGGATTTCTTGCATGCTGTGTTTTTATCCCGAAGATGGTATGACTACGTTGCTGGTAATTGAATAATTGCAAGAGTAGAATGAGCGCGCTTCATAAAATCTTCTGTTTAATTTGGGAAAATAATAGAGATGCTGCATATCCTGAATCTTTCTGGAACCCTATCATGGCTGTGAAAGCCCTTTTCTTTCTTCGACATTATAACGATATTGATCATGTGACCCCGGTCATTTACAAATGGATTGGATCGGGCCATCAATGTGATGTGGTATTGATTGGTTCAACACAATTCCGTCGTGATTTTCGCGTTAAATATTTAAGCCAACTGGAAGGTGTGCGTGTCGCGCATATGAAGGAGCTGTTTCCGCTGGCCGAGTATTTAAAATGGCGCTTGCAAATGCTGATATTGACACGCAATGTCCGGCGCATAAATATTATTGGCCGGCTGGCAGAGAAACTGGCTGACCGTTTTGATGAAAAACAGCGCGAACCGTTGTGGCGGCATACTGCTGAATTTCTGCTGAACCGATGTTTTGGCGATACAGGCAAAGGCGTTGTGGCTTTTGACTGGATTGAACGAAATTCGGTGATTTGTGTGGAATGGGTTGAGGTTGTTGTGGCTATAGCAAAAGGCAGAGGGTTGGGTACAGTATCGCTGCCGCATGGTGATAGTCCACATGCCAGTCAATTGATTCGCCGTGGTGAAAGGCACTTGAAACCCGATATCACATTTTCGGCAGCTAAGATATTTGATAGGGTGGTGGTGCCCAACGAGTTATGTTCCATTCGTTTCCGTCCGTTTCTGGAAGAAAACCAACTTGCCGTATTGGGTTCGCCGCGATATTGTGAAGAGTGGCTAAAGATACTTTCCGGATTGATGCCGCCTTCACCACTCGTCCGTTCGGACAGCCGCCTTAAAATTGTCATGTTCCTAAGAAAAGCCAACTTTACGACATTCTGGGATGAAGTGGGTGAAGTGGTTCATATGATTGCCGAATTCCCCGGTGTGGAATTGATCATCAAACCGCATACGCGGAGCGGCTGGAAACAATCTCTGACTAAAGACAGTTCGATCAAGCAATTGCCGAATGTGCGTGTTGCGAGCGATGATGCGCATTCGGTGCATTTGATGAATTGGTCCGATGTCATTATTGATTTGGCCACTTCGGTGGTATTTGAAGCCGTCAGGGCAAAAAAGCCAGTATTGGCAGCGGATTATTTAATCGCAGCTCGCTCAGCTGTGGCCTATTACATGCCGGAAACAGAGATGAAATGCCGCGATGATGTGTATGAGAAAATCAGTTATTTTTTAACCAATGGCTGTGACTCTTTCTATATTGAAGAACACCGGCAGCGCTTTTTAAAGGAAATGCTGGATTTTCCGGATGCTGATGTATTGCCACGTTATGTCGCATTACTTGAGCAATCTGCGTGTTGAACTGCTCTACTTCTCCGCTTAAGAAGAATCAAGGCTACCCTCTATAACTAAACAATGATCATGATGTCGGCAAAAAACATATTAAACGAGTTGATTGTGGCGGCGTATAAACTAAAAGGCGGGTATGCAGATGTGCAGGTTAGAGATCAGCGCATTCTAATTTCAGTCGATCATTTGCGCACACTTAACCGTGCGAGAACGTATTCGATCAAAGAGCCGGATACGCTGGATTGGTTGGATAGCTTTGAACCCAACTCATGTTATTTTGATATTGGCGCCAATATCGGCCAATATTCCTTATATCCAGCCAAAAAATATGGTGACAAAATTCAAGTTTACGCTTTTGAACCGCAAAGCAATAATTATTATGCACTAAACAAAAATATTTATTTTAATGGCCTCAAAGAAAATATCTTGTCCTATTGTGTTGCAGTATCAGGTCAAAGTGAATTTTCCAAATTGTATATACCTAAATTTATCCCGGGTGGGAATCGGTCTCAATTTGGAAAAGAAGAAGACATTGAGAACTTGAAAATGTCTGCTACGCACATCCAAGGAATGTTTGGTGTGACGTTAGATGATTTATGCAGTAAGTGGGGATTCCCCTATCCGAATTATATCAAGATCGATGTCGATGGCATCGAAATTTCCATTCTCAAAGGCGCAAAATCCGTGTTGGCGAACGCTGCGTTGCGATCGGTTATTATCGAATTAGGTACTGATGAGGAACAAGAGAAAGCCATCGCTTTAATGAAACAGGCGGGTCTTGAAGTGAAACAGAGACCAACCAGAAACTGGGGGGAAGCTTATCTGATCTTTGAAAGGATCTAGCCTGTCAGCGCCTATTTTTTATCTCTTCTTGTTTTTGCAGTGATCGGATGGTTTCAATAACGCTCGCCTATAATTTATGAGTACACTCGTTGCGCCTTCTATTGATGTCATCATACCTGTCTATAATGCGCCAGTGTTGACAAAGCGGTGTATTGCCTCTGCTGTAACTTATCTGGGCCAGTCAATTAGGACTATTTATATTCAAGATGATGCGTCGGGCGCAGAAACTTATGCGATGCTTGATAACTTAAGTTACCAGCAACTTCATGTTTATCACGCGCCTGAAAATCAGGGGTTTGGCAAATCGGTCAATGACGCAGCTGCACGCTCGGATGCGGATTTTGTGCTAGTGCTCAATTCGGATACGGAAGTTCATGAGAACTTCCTGCCGTTGTTGTGTGAGGCTTTTGCAGCTGATCGGGAATTGGCAGTAATCAGTCCTGTGCATGACAATTTTGCCAGATCTGAACTGAATCGCTATCAACAGCGGCCGGGGGGTTATATTGCTACGTATCGCTTTCAAGGATATGCTTTTTTAATCCGGCGCGATCTATTTGTTGCGATGGGGGGATTTGATGCGCAATATGGCCGAGGCTATTTTGAGGATACGGATCTGGGGCGTCGATTGGTTCAGCAAGGTTGGCGTATGGGTGTGCATCCGGATGCAACCATCAATCATGCAGGTGGTGCATCATTTGGGCGTGACCGTTCGTATCAGTTACTGGCGATGCGTAATCGTGCATTATATCTTTCGCGTTATCCTGAAGCACGCCGCAATATTCTGCTGGTTTCGGGTCCCTATTCATTGGCTGATTTGTCAGCGCGGCTGGCAGATTCGATTGAACAGGTGTTGAGCCAAGGTGGCCGCGTTCATTGGCTGACACCATTGCCTTTGCCTCGGTTATCTTGTCTGGAGATGTGTAACAAACCAGCAAGCATCAGAATGACAATAGAACTGATGGTGCGCGGCTTTTCACGCCCGGATAAGCGTATTTCTGCGGTGTGGATTTTGCCTGGCGTACCTGTGTTTTTGCGTATTTTATTGGCACTTTTTGTTCGTGTGCGCAAATTGGAAATGCGAAAGTGGGAAGTGGGAAGCGAGGCAGTTTAAATTATCCGAACGATTGCCAGACAGAATCCAAAATAACTGCAATATCCAAACTATTCAGACTTAAAGTGGTTTATTGAAAACATCGGTCTATTGGTTTTATGCAAGCTAATATTACACGGCAAGAATTCTTTATCAGGTGTGCATTGGTTTTTATCTGTCTGGGATTTTGGAAGGGTGGATTAAATCTTTTCTTTCCCATTGTTAGGAATAGCCTGGCTGATGGATGGAGGTCTGCATAGATTTAATCAAACCATTAGGGAACCATTTGTACAAGCAATTCTTCTTTTATGTGCGCTTTTACTTTTAGGTCTGCTATGGGGTGAGTTGCCAGAGGACGGTCGAGTCGGTCGAGCCAAATGGATGAAGTACCATGTTTTATTGATTTTTATTCCATTTTGCTCTCTTTTGAATAAAGAACGCTTGCCGTGGGTGATAGGCGCACTACTGACAAACTATTTTAGTGTTCTAGCCCTAGGTGTCTATTATTGGCTTGTTATAGGTGATCAGGGTGTTCCACCATTGAGAATGTCTTATCTGAGTTTCTCAGCAATGCTCGGGATAGGAATTATAGTGGCAGTTTATCTGACTGGTTTGGGTCAATCAGCGAAATTAAGGATAGTGTCGTGTTTTGTCGCGATTTTATTGATATTGGTTCAATTTCATCAGAATGGCAGGGTTTTTCTACTTGCAACACTTATAGCAGTCATAATTTTAATTCTCTTGCGCTATAAGAGAGAAATTAGAAAATTCATAGGTGCTTTTGTATTCGTACTTATAATCACTGCAATTCTTGCTTCCAGCAGCTCCGTTTTTCAGGACAGATGGTTTGAGGTAAAAAACGATATCGAGTTATTACAACAAGGTGACTACCGTTCTAGTCTGGGGTATCGGCTCGCTATCTGGGATGTTGGTTTGCATGGCATTGCTGAGCGACCATTATTGGGTCATGGAACCGGTGCACCAGAAAGCTATTTTGAGCGCACAATTGTGACGTATAAAAATGGTATTTATCAGAATTTGCCTGAATTTCAGAAAACTTCCCATTATCATAATGACTGGATTGAAATTGGCATGCACATTGGTATTCCAGGTATATTTGCTTTGTTTTTTCTTTACTGGAACTGGTATCAAATATTTAAAAAAAACCAGTTAGGCATACTGGGAGCCGGTTTATTAAGTTATATTTTTTTAGCTGGGCTTACTGATGCTTTTATAATTTTTAGTAAAATTCCAATTCTATTACTGATGATTACTGCGATTGCTATTGGTTGGCAGAAATTTAATCTGAATGATCATTATCAAAGAACTCCTTAATGCGTGTCTGTTTCATATCACATTCTGCTGGTAGATACGGTGCGGAACTGGCATTGCTGGAATTGTTACAAGGTTTGGTTAAATTAGGGGTCAGATGTTTGGTTTTGGTACCCAGAAAAGGCCCCATTCTGAGCGAGCTTGATCGCATGAATATCGAATGGCGGATAATTCATTATCCAAAGTGGACATCACGATCATTTTTGTTACGCATTGCACGGACTCTAATTAGCCTGGTAATTGCCGTTCGGATGGCGCAGATACTCGTGCAGTGGCGCTGTGATGTTGTGTATACCAATACCTCGATTGTCTGTGTCGGTGCGTTTGCCGCATGGCTGGCACGTAAACCTCATGTATGGCATTCGCATGAATCCAGTCGCCAAAAGCCTAAGATTGAATCTAAGGTGGGGGAATATTGGATGTTGCATTTGATGCACCGTTTGTCAAAGTTTATTGTCGTTATTTCTCATGCCGTAAAAAATGATTATATGCGCTATATTGGGTCAGGCAAAATACGCTTGATATACCAGGCAGTAACGTTGTGCGAAGGAATCGAAAGGACGGATGCCTTGAACCATGATAAATGTTTTTTTCACTGTGTCATTGTTGCTTCTTTGAATCCATGGAAAGGTCAGAGTGAAGCAATAAGTGCGTTATCTGAAGTGATTCATCGCGGAATTAATGCTCGCCTGCTGGTGGTTGGCAATGGTAAGGAGCGTTTCCTAACAACGCTGCAACAGCAAGTAAAAGACTGCAACCTGGAGCAGTACGTAGAATTTATCGGGTATGTGGAAAATCCTGTGCAATTTATACGAATAGCAGATGTTGTTTTAATATGTTCGCACTGGGAGCCTTTCGGGCGTGTAACAGTAGAAGCAATGCTTGCTGGTAAACCTGTGATAGCAACAAATAGTGGAGCTACAGCTGAATTAATTCATGATGGAGTGACGGGGTTACTTTATGATCCTGGTAACTATAATGAGCTTGCCAACAAAATTCAATATTTGTATGAGAATCCGGAAAAGGGATTAAAGTTAGGATCTGCCGCTCGTATTTGGGCAGAGGATCGTTTTACTCAGGAACGATATGCCATGGAAGTATTTGATCTTTTGAACGAGGTATTGAAGACAGTATAAATTTCATCTCTTAATTTCTCTGGTTGATTCAAGAACCAACTGCAACATTTAATGTTTTGTGGCATGGCCGTGTAGCCATGAAAGAATTATCATAATGTTGTGTCTCACTCAACAGAAGCGATTTTAGAACATAATCGGCTGATTTCTAAAGATCCGGATTTTGATACATTTATTAATCCAACGCGCGATGATGTCATTGTTGCGAGAAAGAAATAATATAGGCCACGTTCAACGGATGGTAACCAATTTTTCTGTTATGCCGGTAGTGCAATTCTCATGGTAGTTTGATGGATTAATTGGTATAGTTAATAAATCTTATTTGTAAAATAGCTGTTATTACTTTTCGCTTGTTACTTTAATCTATTTTTCAAGGAAATAATAATATGCAAATTCATGTTTATGATACTTATGTTAAAGCTAAAGATGGGCATACGATGCATTTCGATGTATTCACGGCCGTGAAGGATGACCAGAAAGCTGTTGAATATGCAAAGCAGTGGCTATCTACAATTGGTGAGGGTGATGCAAGTGTCACCAGCAAGGAATGCAGTTTCTGTCACAGCCAGAGTGCACCAACAAATGTGATTGATGAAATCAACAAGAATGGTTTTTATATATACAAAATGGAAGGCTGTTAGAAATTGCCTGCTGATTGTAAGAAATTCAGATTGAAGATGCTGCATGCTTGAATCTGATCTATCATTGAAATCGTATCGACCATAATACTCAAGGTTTCCGAAATGAAGCATAAATTTAGAAAATTAATAATCACCGCTGCTGTTTTTACGTTGTGTAACTCGGTTCAAGCCACAGAGCCAAAATTGATTGGCGAACACGGTGACTGGACGGCCTATATGTTTATGGAAAACAATAACAAAGTTTGTTATATGGTGAGTAAGTTTAAGAAATCAGAAGGCAATTACTCAAAGCGTGGTGATGTATTTGCTTTAATTACGCATCGTCCTGCTGACAAAAGTAAAAATGTTTTTAGTTATATTGCCGGCTATGCATACAAGCCAGGCAGTGAGGCGACAGTCATAGTAAATAATCAGAGTTTTCGTCTTTTTACCCAGGATGATTCAGCCTGGGCTTCTGATGAAGCAACCGATAATAAAATAACGGATGGTATAAGGCGCGGAAACTCATTGGTAATCAAGGGCGCATCAGCACGCGGTACGGAGACAATCGATACTTTTGGGTTGAGTGGTTCATCATCTGCGTATAAGGCAATTTCATCTGAGTGTGGTGTGAAATAAATTATTTTTTTGGCATGTGCGGAATCCCGAATTTGCCTTATATCTATAACGGGAAAGTCTATGAGTGACAAGATAGTTATTTATCAGAAACCTACCTGCAGTAAATGTAGGGCGACATTATCTTTGCTTAAAGAGAGTGGTGAGGAATTTGAATCAATTAATTATTATGAAACTCTCTTAACAATTGATAAATTGCGAGAATTGATTAATAAGCTCAATTTGCCAGTGCGTGAACTTTTGCGGAGAGATGAGCCATCGGCGAGAAACCTAGTTACGGCATCGGATGACGATATCATTAAAGCGATGGTGGATAATCCAGATCTGATTCAGCGCCCGATCGTGGTACGTGGTAGCAAAGCCAGATTATGTCGACCGCCTGAAAATGTAATGGAATTTCTCAAGTAAAATAAGGCGTACAAAAACCAGGTTTCTTGACGCTGAATTCCGTGCATTAATCCACAAAATGTACGGAATCCCTATTCTGATTACTTTTATAGAACTATACAGCAGATTCTTTTGTTGTGTCTGAGGAGGTGAAATCTTGCTCTGATTGAGTTGAATTTTTACTGTTGCTAATGCGAGCGGGTAACTTTTCACGGATACGTGCTGATTTACCAGCGCGATCTCTAAGATAATAAAGTTTTGCACGGCAAACAGCGCCTCTCCGCTTGATCTCTATACTCGCTATCAACGGCGAGTATGTTTGAAAGGTACGTTCTACGCCTTCGCCGCTTGAGATTTTACGAACTGTAAATGCTGAGTTTAGACCGCGATTGCGCTTGGCTATCACAACACCTTCATAAGCCTGTACACGTTTACGATCACCTTCAACAACATTGACATTAACAATTACCGTATCTCCTGGGGAGAAATCAGGTATATCTTTGTTAAGGCGTTTTATTTCTTCTGCTTCTAATTGTTCGATTAAGTTCATTTTTTTTTCCTCTCTGCCGATTCTACCTGGATTTACAGGATTGTTTGAATTCTTCCAAAAGTTTTTCTTCTTCTACTGTCATGCCATGTGCAAATTTTAACTCAAATAAATCAGGTCGTTTCAACCATGTTCTGCCGAGCGCTTGTTGTAAGCGCCAACGTCGAATAGGCAGAGCAAAATTAAACCCGGGAGTGTGCTGAGCTGTTTGACCATTTCGTGGTCTAGCCGCTTTCCTTGGGGTGTCAGATAGGCAGTCTGAGTTTTTTCGATACCCAATGCATTTTGTCTTGCTTTAGCCTGAATAATGGCGTCTTCTAATGGTTGTGCCGTCATGACCATTCCAGGCCCTCCACCATATGGACTGTCATCTACTGAACGATGATTGTCGTGGGTAAAGTCGCGTGGATTCCATGTGCTAAGTTGAAAGATCGCGTTTCTATTTGCCTTTCCTGTTACGCCATATTGCGTAATGGCATTGAACATTTCTGGAAATAATGTGATGACATCGCATTCAAACGTCATTGCTTGTCACCTTAATAGTCTGTGCTCCAGTCAACTATGATCCGGGAAAGCTTTAAATCAACTTTTATGACACTCTGTTCAATAAAAGGAATTAGAGTTTCTTTTCCTTCTTGATCCATGCGCTGTATGCGTAATACATCATTCGCGCCCGTTTCAAACAAACCTACAACTTTACCAAGTTCCTCGCCATTCAAATTAACCACTAGAGCACCTACCAAGTCTGACCAATAATACCCAATGTCTCCGTCTTCTGGTAAATCTGGCAATTGACTGCGTGGAATTGCTATTTGCATTCCTTTAAGTTTCGAAGCTTGTGTGCGATCAGTGCATTCCTTGAATTTTGTGTTTAGGATGTTACCGTTAATTTGTCCGGTTTCAACGTGCACCTCCTGCCATTCATCATTTTCTTTTCTTAGCCACCATGATGGATATTCCAGTAATCCGTCGATATATTCAGTGTAGGGATTAACCTTTATCCAACCGTGGATTCCAAAAGGGCCGATAATATGCCCCATTATTACCATCGGTATAATTGATTTGTCTGTCTTAGCTATTTGCTGGCGCTTCTTTGCTGGTAGAAAATTGTTTGATCAGTCGGGTAGCTGTTGTTGAAAGCTGCGCACCTTGGGATTGCCAATATGCGACCCGATCAAGTTGAACCCGCAATGTTTCTTCTCCACCGGTAGCTCTGGGGTTATAGAAACCAACGCGTTCTATAAACCGACCATCCCGTGCATAACGGGAATTTGCAACAACCATATTAAAAAATGGACGTTTTCTCGCGCCACCCCTTGCCAATCTGATAATAACCATATTTTTGCCTATAAGCCCGTCTATAATTATGAAGCTAAATTGAAATAACTTTTAATTTTACAGTAATTTCTGTAATTCTGACAAGTGATAAAATTATTACGCTCATTGGATTGTAAACTCTCAACTAGTGGAAATTAACAAGTGTATTAAATATACGCATTTATAGTGGAATTGATAAATTGCTTCCAAAGTTTTCCAAAGATTTTATTAATGAATCAAACCAGTGTGTTTCATGCGGATTATGTTTGCCGCAATGTCCAACTTATCGATTGCTTAAATCAGAAGCTGATTCTCCGCGTGGGCGTATCGCTTTGATGAATGGGATTGTTAATGGACGTATTCCCTTGAATGCGCGATTTGCTCTGCACATGGATCGTTGTTTGACGTGTCGGGCGTGCGAAGCTGCCTGTCCGAATAATGTTCCCTATGGTCGTTTGATTGATGAAACTCGTGCGCTGATTGCGAATCACTCAAAATCTCTTGTGGTAACTCAGAAGGCCAGTGTGCGCAGTGTACTGGAAAAGCAATTGCTTGCCAGGCCTGTACGTTTTGATCGCTTGCGTCAGTTGTTTTATTTCATACAGAAAAGTGGTGGGTTACGATGGCTGCAAAAACTGAATCAGCTGGGAAAAAATAAATTATTTAAATTTATTGTGCAGCTTCCTTTGGTTAAGTTTCCCTATGCAGGAACTGTCGATGGAATGCATGCTTCGGGTAATCATTGGAGAGAAATATATCCAGCGGAAGGCGAAAAGCGGGGTGAAGTCGGTTTGTTTTTGGGATGTGTGGCACGGATAACGGATGCCGCAACATTAAATTCGAGCATTTATGTGTTGAATCGCTTGGGCTATACCGTTCATGTTCCGCCGGATCAAACTTGCTGTGGTGCCCTGCATCAGCATAGTGGCGCGTTGAAGCAAGCGGCATCATTAGCGCAGCAAAATAAATCAGTTTTTTCCGGGCTCAAGGTGAATACAATTATCAGTACCGCATCGGGATGTGGTGTGCAGTTGCTTGAGTCCGGAGTGGCTGATGAGCATAGTCAGATCATTGACATCAGCCGGTTTTTGACTGCAGCTGAAGGGTGGGAGAGTGTAGAAATAGCGCCATTGCTGCAAAAAATTCTGGTGCATGATCCATGCAGCTTGCGTAATGTATTGCGAGATCAAGTGTATCCGTACAAATTGATCGCACGTATACCTGGTGTGCAAGTACTGTCTTTACCGGGTAATGATCAATGCTGCGGTGCTGCAGGGACTTATTTCATGGATCAGCCTGAAATTGCGAATAGTCTACTGGAATCCAAGCTATCTGCGGCGATGGATAGTGGTGCTCGATACCTAGTGACCTCAAACATTGGTTGCGCAATGCATATAGCCAATGGATTGTATGAGAAAGGAGTAGACATGGAAGTGTTGCACCCAGTTACATTACTGGCAAGACAAATGGGTTTGGAATTATAATGAAGGCAAGTTTCTATGAGGTGTAGGCAGGTTAGAATTTAGGTGTAACTGAATATCTAAATATCGGCCTATAATGGTTAATTGATTCTATCGGTTCACGAAGTAAGGATTATGATTAATATTGATAAGCTTATCATTGGTTTTGATAGCGGGTTACGCACCCTGCTGACGCCAGCCCAAACTTTGCGGTCTGTTCCGGGTAGTGAATTGCCAGAAGCTGAATTGACGGATATAGAGAAACGGCTATCGTGTGCATTAATGCGCGTGAATCATGTGGGTGAAGTCTGTGCGCAAGCGTTGTATCAAGGACAGGGATTAACGGCGCGTAATGAGACAGTACAGCAAACACTGATGCAGGCTGCACGTGAAGAAACAGAGCACTTGGCTTGGACAGAGCGCCGTATTGCTGAACTGGGCGGACGTAAAAGCTTACTCAACCCACTCTGGTATGGCGGGTCTTTTGCTATTGGCGTTGTAGCGGGAATGCTGGGAGATAAATGGAATTTAGGATTCCTGGCTGAAACGGAACACCAAGTAGGGGCGCATCTAGCCGGGCATTTGCAGTCTTTGCCTCAAAATGACGAGAAAAGCCGTGCCATTGTGACGCAAATGAAAATTGATGAAGCCAGTCATGCGACCATGGCATTGTCATATGGTGGCGCAGAACTGCCGCTACCGGTGAAGTTCACTATGAAACTTGGATCAAAAGTAATGACTCAAACAGCATACTGGATTTGAGCGTGGCATTATATTTATATGCTTATTGGGCAAGTAAGAGAGTTCAGCGCGATTAAGCATTAAGTGAAGAGAAACATCTGCAATGGAAAATATTAATCTGACACACCATTTTTTGATCGCTATGCCGACAATGCTGGACTCTGTATTTGCCAAGACTTTGACGTATATATGTGAGCACAATGAGCAAGGCGCGCTGGGTATCGTCATTAATCGACCCACTGATCTGACCCTGCTTAATCTTTTTAAACAGCTCGGTATTCCTCAGACTGATTCTCTCGCAGAATCAACACCCGTACTTTTTGGCGGGCCTGTACAATTAGATTGCGGATTTGTGTTACATCATCCGGTAGGCAAATGGCAGTCTACATTGACTGTAAATCAAGAAGTAGGTTTAACCACATCGCTGGATATCTTAAAAGCCATAGCAAATGCCGAGGGACCCGATCAAGTGCTGATTGCGATGGGTTATGCTGGCTGGGCTGCGGGTCAAATTGAGCATGAATTAGCACAGAATGCATGGCTAACGGTACCAGCTTCGGCGGATGTGATATTTGATATGTCGTCTGAAGAAAGGCTGTCCGCTGCAATGCAATTACTGGGTATTACTAATTATGTGAATCTATCCAATGAAATTGGGCATGCGTAAATATTATTGCGGATGACAGAAAATTCTTCTTCGGATGTGCAGTCGGAGTTTCAGTTACTAGAGCCGCTTCTACAGGGATCTGTATTAGCTTTTGATTTTGGGAAGAAACGTATTGGTGTGGCAATTGGCAATAATACACTGGGTATAGCGCGCCCTCTCGTGACGATTGATAGCGAAGTGACAGAACGTCGTTTTGCTGTGATTGCTCAATTGATCGAAACCTGGCAGCCGGTTTTATTGGTGGTCGGCTTGCCTAAACATACTGATGGCGCAACGCATGAGCTTACGCAATTAAGCCAGCGCTTTGCACGGCGTTTGTCGGGACGTTTTAACATCAAGGTTATTTTGGAAGACGAGCGTTATACTAGCCTAACGGCCTGTGCCGAGCTACGCGAAGCGGGCATTACCGGAAGAAAACAGAAATCAGTACTCGACCAAGTCGCCGCACAACAAATTCTCCAATCATTTTTTGATGAACAGCATGCAATTACCAGACGCTGAACTTTTATACAAAAGCCTTGCAAAAAAAATCCAATCCGATGGAGGTAAAAATTTTTCGCTTATTGGCATTCATACAGGAGGAGTTTGGCTGGCTGAGCGCCTGCATCAGGAGTTGGCAATTACACAGCCGCTAGGGATGCTGGATGTGTCTTTTTACCGTGATGATTTTGATAAGATCGGCTTACATGCCCAGATCAAACCATCGGAAATACCTTTTGAGGTGGAAGGAGCACATATTTTATTGGTGGATGATGTGTTGCATACCGGAAGAACAATTCGCGCAGCAATCAATGAGTTATTTGATTATGGTCGCCCAGCTTCTGTTAGTCTTGCCACTTTGGTTGATCGAGGCGGCAGGGAATTGCCGATAGCTGCGCAATATACCGGCATAGCGCTTGAATTGCCAGTTGATAAAATGCTGGAATTGAAACGGGAAGAGAGCGGAAAGTTAAGTTTGAATTTGTATGATAAGAGCATCCCAGAATGATTAATAGGAATCCGCAGCTGGATGAAAATGGTGTGTTGCAGCATTTGCTGACAACAGAAGGGTTGCCAGCTTCTATTCTGCTGCATATATTGGATACTGCCGAGTCGTTTGTGGGAGTTACCGAACGTGATGTCAAAAAAATCCCATTATTGCGTGGAAAATCTATATTCAATCTTTTTTTTGAACCCAGTACACGTACACGAACGACATTTGAAATTGCTGCCAAACGTTTGTCGGCAGATGTCATCAATCTCAATATTGCAGTTTCTGCACAATCCAAGGGCGAAACATTGCTGGATACAGTCAACAATCTTTCCGCAATGAACGCGGACATGTTTGTTGTGCGGCATGCGCAGAGTGGTGCTGCTCATTTAATTGCAAAACATGTCCGGTCAGATATTCATGTGATTAATGCCGGTGACGGGAGCCATGCACACCCGACGCAAGCTTTGCTGGATATGTTTACAATCCGGCGTTACAAGCGTGATTTTCATAACTTGCGCGTGGCTATTGTCGGCGACATTCTGCATTCCAGAGTGGCGCGCTCCCAGATTCATGCATTGACTACACTAGGTGTGCCGGAAGTGCGTGTGATTGCACCTAAAACATTATTACCAAGAATGGTGGAACGGCTGGGTGTGCATGTTTATCACGATATGGCGGAGGGACTGAAAGATGTTGATGTGTTGATGATGTTGCGCTTGCAAAATGAACGTATGAAAGGCGCGAACTTGCCCAGCGCGGAGGAATTTTTTAAATATTATGGTCTTACTCCGGAGAAACTAACACTCGCTCGACGCGATGCAATTGTCATGCACCCAGGACCTATGAATCGCGGTGTGGAGATTGACTCTGCAGTCGCGGATGGCAAACAGTCAGTAATTCTGCCTCAAGTCACGTTCGGGATAGCAGTGCGCATGGCTGTGATGTCAATTCTGGCAGGCAATCAAGTCTAAGAGCTGGGATCATGAAAATCCATATTAAAAATGGGCGTCTGATTGATCCTAAGCAATGTATTGATGCCGTTCAGGATATTTTTATTGCTAAAGGTAAGATCATTGCAATAGGTGCGGCTCCTGATGAATTCCAACCCAGTCGTATCATTGATGCAGAATCGTTAATCGTGTGTCCAGGTCTGGTTGACTTATCTGTGCGCTTGCGTGAACCTGGACTTGAGTATAAAGCAACACTTGAATCTGAAATGGAAGCGGCGGTTGCCGGAGGGGTGACAAGTTTTGCATGCCCGCCGGATACGGACCCTCCGTTAGATGAACCTGGTCTGGTAGAAATGCTAAAACATCGCGCCAAGAATCTTAATCAGGCACATGTTTATCCCATAGGTGCGCTTACCCAGGGATTACGCGGTGAACGCTTAACCGAAATGGCCGAATTAAACGACGCTGGTTGTGTTGCCTATGGCCAACCGGATGGCTTGTTGCCTAATTTACGAGTGCTAATGCAGGCGATGCAATATGCCTCTACATTCGGCTTTGGCGTGTGGTTACGCCCACAAGAAATTAGCTTGACCAACGACGGCGTGGCACATGATGGAGAAGTGGCAACCCGATTGGGGCTGCCCACAGTTCCTGTATGTGCCGAAACAATAGCCATATCCAATATTATTTTGTTGGCCAAAGAAACAGGCGTCAGAGTGCATTTGTGCCGGATTTCCTGTGCGGAAGGGCTAACAATGGTTCGCGCCGCTAAGCAGCAGGGTTTGTCGATTACTTGTGATACGACGATTAATCATCTGCATTTATCTGATATGGATATTGGTTTTTTTGATTCTAATTGTCATCTGATGCCGCCATTGCGTGGTTCTGGTGATCGGGATGCATTACGCAATGGTTTACTGGACGGCACGATCGATGCGGTTTGTTCCGATCATGCACCGGTAGACGAGGATGCTAAATTGTTGCCGTTTGGTCAGTCTGAAATCGGTGCAACAGGCGTGGAATTATTGTTGCCATTAACTTTAAAATGGGGTAATGAAATGCGTTTGCCCTTGCTTAAAGTTTTGGCAAAGATTACATCAGATCCGGCAGAAATACTGGGAATTGATGCAGGGCATCTGTCTGTCGGAAGTGCCGCGGATATCTGTATTTTTGATCCGGGTTATTATTGGAAAGTGACGTCATCAGCCATTTTAAGTCAAGGGAAAAACACACCCTTTATGGGTATGGAGTTACCGGGTGGTGTTAAATATACCTTGGTGGATGGTCATATTGTCTATGAGCGGTAAACAAGGCGATATCTTATTTATCGATATGGTAATAACACAACACAACACAATTTGTTTTTAACTGAATAATTGGAGCGATATGTCAAACCCATTACTTGATTTTTCTGGACTGCCTCGTTTTGCAGAAATAAAGGATGAACATATTACGCCGGCCATCGATGTGCTGCTGAAAGAGAATCGTGCGGTAGTTGAGGAAGTGCGAGACGATAAGCGCGCACCTACCTGGCAAAATTTTGTACAACCAATGGTAGATGCAAGTGAGCGCTTGTCGCGTGCTTGGGGGCAGGTATCGCATTTAAATGCAGTGATGAATAGTCCGCAACTACGCGAAGTCTATAATAAAAATCTTCCATTGATTACTCAGTTTTACGCCGAATTGTCGCAAGATTTGCTGTTATTTGAAAAATTTAAGCAGTTACGTGGAAGTGGGGAATTCGATCAACTGACCCCAGCGCGAAAAAAAATTATAGAAAACGAATTGAGAGATTTCCGTTTAGGTGGCGCGGAATTGCCATCTGATAAAAAACAACGGTTCTTAGAGATTCAAGAAGAACTATCTAGCTTATCTTCAAAATTCAATGATAATCTGTTGGATGCCACGAATGCTTATTCATTGTTCATAGAGGATGCGGAAACCGTAGCTGGTATCCCGGTTGATGTATTACAGACGGCCAAGGAATTGGCTGCAGCAGACTCCAGAACAGGCTGGAAGTTTACCTTGCATATGCCATCTTATCTTCCAGTGTTGCAATATGCCGACAATCGCAATTTCCGCGAAAAGATGTACCGCGCTTATGCCACGCGTGCCAGTGAGCTTGATTGCCAGACTGGGTCTGGTAAGGATAATATGCCGCTCATTAACAAGATATTGGAGCTACGCAAAGAAGCGGCACAAATGCTGGGTTATGAGAATTATGCTGAAGTTTCGTTGGCAACAAAAATGGCGACTTCCCCGCAGCAGGTTATGGATTTTCTTAGAAAGTTAGCGGCTAAAGCAAAACCATACGCTGAGCGGGATCTACAGGCGCTCCGGCAATTTGCAGCCGAGAAACTGGATTTGCCAGAACTTGAGGCTTGGGATTTAGCTTATGTCAGTGAAAAATTGCGTGAAGAACGCTATGCTTTTTCTGATCAGGAAATAAAACAATACTTTCCGGAGGATAAAGTACTGGCCGGCATGTTTGAACTGGTGGAAAAGCTATATGGCATCCATATCGTTTCTGCAGCGGCTTCAAGAAATATTCAGTGCTGGCACCCAGATGTAAAGTTTTTTGATATTCATGATGCCAATGGACAATTAATTGGCCAATTTTATTTGGATCTCTATGCGCGCCCTACCAAGCGGGGTGGCGCTTGGATGGATGATGTTGTAACACGCCGGAGAATTGAAGATCAGCAAACTGGAAATCATGCCATACAAATTCCTGTTGCATACCTCACTTGTAATTTCTCAGCACCTGTAACTATTAATCAACAGATCCGCCCGGCTTTATTTACGCATAATGAAGTGATCGTGTTATTTCATGAATTTGGTCATGGTTTACATCACTTGCTGACACAAGTTGAAGATTTAGGTGTGTCAGGCATTAACGGTGTTGAATGGGATGCAGTAGAATTGCCCAGCCAGTTTATGGAGAATTTTTGTTGGGAATGGGATGTGCTGACTGGAATGACGCAACATATTGATACAGGCGAGTCACTACCCAGAGCCTTATTTGATAAAATGCTGAAAGCCAAGAATTTCCAGAGCGGGTTACAGATGTTGCGGCAGATTGAGTTTGCACTTTTTGATATGTACGTACATTTTGATTTTAAACCAAATGGTGACAAGACTGTGTTACAGTTGCTAGATGATATTCGCAGAGATGTTGCTGTGATTATTCCTCCTAACTTTAATCGTTTCCCTAATAGTTTTGCGCATATTTTTGCGGGAGGCTATGCAGCTGGTTATTATAGTTATAAATGGGCGGAAGTATTGTCAGCAGATGCCTATAGTATGTTTGAAGAAACTGCTTCCGATGGTGTTGTCAATGCAGCGACCGGTTCGCATTTTCTTGAAGAAATTCTTGCTGTCGGAGGGAGCCGCTCGGCACTGGATTCATTTATTGCATTCCGGGGCGTGAGCCAGAGCTGGACGCGTTGCTGCGCCATAATGGGATGGAAACAGCCTGAACCGGAAGAACCGCATGATGTTCCTGAATGAAGTATTTTAGAAAGTACTAAGAATAGTTTGTCGTATATTCAAGACTTGAGTGTATCAAAGGTTTTTTAATTTTTGCGTGTAGTGCAGTTTATAGCTGACCTGTATAAATAACCCTTTGTGACAGCGTGTATTGAACCATTTTTATAAATGTGGCAAGATCCATTGAATTTTTAATAAAATAAATAAGTGCATGATTAATATTATCCGTTTCAAAGTTACTGCTTTTCTGTTGTTAGGTCTATTTTTAACTGGTTGCGCGTCAACGAAGGTAAATAACCAGAATGGTCCTTATGATCCTTTGGAGTCAATGAATCGCGCTGTTTTTAATTTTAATGAAATGGTGTATGACAATGTTTTTGATCCGGTTGCCAGAGGTTATAAGAAGGTTACTCCCGATCCTATTGAATTGGTGGTTGGAAATTTTTTCTCCAATCTAAACGATGTGGTGGTGATAACTAACTCAGTGCTTCAATTAAATTATGAGAGTGCACTTGCCAGCAGTGCAAGATTATTGATTAATACTACTTTTGGTGTATTAGGCATGATCGATATAGCCAGTGATATCAGTGCAGCAAACAATATTAATCTTAATAAACGAAATGAAGATTTCGGTCAGACACTGGGGCACTATGGTGTCGGTAGTGGTCCCTATATCGTACTGCCTTTGTTGGGACCAAGTTCCGTACGCGATACATTCGGGATCGCTGTTGATAGTTTTTTTATGGATCCCGTTACACAAGGGGTAACATCGGTTTTTATGACAAATATTCCTGTTTATGATACGACGGCACTACGTTTGCCTGTTGCTGGTGCGAGGACGATCAATACACGTGCGCAGTTTCTGGATGACGACAAAACACTTGAGGAAGCTGCATTGGATAAGTATGAATTCATGCGCGACGCCTATTTACAGAGACGTACTAGCTTAGTGAACAACAGTAGTGGTGAGGTTAAATAAAAAAGACGGAAGCGGGCTTTGTTTTTATCTATTGCTAACTTTTTAAGTAACTGGACATTGATAAATGTAGCAAATAGAGCAGATCTGATGGGAAGCTTTATTGTTTATCCCCTCATTGCATACGCTAGTATTGCACGATTAAACGAAGCACATTGATTAGTGGAAAGTTCTCTTAAATCAATGTGCATATTTTTTATCAATCCAGGTAAAGAAAGCGAGAATAGATGAAAGGATTCCAATGTAATATATGCGGATTTGCTTATGATGAATTAATTGGTGATCCAAAGCACGGCATTAAGTAGGTATAAGGTGGAAAGATATTTCGTAAAATTGGATTTGACCTGAATGTGGAGTGAGTAAAACTGATTTTGAAATGGCGGAGATCTAATGGGTAATCCGGTGGTTATTATAGGAAGCGGATTGGCCGGTTATGCGGTGGCGCGTGAGCTGCGTAAACTGAATACGGAACTTCCCATCGTCATGATATCTGCCGATCACGGTGGTTTTTATTCCAAACCCATGTTGTCAAATGCTTTATCATCCGGTAAGACTCCCGAATCTATTTTGAATGGCGATGCTGTTCAGATGGCATCACAATTAAAAATTTCTATCCGCACGCATTGCCGTGTGGTTGCTATTGATCAACCTGGATGTGCAGTGACATTAGTTGACGGTGAAAAAATATTTTATGATCAACTGGTTCTGGCATTAGGTGCTGATCAAGTGCATTTGTCATTATTGGGCGATGGCATTGAGAAGATATTAACCATTAATGATCTCGATGATTATAAAAAGTTTCGTGATGCACTGGCCGGAAAAAGAAGGGTCAGCATTATTGGTGCAGGTTTGATAGGTTGTGAATTTGCCAATGATCTTGCAACTAGTGGCTACCATGTTGATGTGATAGATATCAGTGCTCAGCCGCTGGGGCGTCTTTTGCCACCTGCGGGCGGCTCTTTTATACAGCAGAAGCTGGAAGCATCGGGTGTTGTTTTTCATTTAAACGCGACCACGCAATCGGTTGATCAAATGCAAGAACGTTTATGCGTAACGTTTGCTAACGGTGCATCGATCGAAACTGATATTGTACTGTCAGCTGTAGGATTGCGCCCGCGCACTCAACTTGCTGTGGCAGCGGGTCTTTCGGTCAATCGCGGTATTGTGGTTAACCGCCTGCTGCAAACCCAGTTTAGTAATATCTATGCTTTGGGTGATTGTGCGGAAGTTGAAGGAAAAGTATTACCTTTTGTGATGCCGATTGCGCATGCAGCCCGGGCATTGGCAGCAACACTTGCAGGTAAACCAACCCCAGTATTTTATCCTGCAATGCCAGTGATTGTAAAAACACCATCATGCCCAACAGTGGTTTCACCACCGGATTTTAGTATCACGGGTAAGTGGTATGTTGACGCTGACAAAGATGGTGTAAAAGCACTTTATCGGGATGAAACCGGAAATTTATTAGGTTATGCATTATTGGGCGCGGCGACTAAGGAAAAAAATAACCTTACCGCCCAGTTACCTCCTGTATTGATGTAAAAAAACATTTTTTCTTTCTGGTAATCAGTTTCTTAATCGGCAATTAATATAAATATTGTTTATTTGTAATGATGAAATTTTTATTTGATCTTTTCCCGGTTATTTTATTTTTCCTGGCTTTTAAGCTGTATGATATTTTTGTTGCCACCGCTGTCGCTATAGTGGCAGCGATTGCGCAGATTGGCTGGCTTTGGTTTTGCCGTCGTCAAGTAGATAAAATGATGTGGATAAATCTGGCTATTATCGTTATTTTTGGCAGCGCTACATTAATATCCCAGGATGAAACTTTTATTAAATGGAAACCCACAGTACTATATTGGTTAATTGCAACTGTTTTGCTGTTTTCAAATCTAATTTTCAGAAAAAACCTGATTCAGGCAATGCTAGAAAAACAGATTGTTTTGCCATTATTTATTTGGGATAGACTCAATCTGAGTTGGTTTGGTTTCTTTCTAACAATGGGTTGTATTAATCTTTATGTCGCGTTTAGTTTCTCGGTAGATACTTGGGTTACGTTCAAACTATTTGGCGCTACTGGATTAATGCTTGTTTTTATAATAGTTCAAATGATGATGATAGGGAAATATCTGAAGGACATGCCGCCAGTATTGGCTGAAAATGTAACTTCCAATGAGCAGGGTAATCTGGAAAAAAATAGAAAATAAAGTGAGTGAAGAGAGATGATGCTGTATGTCATAAATGGTGAGGATGTGCCGAATAGCCTTGAAAGAAGAATGGCAGTGCGTCCAGAACACTTAAAAAGAATTCAAGCATTGCAAGAGGCGGGACGTTTAATACTGGCAGGCCCTTATCCATCTATCGATAGCCAAGACCCCGGGCCAGCAGGTTTCTCAGGAAGTCTGATTGTGGCAGAGTTTGAATCCCTGGAAGCAGCCCAGGCTTGGGCGGATGCAGATCCTTATGTTAGCTCAGGTGTTTATTGTAAAGTGATCGTCAAGCCTTTTAAAAAGATATTGCCTGCATAGGTAATTGTGTATGTACTTCTCTCAATAGTTTCAAGTTGTTCTAATGTAAAGATGGTATGTAAAGATTCACGCCTAATAAGTTAAGGCGTATACTTTCTTGGCAATATATTCTGGCGAATATAATTTTATCTTAATTAAAGAAAAGGAAATTCCATGCGTTTGACGAAATTTTTACAAGTAATGGTAGTTAGTATTCTGGGTTTGACCGCCCTGTCAGTTCAAGCTCAGTCAAAAGGAGTTGTGGCTAAGGTGAATGGTGTGGCGATTTTGCAATCGCGCTTGGAATTGATGGTGAAAGCAAATGTTGCGCAGGGTTAGTTAGATGGTTTGGAAATGAGAAAGGCTTTACGAGAAAATCTAATTGCAGAAGAGATTCTCGCACAAGAAGCAACTAAAAAGAAACTGGATAAAGATCCAGAAGTGATTGCGCAACTTGAGCTATCTCGCCAAGCAGTACTAGTCAGAGCATTTCAAGCGGATTACATAAAGAAAAATGCGGTCAGTGATGATGTTTTACGTAAAGAATATGAAGTTCTGAAAGTACAGATGGGTGATAAAGAGTATAAAGCGCGCCATATTCTAGTAGAAAGTGAAAGTGAGGCCCGAGATATAATTGCTAGTCTCAAGAAAGGTGCTAATTTTGCCAAAATCGCTGAGGAGAAATCTAAAGATGATGGGAGTAAAGAAAATGGCGGTGAACTTAACTGGAGTCCGCCGGCAGCTTATGTCAGACCTTTTGCCGAAGCGCTGGTGAAATTATCGAAAGGTGGACTGACAGAGCAACCGGTTCAAACTTCTTTTGGCTGGCATGTAATCCAATTAATGGATATACGCCCGATGGAAGTTCCTGCGTTTGAAGAAGTAAAACAGAATATACAGCAACGGGTTCTGCAACGTGAATTCGCGACAGTTGTGCAAGATTTGCGCAGTAAAGCAAAAGTAGAATAAACCTACCTATCATTCCGTTTTTTACTCCGATTAGATTGGATTATAGAGTTGTTTATTGCGAAACAATCCTTTCTACTCGTGGTGCTAATGCACAAAGTAGTTCATAGCTGGTTGTTTCAGCGCTTTGAGCCACTTCATCAACAGATATTTCCTTACCCCAGAGAATAACCAAACTATTAAGCCCCACGTTCTCAATGCCGGTCAAGTCTACAGCCAGCATGTCCATCGATACTCGACCCAATAACCGGCTACGTTGATTGTCCACCAATACCGGTGTATTTGTCGGCGCGTGACGTGGATACCCATCTGCATAGCCGCATGCAACGATACCGATGCGCATCGGGTGATCAGCCTGGAAAAGACCGTGATAACCGACTCTGTCCCCGGCTTTTAAGTCATGTATCGCAATGATTTTACTTGACAATGTCATGGCTGGTTGCAGATTAAGCTCTGATGCGGTTCTGTCTGGAAAGGGCGAAGCACCGTACAGCATTATACCGGGGCGCACCCAGTCGGTATGGGTTTCGGGGTGGCGGATAATTGCTGCCGAGTTTGCGAGTGAGCACGGATAATTATACCCCTTAGTAACTGCTTCAAAACATTGCAATTGTTGAGTCACATTTTCTTTCTCCGAAGGAACATCAGCGCAGGCAAAATGTGTCATTAATGTGATACTTTTTGCATATTGATTCCCGATCAGATGGCTGATTGTCTGTGGAAATTGTTCAAGCGCTAATCCTAAACGATTCATGCCTGTATTGATTTTAATGAATAAATCCAGCTTGTGACATCTGGAAACTGACAGCATGGCAATTTGCTCATTATGATGAATAACAGCACTGAGTTGGTACTGTTCAAATATTGCTAATTCTTCTGTAGAAAAAAAGCCTTCCAGAAGTAAAATAGGTTGTCGATAGCCAGCATTGCGTAAACATATTGCAGCATCTAATTCGAGGAGCGCAAACCCATCGACATCTTTTAGTGCGCCGGCAGTGTGGAGTAATCCATGGCCATAGGCATTCGCCTTAAGGATTGCCATGATGCGTGCGTGTGGAGCATATTGACGTACTATAGTCAGGTTATGTGTTAGCGCAGAAAGATCAATAAAAGCTTGGGTAGGGCGTGGCATTAATTTATGTTCGGAGTAAGCAGATGCGAGTATGATTCGCAGTTTTTTATAATAATCTAAATTCGGCGTGTTAATTCAATTTTTATGTAGAGTTACTTAAATTAGATAGTCGGCATGATATGCTAATGTCGGTTTCTCGATGGTGTTATTGATTAATTAAAACAGCAATCAGTGATTCTTGCCCATGTGGTTGAAAAATAGAATGACATAGTAAATGAATGTCTTAGAAATATAAACTTACAAGGAAATAAATTGGAACGTGGTTTTTATACCATTATGGCGGCGCAATTTTTCTCTTCTTTCGCAGATAATGCGCTGCTGGTTGTGGCGATTGCATTATTGATTGATCTGCATGCCCCAGCCTATTTGACACCTATGCTGAAATTTGTCTTTGTGCTGTTCTACGTCATCCTTGCTCCTTTTGTCGGTGCATTTGCAGATTCGATGCCAAAAGGACGTGTCATGTTTATTAGTAATACCATTAAAATTATAGGTTGCGGATTGTTATTTATTGCCGCGCATCAATATTTTGCTATGACTGCCTATGCAGTTGTGGGTTTGGGGGCGGCAGCCTATTCACCAGCCAAATATGGTATCTTGACGGAATTGTTACCGCCAGAAAAACTGGTGATCGCAAATGGATGGATAGAAGGATTGACGGTGGCATCCATCGTGTTAGGTACTGTATTGGGCGGTATTCTGATTACCCCCGCTGTTGCAAATGTTGTGATGGAATTCGATTTTCCAGTTATTAACACAGGTATTGATAGTGCGTTGGAAAGCAGTATTATTTTGATAGCTATAATTTATGCTGTTGCAGCATTATTTAATCTTTACATTCCAAATACTGGCGTTGATCACCGTATTCCAAATAAGAATCCATTTTATCTGATTCATGAGTTTGCTCATTGTATAAAGCTGTTGTGGACGGACAAACTTGGACAAATATCGCTTGCAGTGACAACTTTGTTCTGGGGAGCGGGTGCAACGCTACAGTTCATCGTATTGAAATGGGCGGAAGTGGCGCTGAACTATCCACTGAACCAAGCCGCTCAACTTCAGGGTGTGGTTGCTGTGGGTATTGCAATGGGCGCTATTATGGCGGCTCGATGGGTTTCATTGAGACAGTCAGTAAAAGTTATTCCATTGGGTATAGCAATGGGTATTGTAGTAATAGCTATGATTTTAGTAAAAGATCTGTGGATCGCAATTGTTTTGCTGATGTTGATTGGTGGATTAGCCGGATTCTTCGTTGTGCCAATGAATGCTTTGTTACAACACCGCGGACATATTCTGATGGGTGCCGGACATTCCATCGCAGTACAGAATTTTAATGAGAATTTAAGTATTCTCACGATGCTGTCACTGTATGCCGTGCTGATATTGCTGGAAGTGCATATCTATACGGTTATCGTCGCTTTTGGATTATTTGTATCAGTTATGATGGCTTTGATCAGAAAATGGCATCTACTAAATCAAAGTAAAGAAGATTCACTTCATTTGATCGGCGCAAGGAAGATACTCTAATTAGAGCTTACTAAATAAGTATAAATATCTGATTGAATTGAATAATATATATTCTGGTAGAATGGTGCACGTAAATATGTGAATTAACACCAAAAACCGTGCACTATGACTCATTGTATCAGCCAAAAGCAGCTGCCACTCGAAGGATTTGATACACCACCTAACATGATTCTTGACGCCCCGGTCAGGTTAATTGTCGTCTAATAACGATGGCTATTGCTCATGCGATTTGCTGATGGTTATCAATTACAGACCTCATTATAAGCTCATATTACAAAATATTAGGCATTTTCCCCTTGATAGAAACCTGTCGGACTTAAGGTCAATCTACTGCGCCAATGGAAGAACGATTCATGTTTCCTCAGTTTTTCATTGCATAGTCTCGCTATGCACTTCTAAATTGAGAAAACTGCGCTCGTTCTCCCACTTGGCTCGCTATGATGATCAAGTCCGACAGGCTTCAACGGATTATTCTGAATTGCTACGGAATTGGATTGTTATGAAATGGGTTTGGCTGTTGAATTCTGCGAACTGCCTCAGGCGATTCGTGTGGAGGATTAGCGTAGTAATCGGCCTCGTGCCGCAAATCGCGCCGAGAAGCCAGGGCACGCAGTTCGCCGAGTACGACCGGGAGATCGATGGGCAATTGCAAAGCCTGCAAGTTCATGACGGCGAACCAGCGAAGGGGAAGAAGCGTGGTCGCGCCCGCAACGCGCCGAAGTTTGATCTGCGCACGCAATTGTTCAGGATGTGCGGAGTGGATCTTACGCGCATCGACGGCATCAACGTCACCACCGCGCTCGGGCAGGACACTTCGAGAGCTGGCTGGGGCTATGCCCCGGCACCAGGATTACCGGCGGCAAAGTGATGAGCGGCAAGACCAAGCGCGCGTAATCAACCGGGCAAGCCCAAGCCTTGAGATTGGCCGCAGCAGCATTGCATTGCGCAGCAGCAAGTCGGCGCTGGGCGCGTACTTTCGCAGGATGTGCGGACGGCATGGATAAACCTAAAGCCGTAACCGCTGCCGCGCACAAACTGGCACGCCTGATCTACACCATGCTTACCAAAGGTGAAAAATATACCGATCAGGGGTAGGACTACTACGAAGAACGCTATCGCGAAAGGGTGTTGCGGCAACTGGCACAACGTGCTGAAAAAATGGGGATGAAACTTGTCGTCAATGAACAGTTCGTTTAATTCTGTTTTTTAAAATCAGATGGTTGGGAGGTATTTCTTAAGAGATGTTGGGGGGGTCTCATTCACATTAAATATACAAGTATCTGTAAATAATCATATTAATTTTTATGATTAAAAAAGCTACCACGTTTCTTACCACATTTTTTTAATCGCTGCCCGGTTTTTGGGCAGTTTTCTGCATGGTTTTTAATCATGCCTGAAGGTATAGGCCCCCTCAGAATTTCCCGCACACAAAAAACTGACTAAGCGAACGGTCTAGAAGCATAAAGCCCCACACTTTCGACCCGCCTACGGCATCAACTGGCAACAGGTAAATGCAATGGTAAAAAGTGGATATCTGGCAATTGTCAGATAAGTAATTGAATGGTTCTGATTATTGATCTGTAACCTGTTGATAATATGATAGGTTAATTTTAACCCCCCCCCCTATATTATTACGCGGCTTTGCACACGGAAGTAAGCAAACGGTCTAGAAGCATAAAGCACCACACTTTCGACCCCCCTTACCGGCTATGCAGTGGGCAGGTAATCACGGCATGATTCAGGCGCAAGCAATACACGCTCATGGATATAATGTACTTCAAGTAACTGGTGACGCAGACTGCAAACAAAACGGAATACCGGGCGTTTGTCGGTGGGAACCTTCAGCATCTCTATGTGCTTGCACCCTTGGCAGCTTGTGCCTTTGTTTGGTGATTGAGTGAATGGGTAAATGATACGGTGTGGATCAATGCCGTTCTTATAGCAGAGTATCGCCCATGATCTGATTTGTTCTTGCTGCGGGATGGTTTGAAGATTGATGATTGCTTCTATTGTTTCTTCTTTGGTGAATGTTGCTTTATTGCAACAGGTCAATAGCAAAGTTACTGCAATCGGATTCACAGGATACGTTTTTGCATCGCAACAATTATCTGAAGCCCCGCCTTCAACGGGCGGATTATTTTCTTTCTCTAATCCCATCCCTTTATTTTTGGTCGGGTTTGTCGGGTAAGTCGGGTCAGATCCGAAAACCATTATGATCGCTTGGTTTCGCCCCCGACACCGTCTTTCCGAGCATCATACCCCTTTTAGTCAGGCGACGACTTTCCGCCTCATTTCGGATATTTCCGTCTCCACATTCGGTTTTATTAGCGTCATTCCAGTCAATCATCTTTCATCAACCCAATTGACGGCAGGACATGGAAAACTCGCTTTCTACCTTCACCGGCAATTCATCCTTACCGTAAGATTCGTTCCATCACCTCGCTTCATAAAACCCCGATCAATCAGCAGTCGTGCAGCCGCTCGATGATCAAAGCCTTTGCATATTTCCGCTTTGAACACTTCCGGGTAACAGTAATACTCAAGATTTCCCTCATCATTCTTTACGGAACCCCGCCTTGTTCATTGTTTTTGGCGCGTGGTTATCATCAACGATCGACCGCTCAATATCGGTAAACCGTGCTTCACCATGCAATTCCAGAAAATGGCGAACTTGATCAATCATAGCCCGGTCTTCCTTGTTGCCTTCACCGCCAAAAGCCTGAAGCCATGCCTTGAAGCAGGTGATAGCGGCTTGCATTGCTTCGCCTGGCTGCCAGCCGGTAATGCCCCAATCGGTGGCCAATTCACCGGCTGCACCTGCAATGGCAAACCTTGCCGCCACGCGCTGCGCCTGTCCGCTGGCTTCGCTGGTGAGCGTTGCTTTCTCAAACTTCAGCCGGGCATCAGCCAGTGAATCACGCAAGCTTTCACGATTCTTTAGCACATGTTCAATGAAAGCGGGAAATGCTGTGCCGTAATATTTATTGACTGCCACGCCCAAAGCTTTGGCGAACTCATGCCCGTTTCCAAAACCGTGCAAATTCTCAAAACAGCCCAGACCATGCCCGGCATCTGCGGGAATATCCGCCATACGCAACTCAGCCCCGGCGGGTGTCTTCTTGCCTACTTCAGCCACATGCTGACTTAAAGACAGCTCACCCGCAGACAAGAAAAGCAGCCGCCACTTGGCAGTATTGCGTAAGCCCCCGTCCTGTTTTACCCTGACTTTGGCGGAGCCATTGGCCAGCATATAGGCTGCTTCACCGGCAATCCTGGCATCGATCATCTTCAATTCATCCAATGTCAAGATTGCATCACAATGTGAAAGGGCGGTGCCTTCCAGACCATTGTCTGAACTTCTCCACCGCTGGAGATATTCAGGGGAACCGCACACGCTGCCAGCCATAAACAAAGCGCTAGTCTTGCCGCTTGAAGTTGTGCCTCTGTAGTGAAAGCCGCCCGATTCCATTTCAATCAAATGCAGCAAGGGCGCAGCAAAAGCAACCGATACCGCAAACGTCAAGCGACTATTACCGACACACAAAGCCGCCACATGATCACGCCACTGCTTCAGCGTGCCACGCTGCCGGAATAGACTTGAATCAGGTTTGCTATCACTGAATAGCCACTCATCATCGGATTGACCAATGGAGCCATCCTGCAACACAAAGACCAGGTCATTATTAACACCATGCCAGCCGGTGCGGTCAGTTGTCCGGGCGCGTTTCTCGGGGTTCTGCGTTTGCAGGTACTCAATGACTAATTGCCGTGATTTGGGTGCAATGGTTAATCCTTCAGATAACAGGCGACTTGAAGCATCAGTCCATCGCCATTAAAAAGAACGGGCAGGGATAACCAACTGCTTAACCTTGTCATCTGGATCAGAGAAACGAACCAGCGTACCCCATTCTCTGGAATCAATATCACGCGCCAAGGCCAGCACTTCAAGCCGTCCGCATATCTTGCGGCGGCGTAATCGCCCGTCTTTGGTGGGTTCCAGAAAATACAGCCCGTCATTGAATAGCTCAAAACCACGCTGTACAGTTTCAGATTGCTGCCCGTCATCCTTCGCACTGGCTGGCTTTGTTTCCTTGGTATCAGTCGGCATAAAAATATCTTCCCGCTTCAGCAACAGGGAAAAATGCTCAGCCTTCCAGCCACGTTCAACCAAATCAGCGGCATCGTCACCGACTGCCAAAGGTTCGCCACCGCCCAATGTTTGCTATCTTGTCTTTGCCTTCACCCTGCCAGCCGGGTGTCAACTCCAGCTTTTCAAGGTCCAACACTCGAACCGAACGCGCACCCGCAACCGTCAATTGCTTCATCAAATCATTAGCGGCTTTCTTCCCGGCCAGATCGTTATCAGGAAATACGACGCAATCACGGCCAGCCAGCGGACTGTAATTCGATTTCGTAACGGCCTGGCTTCCACCTTGCCAGCATAGGATAGGGTGATCAGGTAGCAGCTTTTGCAGTGCTTCCGCTGCCTTCTCACCTTCAACAAACCAGCACCCAGCATCAGGATATTGCAGCAATCCCGGCAGCCCATACAGCGGGCGCAAACCGGATGGAACCTTAAACCGCCATTCCCGCTTGCCGTCTTTTTCCCAAAGCGTCAACGGTGAAAACTGCTTTTTCTCACCCTCGGGCTTGTCGTATCGGTCATGATAAAAATTAACGCGGCCATCAATATCATGGTACGGATAACGCTTCGATGGTTTCCCATGCTTTGAGTGTGCAGCCGGTGGCTTGGGTGCATTGTCTGGAATCGGCATGACACACTGCCAGCCGTCACCATCACCGCCCGGATTTTCAGCACTGTTTGATTCTTTCTGGCACGCTGACGCATTACTATTGCCGGGTTGCTTTGAGTCGCCCCCTGTGCGTTTTGGCGCGTTGCTGTTTTCTGGTGGGATATTAAGAAAAGCAGCCAGCCGTTCGGATGCTTTCCCTTGGGCCTCGTTTTCCAGGTAGGCGACTAAAGAAACTAAATCCTTTCCTCTGTCACGGGTGGCAAAGTCTGACCAATCCCCCGTATTCGTATTGATTGAGAACGACCCCAGATCGCTGTCCGCTCTCATCGGATTCAAGACCACATACTCATGGCCGCGATGCTTGCCACCAGGCAGCCAGTGATTCAGCACGCTATTAAAAGCACCCAGTGCGATGGAAGCAACCCGTTTAATGTAGGGCTTCGATGGCAAGGTCGCCTCCATCATCAGGAGTTACAGTCTGCTCGATGCGTAAGTAAATAGTGTTAATTTCTTCATATAACCCAAACAGCCGGGCACCTGCATGTTTCAATGTGTAGAAAAATCCATTAACCCATATTTGACAAAGCCAAATTTCACCATCGGAATCATCAGCATTGCTTAAATGCATTCGCCCCATTCTTGAAGCAAGGTCGAGCATCTTCAAGGCATCGTCGATCATTTCGATGATTTCACAACTTTCATCTTCATTGGATGCGTGTTCTAGCACCAAGCTTTTGATATCTTTTAACTCTGAAATTATTGATTCAATCGTCAGAAATATACCGCGCATTTGATCTCTTGTAATACGTGCGTCAGTTCTGTCGCCATCAGAATTTATTTCATGGGTCTCCTCTGAGAAATCAAGGAAACTAATAGTGCATTTAACCCCCGAAGATTTCAGGCACGCTTTCCACAGCTCTTCTAGGCGTTCGGCATTACTGATTGATGGGGTTTTGATTGATGGGTTTGATTAGGTGTTGTCATGGCTTAATCCTCTTTTGTGGTCTGTATAAACCACCCCATACGCATACAGGGTGGGCATGTCGCACAGGTTGACGGACTGGAACAGAGTACCAGTAGGCGCTTTCGCACCTCCCATACGACACGCCCATAAAAAGGCTGCCATAAATACCGGACATAAAAAAACCGCCTAGGAGCGGTTGTCCGCTCTGTTACCTGGCCGTCAAACCAGTTCATTGATAATTCAATGACGGACAAAGAATAAAGCCAGAAGATTGTGTTTGTCAATGGGAACATTAAACCTTACCTCCCGATTGCGATGTTCGTTCACATCCAAGGCGGCGAATAACTTGGGATTATTTTTCGCAAATTCGATTCGATCTTGTTCAGAAAAGAGCTGATATCTTCACCGAAGGCAATACGCCCCGTTATTTCATCAGCATCCGCAGGATCTGCGTTCATTTGGGCATGAAAACATTCAATAGCAGCGGAAAAAACTGACGGCATCCGTTCTGCCACAAAGGAAATCAGCTCACTTTCGTAAATGATCGAATCAGGCACTGGCTTGCCACCGGCTCGAATTAATTCCAGCCCTTCGATAGCATCAGCCAGACGATCAAAATCACTTGCCAAGTGATCAAGTGCCTGACGTGTCATGCAAGTGTCAAAATCTTTTGCCGCGGTTTTTATGAAACCGGCGATAAGTCCGGGGTGTTCTTTGGCATAACCTTCACCAAACTTTTCATCAATGATGCGAACGGCTTGATTGAAATATGTTTCGGCTGTATCTCTTGCCTGGTGCATCAGGTCGGTAGGGGTTAGCTGATTGCTCATGCTGCCGCCCCGCACAGCTCTTTGCGGTCAGATACTAATTTTTTAACAAGCTGCTTGATTTGCTCATCAGATTGACCACTGATGCGAGCCGCATTTATAGCCAGAATCTCGCTCTCAACCCACGCTACAGATTGCTCGCCCAGTCTCACGGGCGGCGTCATTAGCCCTATTTTTATTTCATGGTAGTGAGTGGAGCGAGATTTTGCAGTTAACCAAGAACTTGGGGCAATTTGAGAAGTTTCATTAATCCTATCCTATAAATTGTTAGCAAATCCCTTCGGGTCTGAAGGGGTCGGATAGGAATTAAACCTTAATAATTAAAAGGGTGGAAGACTGAAAGGGTAGCGCCGTATGGGTGCGACCCTTTAGAAGTGCTTTCAAGAATGGCTTGATCACTTGCTTCCAGGGGTGCGGGGCTTGTTGCCGCCAATTCTTGCAGCAGGTGGGCGGATAATCGTATCCATTACCTCAGCTACTCGTTGCGATATACCTCGCTCCTTAAGCCATTCAACTACTGCAACTTTCTTTGGCGGCCTGACGGGATCGGGATATTCCCAAAATTCACACCTGGCCAGCTCAAGAACTTTCAATTCATTAGTGGCAAAATCTCTCGAAGCCATTTCTATTTCTTCAGCGGAATTAATCGTCTCTTTGTAATCGAGTAATAGTTTTTCAAGACTTCCCTTGGTAATTCCCACCATATCAATGGTTGCATGACGCGCCCCGCCAAGCTCCGCAATAGCATTATGTGGCAAATACCCGTGACAAGCTCGTGAATATCTCTCGATACTTTCAACTTCTTCAGGTGTTAAGGATTTAATCGGATCAAACAGCGCATATTCCCACCCAAGCTTAGGCATAAACTCAATGCGGGGCTGATTGATTGCGGTTTTGCCATAAAGATAAATATCATTTAGGTGTTCTGGGTATAGGTTGGCAAAATCGATCTTGCTGTTAAACACTCGCGCCAAGCCGCCCACAATAGGTTGATAGCTGGATGGCATCGGGTCTTTTATATCTGCCCGATATCTATACAATCCTATCGTTTCAGGTTCTGAAAATTTAACGCTTAGGTAAGTTGGGCTTGGTGGAAGAAGCGTAATGGCCAAACTCTCTTTTGTAAAAAGGAACGTTTCAGCTTTACGAATGCGTTTGCCATCTTTGAAGCTATAAAGATAATCATCTTTTTTTCTTTGTTTCTATCTCGGTATTGCTGAATAGAGAAATCAATAACTCTTTTACGATTCCATTTAGTGCCAGTCTCATTACTAAGCCAATCAGCAGCTTCATTCAATGTATTCCATAACAATGGGTCAACCATAACACCTCCTCACAGTGTGTCCATTCAGGCAGAATCACCCCAAAGCGGTGAAGGTTGCCGCTTTGTCGCCTGGCCGGGCTATGGGGTGATCGGATTATTCTTGCACATAAAACCTGGGAATCATACCCTATGGAATCCGCAGGACATTTGCGGACACGAACGGCGGCTGTTTGGCTGTTTAAACATTAAGCAATGAATGAAAAAAAGCAGGGGAGGCTTTTGTAATTGGGGGTACCGATGGGGGTATTCTTTGATACTGGCTATTCACAAATAAGATGTTAAGCCATGTGTATAAATGGTTTTATGAATGCAGTACGATTGCGGCAAGCGCAACCGAACCAATAGAAACCGCAATATTCAAGGACTCTTATCCACAGGTGAAGCAGCTTCACGGCGTGCTAATTCTGGCTTTTTTTGTGGGTAGATTCATTATTTTTATACCAAATGGCGCAATGAATAATTATTTATGCAATCGGATAACAAAATATTGCTCACTTCTGCCCTTGCCGGTAGGGCAGCAACAGGATAATTCCGCGCTTTATTTCCGCTCTGAATTGATACCGAAATTGCCAAAAGCAGGGCGAATAATGAAACATAAAACACCGAATTGCCCCTAAAAGTCGGGCGTGCCCGACTAATCATGAGGATGATTCTGAAAAAGTCGGGCGGCTGGAACCCAATGAACATAATGGTTTGGTGGATTCCGCCCGACTTGCCCGACCTGCCCGACCAAAAAATAAAGGGATGGGATTAAACACGAAAATGACAACACAAAAAATCAAATCGATTTTCCGAATAATGGAATGACATCAGCTCCCTTTTCCAATGCTTCTAAATGATCACTCCACCATGTCATTATTCTTTTGCGTTCCGGTAAATATTCGGCCCGGTTATATGCGCCCCTTACTTCGTTCTTTTCGCCATGTGCCAATTGCCGCTCAATAGCATCAGGACTAAATAACCCGGATTCATTCAATGCAGTGGAAGCAACAGACCGGAAGCCGTGCCCGGTCATCTTGCCTTTATATCCCAGTCGGTACAGGGCAAAGAGCAATGTATTATTGCTAATTGGTTTAGTAGGATTTCGCCCAGGGAGCAGGAATCCGCTATCACCTGCAATGGATTTCAATTCATTCAGTATATTTATTGCTTGGCGGGTGAGGGGAACTACGTGCTCATTCCTCATCTTCATACGTGTAGCTGGCACGATCCATAGGGCATTGCTTAAATCAAATTCCGTCCATAGTGCGCCAATAAGTTCATTGGTACGCACAAAGGTAAAGGCCAGCAATTGCAAGGCAAGCTGCGTCTGTCTGTCACCTATGCTTTCATAGGTGGATATGGCTCTTAATAGTTCTGGCATTTCTTCAGGTTTGACAGCAGCCTGATTTTTCTTTTTGTGTGGAGTTAGTGCGCCCCTCAAGTCAACAGCAGGATCACGATTGCAGCGGCCTGTTGATACACCATAACGAAACACCTGACCACATATCCCCAGCACCCGATGCGCTAGATCGTAAGATCCACGTTTTTCAATAATACGAAGCATGTTGAGTAGTTGCGGCGCTTCAATCTGGCTAATCGGATACATGCCAATATAAGGAAATACATCTACTTCGAGTTTACGAAACACACTTTCGGCATGAGTTCTTGTCCAGGTATGCCGCTTTGCGTGCCAATCTAAGGCAACAGCCTTGAAACTATTAGCAGCAGCTTCCTTTGACCTCTGCTTATGAATCTGACGATCAAGAGATGGATCTATATTGTTTGCTAGTTTGACGCGTTCAGCTTGTGCAAACTGCCTTGCTTGCTTTAACCCTATGACTGGATAGACACCCAGGGATAAAGATTTTTCTTTGTCATGGATCTTATAACGCAACCGCCAATACTTGCGCCCATCTTCATATACCCAAAGATAAAGCCCTTGGCCATCATGTAACTTACGTATCTTGCCACCTTCAACGATTGCATTCTTGCAAGCCAAGTCTGTCAACAATTCTTTAATAGCCATAATGTGGTAACTTTTTATGTGGTAGAAAAGTTACCACACAAGTTACCACATTTTTTTGCTGGCTTCTAGCGGATTATTTCGGATTGCTACGGAAAGAAACTAGATGTGAACAAGCTTGTTTGTTGTGTTTTGTGGATTGTATCGGATTCGTGCGGAAGGTGATATGGAGGCGGGGGTCGGAATCGAACCGGCGTAGACGGCTTTGCAGGCCGCTGCATGACCACTCTGCCACCCCGCCATTATTGCATAACTTCTAAATGTGTTGTAAGCCTTACGGGGAAAAGCCTGTAAGCGACTATTCGATTTCCGGCAATAAAATAACATTTCACAAGAGCCATTTTCTTCGGAAAATGGAGCGGGAAACGAGGCTCGAACTCGCGACCCCAACCTTGGCAAGGTTGTGCTCTACCACTGAGCTATTCCCGCAATATGAAGTTGCTGTGTGACTGGTGTCACTTCAGAAACAAAGGGTGGATTATAGAGATGCTGTGCGTTTTGTCAAGAAAATGCAGATGACATCACGGCAAATTTGTTCTAACCTCAGAAACCAAGAAATTCAGCTTTTTCGAATAACCAGAAATTATATATTATTGATTTCATAATGTTTAATCAGATCTTGTTAGTGCTTTTTGGATGCTAACCGGAAATCAACGTAACATCATGCTTTTGAATATATTAGCAATCAGAACAGATTAGCCCTGAGGATGACATCGTTTGGTTTAGATCCAATTCTGACGGCAGGATGTGGCGAGAAAGTTTTGGTAAGTGTAAAACCGTTGGAATAATTGTGATTGCTTCCTAATAATGGAGAGACAGTGGTATCGTATGCTGCAATTTGTTATCGCATTTTTGAGTCTTATAAAAATAATCAATAGGTATCTCTGCAACGATGCAACCCACTGTAATTATTAATCAACACCGAAATACTGCGATTGTTGTTGCAACAAGCGGTAAGAAACTGCTTGTCATTAAATTAGGCAAAGGAAAACTCACAGTTACTTCATTATCCTCGCAAGAGATCAAGGATCAGGGTTATGCAGCCAATGATTATTCGCCAAAACTGGCAGCGCAGTCTTATCTGCAACATGGAGCGGGAGTTAGTGAAAGAGCCAGAAAATACCTGGAAAGAATTGCTGGCAGTGAACTTTCTGATCGTTTTCTCTTTACGTAAATGCTATATGACTATAGCTCCGGTACAGATTATTCATGATGCTGCATTTGCAACTTTTTGATCTTTGAAATAATGCATTACACGCTCAGGTGTTTTCTCAAGAACAATCAGAATTCACAGAAAAATTACCTGATCGTTGATGAAGAATCTAATTTACAGAGAATTTCCCCAGAAAGTAGAGAGTCTTGCAAAGGATTTACGCAGACAAGTAATGCACATGGTCTATGAATTTAGAAACAGAAGCCACGGAGAAAGCTTATTCTCCGCGGCCTATAATGCTGATAACTACCAGTATAGTTAAAGTGTTCTACGACGGCGTGCTGAAAAACCAATTAAACCAGAACCAGCCAGTAACATAGAAAATGTGTCCGGTTCTGGGACGGCCAGGATGTATTCATAACCAAAAGCAACTGAATCACCATTGGGAATGAATCCAAGATCATAACCCAGTTGATTGAACTGTTTGCAAAACCGTAACTGCCAGTTCCTTGCGCTGCAGGCTAATATGAGAGCAGGATCAATTGGATTGGAGAAACTAATCGGATCAATATAAGGAGCGATCGCAAATGCCGATGCGCCAGTTGTGTTGTGCAGTGTTACAGACCACCCATCCAAGCTCGTTGCGCTTACGGCAGATGTATTTCCCAGCGCTTGAATTCCATTAGTTGTACCAAATCCCAAACCAATCGAAAAACCTTGATCAGGATCAAAACCAACGCTCCATTGTACTCTTGATGCATCAGCACCCGTGTTGTTCGTTAAATTAATATTAATCGCGACATGGCCATTGGCGGGAATACTTACCGTTTCGATCCGACTCCAACCACCGCTTCCTGGATTGTTAACGACAGCTAAACTACTACTTACACCAAAAGCTGTAGTAACTAACGGATTGTTTCCAAATACCTCATCAGCAATCGCCACAGGCACGCCATTGGCATTGAACGACCAATTGGATGCCCATGTGCCGTGATTGATAAATTCCCTTCCGTTAAAGTTTAGACCGAGAGGAGTTTCGGAGGAAAAATAGCCTGCATCATCAATTGTCGCGGAAGTCGTTCCAAAACCGCCAATTACAACAGGTGCAGCTTGTGCAGCAGTAACAAATGCAGCGTATAAAGCAATTGCTGCAAGTTGTGCGAGATAGTTGCTTTTGAGTTTGAATTTCATGATTAACCCCTTGGATTTGTCGTTGAAGCATAAGCAAGTTATCAGATTCATATGGCTAACACACAATCAGAGTAATGTCATAAATCTATTTGCTGGTAACCAATTTAACCCTGTTACTTAAGCACATTCTAAGGAGTCGGTCTGGTAAATGAAAATATTAACTATTCATATGGTTATCTATTTTATAGATATAGAAGGTTGCGTGTCCGCTGAAGAGTCGTTCCTGAGAAATCACTGAGAACCGCATAAAAATGCCATAGGGAAGAGTATGTTCCAATACAGAAAAGAATCTGAAAGAGGATTGGCAAGTTAAGCTATTCAAACTCCATTCTGTTTTGGTCCGGGTATTGGTTCGACTATTAAAAAATTTTTAGAGTCACCGTATCCCGGCCTTCGCCATGGCAAAGGGCGCTATTTAATGGCCGAATCTATACTTATCATAAGCATCTTAGATGATCTGTAACCAGGTTGTCGTAATAGTCACCTTGTACCAGATTAAATCGTGCAGAAGTTGCGGTATTAGCCTGACTTTTTTCCTTAACTTGTTGCAGTATTGTTTGTCCGCCAATTAAGTTTTGCAGTTCAGTTAAAGAGTTAAGAGCCGAGAGCCAGTTAATGTTGGAATGCTGATTGGTGTCAGTGTTGGGTGCGCTAATACGCAGATAATCTGCTGATAATTTGTCGATTAAATCCCGAAGCCCATTAGCAGAGTACAGTGAGCCGATATTGAGTGCAATTTGATAGCCGCGCTGACGATAATTGTTTAAACCAGCCAGTAACTGGGTATGATGCAAGGCATAAAAACTATTAATTGACATCGAAATGACGACATTCTTGGTTGCCAATCCGCATTTGATAATAATTTCCTCAAAATAAGCGCCATGATCCTTTTTAATACCCAGTATATGTCTTGGATCAACATCTAAAAAAAGTACGCCACCTTTGTGCGAGTAAGCCAGATAATTTAGCATATGAACAGTACGGCACAAGCGATCCAGGCTGATAATGGATTGGAAATCGGCGGGCTGTGTAATAACATCCGTGAGTAAATCGCCGATTCTCATGGATTGTTCACTATGCTGATTGTTGTTATAGGGTATGGTGGTTAGTTGCGCAATATGACCGACAAGTTTTCGTTATCGTCAGCGCGGCGCACAGGCTCAAATACACTACCAATCTGAATTGGCCCAAATATTCCACTGGCCAGACTTTTTTCCAGAATAAATGGACGAATATTGGAATGATGTTCGGCCTCAAAGCGATCGTTAAAATATTGTACTAGTTGTTGTAAAGGCATAATCTTCCCGTGGTCTAAGAGTGTCATAAAAGAAGCAAAAAAGTTCTTGGAAACTCCAAATTTTGAAGGTTCAATCGTATTCATTTACTTAGAGTATTGATACAGAACGCTTCAGTGTGCTGGCACCGTTTCATTTGCGCTATTTTGATGTTTGGGAAACAAATCAAGGCGGCGTGGTTTGATAAATACTTCGTCACCTTTGACCAGTTGTAACTCACGAAAACGTTCCTTACTGATTTCAACCTGGATCGGGGTTTTGTCTTCGTCATTGTTACGCACTAACTCCAATCGTACGATTGGACCCACCGAAAGAACGTGAACGACACGTGCCGGCAATGCCGCTACACCATTATGCGTGCGTTCAATTTCGATCTCATGGGGGCGTACGTAGGCGACTGCTGCGAGTTCGTCAGCTTCTGCGTGTTCCGGTACGTCCACTTCAATATCACCTATCCAGGCGCGCCCACGATGCAGCCGGCTATGAAACAGATTCACATTGCCGAGAAACTCATATACAAATGGACTGGCGGGTTGTTCATAAACCTCATCCGGTGTACCGATTTGTTCAATGCGGCCTTCATTCATGACAACCACGCGATCGGCGACTTCGAGCGCTTCTTCCTGATCATGCGTAACGAAAACACTGGTGATATGCATGTCATCATGCAGTCTGCGTAACCAGGAACGCAGTTCCTTGCGTACCTTGGCATCCAGTGCACCAAAAGGTTCGTCCAGCAATAATACTTTGGGTTCGACTGCAAGCGCTCGAGCCAATGCAATGCGCTGGCGCTGACCACCCGAGAGTTGGTGCGGGTAACGATCTGCCAGCCAATCCAGTTGCACGAGATGTAATAACTTCATAACACGATCACGGATTTCCGCTTCGGCAGGACGAAATTTCTTGGGACGTACGCGCAAACCAAAAGCAACGTTTTCGAAAATGGTCATGTTGCGAAACAATGCATAGTGCTGGAATACGAAACCTACTTGACGTTCGCGTACATGCTGATCAGTTGCATCCTTACCCTGAAATAACACTTGACCGCTATCGGCTGTTTCAAGTCCTGCGATTACACGCAGTAAAGTGGTTTTTCCTGAACCCGATGGACCCAGTAATGCAAGTAATTCTCCGGAGTGCACTTGCAAGTTGACGTCATGCAACGCAGTGAAAGTACCGAATTGTTTTGAGAGATTAAGGACTTCAATGCTCATTCGTGGCCCCTTAGTTTTTGATGTTGTTTATTGCGGAATTCGATCAGTGTTTTCAGTGCCAGCGTCACCAATGCCAGCAGTGCCAGCAATGAGGCCACTGCAAAGGCGGCTGCAAAGTTGTATTCGTTGTAAAGAATTTCGACATGTAGCGGCATGGTATTGGTGCTGCCGCGAATATGCCCTGATACCACCGATACTGCGCCAAACTCTCCCATTGCCCGGGCATTACAAAGGATGGAGCCATACAGCAGACCCCATTTGATATTGGGTAGCGTTACCTGATAAAAGGTTTGCCAACCGCTCGCACCGAGCACTACAGCCGCTTCTTCTTCTTCAGTGCCTTGTGCCTGCATCAGTGGAATCAATTCGCGCGCGATAAACGGAACCGTCACGAAGACTGTCGCCAAAACAATGCCGGGTACCGCAAAAATGATTTGGAGGTCATGTTCTGCCAGCCACGGACCTAGCCACCCTTGCAAGCCAAAGACGAGTACATAAATCAATCCTGAGACCACAGGGGACACAGAGAAAGGTAAATCGATCAGCGTGATCAATAGATTCTTGCCACGGAATTCAAATTTGGCAATAGCCCAGGCAGCGGCAACGCCGAATACCAGGTTTAAAGGGACTGCAATTGCCGCCACTGTAAGTGTCAACTTGATCGCCGAGACTGCGTCCGGATCCGTGATCGCTGCAAAATAGACATCTGTCCCTTTCTTGAATGCTTCATAAAAAACAGAAATCAAAGGAATAAAAAGAAATAGCGTTAAAAAAACAAGCGCCACGCCAATCAAGGACCAACGCACCCAGGCAGGCTCTTGCGTTGCTCGTTGTTTTTGAGCCTCAGGGGAAAGAGGAAAAGTAATAGTAGTCATAATAATCGTCTCATGACTCAATACTGCGGCGCCGGCTCCACCATTGCAGCAAATTGATAATTAACAATAGAATAAATGAAATAACCAGCATAACGACCGACAGTGCTGTGGCACCTGCATAGTCATACTGCTCCAGTTTGGTAATAATCAGGAGCGGCGTGATTTCCGAGATCATCGGCATGTTCCCGGCAATAAAAATAACCGAACCATATTCACCAATCGCACGCGCAAATGCAAGGGCAAATCCTGTCATCAATGCTGGAAAGATTGCTGGGAAAATCACGCGCGTAAAGGTTTGCCATCGATTGGCGCCGAGCGTTGCTGCTGCTTCTTCCAGTTCTGATTCAATGTCTTCAAGCACCGGTTGCACCGTGCGTACCACGAATGGCAGACCGATAAAAGTCAACGCCACAAAAATCCCAATAGGTGTAAAAGCCACTTTGATCCCGAGTGGCTCTAGAAACTGGCCAATCCAGCCATTGCCGGCATAAAGAGCGGTCAATGCAATACCGGCTACCGCAGTTGGCAGCGCAAAGGGAAGATCCACCAGTGCATCGACTAATTTTTTACCGGGAAAATGGTAACGCACTAATACCCACGCTACTAAAAGTCCAAATGCCGCGTTGACGATGGCCGCAGCGAATGAAGCACCAAATGTCAATCGATACGAGGCTACTACGCGCGGTGTTGTGACAACAGTCCAGAATTCTGACCAGCTTAGTTCAGCAGTACGAATAAACGCTGCCGAGAGTGGGATCAATACGATTAAGCTTAGATACAACAGTGTAAATCCAAGCGCCAGATTAAATCCCGGCAAGATACTGTATTGCTTGAAAGTCTTCAATTACGAATTCCTATGATTGATCTGGATTTACAGATAATTGCTGGAAACCAAGCGGATTAGTTTCCAGCGTTCTTCGATGCATTAACTGGAAGCATTTTTATAGAACACATGCCTTTCTCAGGAAATCAGAAGCTACTGCCTCCACCCTGGATACGGTGCAGAGTGGTGACCAGAACATCGATGTCGGCGCAGGTGTTGTATAACCCCAGTGAGGGACGTACTGTCGTTTCCAAGCCAAAGCGACGCAAAATAGGCTGTGCGCAATGGTGGCCGGAACGAACCGCAATACCTTCACGGTTCAGCGCTTCACCCACTTCTTCGGAAGTGAATCCCTTTAACACGAAAGATAACACGCCTGCTTTCTCCGGTGCAGTGCCAATAAGGCGCAGACCCGGAACCGAACTTAGGCCACGTGTTGCGTAAGCCATGAGCTGATGCTCGTAGCGATTGATATTGTCAATGCCGATGTGTTCTACATATTCAATCGCAGCACCGAGCCCGACGGCATCGGCGATATTGCCTGTGCCAGCCTCAAAGCGCGCAGGCGCGCCATGGTAAGTGGTTTTTTCGAAAGTAACATCCTGAATCATATTGCCGCCACCTTTGCCAGGGTGGCATGGTATCAAGCAAATCAGCTTTGCCAAATAGCGCGCCGATACCGGTCGGACCAAATACCTTATGGCCGGAAAAAACAAACCAGTCACAGTCTAGCTGCTGCACGTCAACCCGCATGTGTGAGACGGATTGCGCGCCGTCCAGCAGCACGCGCGCACCGGCCCGGTGTGCCATTTCTATCATTTGACGAGCCGGTGTGATGGTACCCAGTGCATTCGATACTTGCGAGAATGCCACCAGCTTAGTGCGTGAGCCAAGCAGTTTCTGATACTCATCCAGCAATATCTGTCCATTATCATCCACTGGCGCTACACGCAATTTCGCTCCTTTCTCGTTGCATAACTGCTGCCAGGGTACGATATTGGCATGGTGCTCCAGCCAGCTGATAACGATTTCGTCTCCTTCAACGATATTTTGCCGCCCCCAGCTTTGAGCCACGAGATTAATGCCCTCGGTAGTGCCGCGAACAAAGATGATCTCGTCAGCGGATGGTGCATTGAGGAAACGTCGTACGGTCTCTCGTGATTCCTCGTAAGCATCGGTGGCGCGCGCTGCCAGTTCATGCGCTGCGCGATGAATGTTGGAATTTTCGTGCTGGTAAAAATAACTGAGGCGATCAATGACAGCCTGCGGCTTCTGTGTCGTCGCGGCATTGTCTAGCCAGATCAGGGGGCGTCCGTGGACGAGTTCTTTAGAATCGGAAAATCACGCTTAATGGCATTGACGTCGAACGGTGGATGTGTGGAAGCAAACTCCGGAACTTGCCCAGTGCGGGCAGGCGAGCTGATCTCGTCGAGAAAATAAAACGATGATCCCCAACCTGGACTGGCGGGTATTCCGGTATGTGCAGGGACAACACGCTTCGCTGGCGTAAGCAGGGCGCGCAACTCAGATTCAAATGGTAACGGGATGACCGAAGGCGCAGGCGCAGGGGAAATTCCCACAGGGGAATAATCCGTACTGAATGCGGGAATTTCCAAGCCTGGTGCTGGCGCAGGCGCTGCTGCCGGAGAGGGTGCATTAGCGACTGTCACCGCACCCGGTAAAGCGGAAAATATCTCGTTGGCCATGCGCTCAATTGATTCGGCATCCGGCAGGTAACTGGATGTCGAATTCAAATCTCCACCGGTTCGATTTTCGAGATTATTTGTACTCATGATATTTACCCACTTCGACACTTTCGAGTACGCCGAGTGCATCTTCTGTCAGTACCGCCAGCGAGCAATAGAGGGAAACCAGATAAGAGGCGATTGCCTTGTGATTGATGCCCATGAAGCGCACTGACAATCCCATGCCCTGCTCACCTGGCAATCCAGGTTGATATAATCCGACTACGCCTTGGCGGCTTTCACCCGTACGTAACAAAAGAATATTGGTCTTGCCGGCTGTGACGCGGAGCTTGTCACAAGGAATCAGTGGAATTCCGCGCCAGGTCAGAAATTGTGAACCAAACAGCGTTGCGGTCGGAGGAGGCACACCACGACGCGTACATTCGCGGCCAAATGCAGCGATCGCCAGCGGATGCGCCAGAAAGAATGCCGGTTCTTTCCAGACACGCGCAATTAATTCATCCAGATCATCGGGTGTCGGTGCACCTGTACGCGTTTTTACTTTCATGGATTTGGCGATATTGTTAAGCAAGCCGTATTCCTTGTTATTAACAAGTTCACCTTCCTGGCGCTCTTTGATAGTCTCGATGGTCAGGCGCAATTGCTCACGAATCTGATTGTGCGGACTGCTGTAAAGATCGGAAACGCGTGTATGCACATCGAGTACCGTGTTTACCGCACTCAGCACATATTCCCGTCCCCATTCCTCGTAATCCACAAAGGTAGCAGGTAAATCACGCTCGTCCTTGGCAGAGCAATCGACTTCAACCTGCTCGGGATCCTTTACCTTGTTCACACGATAAATACCCGCCTCGACCGGCACCCATTGCAGTATGTGGGTCAACCAGCGTGGCGTGATGATTCCCAACATGGGGACAGTTTTGGTGGCATTGGCAAGCGTACGGGCTGCTACATCCCCTAAAGCGGTATGTCCTTGATGAATATCTGTCATTTTGTTCTCCTTGGTCCAGTAAACAAACTGATAGCGTAGAACGCTATCAGTTTTCATTATGTTCCCAAAATTATTTATGGGTTGAATTTTTTTCGCGAGTAGACGGCTTACTTTGTGCACCGCAGTTATTACTCAGTTACTGCGAGACGGGTAACAGCATAGTCTTCTAAATTAAAAAGTATTTTTCAATTATTTATAGAATTTACGTTTGTATTTTTCCTTTATGTATTTCCATTTTCTAAAAAGAATTGTGGTGTACTGTCTTCAATTGCATGCACCGGCTTACCAAGTAAATTTCCTTGCAGATAATCTGCATCAGTGTTTCTGGCAGCAATTAGTTGTTCGGGTGTCTCGATATCCCGTACTAATAAACTTGCGTTAAATCCATGTAGGGTATCTATCAATGGCGCAATTGCTTCATGACGTACCAGATCGCGAGCCTCAATCCGCACGAAGTCCGGGTACAAACTTCCCAATTCCGTCATCCAGTCACTACGAGTGCCGGTGTAATTGGCTGCTATTTGATAACCACGAGAACGATAGTTGGTAATGACATGCTGGAGCAATTTCCAGTTACGATTGACTATGGCTGGAATTTCAATGACCACCCGCGAGGTTTTTATACCGATCAAATCAAGAAAATTTTCAAATGCACTGCCGTGATCGTCCTTAACACTTTCCAGAAGTCGTGGATGCACATCGACAAACAAACTGTCTACTTTGGAAGTATTGTTGAAATAATAATTCAGCGCATGAATTGCCCGGCATAAACGATCCAGATCAACCAGTTGATCATCTCTTGAAGCCAGAGAGAAAACCTGCTGCCAGGGCCAGAGCGCAACTTCTCCGTTTGATTGGGAACGTATATAAGCTGCGTGACCAATAGTTTTTCTCTGAGCGACACTAAAAATAGGTTGAAAAATACTAGATATTTCGCAATGATAGAAATATCCGCTTATCCAACCATTTTCAGCGCGGTTTGGAGAATAATCGGTTGCTGACTGGATGAGCTCAAATTCATCTCCGGCAATGAAAGTTTTAGTTGTTGAAGTATTCATGAAGTAACCCCCACATAAATTGATGTTGTTATTTACAGACAGCGAAGCTGGTTGTTTTGAAACTGATTCATGTTTCTGTCTGTTGTTTATTGCATGCATTAGTGAAATCTCTGAAATTGATTTTTCTTTTTACAAAAATCTTCACAACAACAATCTTCTTTTGTTTGATGAATACTCAACCGTTTTCCGCTTGGAATTTGCCGCCTGATAAATCCATTTTTTCGACCGCTGCAATCTTCGACACGCGCATAGTTCCGGGTAGAAATGAGATGTTTGAACGATGTAACATAATCCCCGCCGGAAATTAGAACGGTCATTTTCAATCCTTTATGTGATAGCACGCCGCATTGTCATTACTTCAAGTAAATCTGATCAAATGTGCCACCATCGGCAAAGTGGATTTTTTGTGCTTTTTTCCAGCTACCAAATGCGTCATCGATTTTGAACAACTCGATCTTGGGAAACTGACCGGCATATTTAGCAGCAATTTTTTCATTCGTTGGACGATAGAAGTGTTTGGCGGCAATCTCCTGGCCTTCATCCGAATAGAGATATTGGAGATAGGCTTCAGCTGCTTTGCGCGTCCCTTTTGTCGACAACCTTGTCAACTAGCGCAACAGCCGGTTCCGCGAGCACGCTTAAGGATGGTACGATGATCTCTAATTTATCCGTGCCATACTCCTTGAGTGCGAGGAAAGCTTCATTTTCCCAGGAAATGAATACATCACCGATACCACGTTCTATGAATGTTGTGGCCGAGCCGCGCGCGCCGGAGTCCAGTACTGGAACATTCTTGATGACATCTGAGACAAATTCTTTTGCTTTGGCATCACCAAACTTCCGCTTGCCGTATTCCCAGACAGCAAGATAATTCCAGCGTGCTCCGCCGGATGTTTTCGGATTAGGAGTGATTACGGCCACACCAGGTCTGGCGAGATCATCCCAGTCTTTAATGCCTTTCGGGTTTCCTTTGCGTACCAGAAATACGATGGTTGATGTATAAGGTGAGCTATTATGAGGTAAACGTGCTTGCCAGTTTTCAGGAAGTAATTTGCTATGTTCTGCAATGGCATCAATATCAACCGCTAATGCCAGTGTGACTACGTCGGCACCTAATCCATCGATTACGGAACGGGCTTGCTTACCAGAGCCGCCATGCGATTGACGAATGGTCACTTTCTCCCCGCCCTGTGCTTGCCAGTATTTACTGAATGCAGGATTGAATTCCTGGTATAGCTCGCGGGTTGGGTCATACGAGACATTCAATAATGTCTTGTCGGCAGATGCGTTGCTGCCAATCAGTAAACTTGCTGTTAATAAAGTGATTTTTAAAAATTTAATTGTTCGCATACTTTTCTCCTTGAGTGTGATTGATTTGAATTATTTAAAAGCCCTGATAGATACTTCAGCGTAGAAAAATTTGAGCTGCCTTCGGCTTCTCCGAGTCCCGCCAATTGTCTATTTTTCACGAACTCACCATTCATGAAATGCGAGTACCCGAGGGTGGTGTCGACCAGCGGTGCCAGTTTGTAATTGATGCGCGCGTTGATCGATTGCCCGATGAAATCTCCACTTTCTCCGGTAACATCCCGGTTGAAGGCATTAGGGGTTGAAACGCTCATCAGATTGTTCATGCGATCTTTATCACTGGCCAGCCAGAACCAGCTATAACCACCGTCGATAGTCACATCCTTGTGCGGGGAAAACTCGAACACCAGCTTGGGCGCCTTGACGTTCTCCATGACAAGATAGTCATCGGGTGACCAAGGGCGGGCAAATCCGAAGAAGCGTTCGAAACGATTATCGATATTGTCATTCGGATTGCGATCGCCGCTCACAAAACTATAAAAGGCGCTGAGTCGTGGTTTCCAGACGTGCTTGACAGTGTATCCAACTTCCAGCAAATAAGACCAGGCCGATTTTTTTAGGCCGTTATCCTGGCCAAACTGGTAGATCGCACCAAAATCGTAATCAATGTTGGTATCAGGCAAGACACCATAAACACGCCCGGCAGGCGCATAGATATCCCGTTCAGCCTGGCGTCCATCCCTGTCATCCTGCTTAAGGCCCATGAAATAGGGTTGTATCGTGATCACATCAGACCATTTGCGCCAGTGTCCGACTGCACCGTAAAACCACTGGCTTTTATTGCGGCCATCAAATTCATGAATGTTACGAATGACAGGCTGCATTCCCCATGCGTCAAATTCCCAGTCATTGGCTTCTTGCCCGAACGTAAGTCGAAAGCCTTCAAAATTGTTGGTAGTATTGCGCCATTGGTTGATGCCGAGCAAACGCCGATCTACGGCTTCCCAAGCCATGCGACCGCCACGAATTCTGATCGGACGATGATTGCCAAGATCATCCTGCCCCAGCGCATTCTTAAAATACAATTCACCATAAGTTTGAAGCAACTCAAAGGGATTCCAGTCGCGGTTGTCTCTTGGGAATTCGCTGTTATAACCTCGTGCATCTTCAAATTCGACTGCCATGCGGAATGGATCAACAATATTCCGGATGCCCACATATGCGCGTGTCCGTAACAGCACCGGATGATCGGTTAACAAACTGTTGCGCCGGATATCGTTATCACGCAGCTCATACCGCACCCGGTAATCCAGACCCACATCCAGCCAATCCAGATCCTTGAAGGCGTTGATCTCGGTCTTGGCCAGATTGCGCACATACCGGGGTGGATCGGATTCAGGATGTGTGCCATAGCTGCGTGCGCGCTGGAAATAAGTCGTTTTATGGAGTACCTCCGGTTTGGCCACTTCATGTTGCGTTACAGGTGGTTGTGACGGTTGTTCCCTAGGCTTGATCCCTCGTGTGAATGAATCATCTGCACCCGCTTGTGCGACTTGCAGCATACTTGGTGGGGCTAATTGAGACTTGCTATCTGAAAATGCCTTGGCAGGATTAACAGCGATTGTGCTTAAAACTGTAATGTGTAAAAAAAACCAAATAAGTTTCAATTTGCTCTCCTAAGTGAACCCTCCGGCAATCCGGTTGCGTCACTGATATTTTTGCTCTTTCACCTCCAGTTTTGTTGGTTGGTGTTATGTTGTTACTTATGAGATAGGTTTTATCCTGATGCATCAGACCTAAAACTTATGCAATTATGATTTTGGTCTTTTATGCCCAGAACCGCTTTGATCCACGCGAGTTTTTTCCCGACATTCTATCTGTACGACTTTGTTCTCGTGTATAACGACTTCAACCGATCCATACGCGATACTGGCTACAGCGTGTAAAATTTTCTGGGCGATGGCTGCGCTAATCTGATTATCTTTCTGTGATACAGACAGTTGTTCCATTTTGGGGAGGAGATGGTTTTGAAAGATGCGAATTTACTAGTCTTTCTTTGTTCCTGGAACTAATATTTTTTCATTTGCTTATCACTTTTATGTATATAAGAAGTGCTAGTTGCTTATCAAATAAAAAAACCTCTGCACAAGTTTCTATGTAGTGTTTAATTGCATAAATAGTTATATTTAAGTAATCTCCTGTTTGTTTAACGTAAGCAGGAGGCTCTCATGACACGGGTAGCAGCAAAGGTAACATGCAGCGATCGGATCGAAGAATGCGACGGGATCTAGTCGCACTGATCGCTCGTTTGGTCGAGCGGCAAAGATTGTGTTGGGCTCTGGCGGGCGAACGTAACGACCAGATTGCGGCACGCATGAAGTTGCAGGCGAATACGGTAGCGATGTGGCGCAAGAGATTTATGGAGGGCGGCATCGCGGCGTTACTGACCGAGCGCGCAGTGGCAAGCCACCCATCTACGATGCCCGCGACTTGCGCGATAGAATACGCAAACAGCTGAACTTACCCACCCGAAGGGCTTTCCAGTTGGGACGGAAGAACGCTAGCTCAGGCACTGGGCGTGCAGACGACGCTATCTGGCGCATTCTTCGCAAGGAGGGCATTCAACTACGGCGCATGCGTTCTTGGTGCGTGAGTACTGATCCGGAATTCGCGGCCAAAGCAGCAGATGGATAGGCTTGACCTGGGGCCACCCACCAACGCACTGGTTCGAGTATTGATGAAAGCCATCGATTCAAGCCTTAGGAAAAAATTGGCTACGTTCATACCAGCGCGGAAAAATCGTGCGCGGAATCAAAAGCACGTACAGACGTCACGGTACCGTCAATTTATTTGCCGCGCTGAACGTGGCCACTGGCGTAATCAATCCAAGGTCACGGCAGTCAAGAAGCGCCAGACTTCCAGGCCTTTCGATGACGTAGTGGCTGAGGTGCCTGTCAGCCAAGAAATTCACGTGATCTTGGACAACTACGCAACCCACAAGAGAAATGATGACTGGCTAGCCCGTCATCCTAACGTCCACTCCACTTCACACCTACCAGCAAGCTGGCTTAACAAGTAGAAATTTGGTTTGGCATCTTTACACGCAAAACACTGAATGGGGCAAGCTTCCAAAGTACGGAGCAACTGACGCAAGCCACAAAGCGTCGTGAAACACTACAAAAAACTGCTGCGCCGTTTGTTTGGAGGAAGCGCGAGGTAAGAGGTGCTCAACTCAGAAATACAATCGTTAACTTATACAATTAGACAGTAGTTATGTTTGTGTGCTACTAATGACATTGATTATCTCCCTGTAATGGTTCGAGGATAATAATGCGGTGAATTGTGATTGTTTGGATGGCGGCATTTGACGCTTATATTCTTTTTAATAGCTCTTTTGCATCATACTTTCCCACCTAGCCCTTCAAGCTTTTAGTTTCCAATTGAGGCGAAAGTATCCTGACACATAGAGCTTTGTTCCTTCCAAAAGATTCTTCTTTATTTAATTCCCATCAGAAGGTAAAAACCACCGTCTTTAAACGGTGAATTTGACTTTAAATGTTTTGACTCATACGTGTTTAGCTTGGTGCGAATAGATGACTTTGGTCGTCTGCCCCAAGAATTTCTAAGAACTTTAAACGGTTATCATCATCTCCAAAAATATTTTCGAAACGATCTCAGAGCGATTCTTCCTGATGAAGCGTTTTTGAAAATCCTAAATGGAGTGGTTTTGTCTTAGTCTGCGGTATACGCTCATTTTTCCTGGGTCGCGGCCTGTGCGCTTATGCTTCTGATTCAGTCCGGAAGATTCCTAGATTTTCATTTTGCGTCGGACCGCCCAGTCAAAAACGCGGCTGCCCAGAAACCATCTGGCGATTACGGCTGTTTTGGAGTCGGCTGGAAGCGCGTGTCGCATGGGTGGAAATGAAGTTGTGGCAGCTTTAGCACTGCTTCTGCGATAATTTCCGGTCCAGGCGCTTTGGATTCATCTTCCAATAGGCGGGGGAGGGCGGCAAGAAGCTTTTGATAAGCCGATGGATGCGTAACCGTTTTGAGTAATTCAAATTCTTTTGCAGCAAATTCGGTGTGGATCAACCCCGGGGCAATGACAACTACATTGATGCCAAATTCCATGACCTCACCGCGCAAAGTTTCTGACAGCGCCTCCACGGCATGTTTGGAGGCAGCATACCAGCCGAAACCCGGAAGGGTGATTTTGCCCAAAATTGAGGCAATATTTATAATGCACCCGGATTTCTGCGCGCGCATATGCGGCAAGACTGCTTGCATGAAACGCGCGTAACCATAAACGTTGACTTCAAATTGTTGATGGGCGGCTTCCATTGAAACGCATTCAATTGCACCCAACTGCCCGTAGCCCGCATTGTTTACAAGCACATCAATCCGGCCTTTTGTCGCCATGACGTGGTTGATCGCCGTCTTTACAGCCTCTGCATCAATCACATCCAGATGAACGGGTTCAATGTTATCTGAGCGCATTTGTTCCAACCTGTCTATTCGCCGTGCCATGGCAAATACGTAGTAGTCATTTCTGGCAAGCAGCTCTGCGGCCGCTTTTCCAATACCGCTGGATGCACCAGTAACCAGTGCAACTTGTTGTGTCATGATTTCCTTATTCCTCAGGGTAATAACTAAGTAACTAAGCTGCATTTCATCATAACATATGGAATTAAGTCTACTTTAAGAAATCAGCTGGTACGAGTTGCTATGTTCCATGCATCAAGGCAGATGTCTCTCAATAAGTTCACTAAAATCCGAGATGCTCCTGGTTCCAAATCACCATTTTGAAACGTTTTTTGTCTGACATGTTTGGTTCTCTAATTTAACTTGGTTCTAGGCTATAAATCCTTGCGAGTTTAAGATTCATTGCAAAGAAATTCGCCGAGATATTCCCGATCTTTAATCAAAAGACAGAGACTCTGTTTAATTGATATTCAGGAAATACTTAATGAGGCCGATGAGCTAGAACATTTTATGTAAACCGAGCAATTAATACGGAGAAATAAATGGAAGATTTTTTTCTTGGCCGACAGCCAATTCTAGATAGTAATCAAAACTTAGTAGCATTCGAGCTTCTTTTTCGATCAGGTCAAACTGCTCTACTGCTAATGTAACGAATGATTCGTTTGCAACAGCGAATGTAATCATTAATGCATTTTCTCAATTAGGAATAAAGAATGTATTGGGTCAGCACCGAGGTTTCATTAATGTAGGTGCTGAGATGTTAATGAGCGATACGATTCATTTGTTGCCCAGTAAATATGTTGCACTTGAAATACTGGAAAGTACAAAAATTTCTGATGATGTAGTACAGCGTTGTATTGAATTAAAACAAATGGGTTATCAGTTGGCACTTGATGATGTGATAGAAGTCAGCAAAGAGATTGAGCTGTTATTGCCAATTGTTGGTGTCGTGAAGATAGATGTGCTTGCTTTGGATAATGCAGAACTTGCCAGCATTGTAAATAAATTAAAGCGTTGGCCCGTTCAAATTCTAGCAGAGAAAGTAGAAAGCCATCAACAAGCAAGTTACTGTAAGGAGTTAGGTTTTCAGATGTTCCAGGGCTATTATTTTACAGTGCCTGAAATTATTTCAGGAAAGCGTGTTGATCCATCCAAGTTGAAATTACTGAAATTATTGAAACTGGTCATGAGTGATATCGATATCGAAGAAATTGTGGAAGAATTCAAACAACAGCCTGGGTTAAGCTACAACTTGATGCGCATGGTAAATTCCGTTGCCAGTGGGTTATCACGAAAAATTACCTCAATTAAACACGCAGTCATGATACTGGGGCGTAAGCAGTTGCAGATATGGATACAGCTGTTAATTTATACCGCTAATCAGTCAGACAAAAGTATGTCAAATGCTTTAATGCAAACTGCCGCAGCACGTGGAAAACTGATGGAATTGGTTGCGGTAGCAGAGCGTCCGCATGACAAGAATTATCAAGATAGAGCATTTATGGTTGGAATTTTATCACTGCTTGATGTGTTACTTGGCATGGAGATGAAGCAAGTAATAGATAAGCTGGGTATTGTCGATGACATGAAACAGGCATTAATGGCGCGAGATGGACGCTTGGGTCAAGAATTGAAATTAGTTGAATACAGTGAAAAGAGTGATATTGCTGCAATTCAATTAATGTTGACTGACTTGGGTTTTCTGAGTTTGAGTGAATTAACAAATCTAGAAATAGATGCAGTGGGATGGGCTAATCAACTCGGTGAAGCTGCTTAATTGTGTTGTCAAATTTATGATTATAAATGACTTTAATGTTTTATGAGCATCTCAGACTTTTTTTTAAAAGAATCACCTTCACTAGCTCGGATATTGCATGAAATTAGTGATCAGAAAGTAATAAGCAGTCGAATCTCCGGGTCAAGCGACAGCGCCAATAGCTTTGTCAAAAATGGGCAGCGAATGAAAGTTATGATCGAGATGCAATGAGTAGACGATCAAGTTAAGAATCAGATGGTGAATAAATTTGTACCTTAAGATTAGGATTGGGTTATGCACTGCCGGGACCGGTGAATACTTTATCTAGAGGAAGAAAGGTGGAAGGGAGTCATTGCATTCGACACATGAAGGAATTTCGTAGGTAGTTGATAGGGCAAAAAATAATAATAAAAGAGAACCAGTGGTGCAGAAGGTATGTAGATGGGTGATATTGAGATTTTTTGTTAAAAATTGTTTGTGGAGTACACATTCTTATCAAGCAAATTAACAACATTAGCAAGAGGAGTGAGGTAAATGGCTAAAACAATACTTGCAGTAGATGATTCTGCATCAATCCGGCAAATGGTTGCTTTTACGCTTAAAGGTGCGGGCTATGAAGTTATTGAAGCAGTTGACGGTCAAGATGCATTGGACAAAGCAAATATTCATAAGGTCAATCTGATATTAACCGATATTAATATGCCGGGTATGGATGGATTCAAACTGCTTGAATTGTTGCGAAAATTGACGCACTACAAATCTGTTCCTATCTTGATGCTGACTACAGAGTCAGGAGATGAGATTAAAGCAAAGGTAAGATGGCGGGAGCAACAGGCTGGTTGGTTAAGCCGTTTAATCCTTCGCGATTGCTGGAAGTAATTGGTAAAGTTATTTCTTAATAATACAAATTATATCAATAGTTTACCAATATTCTGCATAATTCTAAAAATTAAATAATTTTTATGTTTCTGATTTTTAATTTGATTCCTTTCTTGGGGTGTTAGCCTAACAACTCAACTTGAAATAGGGTTACCTATGAGTACAGATCTCGAACAATTTTATGAAATATTTTTTGAGGAATCCTCAGAATTACTTGCGGATATGGAAAAATGTTTACTAAGGCTTGATGTAAATTCACCGTATGTAGAAGATTTAAACGCTATATTTCGTGCCGCGCATTCTATTAAGGGCGGGGCAGGTACATTTGGTTTTGCAGATATGACGGAGATGACGCATATGTTGGAAACATTACTGGATAAACTCCGCAAGGGAGAACTCGAGGTACGCAGTGAGATGGTTGATGCCTTTCTAAGGGCCGGCGATGTTATTAAAGTGCAACTGGCAGGACATCGCGGGGAAGAGCAAATCGATCCTGCTGTTGCCGCAGCAGTTTGTGAGGAACTGAAAGAGAATCTGTTTGTTAATTTGAAGCAGCTGGGTATCCTGGAAGATCTTACGCCGGCCAATGTGATAGATCTGTGTAAATTGAAACTCACTACCAATAAAAGTGAAGAAGATATTTGGGAAACACTGGCATTTGTTGTCGATCCAGCAACCTTAAAAATTGTAGTCGATACATCCGATAGGATTAAAGCTACTGCAGTTGTCGATGAAGATGAGTTTCCAATGGCTAATATGCTGCCTACGCCAGGTTATGGATTTTTTCCGGAAGTACCTGCTGCACCAAAGAACATTGATGATGCAGAATCAAATTGGAATCCAGCACAGCAAAAAAGTTTAGGCAATGGCAAAAATGAAGCACATACCACATCGAATAAAATTTCCAGCAAAGCTAATACAGTAACAGCATCTATCGGTGAAACTTCATCAATACGCGTCAGTATAGAGAAAGTTGATCAAATGATTAATCTGGTTGGTGAGTTGGTGATTACTCAGGCAATGCTTGCTCAGACAGCTTCTCAGTTTGATCCCGTGGTTTTTGAGAAACTGTATAGCGGGTTGAATCAACTGGAGCGAAATACGCGGGATCTTCAAGAATCCGTCATGTCAATCCGCATGATGCCGATCAGTTTTGTATTTAGCCGATATCCGCGTGTTGTGCGTGATTTGGCATCAAAACTGAATAAGCTGGTTGAGCTGAAAACCGTTGGTGAAAACACAGAACTCGATAAGGGTTTAATTGAAAAGATCGCTGATCCACTTACTCATTTAGTCAGGAACAGCTTGGATCATGGCATAGAAATTCCCGAGAAGCGTATTGCAGCAGGTAAACCAGCGCAAGGTACGATCACGCTGCGTGCATTCCATCAAGGCGGTAGTATCGTTATCGAGGTCAATGATGATGGTGCTGGATTAAACCGAGGGAAAATTCTTGCCAAAGCGAGAGAGCGTGGATTACCTGTACATGATGGAATGACCGATCAGGAAGTCTGGTTACTGATATTCGAAGCGGGTTTTTCTACAGCCGAGGCAGTTACAGACGTGTCTGGGCGCGGAGTTGGAATGGATGTAGTAAAGCGTAATATACAAGGTATGGGCGGGCGTATAGATATTGAGTCAGCATCTGGCGTGGGTACACGCATATCCATTCGCTTGCCGCTGACACTGGCTATTCTTGATGGATTGTCTGTGGCGGTTGGCGGTCAAATGTTTATCGTGCCACTCAATTATATTATCGAGTCGTTACAACCGACTGCTGCTGATATTAAAACGATTGTTGGTCATGGGCGGGTTGTACAAGTGCGCGATGAATATCTGCCTGTGATTGCATTACACGAAATCTTTAATTTACGTCCAAATGTAACTGCTGTACATGAAGGGATCCTTGTTATTCTTGAGGCTGAAGGTCACAAAGCGGCGTTATTTGTGGATGATCTGGTTGGCCAACATCAGGTTGTTATTAAGAGTCTTGAAAGTAATTACCGGAGAGTGCAGGGTGTTTCGGAGCAACGATTATGGGGATGGAAAAGTTGCGTTAATTCTTGATACTTCTGCATTAGTTATGACATCACAACAAGAAGCAGTATAGGCAATATTAATCACTGAAATGCTTGTCGTATAGTTTTCGTATGGCATTTTATTAAGAAACAAGGAGTTCACATCATGTCACAAGAGCAAGAAAAAGTGGTGACAGGAAGGTCATCCAGTCCAGTTACAAGTCAAATAGCAAATGAATTTCTGACCTTCCGTTTGGGTAGTGAAGAATATGGGATAGAGATACTCAAGGTTCAGGAAATTCGTGGTTATGACTCCATCACCCAGATTGCTAATGCACCTGAGTTTATCAAGGGTGTTGTCAATCTGCGCGGGATTATTGTGCCGATTATTGATATGCGGATCAAATTCAGGCTAGGAGCTGCGAGTTATGATCAATTTACTGTGGTTATTATTTTAAACGTCGCCGGTCGAGTCATGGGGATCGTGGTCGATGGGGTATCCGATGTGCTCACTCTGGAAGCCGCGCAGATGCGACCGACACCGGGATTTGGTTCGGTTATTGACACGGAATATATCATGGGATTGGGAACCGTCGAAGAACGGATGTTGATATTGATTGATATTGAGAAGCTGATGGGTAGTAGCGATATGGGTTTGATTGATCAAACCATCAATTAATGGTAGCGGTTATTTTGTTGGTTAAGGAAACCAGAAGGAGATTCTAATGTTGAGTAATATGACGATCAAATCGCGATTGATACTGGTAATTGGCATGCTGTCGGTTTTGTTGATTGGTGTGGGTAGTTTGGGTGTGTATGGCTTGAATCAAACGAATGGTTCCTTTAAGGGCGTTTATGAAGATCGTGCTGTTCCACTGGGGGATTTGGGTTTGGTTTTAGATGGTATGCAGCGCGCACGTCTTAATGCGGCAATATCTGCTTATGGAAGAAGCGCAGACATAGTGAAAGATCGGCAAGCCATGACTGATCAGCGGGATGCCGATATCGCCAATCTCTGGCAGAAATTCACGGCCACCAATCTGACTTCTGAAGAAGCGACTCTGGCTGAAAATTTTAGTCAGCAATGGAAAATATATACCGAATCACGCAATCGTACGATGGGACTGGCCGCTTCCGGAGATTATGATGCCGCGATTGCGAATATGATGGGCGATGCAGGACCGAAATTCGATGCAGTACATGCAACCATGCTGAAATTACTCGAGTTGCAACGTAATGAGGCTGCTAAAGCTTATGCAGAAGCTCAAAGCGATTATCAAAGTATTTTCATGATTACGGTAACTGCGATTACGCTGGGATTACTCCTGGCAGGAATTATCGGATTCCTTTTGATACGCGCAATTATAGGCCCGCTGAATGAAGCAATTGAGGTAGCTAATGCGGTGGCATCGGGGGATTTGACCAGCCGCATTGAAGCTAATTCAACTAATGAAACCGGGCGCTTGTTGCAAGCCTTGAAACAAATGAACGACAATCTTGTGGATTTAGTGGGTAAGGTGCGCTTGGGAACCGACCAAATTGCAACGGCATCCAGCGAAATTGCCTCCGGTAACCTGGATTTGAGCCAGCGGACGGAAGAACAAGCCTCCAGCCTGGAGGAAACAGCATCTTCGATGGAAGAACTGACTTCCACAGTAAGACAAAATGCTGATAATGCTCGCCAGGCCAACCAATTAGCCGCAGGTGCCTCTGAAGTTGCGGTAAAAGGCGGAGCCGTGGTTGGGCAAGTGGTGCAGACCATGAGCTCAATCAACGAAAGCTCCAAGAAGATTGTCGATATCATCAGTGTTATTGACGGCATAGCCTTTCAAACCAATATTCTGGCGTTAAACGCAGCGGTTGAGGCAGCCCGTGCGGGTGAGCAAGGTCGTGGTTTTGCGGTGGTGGCAACAGAAGTACGCACACTGGCGCAACGCTCGGCTGCTGCAGCGAAAGAGATCAAAGAACTGATCAGCGATTCAGTCAGCAAAGTGGAAGACGGCACCCGCCTCGTTGATGAAGCGGGTGCTACGATGGATGAAATCGTCAGTGCTGTTAAACGTGTAACCGACATTATGGCAGAAATCTCCGCGGCATCTCAGGAACAAAGTTCAGGTATTGAACAGGTCAATCAAGCCGTCACTCAGATGGACGAAGTCACGCAACAAAACGCGGCGTTGGTGGAAGAAGCGGCAGCTGCGGCGGAATCCATGCAGGAACAAGCGCAAACACTCACGCAAGCAGTTATCGTATTCAAACTGTCTGGCGGGAGCGATCATAGACCAACGCCGGTAAAAAGAAGTAATCGTCATGCAACGATTGCCAAACTGCCCAATCGCGGCTCTGCTACGAAAAAATTTACAGTAAGTTCAAATACAGAATCCACATCAGCATCGGCTCAACCTCGAAAAGTCTCGGCTGGCGGTGGTGTTGATGACTGGGAAGAATTCTAAATCGGCTCTCCAGAACCCCACTCGGTAATCGGGTGGTTTTTATCTGAGAATTGAATCGTGGGTCTAATGGGTGTGAGGTTGTATTGTGAGTGTATTGTAGGGATTCGATAGTTAAAAGCGACTTCGATTAAGTGATGAAGCTTTGATATTGCCGGAAATTATCACCACTTGCAAAGCGTTATCTACTCTAATTCGGATGGATATATCATGGAATTGATTTTGGGTGGTATTGAAGAAAACTCTGATAACAGAACGCGTGAATATACTTTTACTCAGGCCGATTTTGATCGTATTAGAAAATTGATATACCAACATGCAGGTATTTCACTTTCCACGGGTAAGAAAAATATGGTGTATAGCCGGCTTGCCCGGCGCGTGCGTGCTAGCGGTCTAAATAGTTTTCATGAATACTTGAATTTTCTGGAACGTGGAAATCCTGAAGAGTGGGAGGCATTTACGAATGCTCTGACGACTAATTTAACAGCTTTTTTTCGCGAACAGCATCACTTTCCGATACTTGAGAAACATGTAGAGAATCGCAAGAACCAGAAAAAAATCCAGCTTTGGTGCAGCGCATCTTCTACTGGAGAAGAAGCTTATTCAATGGCTATGGCAATGGTGCAAGCATTTAAAACATTTACACCGCCTGTTCATATTTTAGCCACGGATCTGGATACCAATGTGCTCGCAAAAGCCCAACTGGGTGTTTATCCTCTCGATAAGTTAGAAAAACTACCTAAGGAAAAACTTAAGCAGTTTTTATGAAAGGTAAGGGGCCTCACTCGGGATCGGCAAGAGTACGCCCGGAGTTGCGTAATATGATTACGTTCCGGCAATTGAATTTGCTCGATGAAAGTTGGCCGATACGTGGTCCATTCGATGCGATATTCTGCCGTAATGTAATGATTTATTTTGACAAACCAACTCAATACAAGATTCTGAAGAAATTTGTGCCGTTGCTGGCCCTGGATGGATTATTGTTTGCAGGCCATTCGGAAAGCTTTCAGCATGCAGTTGATATATTTAAGTTGCGTGAGAAAACCGTTTATGAGCTAGCTAATAGATCGAGGTAATCGCATGACTGAGATCATTGATGATCAAGTTGCAACCAATTTATATTTTGACAAGGGTTTTAACAGCCAGGCTGTTAAGTTGTTACCGGGGGATACTATGTTACAGATAAGGATATGCTCTTGGTAACAGTGCTTGGATCATGCGTTGCGGCTTGTATTCGTGATTGTTGCAGCGGGATCGGTGGCATGAATCATTTTATGCTTCCAGATGGAGGAGGGGATGCAGGTAGCCCGTTAAATTCTTCAGCTCGTTATGGCTCTTATGCAATGGAAATATTGATTAATCAGTTATTAAAACTAGGTGCTCGTCGTTGTAACCTTGAAGCTAAAGTGTTTGGCGGCGGAAATGTTCTGGATGGGTTGACTGTCGCAAATGTAGGTCAGCGGAATGCTGATTTTGTTTTGAAATTTTTGGAAACAGAAAAAATACGTGTTGTTGCACAAGACCTGATTGATATTTATCCTCGGAAAGTCTATTTCTTTCCAAGAAACAGCAAAGTGATGGTAAAGAAATTGCGTAATTTGCATAACACTGCGATTTCTCAGCGTGAGAAAGAATATAGACAACGTTTGCGAAAAGTTAATTCTGGTGGAGACGTAGAGTTATTTTCTTAAGACAATTTTACATCTCGTACTAAATTGAGCGCTTATCATGAAAAAATTAAAGTCCTGATTGTTGATGATTCTGCCCTGATTCGTAAATTATTAACTGAAGTTATTGATAGCCAGCCAGATATGGAGGCCATTGGTTCTGCACCTGATCCTTTGGTGGCGCGCGAAATGATTCGAGAACTGAATCCTGATGTGCTGACACTGGATGTTGAAATGCCAAAAATGGATGGGATTGATTTTTTGGAAAAATTAATGCGTTTGAGACCAATGCCGGTAGTAATGGTTTCAACGCTAACTGAGAAAGGTTCTGATATAACATTTCGCGCTCTTGAGCTGGGTGCAGTTGATTTTGTTTCCAAGCCAAAAATTGATATTGCGACAGGGTTAAAAGGATATGGTAGTGAGATTGCAAATAAAATTCGTATTGCAAAGTCAGCAAGACTCAAGCGAAATGCTCCTGTGCAAGGTACGAAGAGTGTTTCAGCGGATACAATTTTGCCAGCAATTTCAAATCGTATCGCTTCAACAGAAAAATTAATCATAGTGGGTGCTTCTACCGGTGGTACAGAAGCCATTAAAGAGTTTCTAATACACATGCCACCCGACTCACCAGGGATCTTGGTTACTCAACATATGCCGGAAGGGTTTACCAAGTCATTTGCCAATCGCTTAAACAGTCTTTGTAAAATATCAGTGGTGGAAGCGCAAGGTGGTGAAAGGGTGTTGCCGGGCCATGCATTTATTGCTCCAGGGCATTCGCATTTATTGCTCAGGCGTAGTGGTACAAATTACATGACTGAATTAAATCAAGGTGATCTGGTCAGTCGACATCGGCCTTCGGTTGATGTACTATTTCGTTCAGTGGCTAATTGCGCAGGCAAAAATGCTGTTGGAGTGATTCTGACAGGTATGGGTAAAGATGGTGCTGCTGGAATGATGGAAATGCACAAAGCAGGCGCTTATAATTTTGCTCAAGATGAAGCAAGCTGTGTTGTTTTTGGAATGCCTAAAGAAGCAATTGCAGCAGGTGGAGTGAACGATATTGTTTCACTAAAAAACATGGCCAGATCTGTACTGTCAAGAGTTTCCAGTATGGGATCACATGGTAATCGTATCTAGCTTATTTCTTGACTTGAAGTAAAAAAATACATCGTCAATGAAAAAAAATATTTCTCGATTTATTATATTTATTGGCATCAGCTTTCTAGTTAGTTGCGGGTCTCTTCAGGAAAGAGCTTCAGTTAAGCCAGATCCTAATGCTAATAAATTTACTGATACCAGTTATGTAAAAAAAAGCACTTTATTCCCAGTTTAATGAATGGCAGGGTGTGCGTTATCAACGTGGCGGACTTAGTGATCGAGGAGTTGACTGCTCTGGTTTTGTGCATTTGACGTTTAAATCAAAACTTGGTTTGCACCTGCCTAGAACGACCAGAATGCAATCAAAAATAGGAAAAGAAATCAGGAAGAATGATTTAAAAGCCGGCGATCTTGTATTCTTTAGAACCGGCTCAGCTTCCGAACATGTGGGGATTTATCTGGAGAAGAATAAATTTCTGCATGCCTCTCAAAAGAAAGGTGTCACAATATCCCGATTAGATAATGGTTATTGGAAATCTAACTATTGGAAATCGGTACGTATATAAAAATAGTTTCCGGAAAGTTTGTATTTATTTTCTTTAAATTTAAGAGCTTGATAAAACCTCAGTTTACTCAATCAAGCTGAAAGCTATTTGTGACAATACTTTCAACAAATCCTGGCTTATTTATTAGAAGCTCGTCTGACTGGTGATGCTATGAATCTTTCAAAAAGCCTAAATCTTTGTGGGATTGTTGAGGGATTTAGGTGAATTCAGCTGAAGAATTGTGATAACACGCTATTTTTTGTGGGAAACTAAAATGAACGAAGAAATAAAACAAAGGTTACAAAAAAAAGAAATCTGGCAACGTGGTTTTTATTTGATTCTTTTTATGTGTATCTATGGTTTTTCTAATTTCCTGATTATCAGCATTTTCTTTTTTCAGTATATTACGTTGATATTAACTGGCCAAAAAAATGTTTTACTACTTGGTTTCAGTCATAATTTAGGGACCTATATCCATCAAATAATAAGCTTTCTGTCATTTAACAGTGATCAATGCCCATTTCCATTTAGTGCATGGCCGGATGGTGCAAGTGATATTGAACTGATTAAAGATACCAATATTAACGATTAGTTCGTAGATTATCCCAAACTCCTCTGTTACCAGTTGGGTAATTTCAGAGATCAAACAAAGCGGAGGCAAACCGAGAAGCTGTGAGTTTTTTGGCCTGGCCTCAAAATTTTTTTAATAATATAACGTACAAGTGTGCACCTATGATCCATTTTGAGCAACAGAGGCACACTTGCCGGAACATGGTTAAGACCCTCTTCGCATATTAGCGGTTACTGACTTGAACTGTCTTTCGTCACTTGGGACAGAGTGAGTATCAAAAGGGATTGGCTGGTGTGCTGAGTCAGGACGCAAAATCTGCTTCCTCATATTCTGGACGAATTTCAATATCAGAGTCTATTTGGACATCGCTTAACCATTCGACGGCCTCATCCAACGACTTAACCTGCCAAAGCCAGTAACCAGCAATTTGATCTTCCGTTTCGAGGAATGGGCCGTCGATTACAGTGCGCTGTGTACCAGAGAACCTTACGCGTTTCCCCAGAGAAGTGGGCTTTAAACCACCGCAACCAAGCATAATGCCAGCATTTATTAGATCCTCATTGTACTTACCCATTGCAGCAAGTAATTCGGTGCTTGGCATAATACCTTTTTCGCTGCTCTTACTTGCCTTAACAATAACCATGCATTTCATTTAAATTTCTCCTTTTAAAGCCAATCTGGCAGGGGAATGGAGGTCTAACGAATAGCGACTATCCACTTCTTCCTCAAGTTTACAATAGCCGCCCTCTTTTCGGCGGCGGATAGCTTGTTGAGCTGAACTTTATGGAATACGGTGCCTAGGTATTGTAGGGTTGCGGAAGCGGGAGTCAACCAATAATAGTGACAAACAGATATCTTTGGAGCCAAAAGACAGCTTCCCAGCTTAGCTGTATTGCTCAAACTGATCCACAATTTCTGCCTTGGCTGGCACATTGGAGCCGCATTCAGCCTGTATGAGAGAGCGCCTCCCCGGCCGCCGCCAATAAGCCACGAGAGTTGTGTCACCCACCGCATGAATGCCTCCCCTGTTTCTACTGTTGCCGGATGGGGAATCGGTGCTTCCAACGCTGTCCGTGCGGCGGCCAAATTGGCCACCTTGTGTGCCGAATTTACCAAGCCGTAATGTCGTATCCGCTTGAACCCGTTGGGTAGGGTATGTTTGAAACGACCGAAAACTCGCCAAATTCAATGGAGTCTGGCCACATTGACATTTCTTCGTTCGCGACCTGACCATAGCCCACGGTCGGCACATCCTACCGGGCTGACCCCATGCCATGTTCAGAAGTTGTAGGTTGGGCTGACAAAGGAAGCCCAACATTCACCGTTCGCGATAAAGAGATATCTTCATTTTACCGCTGGAAAAGGCTATCGGTTGACAAGAGCCGGGTTTGTTTCATCTCCGTTTGATGTTGGGCTTCCTGTGTCAGCCCAACCTACCGTGCTCGTCCAACAAACGGTTCAGATCGTGGCTCGCTTCGCGATCACGATCTAACCTTATTCGTTATGCAGGTTGCGCTATAGGCCCGATAAGCAGCGGTGTATGGCTTCTCGGATATCATCAGCTTCGGTAGAGCCCTGGCCTTCTGCAGTGCAGGAATAGACTACTTCATTTGTTTTGGCTGAGATCAGGGCAATTGTTACTTCTAAGGTATACCCGCCAAAGCCGCCGGCTATATCTCTTTTCCCGCTTTCTCCATATTTGACGAGAAGAGTGTTTTCTTCGGCCCCAGGTCCAACAGATTCAGTACTAACTATTCCACGCTTAAGCAAAATACCTTCAATAACTTGGCCCGGATTGACTTCTTTGCTGGCGGAGCTACCGTAGATGCCGTGCTGATTTCCATAAACGTCACCAGAGCTTGAGTTTAGGCTGTTGGTTTGCGGCAAGACCATAAAGCGGTATTGGCTTAAGTTGCCAGGCTTATTTATCTGGGGAGCTTTTAGGATGGCGCACCCAGAAGAGAATACGCTGAAAACTAAAACAAAGATGCTAGTACGAACTCTCATTACTCACCTATGTCCTTATGTTTTATGGAAATGGATCAATTAGCTTTCATCATAACAAACTTTGTTAGATCCACAATAAGCGATGTTTATGGATCTCGACTTCTCTTAGGCTTCAAAACACCATTACATGATCAATCAAATACCTGCCGTCTTGATGCACGAGCACCATTTCCGCGACAAATTCACCCGGTGCTTTCGTGAAGGATTGTTTCCACACAATGGCCGCCGAATCCGGGCGCCTGAAAACAGCGACAGGGACACGGTTGGAGAAATAACCTTTTTCGGCTTGGTACTGCTGGCAGATACGCTGAAAGTACGCCGGGGTAACAATGGCTTTCATCCGGTCAGTAAAATCCCGGACATGCCTTGCATGGTCGATTTGGGTTGAGGCATCCATCAAGTTGTCCATGATCGGGTTGGCGATGTCCCAGATCTGTTGTTCGCTCAGCTTGTCGAAGCGGATGAGGGTTGTCATTTCGGTTCGCTTCCGCTTCCGGATTGCTGCTTGTACGCTTCATACGACGTACTGGTGCTCGATAGGCAACGATTGCGCTCCTGTTGATCCATCATGCGACTACATTCATTCCGCTGCCACGCTTGGCCGGTGGAATAGAGTTGCTGAGTGGTGCAACCGGTTCCGGCGATGAGTAGCGTCGCTACGATGCCGATGGTTGAAATACGCCGTGGTGTCATTCCGGTCATCCGGTGCATTCATTGGCCACGACATTGACCATCCAACTGATGCCGAAACGGTCGGTGAGCATACCGAAGCGTGGCGACCAGAATGTTTTGCCTAACGGCATTTGCACCTGACCGTCGTCGGATAGCGCGGTGAAAAACTGATCTGCTTCGGCTTCCGTGGCAACCGCGATCGAAAGCGAAAAACCGCTGAAACGCTGACCTTCTTCGCAACCGTCCGAAGCCATGATGACGTTGTCACCGATGCGAAAGCTGGCGTGCATCACTTTATTTTCAAATCCCGGTGGCAGCATGCCTGGCGGTGGAGGTTCCGGACTTTCTTTGAAACGCATCAGCATGTCAATTTGCGCGCCGAGTGCGGTGCGGTAAAACTCGAGCGCCTCTTCGCAACGGCCGCCGAACATCAGGTAAGGTTGAATCAATGGGTTTGACATGTTGGCTCCTTATGCTGAAAGTTACAAAGTCTTTAAATACTCAATAATCGCAAAAGCGCCGTGCTTGTCGCCGGACCAGTTGAGGCGATAGGTTCTTTTGCCTTCCACGATGTCTTTGTCATGGCCTTTGTTGCTCAGCGCGGGAATCGCGTTGGTCTGGAACATATAACCTTCGTTTTTGCCGGTTGCCTGTTGCGGGTTCCAGGAATAACCGAGATATTTCTTGTCATAATCCAGGCGGCTTTTGATAAAGCTGGCCGGGCGCTCATCGGGTACTAATAAGTGATAAACAGTCGGTACGGTACCATTATGCAAATACGGTGCTTGCGCCCAGATGCCGCTTAAAGGTCGGGCGTTGTAGCCGTGGTGCTCAGCGTTGGGTGACATGAGCAGATCTTTTTTCCCGGTTAACGAAACGCCTTCAAATTCGGCACAGGGTTTGATATCTTGTCCGTATAGCTTGATCGTCGTGTCCGGGGAACAATTGTCATAAAGTTCTTTGCGCGCGGCATAGTTTAACAATGTGCCCACGACGTAAGCCCGTTTCATGCTGGTGCCGAGGTTGTCGTACACTTTACCGTTCCTGGGTTGGTGGCAGTCGGCACAATGTTCGGTAAACAATGCCTGTCCTTGTTTGGCCAGTTCGATATTCACAGCAAAGGATAAGGGCTGGCGGGTAAACCATCCAGCAGTTCCTCGGCAAAGGCGGCGACACGCACGTCGGTTTTTTCCAAACCCAGGGTCAGCATGGCAATCAGGTTGCGGTATATGGGTATCGGTACATTGCCATTCCATTGTCCGCCGCCGTTGATCAGCCTTTTATGGCTTTCATCCCAGCTGGCGCGGCGCTTATCCTGCTCCCATACCGACATGAAATCGGTAATGCCCGGTTCCGGCGGTAAAATGACACGGGCGAACCACTTAACGATGGGGATATTGCGCATCTCAATATAACCATTGATGGCGCTCAGGCCGGTGGCATCGGCCATGCCGGGGAAACCTTCCAGCATGGCGGATTCAATGCCCTGATAATTCTTTGCGATTAAAGCGCCGAAACCTTCATATTCGGTTTCTGCACGTTGCGCGAATTGCTGGATCGTTTGTCCGGCGTTTTTCTTGAAGAGTGCAATCTGTGCAGCTTCGTAGTCGGCATTAAAATTTCTTCCGGCAGATTGATAATTGTTATAAAAGTAATGGGGGTTTTGTTGATGGACTGCGTCCAATGCGTTCAGCAGCTTTTGCGTTAATACCTGGTACTTATTGTCGCCGGTTTCGCCCGCATAGGCTTTTTGCAAGGTTTGATAGAGTTTGACGCGGAACTGCACAATGTTGAACGTGGTATTCACACCGCCATCCAGGTAATCCATCTGGCCATTTTCCAGCCGCACACGGCCAATGTGACATGCGCCACAAGTAAAAGAAGCATAGTCGATATCGCCTTGCGCTGCAGTCCGGGATAAACCGCTAAAACCGATGCCGCGCGCAACCGGGTAAGATCTTTGCCGCTCATCGACAAACAGGCCCACGGCATCAAGAAAGTTTTCCTCGCTCCCCCAGAGCTCCGGTGCCAGCTTGGGTAATAATTTCAATGCAATGTAGGGAATACCATCTACTTCGCTAAAAGCAAAATTGGCAAACCAGTCGTAAGCTGTTTGGTGAGACTGAATATATTCAATCTTTTCCTGAGATTTTTCAGTTTGGGCCTGCAACCAGTTATCCGGTACTTCATTGACAAAAGCGGGGGAAGATGGCGCTTCCAGCGGGTGAGAACTACAGGCTGCAAGCGTAGTGGCGATCAAAGCGACGAGATAGATTTTCATGGATGTTCCTTATCTTGTTGTTTCGTAGTGAGAATATCATTCCTCTGCAACGATATTCTCAATGCGGATTGATTGTAGCATAGCTTTGATACGACTCATTGAGGCGGGTATCTATTCCATAACACGGCATCTATGTGCGTTACTGCACAGAACCGATGCAATAATGATTGTAATGTGGTCTCGAAGGAGTGGAAGGATAATTGCTATGATATCGGCAAAGCCCAGAAGGGTTATGGTGATTTGAAACAAGATATTGAGCAAGGCAAATAACACCAGAGCGCTGAACTGGTGAGCGAATCGCGGTAGACTGACAAACTTTCTTTTTTTGTGAGGGTCCGAGATGAGTAAAATGAAAAAATCCATTGAGACCAAACTTCAATCACTAAAACCAGAGTTTCTGGAAGTGGTCAATGAAAGTTACAAGCACAATGTACCGGAAGGATCCGAATCCCATTTCAAGGTGACTGTCGTTTCTGATGAATTTAGTGGAAAAATGCTTTTAGCGCGTCATCGAATGGTCAATAACATCCTGGCTGATGAGCTGGCGAATTCTATTCATGCCCTTGTTCTGCACACGATGACTATCGAAGAATGGTTTGAAAAGAATGGAATATGCAATGATTCTCCGCCATGCCTGGGGGGTGCCAAATCCAAATAGCTCTGCGAGCTTCTAGAACTAAGTAAAGGAGAAATCTAATGAACGAGAAATTTGACAAATCAGCTGTGCTGAACTGCCTCAGTAAGATCCTTGAACTTGAGTTGGCTGGTGTGGTGCGTTATACCCATTATGCTTTCATGATCTACGGCTACAATCGTATTCCAATTGTTTCCTGGTTGCAGGAGCAGGCCGACGAATCCTTGGTTCATGCGCGAGCGGCCGGTGAGATGATCACCTACCTGGGTGCGCATCCGTCCTTGGCAATCGGCCCTTTGCTGGAAACTCATCAACATGACATTGGCGACATACTGCGTGAGTCTCTGGAACATGAGCGTGCGGCGCTGGCGGTTTACAAGGAATTGTTGTCCCTGGTGGATGATAAGTTCGTGATGCTTGAAGAGTACGCGCGCCGGATGATCGCGGCAGAAGAGATGCACCAGGGTGACGTGGACAAAATGTTGCGACGGCCGGGTGCTGTGGAGACTTTTTCAGAGACAAAAGCGGTTTAGCCGGAATATGGCAACAGACTGGCGCAAGTTTCGCCGGTTTTTGCTTTTTTTCAGCATGAGGGCGATAGAGTCCCGGAGATTCGATTATCCGGTGTAGTAACTGAGAAATAGCACAATAATTCCAGGAGGCAATCATGTTAGAGCAATGGCAGGTTCCGAGTGCAACTTTTAAAACGCGCGTGCGTGATGAATCGATAGGTGGCGATAATCCATTTCGCTGGCAGGATGTTACAACGGACGATATTTTTAAGAATAAGCGGATTGTATTATTCGCGTTACCCGGCGCATACACGCCGACGTGCACTACTGCACATTTACCTGGTTATGAGAAGCACTATGGTGATTTCAAAACATTGGGTATTGATGAGGTAATTTGCCTGTCGGTGAACGACGCATTTGTTATGTTTCAATGGCGTAAACATCTCGGAGTCGAGCAAATATTTTTGCTTCCCGATGGCAATGGCGAGTTCACGCGCAAGATGGGAATGCTGGTAGACAAATCGAACTTAGGATTCGGCATGCGTTCCTGGCGATATTCCATGGTTGTTCAGGATAAGAAGATCGAAAAAATGTTCGTTGAGCCAGGTTTTGCAGACAATTGTCCTACGGATCCTTTCGAGATTTCAGGCGCTGATTCTATGCTGACGTACCTGAGATCTCAATAAAGGTTGCTGGCAAAGTGTAATTACGAGTCGTGCTGGGAAATGTATTTTTCCAGTATCCTTTCGTATTGATCCCTAACAACCTCGTAGCATTCACACGCGACAGCCAGCAGACCCTTCCGGTCAAGCAATTCGATCTTGCCGCGCGCATATTTGATCAACCCTTTGTCCTGAAGTTGTGCGGCCGCAGTGGAAACGCTTTCACGGCGCACACCCAGCACGTTTGAAATGCGGTCGTGCGTCATATGAATGGTTGTTGTTTGCAGATTGTCGCTTATGATCAGAAGGAATCGGCATAGCTGCTGTTCGATGGAATGCAGGCGATTACAGATCACATTCTGAGAGATCTGGGCCAGCAGTGTCTGCGTATAAAGCATGCAGATTTCCTGAAAGTCCGATATTTCCTCAAAATATTTTTCAACATCTTTGGCCTTCATCACATAGGCCTGACCGGGATTCATGACTACGGCTCGTTTAGCCATCCGGGCATCCCCGATAAAAGTTACGACACCAACCAGTCCCTGCCTCCCAGTCATTCCAACCTCGATCGATTCTCCATCTTCTGTTTCGTAGAGCAAGCAGATCATGGCGGTAGTGGGAAAATAGATATGCCTGCGCTTTTCGTCCATTTCCCACAGGACTTCATCGAGTTTCAGGTCGACCAGTTTTAGCGAAGGCTCAATTTTGTCGAATACGTTTTTCGGCAAAGCTGCCAGAAGCAGATTCTGTATTTTGGAAGAGGCTTTTTCGACCGCTGGCATAATGGTTGTCCAAATTATTCCGGCTTTGACCTGCATCGTCATTTCGTCTGGAAATCGTTGATTTATTTTATAAAATAGTGTGACAATCCAGATATTAACATAAATCCGAGTGATCGCTCAAAGCGCGATAGCGTACAGACGCTTCTTTCCCCGCCCCGTATCTTTCGCGTAATTGCAATTTATGTCTGTGGCTTTTTCTTTCAGCAGGCTGCACGGAATGCAAGTCGCTTCATACATCACCTTACTGGAGAATATAACATGAACGATATCAACATGCAGGCGTGCATAGATGCGTGTAGTCACTGTCATCAAACCTGCTTGCATACCGCGATGACTCATTGCCTTGTGGTAGGCGGAAAACACGTTGAAGCGAGTCATTTCCGACTCATGATCAACTGCGCAGAAATCTGTCAGGCGTCGGCTAACTTCATGTTAAGCGGCTCGGCCTTTCACCAGAAGGTTTGTGCAGTCTGTGCCGAGATCTGCGACGCTTGCGCCAGGAGCTGCGAGGAGACAAGTGGTATGGAAGATTGCGTCAAGGCCTGCCGCGAATGCGCGGAGAGCTGTCGTAAAATGGCTGCCACCAGGTCTTATTAGCATGAATTGAGGAACAAAATCCAACGGTAACCTCCAGTCTCTCCAGTCTCTCCAGTTTCGATATTTTATTCGGACCACGGCAGGGTGTGAGTAGATACTTTTTCTATCGCTCCTGGGAAACACTGAATAGGTTGATCGCATTCAAGGTTATGTCGGGGCTCATCACGAACGTAATCAACATATTACTGTTCGTCCTGAGCTAGCCGAATGGCTTAATCAATGTGTCGTCAGGCTCGTCTGATGCCAGGATTATGAGCTGTGTTACTAAACTGAAAAAAAGGAAGGAAAATTATGAACTCAAGAATCCGTATCTATTGGCCTTCGGCTATGTTGGCCGCCACCTTACTTATCTGTAGCGCTGTAACGATTGCCGCCGAAGAAGATTTCGCCACGCTAGTCAAACGCCTCCAGAATGAGAAGCCGGAATTCGCCAAACGCCATCAAGCGTTACTTTTAGAGCGTTATGATCTTGCTGATCGTCCAGCCCAGGAAGTTACCATGTCCAATGGAAAACCGGTGCAGGAGGGTGTGCGGACGCGTTTGCCCTCAGGCATGACCTGGGAGAGGCTCGCAGCCATGACGCCGGAAGATATTAAGAGCAAAAATCTCTGGCCTGCTGGTTTTCTTCCTTTGCCACATCCTCATCACGAAGCAGGTGGTATGGTTTTTCCGCAGCCGCTTATTGATGAAACCAAGCGTCAGACTGGTCTTGATTTGATGCGTTTTGACCTCGATTTCGATCTTCCGCAACACCTGTTGCCAGAATTCCCGGCGCCCATTTATTTGACGACGCGGCCGGATTTGGGGGATGTTTCGCAAGGGAAATTGGTGACGCTCAGAAACTTCAATGAATTGTTTAAGGATATTCTTAATCCCAAACAACGTGAAGGATTGCGGTTGCTGGTTACGCCGTTTCCCCAGCAGCAGTTCAATGCCACTGAAGACCGCCGCAGCTTACTTGCGCATCAGGGCGTAGCTTGCTTCGATTGTCACGCAAACGGTCATACCAACGCGGCTACACATACGGCCGGAGATGCTCGGCCAAATGAATATCGTCATCGGTTGGACACACCAACGCTAAGGGGTGTGAACATTCAGCGTCTGTTCGGTTCGCAGCGGGCACTGAAAAGTGTGGAAGATTTCACGGAGTTTGAGCAACGCGCCGCCTATTTTGATGGCATCCCGGCAGATGCGTCGCGCAAAGGCACCAACATCCTCGAACGTGGCAGTCAGGTGCATTTCATGGCTGAGTTTCAGGCGCTGCTCGATTTTCCGCCTGCACCGAAGCTGAATGTCTTGGGTAAACTTGATCCTGCTAAATCCAATGAAAAAGAGCGGCGCGGCCAGGAGATCTTTTTCGGAAAGGGCCAGTGCGCGACCTGCCATACCCCGCCATACTATACCGACAACCTCATGCACAACTTGAAGGTGGAGCGTTTTTTCAAGGAGGTCATGATTAACGGCCGCAAAGCATCAGCCGACGGTCCGATCAAGACTTTCCCGCTTCGCGGCATCAAAGATTCGCCACCGTATCTGCATGACGGCCGGCTGCTAACGCTGGAAGACACGATAGAATTTTTCAATCTCGTGTTGGAGTTGAAGTTGAATGAACAGCATGCCATCCAAGACGCTGATTGAAGCGGCGAATGCCTTTCATCGTCGCGGTACCTTTGATGAATTTGGTATTCGCGGTGGGGATCAGCTCACAGTTGATATACCTGCTGTACTGCGGCGTGTGCGGCGGCTGCGTGATGATTTTGTTGCCAGTACAGTAAAGACGACAGAAGACCTGGGCGAAAGAGCCATTTCCGGGCGTGTGCGTCTGCTTGCGCCGGATAGACTGGAAGTCAATGGTGAGGAATTGCGTGCGCACAAAATTATTATTGCTACCGGATCGCGTCCGGTTGTACCTGAACCCTGGAATTCATTAGGAAATCGGCTGCTCACGACGGATACCTTGTTTGAGCAGGAGACTCTGCCTGCACGCATGGCAGTAGTGGGAATGGGCCCTATCGGTGCCGAGATGGCACAGGCGCTTTCGCGGCTTGGTATTAAAGTGGTGGCATTTGGCGGTAGCCAAGCGATCGCTGGATTAACAGACCCACAGGTGATTGCAGTGGCGACAGATCTGTTAGGGAGAGAATTCCCTCTATATCTGGGTGAGAAAGCCGAGTTGAGCCGAGTGGGCGAAGGCGTGCAGGTACGTGCCGGAAAGATAGAAGTGGTGGTCGATTGTGTGCTTGCTGCGTTGGGGCGTCGTCCAAATATCGACAATCTGGGTTTCGAGACACTGGGAGTCGCGCTTGATCAAAACGGTATGCCGCCTGTAAATCCGGGTACCATGCAAGTGGCCGATCTGCCAGTATTTGTGGCAGGTGACGCGAATGACCAGGTGCCACTGCTGCATGAAGTTGCCGATGAAGGATACATCGCTGGGGTGAATGCCGCGCGCCCTGATTCGATTTGCTTTACACGCCGGACACCACTGGCCATTGTTTTTGCTGATCCGAACATCGCAGTTGTAGGCAGTCGCTTTCAAGCACTCGACCCGGCAAAGATTCTGGTTGGAGAGGTGCATTTTGACCGGCAGGGACGGGCGCGTGCTGGCCAGCGGAACAAGGGCATTCAGCGTCTTTATGCCGACGCGGTAAGCGGCCGGTTATTGGGTGCGGAAATGTGCGCACCTGCTGGCGAGCATATGGCACATCTGCTGGCGCTGGCTATTGATCGCTCGCTCACGGTGCAGCAGTTGCTGCGTCTGCCGTTTTATCATCCGGTGCTTGAAGAAGGCTTGCGTACGGCATTGCGTACTCTGGCGGCGCAGCTTCCTGCCGTCAATGAATCCGATCTGTCCATGTGCGGCGCTTTTAATACGGAAGCGCTTGATTGATGACTATCTTGTGAAGCGTACACTGATGGCATGATTACGATTAGTCAGGATCCTGGAATCAGGGTAACAACGACAAATAAATTTCCCGATAAGCCGCCGCGCTGGCATGCCAACTGAAGTCTTTTGCCATGCCGTTTTTCTGCAAGCGCTGCCAGACTTTTTTATCATGATAAGCGAGAGATGCACGTTTTATCGTGCTCAGCAGGCCGTCGGCGGTCATTGAATAAAATAAAAAGCCGCTGGCACTTCCGTCGGCAAGTCTTGCCGGTGTGTAATCCACCACCGTGTCCAGCAGGCCACCGGTGGCATGTACTACCGGTGGCGTGCCATAACACTGGCTATACATTTGATTCAAACCGCATGGTTCGAAACGGATGGCATCAGGAAGCAATCTGCGCCTGCTTCAATCAAATGCGATAAGGCTTCATTAAAACCGATACGGACAGCTATTGCATCGGGGTAACTTTGGGTTAATGTGGATAATTGGTGTTCCAGGTCGGCATGATCGCTGCCGAGCACAACCAGTTGCGCAGGTATTTTTACCAGTTGGGATGCTATTTGTATCAGCAGATCAGTGCCTTTCTGGTGATTCAAACGGCTGACTACACCGAATAGCGGAATATCAGCTTCAATCGCCAGCCCCATCTGCTGCTGTAAAGCACTTTTATTCGCTGCTTTATCGGATATTTTTGCTGGTGTAGTTTTTACCAAATGGGGGTCTGTAGCAGGATCCCATTCTCTGGTATCTATGCCATTAATAATGCCGGTGAGATGGCGGTGGCGTGCTGCCAGTAATCCCTGCAAGCCAAAACCCAATGACTCTGTCTGAATTTCCTTGGCATAATTGGGGCTTACCGTAGTGATATGATCGGCATAATAGAGTCCTCCTTTGAGAAAGGACATGTTGGCATAATATTCAACACCGTTGATATCAAAACTCTCCAGAGGCAGTCCCAACTGAGTAACACTGCCGGATGGAAAGATACCCTGGAACGCGAGATTATGGATCGTCATCAGCGTGGCTGCTTTTTTCCCTGGATGAAAATGCAGATAAGCGGGGGTGAGGCCACTTTGCCAATCATTACAATGCGCAATTTGCGGGCGCCAGGCAAGCGGACTGGCGTCGCTGGACAGAATAGCGCCAATTTTCGACAGTAAGCCAAAACGTAATGCATTATCCGGCCAGTCGCGCCCAAGCGTATCCATATAAGGGCCGCCTTCGCGGTGATATAACCCCGGGCAGTCGATCACAAAGACCGGAATGTTTTCGGATTTGCTCAGCGATAACCGCGCTGAGAGCAGTGTGGCGGGCGGAAATTGTGGCAAGGTATTGAACTCGGCCACTTTGGATTTGTATTTAACACCGGACAGAACCTTTGGGTAGCCCGGCAGCAGAAGTCTTACATCGGTTTGCTGCGACCGCAGCGCTGTCGGCAGCGCTGCGCTGACATCTCCCAAACCACCAGTTTTGCACAACGGGAAAACTTCAGAAGTAATGAACAGAACGCGAAGTTCATGGGATGGCGGCATGGAGGTGTATGTTTACTGGTTTGCTTTGAAATAATTGATCAATCCATTGGTGGAGGCATCATGGGAAGCCACGGTAGTGCCTTGTTCCAGATCAGTCAGGATTTTCCCGGCCAGCTGTTTGCCCAGTTCCACGCCCCATTGGTCAAATGGATTGATGTTCCAGATCACGCTTTGCACAAAAACTTTATGCTCATACAGGGCAATGAGCGAACCCAGCGTTCTGGGGTCGAGTTTTTTGAACAAAATGGAAGTAGTCGGACGATTTCCAGGAAAAACTTTATGCGGTAATAGCTTTTCAAGGGATTCATCGCTTAAACCTTGTGAAGCAAGTTCAGTACGCACTTCGTGCTCATTCTTGCCAGCCATCAATGCCTCAGTCTGGGCAAAGAAATTGGCCAATAATATGCGGTGATGTTGATTCATCGGATAATGGCTTTGGCAAGGGGCCAGGAAGTCAGCCGGAACGGTTTGTGTTCCTTGATGCAATAGCTGGTAAAAAGCGTGTTGACCGTTGGTTCCCGGTTCGCCCCAAACGACTGCTCCGGTCGCATAATCGACGACTTCTCCGTCACGGGTAATACGCTTGCCATTACTCTCCATTTCAAGTTGCTGTAAATACGCGGGGAAACGGTGCATGGATTGATCGTACGGCAGCACCGCATGCGACGACGTGCCGAAAAAATTAATGTGCCAGATACCCATCAGGCCCAGCATAACCGGGAGGTTTTCTGCTAACGGGGCTGTGGCAAAATGCTGATCCATTTCGCGTGCGCCCGCAAGCAGAGAATAAAAATTGTCCATGCCGATGGTCAAAGCAATCGGCAGGCCGATCGCTGACCATAACGAATAGCGTCCGCCTACCCAATCCCAGAATTCAAACATGTTGTCGGGATTAATACCGAATTTCTCCACTGCAGAACGATTGGTGGAAACCGGAACAAAATGAAGGGCGATATCTTTCTCACTGCCGCCGTGAGTCAGAAACCATTTTCGTGCAGAATGTGCATTGGTCAGTGTTTCTTGCGTGGTGAAAGTTTTCGAAGCGATCACAAACAATGTTGTGGCTGGATCAAGATGCCGCAACGTTTCGGATAGCTGCGCGCCATCAATGTTTGAGACAAAGTGTGGTGTGATACCGTTTAATTGATAGGGTTTAAGTGCCTCAGTCACCATGACCGGCCCGAGATCCGAGCCGCCGATGCCGATGTTAACGATATCGGTAAAAATTTTCCCTGTATATCCTCTGCGCGCACCGCTTTGTACGGCGCTTGAAAAGCGCTCCATTTGTTTTAATACCCGTTTAATCTCAGGCAAGACATCCACACCATCAACTTGAAGGGTATGTTCGTTACGCAGCGCAATGTGCAGTGCGGCCCGATGTTCCGTCGAATTGATTTTCTCTCCCGCGAACATACGCTTAATCCAGCTTGGCAGTTCTTGTTGATGTGCCAGCGCCAGCAATAAGTCAATCGTTTCGCGAGTAACCGGCTGTTTCGCAAAATCGATCAAAATATCATTGAAAATCAGTGAGAACTTCTCAAAGCGCTGCGGATCATTTTGAAATAACGTACGCAGATGTTGGTGCGCCATGGCAGATTGATGTGCTTGTAAGGCAAGCCAAGCGGGTGATTGAGTAAGAGATGACATAGTTTGCTTTAATCGCTGATGATCATGAATCTTTTTGATTGCACTATAGGGCGCTTTCCATAGCAGGTATCCATACCGGAAAGTTCTTCACAGATCACGGTTGAATTTCTCTTGCATTGATCTCCAGTGTGACGATCAATTCTTGCGTTGTAACCGGCCATTCCAATAAGAGAGTCGTTGCCTGCATGATTTTTTCAAAACCGCTTTCAGATTGTGATACGGAAAAATGCGGTTGTGCAAAAAATGTCACAGGGGAGGAGGTTCTCAGCACAACACTGCCACCTAACGTATCATCGTCCAGTGTTATTTCAGTCAAACCAGACAGTTCAAGCACTTGACCAAACCCGCCGGGGATTCCGCCCTGGTAAATGTAACGCCCGCCCATTCCATCGCAGCTTGGCATGGCGAGATTAATTTCGGTGCTGAACATCTGTGCCATTTTCGCGGTAAAACGATAGGCAACTTGTAGTTGATTATTGTCAAGTATGATGTGTTTCTGAATTGGATACGCGGTATTTTCGGATTGAAAGTAATTATTTTCAAGCGCTGAATTCTTGGATCGATAGGTGATAAACACGCCATCCAATCGATCTACGAACAGGCTTCTTGGATGGTCGTCGGCTACGATATCTTCCGCATTGATCTCGTGTTTATAGCTGATTCTGTCATGTGCCGAAGCAATGCCAGTGGTGGTGGCATGGTTGGATGCAGGATGCTCGCCTGGTTGAATTTTCTGGTAATAGTGCTCGGCCTGGCAGCGCAGCGTATCGCCGAAGTTATGTTTCAGCCCATAAGCATCCAGTTCACAAATACTGGCAAAGCTATCCAGCTTCACGACTGCCTGGAGTATGCCATTGTGGTGATAGGCTTCTTTCACGCCATCCAGATCGGTGTCTTCGGTAAGAGAGATTGGACGTGGCATGCAGGCATCCAGCAATGCTTCCAGTTCAACGAGCGCTCCGTACACAGCGCGTCGCAGATGCGGAAGATACAAACCACCGAACAGGCCATGCCAATAGGCATCATTGGCCTGGGATTCATAGAGCTTCTGTTGCATCTGATTGGTGCGATGTTTTTTCGGCAGCACATTCAATCGCTCGGAAAGCCCTAACATGCGCTTATGCATCCAATTTGATTCAGGGTAACGTGAAAAGAAGTTTTTCCAGATGCCGCCGCGTAGAAATGCTTTTTTGTGTTCATACCAGCCGCTTGCTTTGGCCTGTTGTACCAGGTCTGCGTATGTATTGGCAGATTGGGCAGGCAGCGTCCATTCATTCATTTCGATATAGGATACCGTGGGTAAATAGACAATGCCCCGCGTTTTTTCACTGGCATGATATTCGCTATAGTGCCGGGGCAAATTTTGTTGATGCGAGCACGCCTTGAATAAATTGCTCTAGCCAGCCTTTTTCATAGACCCACTGGTAAGTTTCGGGCCAGATGCCAAATTTTTCGATATCATCAAAATAAATCGCTGCGGCGCTGGTATTTGACGAATGATTATCTGCCAATGATTCCAGATAAGCGATTGTTTCCTCAACGGGGGAAAAGGGGATTTTGTAGCGTAAAGTTTCAGAAATAGGGAATAAGTCGAGTGTACGTGTATCTTCCTCGGTAGTGAAATATCCATTTAATTCCGCAGATGTTCTGCCAGCACACAGAAAATGGTAATCATCGACAATCACATAACGGATTCCACAATCCGCGAGTGCCGGGACTACGGTTGATTCCCACACGCGTTCTGTCAGCCATGCGCCTTGCGGGCGTTGCCCTAGCTTTGCTGCCAGTTTGTTGGAGAAGGTTTGAATTTGTCCGATCCGGTCACGGTTTGGAATAACCGCCAGAACCGGTTCAGTATCGCCCGCGCCGAATAACTCCACTTGTTTTCGCAGAACCATTTCACGGAGTAATACCATATCTTCGGGATAATGTTGCATCAGGTAATCGAGCAGCCAGCCAGAGAAATGGACTGCAAAACGGAAATCGGGATAGCGATAAAGTACTTGCAGGAAGGGTTTGTAGCAACGCAAATGTGCGTCAGCCAGAACGCTGGGAAAATTGCCAACGGGTTGGTGTGCATGAACACCAAAAAGGAGCGATACAGGTTGTGACATTCAATTATTCCGATAATCTTGTTAGAAATCTGGGCATCCAAAAACCCTGATTTTAAAACTGCTGCATGCCGTTTTAAATCAATCAGGTATTATGAAGATCGCCGCATGGTGCCGCTTTCTTCAGTTTGTTCATTACCTTTGCTAATGGGGCGAGTACTGATGCGGGTACCGGCAGTTTCAGTAGATGATAAAGGTTCATCAAGTTTTTCCTGAATAGTTGATCGAAACTTGCTACCGAATGTGCTGAATTGTAATCGCCAAACCACCAGAACCAATCGGAGCTTTCACAGGATGCCAATTGCCGGCTGACCTGGATTTTTTCTTCATCGGTCAGCCGGTCACTTTGCATCACCAGATCAAAACTGTGTTTGGCTGTGCATAGCATATCCCAGGCGCAATTCTTGTCCTTATCGCCGATCCAGGTGGAAAATGTTCCATATACCCAGCTACCGGAAGCCAGCGTTGGTAATGTCATAGTATTATCCATGTTTTCAGCGCGGGCGAGATAGTCATGATAAGTTGTGGTGCGAATAAACGGGTGGTTGTCGAGTAGACCGTAAAGGTCATCAAGAAAATAAAACCCATTGTAGGGATAGGATTCCCAGGCATTTTCTCCATCCAGAATGACACTGACAACCGGGCTTTGTTCGGCCGGTGTGCTGTGGTAAATGCGTTCTATTGATTGTATGAAATTTTCCGCCGCATCACGTCCGAACCATTTGGAATATTCAAAACCGATCAAATCGGATAATTGATCATCACGAAAAAAACAGGTGATTTGTTCGGTCTCTCCCGCAATCCGGTAGGGATGATATAAATAACTATTGCGCTCCGGCAATGGTGCATCCGGATAAGCGCTGCGCAGGCTATTAACCAGAACACCTTCACCACTGGCGCTCCAATGACAATTTTGTTCTGCCAGGATTTTCAATAATGCTGTTGATATGGCGCCTTCAGCAGGCCAGATACCGGAAGGCTTCTCATTAAAACGCTGCGTGTGACTGGTGATTGCCGAGGACAGATGAAATGCGACACGACCGCGTCCGCCTGGATAAATATTATACGCCGGTAACGTTACATCGGGCTGGCTGTCCCGGGCGGAAGAAAAATCAATCATCAGCGGGGCAAGCGGATGATAATGAGGGGTGGTGGACAATTCAATTTGACCAGATTCGGCGAGTTTGCGGTAGCGTGGAATCAAACTCTGGATCAATTCCCCGATCAGATTGAATAATTGCAGCCGATCTGCATGGGTAAACCCTTCACTTTTTGCCATCAACTGCATTACGAACTCGTTATTCCGGCGTACACTTTCACCCATCCATGCCAAGTGATACCACACCAGAAGATCTGCCAGATATTGCCCGGAAAAATAGATTAATTCCCTCTCGCCGCGCTGGTTAAGGATATTGTAAAGCTCATGCAGGCGTTTATAGGCCGGGTAAGGCTCCAGCATCGTTTTATGATTGCTGAGAAAACAGCTGTCAAATATATATAGGCGATCCTGCATGGAGATATGCTCGAGCTCGGGCGTGGCTAACAGGCGCAGCAAAGGGCAACGTATCTGCTCCAGGGAAAATTGTTCAGTGAAATCTTCCAATTGATCCAACAGTACTGGGACAAAATTGATCACCGCTTTGGTTTTTGGATGCATCTCCAGGTGATAGGCCATATCGGTATAGTCTTTAATGGCATGCAGGTACACCCACGGCAAAACGAATTCTTTGGTTACATAATCCCGGTAATCCGGTTGATGCATGGATACATTGTTTTTCCACGACGACACGTCGTAGACGGGCATATCTGCCTATTTCCACATTAGGCAGTATGACGGAATCTTCGACACTGCTGAAGCTGCGTGCTTTTACATTGGAAAACAGTAAAGAACGACGCACCGTCGCACCGCTGATGATACAACCGCCCGATACGGAAGAATCAAGCGCTTGACCACGGCGATCCTCATCATCAAAAACAAATTTGGCAGGCGGCAATTGTTCCTGGTGCGTCCAGATCGGCCAATCTTCATCGTAGAGATTGAGCTCTGGTGTCACCGTAGTAAGATCAAAATTAGCCTCCCAATAAGCATCCACCGTCCCCACATCCCGCCAGTACGGTATACCCGATGCCATATTCACGCAGCTATTTAAGAATCGGTGAGCAAATACGCGATAACGCGGCACCAGATACGGGATGATATCTTTACCAAAGTCATGCGACGAGTTATCTGCATTATGGTCACGAATTAATTGCTCAAAAAGAAACGCAGCGTTAAAAACGTAAATTCCCATGCTCACCAGCGCTTTTTGGGGTTGATCCGGTATCGGTACGGGATTATCCGGCTTTTCAGCAAAACTGGTTACTTGCCATTCATTATTCACACCCATCACGCCAAAAGCACTGGCTTCCTCTACTGGAACTTCAAGACAAGCCACCGTCATATCGGCTGCTTTCTCGATATGTTCGGCCAGCAACTTGCTGTAATCCATTTTGTAAATGTGATCGCCGCCCAGGATCAATACATACTTTGCATCATGACGCTGCAAGATATCTACGTTCTGGAACACCGCATCGGCTGTGCCCTGATACCACGTTTCTTCGGCGGTTCTTTGCTGGGCGGGCAGCAGTTCGACAAATTCTTTGAATCGTCCATCGAGAAAGCTCCAGCCATGCTGAATATGACGGATCAAACTCTGTGATTTGTATTGCGTAACGACGCCTATGCGTCGGACACCTGAATTAACACAGTTGGAAAGTGGAAAATCAATGATGCGGAACTTCCCGCCAAAAGGAACTGCCGGTTTGGCGCGCCAATCCGTCAATTGATGCAAACGGCTGCCACGCCCGCCCGCCAATATCAATGCGAGCGTACTGGACGTAACGCTGTTGTGGAAGCGTGTGCTGATTGTGCCCGCTGCATGGGATTCGTTCGCATACATCCGTTCTTTATTTTCCATAGCGATGTAATCCTCCCCGATTCATCTAAAAATATATTTTCTCATTATGGCATTTTCTTACATCTTGCTTTTATTTTAATTGTTAATCGTAGTATAAGGTGGCAGGCACGCTATAATTCATTCTATACCAGTTAACCAATCTATAAAATGTGATCACCCTACATAAAACCAATTCATTGCAGAACGCACTACTGAACGCGCAGCTCCACGATCCATTTGCGTATCTTGGATTGCACAAGGAGCATGGTCAAACTTTGGTGCGCGTATTCCGTCCTATGATGCGAATGTATGGATCAAGACAGTTACCGGTTTTGAGCCGATGAAACGTATTCATCCGCATGGAGTTTTCGAGTGGCAGGGGGAGTCACCGCCTGATATGCCCTATCGATTGCGGGTCGAAGAAGGAGGAACAAAGCATACCGTCTATGAAACGCATGATTCGTATGCTTTTCCACTGCAGATTTCCGATCATGATTTGTATCTGTTTAATGAAGGTAAGTTGCGGCAGGCCTACCGGATGCTCGGCGCGCAGCAGGTCAAAAATGCCGGTGTGGACGGCATGCGTTTCTCGGTATGGGCGCCCAATGCCGGGCGTGTCAGCGTAGTGGGTGATTTTAATCGCTGGGACGGGCGCATTCATCCGATGGCGGTACACCATGCCAGTGGCGTCTGGGAATTGTTCATTCCGGGACTGCTGCCTGATTCACTCTACAAATTTGAGATCCGCAATCGGAATAGTGGTGAAATTGTTCTCAAAACGGATCCTTACGCCGATCGCTATGAACTACGGCCCAACACGGCGGCATTGACGCCTGCCAGCGGTGCCTATGATTGGTGCGATGCAGCGTGGATAGCGAATCGCAGCACTTGGGATTGGCTGCATGCGCCGCTGAATATTCTTGAAATTCACGCCGGGTCATGGAAGCGGCATCCGGATGGGCGTTTTTATACCTACCGGGAGTTGGCGCAGCACCTGCTGCCTTATGTGCAGGAAATGGGCTATACCCATATCGAATTAATGCCCGTTTCAGAACATCCGCTGGATGAATCGTGGGGCTACCAAACCACCGGATATTTTGCGGTTACCAGCCGCTACGGCTCACCCGATGATTTCCGGTTCTTTGTCGATGCCTGCCACCAGGCAAATATTGGAGTGATTCTGGATTGGGTGCCCGCGCATTTTCCGCAGGATACTTTTGCACTGGCACGCTTTGACGGCACGGCATTGTATGAACATGAAGACCCGCGCCTTGGATTTCACCAGGATTGGGGCACTTATATCTTTAATTATGGCCGCAATGAGGTCAAATCATTTCTGCTGTCGAGCGCACATTATTGGTTATCCGAATTTCATCTGGATGGATTGCGTGTCGATGCTGTGGCTTCCATGTTGTATTTGGATTACTCGCGCAAGGAAGGAGAATGGTTGCCGAATAAGTATGGTGGCAGGGAGAATCTGGAGGCGATTGATTTCCTGCGCGAACTGAATATTATGGTGCACGAGGAGTTTCCGGGCGCGTTGACCCTGGCGGAAGAATCCACCGCTTGGCCGGCCGTATCGCGGCCAACCTATGTCGGCGGCCTGGGGTTTTCGATGAAATGGAATATGGGCTGGATGCACGACACGCTGTCCTATATGCAACAAGACCCCGTCCACCGGCGCTATCACCACGATAAGCTGACCTTCAGCCAACTGTATGCGTATACGGAAAACTTTGTATTGCCGTTCTCACATGATGAAGTGGTGCATGGAAAAGGTTCTCTATGGAACAAAATGCCCGGCGACGCCTGGCAGAAATTTGCCAATGTGCGCCTGCTATTTGTCTATCAAATGACGTGGCCAGGCAAAAAACTCAATTTCATGGGCAATGAATTCGCCCAGAAACAGGAATGGTGTGTGAGTCATGAACTGGACTGGCCATTGCTGGCACAACCGCAGCATTCTGGCGTACAGGCTGCATTGCGTGATTTGAATCGGTGTTATATGAACACCCCCGCCTTACATCAGCTCGATTTTTCATCAGAAGGCTTTAGCTGGATTGACTGCCAGGATGCCGATCAATCTATCATCAGCTATATACGGCGTGCCAATAATGGCACCTTTGCACTGATCATTCTCAACTTCACTCCGGTTCCACGCAGCGGCTACCGCATCGGTGTTCCGGTTGCAGGGATTTACCGTGAAATCTTCAACAGCGATTCCACCTATTATGGCGGCAGCAACGTCGGTAATTTAGGTAATATTGCCAGCGTACCAATGCCCTGGATGGGATTTGCCGATTCGATTGCGATTACATTGCCGCCGTTGGCGGGGATTGTTTTTTCTTTACAGAATTAACTGCTTCCAGAAGGATGCCGGGATTCGTAACAAGTAATTGCTATCAATCCAACACCCAGCTGGATGCAGCGGGGTTGACTTTTTACAACCAGACCATCATCCCCATTTCCAGCGGGTGAGACAGTAACGGATGGCAAGGATAAATTCGCATGTAATATTCCTGCTTGCCACACAATTCCGGTGTTAACTGCAGTTCAAATAAATGTTCGTCTGAATCCTTTGTGCCTGTATATTCAAACTTGAAATGATTAAAGTTGCTTAAGCGGGTTTTTTTATACTGGCGGTGCATCAGTAGCTCTACGATAACATCCTCCGGTTCCAAACTGTTCAGTCTGGCAGCTACCTTGAAATGCAACGTTTGGCTGAAATCAGCGCGTTCACAGGGAGTGTCCAGCCGGCGTAGTGTTACACCATGCCATGCGTTTCTTATTTTGGCTTTCCATGCAGCAATATTTTTTGCGTCAGCAAAATCATTTGCTGCGTATAGCATCCCTTTATTACTGGCGGAGCGATAGAATTTCGTGACGTATTCATCGACCATGCGGGTAGAGTTATAACGTGGCAGTAGTGACATCATCGAATGTTTGGCCATTCTTACCCATTCAGGTGAGTAGCCGAGTTTGCCATAATTGTAATAGAGCGGTACTACCTGGTCTTGCAGAATTTCATACAGCGCACGACTTTCTTCCCTATCGCGCAGTACGCCCTCCATATCTCTCGGTCCCGGTTTGATCGCCCAGCCATTTTTACCGTCGTAGCCTTCTCCCCACCAGCCATCCAACACACTCAGGTTAATGGCGCCGTTAATGCCTGCTTTCATGCCCGATGTGCCACTGGCTTCGAGCGGATAGATCGGGTTGTTAAGCCAGACATCTACCCCGGCAACTAAACGGCGGGCGAGTCGTAAATCATAGCCTTCAATTAATAAGAGCCGTCCTTCAAATTCCGGAAATTGTGCAATCTGACTGATTCTCCGGATTACATCCTGACCCGGTACATCGGCCGGATGTGCCTTGCCGGCAAAAATCAGCAACACGGGGCGATCCTGATCAAGGATAATTTTGCGCAACCAGTCGAGATTTTCGAATAGTAAAGCGGCACGTTTATACGTGGCGAATCGACGTGCAAAGCCCAATGTCAACACGTTTGGATTGATGGGATCAACAAACTTCAATAACCGGTCAAGATGCGCTTCAGAGCCATGATTTCTGGCATTCTGTTCAGTGATGCGAGAACGGATACCGTAAAACAATTGCGATTTTAACGATTGACGTACACTCCAGAATAAATGATCAGGTATGGCATTAATATTCTCCCAATAGCCGGTATCGCACATTTTATTGCGCCATTCATGGCCGAGATAACGATCAAACAGATCAGACCACTCCTGTGCAAGAAAGGTTGGCACGTGGACGCCATTAGTAACATAGGAGATCGGGTTTTCCTCCGGTTCAATCTGTGGCCACAAATCCCGGCAGATATTTGCTGAGACATCGCCGTGTATCTTGCTGACCCCATTGTGTGTGCGGGAGCCATGAATCGCCAGTGCCGTCATATTAAAGTCAGGGCTTCCAGGTGCATGACCGAGTGCCAGGAATTCTTCGCGCGTGATGTTTAAACTGCGATAGAAATTTTCAAAATAAATTTGCATCATATCTGCACTGAAATGATCATGTCCGGCAGGTACCGCAGTATGCGTCGTAAATACAGTATTGACGGCTACGCTCTCCAATGCGCTCGGGAAATCAATGCCCTGTGATACCAGATTGTGAATGCGCTCGAGAATCATAAAAGCAGCATGACCTTCATTGATATGCCACACGGTTGGTTTTATACCAATCGCCTGGAGCGCACGCACACCTCCGATACCCAAAATAATCTCCTGTTCAATCCGCATGGTTCTGTCACCCCCATAAAGATTGTGCGTGATATAGCGGTCTTGTGCGGAGTTCTCCGGTAAATCGGTATCGAGCAGATAAAGTGTTACATGGCCGATTTTTGCCTGCCATACTTTTACAACAATTGAGCGTTGCGGCAATGCTACTTCGATTTGCACACTCGAGCCATCCGCATGCAAGACCGGAGTGACTGGCAGATCCTCAAAATCCGAGATGGTGTAGGTAACCTGCTGATTACCCATGCTATCGATCGTCTGAGAAAAATATCCCTGGCGATAAAGCAGGCCAATCGCAACGAATGGCAAGTGTAAATCACTGGCTGCCTTGCAGTGGTCTCCAGCCAGGATGCCCAGGCCACCGGAATAAATCGGCAGGCTTTCATGAAAACCAAACTCGAAACAGAAATAGGCAACCTGATCCTGCGGGCCCAAGTCCTTCGCATAATCCTGCGATGATGATGACTCATGATAGGAATCATAAGTGGATAGAATGCTATTGTAGGTAGCGAGGAAAACCCGGTCTTCCGTTGCTTTCAGCAGCGTCGATTCATCCACGCGTTTGAGAAATGCCCTGGGATTATGTCCTACTGCTTCCCATAAATGTGGATCAAGGCGGGAAAAAAGCGTGCGCGTGGCACGATCCCGCTGTACCAGAGATTGTTGGCCATTCTTCCAGACGCCTGAGACGTGGCGGTATTTTAGGATTAACGGTAATGGTGAAAGCAGTTCCCGAAAACATGATGGCGCTCCTTGATGAAGATGATTTTTTGTATGGATGGCTAATTCATTGCATTGACCTTCCCGGCGCGGTGAAGAACTTGACAGCCGTTCCGCGTCCACGGGTTTTCGCAAAGCCTCCTCACATCCACTAACCCCCCGTTTTCGGCCCGGAAAGGCCGGATTATGCGGCCTCTTTACGCCGCCCGCGGTCGGACGCAGAATGATGACATGCACGGGAATTTCATTCATCAATGCAGAAAATCGCCCTTTGTCTCGAAATGCGCGCATAAAGCCACCTGAAGTCAGAAAATTAATAATTTTAGGGGCAATACCGCCCGCAATGTATACGCCACCCCGGCATAATCCGGCCAGCGCCAGATTGCCTGCATAAGCACCATATATCTCGGCAAATAAATCCAGTGATTTGATTGCGACAGGATGTTTGCGGTTCTGGGCAAGTGCGGTTATGGCCGCGCCACTGTCTTTCTCAAGACTAATGGGTGCTAAATCTGAAGCCATTGCAGCATTCATTTGCAGGAAATCAAAAATATTAGTTAGTCCGGATCCGGATAGCAAGCGTTCTACCGATACATGGCCAAATTTATTGTGTAATGCTTTAAACAAGTGGATCTGCAATTCATTGACCGGTGCAAAATCCATATGACCTGCTTCAGTCGACAATGCGAAATAGCGGCCTTCCAGCCAGGTAAGCCAAGCCACACCCATGCCAGTTCCCGCACCCAGTACGACACGCATTGCTTGTGCATGGGCTTGTCCTGTTTGTAGTGTTACCAGATCGCCGGGTGACAGACTTTCGATCGCCAATGCGGCCGCTTCAAAATCATTGATGAGCTTGACAGCGGGAATAGAAAGCTCAGCCGAAATGCCGGTGCTACTTATTTGCCAGGGTAAATTGGTTACTTTTGCTTGCTGGGCAACTATGGGTCCTGCGACTGCAAAACAGGCTGCTACCGGATGATTTACTGTGCCGGTTTGATTCAGGAAGTCTCTGAGCATGTCAGGGAAAGTTACAAAAGCGGAGCTGTCATAGCGTTTTGAGAATTGCTGATGGATCTCACCATCCCTTAACTCAACCAATTGCAGAAAGGTTTGGTGCCACCAATGTCGCCATAAATAATTTGTTTATTCATGAATTTATCAATCCAGAAATTTATCCGGGAGCCTGCTTAAAAAACTGGTGAATGACTTAGTGCCAGACCGATAGTATACATCGATACACATGTTTTCATTGCCATTGCTGCTGTTTGACATACAATCGGACATTCAGTACATTTTCTCGGAAATTGGGAAGCTTCGATTTCTCAATCGAGGATTTTTTAAAGTGGCTTTATTGAATACACTATGGCTGAACCATTGATCATCGCTAAAACAGGCAAAACCGACTTGGCGCTTCTGCCCGCGATGGCAACCCGTCATGGTTGTATTACCGGCGCAACCGGTACCGGCAAGACAGTTACCTTGCAGAAGTTGGCTGAAAGTTTCTCCAGTATCGGTGTCCCGGTATTCATGGCGGATGTCAAAGGCGATTTGACCGGTATCTGCAAGCCAGGATCACTGTCCGGAAAAATCAAAGCACGTGTGGATCTGTTAAAACTGGATCTTCCTGAGTGGGAAGGTTTCCCGGTGACATTGTGGGATGTATTGCAGGAAAGCGGTCATCCTTTACGCGCGACGATTTCTGATATGGGACCGCTGCTGCTGGCGCGCCTGCTGAATCTGAATGAAACACAGGAAGGCGTGCTCGCATTGGTGTTTAAAGTAGCCGATGATCACGGCCTTTTGTTGCTCGATCTGAAGGATCTGCGCGCATTATTGCAATTTGTTGGTGACAATGCCGGAAAATTCAGAACTCAGTATGGCAATGTTTCATCCGCTTCAATCGGTGCAATTCAGCGCAGTTTGTTGCAGATAGAAAAACAGGGCGGGGATAAGTTTTTTGGTGAGCCGATGCTTAATATCGAGGATTTAATGCAGACGATCGATGGCAAAGGCGTTATCAATATTCTTGCCGCGGACAAGCTGTTAAATTCGCCCCGATTGTACAGCACGTATTTGCTCTGGATGCTGTCTGAATTCTACGAAAATTTACCGGAAACCGGGGATCGTGAAAAACCAGGCTGGTATTCTTTTTTGATGAAGCGCATTTGTTGTTTGGCATGGCGTCTCCTGCCCTGTTGGAGAAGATTGAACAAGTTGTGAGGTTGATTCGTTCCAAAGGTGTGGGGGTTTTTTTCGTCACGCAAAACCCGTTTGATATTCCGGAAAAAGTATTAACCCAACTGGGTAATCGCATCCAGCACGCGTTGCGCGCATTCACGCCGCGTGACCAGAAAGCAGTGAATGCTATCGCTGAAACCATGCGGCCCAATCCGGAATTGAATATCAAGCAAGTTATTCTTGAGCTTTCCGTCGGCGAAGCGCTGATCTCTTTTCTTGATCCCGATGGATCGCCAACAGTCACCGAGCGTGCTTATATACTTCCCCCGGTTAGCCAGATTGGGCCGATTACGCCGGATGAACGAAAAAGATTGATTCAATCGTCACTTGTGGCTGGCGTGTATGAACAGGAAATTGACCGGGAGAGTGCTTTTGAGCTATTGCAGGCACGAACTGGCGCTGAAAACTTACTGGGTGACTCCTCCAAGTCTGTGAGTTCTGAGGATTTGAAGAAACCGGCAGAAGAGGGAATTTTGGGAGATTTAGGCGATTTATTGTTGGGTTCATCCGGGAAGCAAGGTGGTCGCCGCGAAGGGGTGCTTGATGCCTTTGCAAAGAGTGCAGCCCGCTCGGTGGGTTCGTCAATCGCACGTGAGATCACCCGCGGATTGCTTGGTTCGCTATTAGGTCAAAAGCGGCGCTAGCAATTCAGCCGCAATAAATAGCTGTTTAGTTATGGACATAAAAACAGAGCCAATTTATGGTGGATGACGGACCACAAAGTTGAAATCAGAATATTTGACACCCTATTTGATATACAGTAATGCAGTAAGTACTTTTATTTTTTATGAAAAAAGAGCGTTTAATTTTCCTGTACGCAGAGAGAGCCTTGAAAATAGCACGCTTCAGCATGATTGAAAACCTTCATTGGCTATCGGTAATATTCCTCGATTGCATCCGCACCGCCTCATGCAGATGGATATTGCTTCTGACTATCGCAACTGCGATTGCCGGTTGCCATTCCTTTGGGCCCAATGCGCTTAGAGGTACGCATCCCTTATACAACGATGCGATTGTTGGTAGTTTGAACGATCAGTTCATTCATAACATTGTGCGTCTGCACTACCGGGATCCGCCATTATATCTCGATGTTGCCAGCGTCACGGCCTCCATGAAGCTGGAGATGAGTGGTGGCGTGGACCATACGACAAGTGGCGCCGATATTTTTCAATACACCCTTGGCGCTGCCTATAGCACTTCGCCTACCATCTCCTACGTACCGCTTCAGGGGGAGAACTTCGTCAAAAGCATGCTCAGCCCGATTCCTCTTGAAGCTTTATTCTCGTTCAGCGGTTCGGGCTGGAGTCCTCGGCGTGTATTCAGCGTTTGTGTGGAGCGCATTAACGGAATCGAAAATTCACCAAAGGCCTCTGGCCCAACACCTAGAACCGCTCCGCACAATGATCAGCAATTCATGCGATTGATGCAACTGATCGAGGAGATATCTCATAGACACCTTATTGTCCCGCGTATCAATCGGGAGACCAAAGAACCGCAACTGGAGATCAAATCTTCTCCTGAATTCCATGAACAGATCCGGGAAATAAAGGATTTGCTCGGGCTTGATCAAAACATCGAGGTTTACCATTTAAACAGTGACTTTCTGAGATCTCGTCCAGATACCATTTCGATACGCACACGCTCACTCACGGGCATCTTCTTCTATCTGTCACATAATGTGGAAACACCGCAATCGCATAAGGAAGCTGGTTTAGTAACAGTTACACACAATCAGGACGGATCGGAATTCAACTGGGGCACAACAGCTGCCGGAAGACTTTTTCAAATTCGTCAAAGCCAGGAACGGCCGAACATGGCCGCAGTCGCGATACCCTATCGGGGCAGATGGTTCTATCTGGCGGACAATGATCTCGAGTCCAAGTCGACCTTCATGCTGCTGATTCAACTGTTCCGTCTGCAAGCTGGGGCTGCCAACATGGCCGGCCCAACATTGACCATACCGGTACGGTAGACCTGTTGTCTGATACACCACCAAGGATCTGTATAAAATGACACCCAGACCTCATCAACAATTATTTATTCTCAGGCCGCGCCTCATTGTGATCATCCTTGCGTTCTGCGTGCTTCAGCTTTTGGCTATGCCAGCCAGCGCGGTTGAGGAATATCCACTCAAACCAGTCGATACATCCAGCCCCAGAGCCACGTTCCAGGGCTTCCTGGAATTGATGGACAAAGGCTATCAATCTGGGGTTGGACTTATAGAGTCGTATCTGGCTTCCTCGAGGCTTTACCTGACGCCTGATGAAATAGCCAATATCAAAGACGCCCGGCACTACCAGATATCGGCCTATCGGACTCTGGATCTAAGTCAGTTGCCACCAGTTCTGGCAGGAGAATCCTCACGGCGGCTCGCCATCCTGTTGAAAGTGATACTCGACCGCATTGATCTCCCGCCCCTCGAATTGATACCGGATGCACAGGCAATGGCCAATTCCGAGTTTAAGCACTGGACTCTCCCGAATACTGAAATCCGTATTCAGCGGATTGAAGAGGGGCCGCGGAAAGGCGAATACCTCTTTACTCCTGAAACATTGGATCGCCTGCCGGAGTTCTATGCAAAAATCAAAGATTTTCCTTACAAACCAGGCGCTTCCGTCGGTTGGTACGACTTCTCCACGTATAGCCCAGCCGGAGTGGCTCTGGCATTGTATCGAATCGTCCCGACTCGTTGGTTGGTTGATGCGCCGCGGTATCAGCATCGTTTTTTGCTTCTCGATCAACCCCTGTGGCGCTGGTTTGGCATCATGGTTATTCTTGGTACGGGCAGCATCTTTATCATGCTCTGTTTTCGCCTCGCCCGCTATTTGATCAGAAGACCAACCTACTCCGGGCAATGGGCCAACATACTGCGACCCTTCAGTCTGATGGTTGTGGCGTGGGCGGCAGCATTTGTTCTTGCCGATATCCTGCGGATTTCGGGCAGCATCTATGCGGTAATCGTACCTTCGCTTAATGCGCTGTTCTATCTCGCCTGTACCTGGATGGTTTGGGTGGCTGGCGGCGCGATCGCCGCAAACGTGATCTCCCAGGAGGGATTGCGGATTGGCAGCATCGATAGCCAGTTTATTCATCTGCTGCTGCGGCTCGTGACTATCATCGTGGCGATTGCCATTATCGTCACCGGAGCTGACCAGCTGGGCTTGCCTGCCTATTCAGTGATTGCCGGTCTGGGTGTCGGCGGCCTTGCAGTAGCCCTGGCGGCACAGCAAACCCTGGCGAATCTGCTCGGCTCCCTTATTATCATGTTCGAAAGACCCTTCGCAGTAGGCGATGAAATCAAATTGAAGGACACCGCGGGCATCGTCGAAAAAGTGGGATTTCGCAGCACCCGGATCCGCACATTCCACAATTCCATCGTGACAATACCCAGCAGCGAACTGGTGAACAGCACCATCGATAATATGGCGTTGCGTGAGTCCCGGGAGGTCAAGACCTTCCTTAACCTGACCTACGATACCCCCGTTGAGAAAATCGAGCGTTTAATTGAAGGCATCAAACAAATCATTAAAACACATCAATACACCGATAAAGACAACATCCAGGTGTTTCTCTACGAGTTTGGGCCATATAGCCTGGATATACTGGTGAAATTTTTTCTGCAGGTGCCTAATAGGGCAGACGAACTCAAAGAACGGCAGCAGATTCTGTTGGATATTCTGCGCCTGGCAGAAGATAGTGGCGTGGAATTTGCATTTCCTACACAGACTGTGCACATTATGGAAGAAAATTGCGGCCAGCCCGGTTCCGGACAGGCAAATAGTGCTGCTCAACATTCGAAAACAACATAGTGTGTTTCGCTGTCATGTAAGGTGATGGAGCGTCCTCAGGAGCATTATGGGTGCACATTGTTCCTTCCAGGTTCTGAAAGGTTCTAAAAGGCTGGTTACGATGGATCAAATTCGACTATTATTCAGGGGTTCCTGATGAGGAGTGCCGAGAGAGATCTGGTTCACAAGAAACGCGTATTTTAATAGTATAAAGAGCCAGAGGAGTAGTGCGCCCGTTGTACTTACGAACGATATCATGATGCTCATCATGGCGATTCCAGGACCCACATAGACTTCCCACCAATGGATCTCCATCCATGTTCCATCCGACGCATCCGTCTCTTTTTCATCCAGCGGCAATACGTAAGACGCGAGCAGACTCAGGGACAAGGAAGCCAATCCAAGATTCGCTGAAAAAAATATCGTGGCGATACGATCTTCCTCATAGTGACCGATTAAGGAGGTTGAGTATGGAGTCAGAGAGATGAAGAAGAGATGGATTAAGTTTAATTGCAGAGCCCATTTGTCACACACGACAACTGACTCGAAGATCCGGTGATGATTCATCCAGAAGAAACCAATCACAAAAAATGCAACCGTATAGGCGACAAAATTTGGGATTTGCTGGAACAGATCGGCGCTTAACTGGGGATCGCTGAGTCCGGGAATCTCCGGGATTTTGAGATCGAGGACGAGCAGCGTGAGGGCAACCGCATACACACCATCCGCAAGAGTACACAGACGATCATGTACATGCGTACGTTTCAGCAAGAAGTACCGTTGTTTCATATGTGGCTCTCTAATTGGTTGTCAATCACATTGATATGCGATCAAAAGATTCATTTTGTCTCAGGTCTCAGACCAATCTACGCGAAATATCAGTGCAGCAGAGGCATTTTCGCATTAAAGGTAAATGATGTCCAAGGGGGAAAGGTCAGCGCAATCAATCAGTAAAACGAAGTTCAAATGCGCCGCGCTACCGAGTGTCGGCAGCCAGCTTACGCAAGTCACTTTCCCAGCCTTTTAGCTTGTCATGCGCATGGCGGCGCTGGGTGGCGCTGGTGCTGTTGTGCATCTGCGCGATGAAAGCGCAGTTGTATTCGGTCAGTTTCACCTGGTAGGCGCGGTAATCGGCATCCGCAGAGCGCTCGACGCGCTCGACCAATACGCGCAGTGCTGCGACGATTTGTTCGGTTTCTACCGGTTCAGCGGCCAGACGGCGCAGTGTCAGCAGCGTTTCGTGCTGCCGGCGCTGGCGCTCGATCAACCAGGCTTCGGGGTCGAAAGGTGACGCTTCAATGCTGGCAGCGACCAAGCGCCGTTGCGCCTCGTCAATGCTGCCGTAGAGATTCTCAATGCGTTTGATGGTGCGTTTGGTCGATGCTTCCAGTCGTTCTTCGATATCCGGTTGCAGGTGGTCGCGCCGCAGTTCTTCGTTACCCTTGCTGTAGTGTTTCTCCATGTGCTGCCATTGTGCTTCGCCCAGCCCCGGCACCAACGGTGCGCCGAGCTGCAGCATATGGTCGAACGCTGGCGCCACGGTGTTTCTCAGTTCCTCGGACCAGCCGCAAACCTGTGCCGGTGTCACTGGATCATTGAACTGATTGCGCAGACCGGCCAGCAAAGCCGCGTATTCGGGGAGCTGCGTTTTGCGGTGCCAATCAAACCACCGGCGGATTGCCTCCTTGGCGTGCGGCGTCTGTTCGCTGCTAAAGTTGACGTAACCATCGAGCCACCACCAGACCAACTGCGGTCCTTGATCGTAACCGAGGCGCAACATACTGCAACTGCCGAGCAGGAGCAGCAAACAGATCAATACGCCTCTCGCAAAAGACATCCGCAAGGCATTCCACGCTGTACTCATCGGTTGCAAATCAAAATATGAAAGCAGGGGCTTACGATAATGCATTTGGGTTCTCACGAGACAGAAACACTCCTGGTTTTTTACAGAGAAAGAAATCTCGGGCCAAATTGTTAGGATTAATCGCTTATTAGCGATAAGATTACCAATATTACTACCCTTTGAGCATTCATTTCAGCATTGAAATCCATTTCTCGGCTTTTTTATATCCACGACCCCATGTGTAGCTGGTGTTACGCATTTAGCCAAAGCTGGGCGGCGTTGCAACAGGATTTGCCGCGGGATATTGAGATTGTTTGCCTCGTCGGCGGCTTGGCGCCGGATACCACGGAGCCCATGCCGCTCGCGACGCAAAAAATGGTGCAACAGGCATGGCAGCGCATCGAGCAAACGGTTCCCGGAGTTCACTTCAATTGGGACTTCTGGTCGCGCAATACGCCGATCCGCTCAACTTATCCGGCCTGCCGGGCTGTTCTGGCAGCCAAAAAGCAATGCGCGGAAGCTGAACCGGAAATGATACGTGCCATACAGATCGCTTATTACCAACAAGCGAAGAATCCATCACTGCCGGAAACGTTGCAAGCTTGCGCCCGCGAGATTGGATTGGACGAAGCAATTTTTATCGAAGATCTGAAAAGTCCGGCGATAGAAAGTGAATTACAGCATCAAATGCAACTGGCAAGAAGCATGGATGGCTATTCCTATCCGTCGTTGCGGCTGGTACATAACAGTACCGTGTTTCCCATTGCTATCGATTATTTGGATCATCGAACCATGCTGGATGAGATAAAAACTATCGAATCTGTAGTAACTCACACTTGATCTGACAGCTTCAGAAATTAGCCGCCATAATCTGACAGTGATTGATTGAATTCGACCCACTGCGGGTTGTTTGTTCGAGCCTAAAGCGGTTCACCAAGACGGATAAATCTGTGCGCTACGGCAAACATCCATTTATTACTTTGATACTCATAAAGATTCTATATAGTTAGCTAATGAAGACACAGAAACGGAAAATGCTATTTATTCGCTCTAACGATCCTATTGTGTAGCTGCGTGGGTTCTTTATATGCTAAAACAATAAAATGAGAGCCCAGATGTATTATGCTGATGGCGGCTTGCTATCGGTTTTCCAAACAACCTCTCTATTCCAAAGAAAGTTCGATTCGCTCTTTTTTTTTCAACAAAACAACACTATTAAAGCAATACCAATCGCAATACGACGGGGCGTCTTACACTGTTGGGTTCGCTAGAATGGAGAATACTGTGCCACTGAATGATTTCTATACACATGGACGAAACGGTATGTTGGCCAATTTAAATGCGACTCTGCTTCTGGAAAAAGACGTGACCGTTGGTGAATTGTTAGGTCGAGAATTCAAAGCGCGGACAGTCATTGAAGGAAGTGTTTATGTAGTCCTAGGGCGGATTTTTTATAAATCTGGTGTACTTTACAATTTAAACGTTGTTTCGCCCATCGACAACCAATTCCAACCGGAACATGAGATATTCTTAAATTCTCTGGCAATTAAAGTAATTATAGAATTTCGAAAGTCATTGATTCTAAGTTTATTAACGTGTGTTTGAAGCATTATTAAGTGCAATTTGAAAACTTCAGTTCATTCCAATGTAGCGCTGCGTGGAAAGGCATTCAACCATCTTTTTGTAAAGCACAATGTTCAAACTCGCGGTTTCGGTGCGATGAAACAGATATCGACCATTGAACTCCACCATAGATGGTGCTATAACAAGTATGCTCCTTATATTTTGTTCTGTAAGCCATTGTAACTGAATGTATAATTCTTTTGGTCTTGTGATGAATGACTGCCACGCCGAATATTGGATACTGCCAAAATTTGCCAGGATCTCGATTCAGAATCATTTGGCGTAATCTATCTTGATGCGGTCCCAGAGAAACTTCAGCAAAGTTAGGTAGCTACAGACACTATAGCGCGAAATAGCACGTAAGATGGAATAACTTAAATGAATTGTAGTCAACTGTAATCCAATAGGGCTCAGAAACGCTCAGGGATCTGGAAGTGAATTAGGATTAGCGTTTATCCACTGAGTCTGGAATGGTTTCTCGCAATATTCATTAAAATGTTGTTCACAGCATTCGCAAAATAAATATTCGCGGAGCCCTTGTTGAAGGGGTTTGTAGCCTTTATTGCCTTGACCATTAATAGCGGCTAGATGCCCCTTATTGTTATACAACTTCTTATGCAGAAATTCAGGGATAATATGAGAATTTCTAAGCTCAAGATCCTTAAGGCATAATTGGCAAATAGACATTAAAAACCCAGTAATGTTAATTACTTGAAAAAATTACCAAGATAGCGAAAGCCGACATAGATTCTCCTTGCTATTGCTTACGCCGGTAACTCTCAAATACTTGCAAGTACTCTTTATAATAATTTGGAAAATCTGTTTTCTCCAATTCTGTGTATGTTGGATAATTTGAACAAGTTTGGCGATATACGGTTTCACCGTAATCTGAAACCATCTGATTCATAAATACTTTATTTTTCTCGTAAGTATGAGCTGTATCCAGCAGTTCGTTTGCATATGAAGCTTCATTCCCTTTAGAAGTTTTCTTTACGACTTCACAATTATATTGTTCTATTATATATATGAACTTGCGATTCCCCGTGGTCTTGCCACGAGGATAGGTGCAGGGCCGCGGAGCAAATTTATTCTCACTCAAAAGAAAAAAATTTCTTTAATTTATCCATGAAGCTGCCTGAATTTGCGTGGGCTGTTTCATTTTTTGCGGCCAGTAAATTTTCCAGGGTTAGCTGATAAATTCGTGACAGTTGCTCGATGTCATCGACTGCAACATACTCATTGAGTTTATGAATCGTCGCATTGAGCGGGCCAAATTCGATTACCTGCGGGCAGATGTCCGCGATAAACCGGCCATCGGAAGTGCCGCCGGATGTGGAAAGCTGCGGTTCGAGGGTGGTGACTTGGGTAATGGCGTTGCTCATGGCGTTGGCCAATTCACCTTTGGGCGTGAGAAAAGGTTTTCCTGAGAGTTCCCACGCTAATTCATAGTCAAAACCATGCCGGTCAAGAATTTCATGCACGCGGGCTTTGAGGGATTCGACGGTGCTGGCGGTGGAGAAGCGGAAATTGAATAATAAATTCAGCGTGCCGGGAATGACATTGGTGGCGCCCGTGCCGCCATGAATATTCGAGATATGCCAGGTTGTTGGCGGGAAATATTCATTGCCTTGATCCCATTCGGTTTGCGCCAGTTCCGCAATCACCGGCGCGGCCAGATGAATCGGGTTTTTTGCCAGGTGCGGGTAAGCGATATGGCCTTGTATGCCTTTAATCGTCAGATTCCCGGACAGAGAGCCGCGGCGGCCGTTTTTGAGGGTGTCTCCCAGCTTCTCGGTGCAAGTGGGCTCACCCACAATGCAGTAATCCAGTAATTCGCCCCGTGCTTTGAGCGTTTCGACCACTTTGACCGTGCCGTCGACTGCGATGCCTTCTTCGTCGGAAGTGATCAACAGTGCGATTGATCCTTGATGATTAACATGTTGTGCGACAAAAGCTTCGATGGCGGTGATAAAGGCTGCGAGCGAAGATTTCATGTCGGCGGCGCCGCGCCCGTAGAACTTGCCATCACGGATGGCGGGGGTAAATGGATCGCTGTCCCATTGTTCCAGCGGGCCGGTGGGCACCACGTCGGTATGTCCCGCGAAGCAGAGTACCGGAGCCGTATTGCCACGGCGCGCCCAAAAATTATCGACTTCGCCGAAACGCATTTTTTCAATATGGAAACCGAGTTTTTCCAGACGCTCGATTAAAATGTCCTGACAACCGTCATCGGAAGGTGTCAGTGAGCGGCGGGTAATCAGTGTTTGGGCGAGGGCCAGTGTGTCATTGGACATGGGATTTTTCCTGAATTTAAGTAATGAAATATTTTTTATAGCGTGAGTGTATGAATTACACAACAATATGTCTATAAAACTTTCAGGGTTGTTATGTAGGAATTTAAGCGATTATCATGTAAATTTGAGATCGTAAGCTCTTTTAAAGAGCGGCCGAATTTTACACATCTGATTCATGTCTTGCACTGTTGGCAAGTAATGTGCGTAACTTGATGGGCTTAACTCACTACGAGGAAAATTATCATGCTCATGTTTCTCTTTTATGTCATCTTGCTGCTCGTTGCAGTCATTAGTTTAATTCTGGCAGTTCCTGTCATACGCCGTTTCCTGGTTTCGAATCAGATTCTGAAAATTTTTCGCAAAATGCTTCCGCAAATATCCCAGACGGAACAGGAAGCTTTGGATGCGGGCACGGTCTGGTGGGAAGGTGAATTATTCAGTGGCAAACCCGACTGGAAAAAATTGCTGGCTTATCCAAAGCCGCAATTGACGGCGGAGGAACAAGCTTTTCTCAATGGTCCGGTTGAGCAATTATGCGCGATGCTGGATGAATGGCAGATTACGCATGAGTTGAAAGATCTGCCGCCGGAAGTCTGGCAGTTTATCAAGGAAAACGGCTTTTTTGGTTTGATTATCCCCAGGCATTATGGCGGTTATGGATTCTCAGCGCTGGCACACTCTGAAGTCGTGATGAAAATCGGTTCGCGCAGCGGTACGGCGGCAGTGACGGTGATGGTGCCGAATTCATTGGGACCGGCTGAGCTGCTGTTGCATTATGGCACCGAGCGACAGAAAGAATATTATCTGCCGCGGCTGGCGAAGGGCTTGGAAGTGCCTTGTTTTGCGTTGACTTCACCGGAAGCGGGATCCGATGCGGGTGCCATGCCGGATTTCGGTATTGTGTGTCGTGGCGAGCATGACGGTAAAACAGATGTCCTGGGCATGCGGGTGACCTGGGAAAAACGCTATATTACCCTGGGCCCGGTAGCAACCCTCTTGGGACTTGCGTTCAAACTGTATGATCCTGACCGGTTGCTGGGTGGAGAAGAGGACCTGGGTATTACGTTAGCACTCATTCCTACCAATACCCCGGGAGTCAATATCGGGCGGCGGCATTATCCACTCAATGGGGCATTCCAGAATGGCCCAAATTCGGGTAGGGAAGTTTTCATTCCAATGGATTGGATCATTGGCGGGCAGGAAGGTGTCGGGCAAGGATGGCGCATGTTGATGAATTGCCTGTCTGTGGGGCGGGCCATTTCGTTGCCAGCCACCAGTGTGGGCGCGGCAAAGTTGGCAGCACGCACCAGTGGTGCGTATAGCAGGGTGCGCACACAATTCAAAACACCGATAGGCTATTTTGAAGGAATCGAGGAAGCATTGGCACGTATTGGCGGTAATACCTACATGATGGATGCCGCGCGGGTTATGACAGCCGGTGCGGTTGATCTGGGTGAAAAACCCTCGGTGGCCTCGGCGATTGTCAAATATCATCTGACAGAGAGGGGACGTCAAGCGGTTAACGATGCCATGGATATTCACGGCGGCAAAGCAATCTGTATCGGCCCGAGAAATTATCTGGGCCGCACTTATCAGCAGATTCCCGTCAGTATTACCGTGGAAGGCGCCAATATTCTGACGCGGAATATGATCATTTTTGGCCAAGGCGCGATTCGTTGCCATCCTTATCTTCTAAAAGAAGTCAATGCAACGCATGATAAAAACCCGCATAGCGCGTCGCTGACGTTTGACGAAGCATTGATCGGCCATGCAAAGTTTACGCTGCGTAATACCGCAAACAGTTTCGTTTATGCGTTATTCGGTGACTATATCAAAGACAATGCGCCGGAAAACTGCACACCGGAAACAGCTGTTTATTATCGCCAGCTCGCACGTTTCTCTGCCAGCTTTGCCTGTATTGCTGATATCGGATTGATGCGATTAGGCGGTTCACTCAAACGTAAAGAAAGATTATCCGCCAGACTGGGTGATATTTTGAGTATGCTTTATTTGTGCTCGGCGACACTGAAACGTTTTGAAGACGATGGCCGTCCCAGCGCTGATTTGCCGCTGTTGCACTGGTCTATGCAGGATGCCATTTATCAAATGCAGCAGGCTTTTGATGAATTTCTGACTAACTTCCCCGGGCATATTGCACTGATCTGGTTGCTGAGAGCATTCTTTTTCCCGCTCGGTAAACGCTGCAAACCGCCTGCTGACGAACTGGCGCATGCGGTTTCCCGGTTGATGATGGCGCCGGGTGCGGTACGGGACCGATTGACGGCTGGAATTTATGTGCCGAGAGCAGATGACGAGCCGATGGCGGATTTGGAACAAGCCTTGCAATGTGTTGTCGAGAGTGGAGCGGTCGAAGCCAAGCTGCGGGAAGCCACCAAGTTGCGTCAAATTACTGCTAGGGGCGATGAGAAAATTGCACAAGCATTGCAACTCAAAGTTATCACTGCTGCAGAAGCAGATCTGCTGAATAAGATGAGAGATTTACGCAACCGGGTGATTAAGGTGGATGATTTTCCTCCTGATTTTGGCAAGGGAACCAAAAGCTCGAATGAATGGCGGTAGCGGACAACCAGTAATGCAGTGCAGAAAGGCTAGAGTAACGGTACAGTACTGCTGCCAGGTGGTGACGAGCCCGGTGACACTGAAGCAGCTAAAAATACCAATAAGGCCAAGGCAGCCAGTGAAAATAAGGATGCAGTGGAATAAGGCAAAGCGGCGCTAAAATAAGATCTTTGGAAAAGGGAAAGTTATGCAAGTTGAGCAAGATGGAATGGCAGACGTTATTCCGGTGGAGAAAGCAAAAACACTGGACGGGCTGTTTAAAGAACGCGTGCAACGCTCGCCGCAAAAAACGGCTTATCGCTATTTCAATCTGATTAATGAGCAATGGAGTAGCTATACCTGGGAACAGATGAACCAGTTCGTTGCCCGTTGGCAGGCAGCGCTGATCAAAGAAGCGCTCGTTCCGGGTGACCGGGTGGCAGTGATGATGAAGAATTGCCCGGAATGGGTGATGTTTGAGCAAGCAGCGCTGGGTCTTGGGTTGGTGGTGATCCCTTTATATACCGATGATCGGGTTGAGAATGCGGCTTATGTCATCAACGATGCGAATGTTAAAGTACTGTTGTTGGAAAACTCACATCAATGGCGGCAGTTTCTTACCATACACAATGAGATAGAAGGGTTGCAGCGGATCGTCATACTCCGGCCTTTCGAACCGGACAGTGTTGATGCCTGTGATAACGCGCGCGTTGTATCAGCCCGGGACTGGCTGCCAGCCCATGCGGATGAAGTCAAACATAGCAACAGTGATCCACAGGCTCTTGCCACCATTATCTATACATCGGGTACTTCAGGCCGCCCAAAAGGGGTCATGCTGAGTCATCACAATATATTGACTAACGTTTCGAGCTGTTTGCAAGTCATACCGGTATTGCCCGATGATTTGCTGCTTTCCTTTCTGCCTCTGTCGCATACGTTTGAGCGAACATCGGGCTATTATGTACCCATGATGTCCGGCGCCACCATTGCTTATGCGCGTTCAATCCAGCAATTACAGGAAGACTTGCTGACAATCCGGCCGACATTATTGATTTCTGTGCCACGTATCTATGAAAGAGTTTATGCGGGCATACGTGCAAAATTGGCCGAAGGCCCGGGATTTACCCGCTGGTTATTTAATCTTGCGGTTGATGTTGGCTATAGCCGCTTTGAATGTCAGCAAGGAAGGGGAAGCTGGCAGCTGACTCATTGCCTGTGGCCATTACTCAAGAAACTGGTCGCGGATAAGGTGATGGGTAAACTGGGTGGCCGGTTGCGGTCTGCGATGAGCGGCGGCGCAGCGCTGCCGGCTGAGGTTTCGCGCATATTCATCGGGCTGGGATTGCCGATTCTGCAAGGATACGGAATGACAGAAAGCAGCCCGGTGGTTTGTACTAATCGGTTCAAGGATAATCTGCCTGCCAGTGTTGGCTTGCCGATTCCTGGCGTGGAAGTCAAGCTGGGAGAAAATAATGCGCTGCTTATCCGTGGGCCTAATGTGATGTTAGGTTACTGGAATAATCCGGAAGCGACGAAAGCAATCATTTCACCCGGATGGCTGGCTTAATTCCGGTGATGTTGCATCGATTGATGAACAAGGACATGACTATTACCGGACGGCTGAAAGAAATAATTGTCTTATCTACCGGTGAGAAAGTACCGCCAGCGGATATGGAGGCAGCCATTATGCGTGACCCATTATTCGAGCAGGCGATGTTGGTCGGTGAAGCACGTTCCTATCTAAGTGTCTTGGTTGTTCTGAATCCGGGCCGGCGGCAGGATTTTATCGCGCAATATGGTCTGAATGATAATCTGGATAATGAACAGCAGAGGCAACAAATTGAAGAAATCCTGCTTGATAAAATCTCCCATCAAACAAGTGAGTTTCCAGGTTATGCCAAAATACGCCGCGTGGCTGTTATTCCGGAGCCCTGGAGCATTGAAAACGGGCTTCTGACACCTACGTTGAAGTTAAAGCGAGGAAAAGTGCTGGAAAAATATAAGCCGGAAGTCGATAAACTTTATGCAGGGCATTAACCCGGATATTGCATGAATTGCACACGCCCTCACTTGTCTCTTGATTCCACAAGGGATTTGTCCTGGTCAGGTGTATGAATAACTACACCGTTTCTTCGAAAACTTGAAACCAATATTGCGTGAGCCGGAATTCTGCATCCCGGGCCGTTTAACTTGACCTTCACAACCGAGGAAATCGATGACAAAAGATACCAGTAAACTGGATAAAGTGGTTCTGGAAGCACGCCGCAATGCGGAAAAACGCGCGCAAGGATACCGGGAAAAAGCGCTCAAGTTGTTTCCCTGGGTATGTGGCCGCTGCGCGCGCACGTTTGATCACAAAAACCTGCTGTTGCTGGAAGTGCATCACAAGAATAGTAATCATGATGACAACCCTCCCGATGGCAGTAATTGGGAATTGCTCTGTACTTACTGCCACGAGAATGAACATTCCAAGCTTAAAGATTCAATGGGGCGTGTTGATAGCGGCGGAACTGAAACATCTGCCACATTTAACCCGTTTGCCAATCTGAAAGACATGCTCAAGAAAAAATCGTAATTCAGATTGCGCTAATTAAATCGCTGGTTGGCAAACTCATCAGCCTGCCTGCTTAATGGTCGTTGTATTAAATTGACAGACGGATATAATGAACTTTTCAAGTAAACAGGAAACTCGTCATGGTTAAATTAACTGATGTAACTGGAATCGGTCCCGTAACAGCCAAACTGTTATCTGAACACAAAATCAAAACAGTCGAAGCGCTGGCTTCAATGAGTCTGGCAGAATTGAAGAAAATACCGGGTTTGAGTGGTGATATACGCGCGCGTGCAATCAAGAAAGCTGCAACGGATTACTTACAGAGCAAGACAGTCAAGCAACTAAGCACTTCAGCCAATAGTATTCAGACAACCGTTACGAAAGTTGCGAGGAAAAAGGCTGGGGTTATTCAGCCTGTTAATCCGGCTGAAGAAGATGAAGTGAAAGACAAGGACAAAAAGAAAAATAAAAAGGACGATAAGAAAGAAGAAAAAGATAAGAAAAAGAAGGATAGAAACAAAAAGAAAGACAAAAAGAAAAACAAAAAAAAGAAGGGAAAAGACAAAAAGAAGTCATAACTAAAACAAGTATCCCGATGGAGTAATGCAAAAATAAATGACTGAACAGGGGTGGTTGTCAAGTTTGGGTTTTTTCGCTTTTTGTAATTCAAGCAGGCAAGCTTTTTTTAGAAAGCTTACTGGAGTTTTATAAATCCTTGGGTCGGATCAAGTATTGCAGTTGTGCCTGATGGGGTTTTCCCGTAATTGCAGCATTGCCATAATCCAGTATGGCGACTGCGGCGGTAGTCATTAGCTTGCCGGAACTGCTGACAGGTGGCGGATCTCTGGACAGATAACAGAGTAATTGGTCTAGCCCCGGATTATGACCAATGATCAGTAACGTTTGAACTCCTTCGCCATGTTGATTGACAAGGGCGAGCAGGTTATTTAATGATGCTTCATAAATTTCGGTTTCCCAAAGTATATTATTCTGGGGTATGCCAAGTTCCTGTGATACCAGTTGACAGGTTTGTTTCGTTCGTAACGCGGGAGAGCAAATGATCCGGTCTATGCGATATTGCTTATGCTTCAACCATTTGCTCATTAGTTTTGCAGCTTCTTTCCCGCGTGTTGTCAGAGGACGATCGAAATCAGGTTTACTACCTTCAGACCAGTCTGATTTCGCATGCCGCATTATGATCAATCGATGTTCTTGCATGAGTCTATTATAAAATTCCTTAATGTGATCCACATCTTATCATTTTTATGACGCCAAACATGGATGAATCCTACGCCGCTGTCGATTTGGGCTCAAATAGTTTTCACATGATTGTTGCCAATTTGGTGGACGGTCGTCTACAGATCATTGACCGCATGAAAGAGATGGTCAGGTTGGCTGCAGGACTAAATGACCAGCAGGAGCTGTCGGAAGAATCCGTACAGCAGGCGCTTGAGTGCCTGCAGCGATTTGGTCAGCGCATCGGGGAAATTCCGCACGTGAATGTTCGTGCTGTGGGAACCAATACACTGCGTCAGGCACGAAATGGCGCGGATTTTTTGTCGCAAGCATATAGTGCGCTGGGTCATCCGATCGAGATCATAGCGGGGCGTGAGGAAGCAAGGCTTATCTATTCCGGCGTTGCGCACAGCTTATACGATGAAGTCAATAAACGCCTGGTTGTAGATATCGGTGGAGGCAGTACGGAGGTAATCATTGGCCGTGGGTTTGATGCGTACTATACCGAGAGTCTGTATATGGGGTGTGTCAATGTAGGGCAGCGATTTTTCGAGGATGGCAAGATAAAAGCCAAGAAAATGCGTAAGGCAGTTTTGTTTGCGATGCAGGAACTGGAATCGATCGAAGCGACCTATAAGAAAATGGGTTGGGATCATGCGCTGGGATCTTCCGGCACCATTATGACCATACAGGATGTGGTACAGGCGCAAGGTTGGTGTGACTCGGGCATCACAGCTTCAGCGCTGGCACGGCTAATCGAATCACTCATTGCTATTGGCGATAGCGCGTTGATCAACTTTGCCGGTCTGTCTGAGCGCAGAAAACCTGTGTTTGCCAGTGGTGTGGCGATATTGTGCGGGGTTTTTGAAGCCCTGAACCTGGAAAGGATGAATGTATCGGAAGGTGCGCTGCGCGAAGGCCTGTTGTATGACCTGATTGGCCGGGTGCATGATGAGGATATCAGAGACAAGACCATCATGGCTGTCGCGCAAAGATACAGTGTTGATATGGAGCAGGCGGATCGGGTCAGGGACACGGCTGAGAACTTTTTTCGTCAGGTAGAGACCGATTGGGAACTGGATGAAAAAACGGATTTGAAATTATTAGTGTGGGGAGCACTCATCCACGAAATCGGTTTATCGGTTGCGCATAACCAGTATCATCGGCACGGCGCCTATTTAACGGCTAACTCGGACCTGGCAGGCTTCTCCCGCCAGGAGCAAATCAAGCTGGCAATGCTTGTTCGAAGCCATCGCCGCAAGTTTCCACAGGAAGAATTCGAGTCCATTGCCCAGTCTAGAAGGGTTTCAATCATCAGGCTTTGTGTTTTGCTGAGATTGGCAGTCGTTCTGCACAGAAGCCGCTCCAATAGCAATCTTCCTGAAATTCGCATCCGTGTGGATAAAAACAGAATTAATCTGGATTTTCCTCCAGAATGGCTGGATCAATATCCTTTAACACTTGTTGATTTGATTACTGAGCAAGGTTTTTTACAGGCTGCGGATATCGAATTGGTATTCAATTAGACTCTGTCACTCTTAGCTGTTGGTGTTCGCGTAATCAATTGACTTGCGGACCGTTGAAAAACGCATTCGAGGCAGCCGATACAAGGCAAAAATGATTCGTTGAATATTAAAGAATACCCTGCAATAATTATCTTCACCGGTAATTAACAGTGATAGCATTTAATTTAAAACGGAATATTTCTTATGACTAATAAAAAAAACACTTCAAAGAAAGATACTCGTAGGCATAAAGTCCTAAGTGAAATTGCTGCGCCGGTCGTTGTCGATCGGCGCTCGCGAGCAGATCGCAGGGACGAAGGGAAGTCGATGCGTCTTGCAGTGCCGCTAGCGAGTCACGCGCAATGGCAGGCCTCGGCCAATCGGCCCGACCCCATTGATTTGCTGATCAAATCCAGCATCGGTCGGGTGCCGGAACTGCTGCCGATCCGTTATGGACGCATGATGCAATCGCCGTTTGCTTTCTACCGGGGAGGGGCAGCCATTATGGCAGCCGATCTCGCGGGCTTGCCGTCCACCGGTATTCGCGTGCAAGCCTGCGGCGATTGCCATTTGGTCAACTTCGGCAGCTTCGCTACACCGGAACGGCGACAGGTCTTCGCGATCAACGACTTCGATGAAACCCTGCCCGCGCCCTGGGAATGGGACATCAAACGACTGGCCGCCAGTTTCGTGGTTGCCAGCCGGTCCAACAGCTTCAAAGCCGGCGAAGCGCGCGCGGCGGCACAAACTTGCGTGCGCAGCTACCGCGAGCGCATGCGGGAATTCTCCAAGATGGGGGTGCTCGATGTGTGGTACTTCAGCGTAGACATGGAGGTGCTGATCGAGCAGCTCGAGGATGAAACCGCCAAGGCGCGCGCCAAAAAGCGTTTCGCCAGAGCCCGCGACCGCGATGTGGTGGATGAGGATTTTCCCGCATTGGTCACCTTTGAAAACAGCAAACATCGTATCCGCGACAATCCGCCGTTGATCTACCACTTGCAGGAGGATGAAGAGGCGGTAGTGGAAGCGCGCGTGATCGAGGCGTTTGAACGCTACCGCGCGACGCTGGCGGAGGACCGGCGGGTATTGCTGGATCACTATGAATTCAAGGATATCGCAATGAAAGTGGTCGGCGTCGGCAGCGTCGGTACCCGCTGTGCCATTATGCTTTTTATGGGTGGCGCGGACGATCCGTTGTTCCTTCAGGTCAAGGAAGCCCGCGCTTCGGTGCTGGAGCCGTATGCCGGACAGAGTTCCTACTCGAACCACGGGCAACGCGTAGTGATGGGGCAGCGGCTGATGCAGTCATCGAGCGACATCTTTCTCGGTTGGACAAAGACCGATAATGGAGAATTCTATCTCCGACAATGCGCGATATGAAGTTGAAGCCGCTGGTCGAGTTGTTCACACCAGCCGTGATGAACGACTATGCTACACTGTGTGGTTGGGCGCTGGCGGGAGCCCATGCCCGTTCCGGCGATGCCGCGAAAATCTCAGGCTACATGGGTAAGAAAGAAGATTTCGATAAGGCGCTGGCGGATTTTTCCGAAGCTTACGCCGACCAGAACGAGCAGGATCATCAAGCCCTGGTGCAAGCGGTGCGGGAGGGACGTTTGGAAGCTTATCTTGAGCGTTGAGGTCACTGCCCCTCCATTAAGTTGAGTTGTCACCCCGACAGGGATTGTGCCGGGATCCGGAAACTATCGATGGCAATGTCAGATATTGGTTACAAATCCGGATAGTTAATTTTTACGCTATCACCGATAGACGCCATTTTTGACAGCACATCTTATCTATTTCATTTTGTATAAAAAAGGTATATCTTTCCACGGACTTTTCAATATTTGCCTAAAATTCGCCATGAATCCCCCTCTCGACAAGAATCAACAACCAGATAACCTTCCCCTCGTATTAGGCGGTCCGCTTTTTCAGCTTTTAATCCGCGCTCGATTATGCACCGATACGCTCGGTTTGGTTAGGCGTCGAGTGATTGTTTTTTCCTTGTTTGCCTGGATGCCGTTGCTGTTGCTTTCGTATTTTCCTGGTGAGTCGGCGGGTGACGATATTAAAGTGCCATTTCTTTATGACTTCGAGGTGCATACCCGCTTTCTACTATCCTTGCCGTTGCTGTTGGTGGCGGAACTCGTGATTCACCAGCGGTTTAGGCCAGTTATTCAGCAATTTGTAAAGAGTGGCGTCGTTTCTCCCGAAATTTTGCCGCGGTTCCAGGCTATTATCGGCTCTGCGTTACGCTTGCGAAATTCGGTGCTTATCGAAGTAATGCTGATTATCCTGGTGTTTACTGCTGGACATTATTTGTGGTTACACCAAGCGACGGTACAAACAAATACCTGGGTTTCGGTCTTTGTGGATGGACAGCGCCACCTTTCCCCAGCAGGATTCTGGTACGTCTATGTCAGTATTCCGGTGTTCCAGTTCTTACTTTACCGCTGGTTATTTCGCATTTTTATCTGGGCGCGGTTTCTGTGGCAGGTTTCCCGTTTGGATTTGCATCTTGTGCCGACCCATCCCGACCGTGCCGGAGGACTGGGCTTTCTCGCGGAAAGTGTGACAGCTTTTGTGCCGTTACTGATGGCGCTGGGCGTTTTGCTCGCGGGTATGATCGCCAACAAGATTTTCTATGAAGGATTGATGCTGCTTTCTTTCAAGCAGGAAATTATCGCTACTGTAGTTTTTGCATTGTTGTTTACACTCGGCCCCCTGTGCGTGTTCGCCTCCAAGCTGACACATACCAAACGGCAGGGTGCGCTTGAGTACGGCGCATTGGCGAGCAGCTATGTGCAGGAATTTGACCGGAAATGGTTACGTGATCCGCCGCCGCAGGACGAGAAACTGGTTGGTAGCAGCGATATTCAATCGCTGAATGATATGGCAGGTAGTTTTAGTGTCGTGCAAGGTATGCGTTTATTTCCGTTCGATAAGGCTGCTGTGTTGCAGACAGCCGTCGTGACATTGATGCCGGTATTACCGTTGGCGCTCACCATGATTTCCCTGGAAGAGCTGATTAAAACCCTGCTCGGTATTTTGTTGTAATTTGAGTAAACATTATTTGCGGGCAACAAGGTGTTGTAACGAGATCTGAATTTTTAACGTTGCCCTTAAGATAAATCGCAATAATGCTCCAACAGAATCTGTTGTGCTGAGCGGGGTTTAGAAACTCCGGGTTTTAAACGTTTATACGAGCCATCGCTTTGCAGTGCCCAAGCTTGTGTGTTATCTGAGAGATAACTTAATAATCCATACTTAATCACGGTGTCACTGGTACGTTTCTCTTCGATTGGGAAACACACTTCCACCCGGTAATGTAAATTGCGCGTCATCCAGTCAGCACTGGAGCAAAACACCAATTCTTCACCGCCGTTATGGAAGTAATAAACGCGGGTGTGTTCCAGAAAGCGGCCTACGATCGAGCGTACATTAATATTCTCCGAAATACCCTTGACTCCGGGGCGCAGGCAACACACACCACGAATGATCAGATCGATTTTGACGCCCGCCTGCGAAGCCTTATATAGTGCAGCAATGATTTCTGGATCAACCAGCGCATTCATTTTGGCAATAATCCAGGCTTTTTTTCCTGCATTTGCAGCGCTGATTTCGTTTTCGATATAGTTAAGTATGCCCTTGTGCAGGGTGAAAGGAGCCTGCAGGAGCTTTTTTAATTTGCCCGCCCGGCCCAAGCCGGTCAGCTGATGAAAAAGCTTGTTCACATCCTCTCCGATCGCTTTGTCGCAGCTCAGCAAGCCGTAGTCAGTATATAAACGCGCAGTTCGCGCATGATAATTACCAGTCCCCAAATGGACATAGCGGCGCAAGGTGCGGCCTTCCCGTCTGACCACCAGAATCATTTTGGCATGGGTTTTATAATTAACCACGCCATATACCACATGCGCCCCAGCCTGCTGTAATTCACTGGCCAATCCGATATTGGCTTCTTCATCGAACCTTGCACGCAGCTCAATCACCACGGTGACTTCCTTGCCGGCACGCGCTGCAACTTTTAATATTTCGACGACTGCCGAATTAACACCGGTACGATAAAGCGTCTGCTTGACCGATACCACATTGGGATCGGCCGCAGCTTGCCGCAGAAAGTCAATAACCGGTGCAAACGATTGAAATGGATGATGCAGCAAGATGTCGCCATTGTGCAGCGCATCAAAGATATTGGTATTTTTGAGCAAACGCTTGGGTATGTCCGGTGTGAATCCGGAAAATTTTAATTCAGGATGATCAACCATGTCACAAATCGTGAGCAAGCGTCCCAGATTGACAGGCCCTGCGACCTGATACAGATCGCTTTGTTGTAATCCAAATTTTTGTAACAAAAAAAGGCTGAGATTGTCCGGGCAATTATCTGCAACTTCCAGGCGCACGGCATCACTGAATCGCCGCGAAGGCAGCTCACCTTCAAGGGCGCGTAGCAGATCGTCAATTTCTTCATCATCAATAAACAAATCACTGTCGCGCGTAACCTTGAATTGATAGCAACCAGTTGCATTCATGCCGGGAAACAAATCACTCACATGCGCATGAATGATTGATGACAACATGACAAAATCATGATTCCCGCTACTATATTTTGTTGGAATCTGGACGATTCTAGGCAATGAACGGGGGGCTTGTACAATGGCCAGTCCGGAATCTCTTCCAAAGGCGTCTTTTCCCTCTAAAGATAGGATGAAATAGAGATTCTTGTTCAGAACCTTGGGAAAAGGATGTGCAGGATCCAAACCAATTGGGCTGAGTACAGGTAATACTTCATCCTTGAAGTAGCGATGTATCCAGCGGCTGAGTAAGGGCTTCCACTGCGTGCGGCGCAGTAATCTTATTTTATCCTTGGTCAACGCAGGTAAGATCATGTTATTCCATACGTTGTATTGCTCTTCCACAAACTGATGCGCTGTTTCACTGACACGTGCGAGGACTTCTGCGGGCGACAGATTGTCTGGCCCCGTTTGTACGGAGCTATATTTGACTTGCTGTTTCAAACCGGCAACGCGTATTTCGAAGAACTCATCCAGATTTGTGCTGGCAATGCATAAAAAACGCAATCTTTCCAGCAGCGGCAAGCTTTCATCTTTTGCTTGTTCGATGACGCGCCGGTTGAATTCAAGCAGACTCAGTTCGCGATTGATATAAAGCGTAGGATTCTTAAGGTCAACTGTATCCATCAAAGGTAATTGTTCAGGTAGATTTGCATAAGGGAATGACTGGTCAGATTTTGTTTGGGAGCGCGATCAACAGGTGAAATAGAAACCGGACTTAATTCTAGCGTAGTTTGTGGCAGGTAAGCGGTGTAAATGAGATGGCTTTTCAAGTTAGTTATGATGAAAATGATCTGGTTGATGAAGTAATGATAATAAAGGGACCTCTAAAAATCCAAATTTCGTCACAACACTTTGTTGTTCACAAAAAATGTTTTCTTACTTATCAATTATATGCTGCGTTACCATTTTTTGCTCGCGTCTCGTTTTGTTTAGGAGTCTGAATTTTTAGAGGCGCTCTTAAAGCTGGATAATTACAAACCGGTTTGCAGCCCCGGTATGCCGATCCGCTGTATATGGATAGCGTTGTTCCCTTCTTCGTAAGCGAGCAATTTACCTTCTTTCTGCCAGAGACGGAATGCCAGGGAATAGGATAATACCCGTATTGGGTAGTCGCGCGGCAGCGTTTGTAGATAGGGCTGAATAGTCGTGAAATCGGTAGCGCCGTATTGCTGCATGATAAAGCGCAAACCGCCATTAGCCGGGCCGATGTTATAGGCTAATAAACCCAAAAAGAGGTCGCCTTTCATTTCGGCGAGATAGTGTTTGAATGTGGCTGCGCCAACAAAGGCGTTGTGCCGGGGATTTTCCAAAGAGATTTTTTCAATACCCAGCCGTTTATGTGCCTGAACCATGGCCGTTTTTGGGACCTGGGTGATTTGAAATAAACCGCGCCCGCCGTCACTGCTGTCTCTGGGAATGAATGACGATTCTGTTGCTGCAATACCCTGTAATAGATTGACATCGACATCGAACGATCTGGCCGCATCTTCGATGGCTTGTTGATATTCCAGTGACCGGGTAATCATTTTTGCAGCTGTGTTGAACTGTGTCTGCGATAAGCTGCAAATACTTGGTGTGAAATTGTCACTCGGCTTGCTTCTTCCTTGCCGCCTACCAGTGTGCGGAAATTTCCGTAAGCCAGAGTAAATTGGTCGTGGGTAACAAACCAGGCGATCAGCAAGGCAAATGATAGGGATAGGATCGGAGTCAATAATTTAGAATGCGCCTGTAGCCATTTTCTCAGCTTCCACCAGCCAATGAGAAACATGCAGCCGATCAATATCAGCGCTAATACGCCGATCGCGAATGGAAGCAGATTGCTGAAAAAAACTCGTGCCTGAAAACCGGCTCGCGGAATAGCCTAACAGCACGATGATGGCGGAAACCGCAATAATGCTCAAACCGAGCATCTCCATGCTTATCAGCAATAAATTCCACTTGAATTCACCGGGTTGCTTTTTTCTCAACCGTTTCTGCGGTTTGTTTGTGCCGGTACGCACTGCTGGGCTACGCCTGCGTTTGGGTTTAGGCTTTATATTACCGGACTCAGGATTGCTGAGAGGGGTCGTTTTGTCCATTGGAATAAGAGTCTGAATAGTTTGCGAATTCTGCTGGTCTAGAGCCTATCAAATTGCGATAAACTTTTTTCTTCAGCAGTAGTTAATAATCCCAGGCAGGGCAAATAATCGTCATAAACGATTCCGTGCACTTCTATTCTTTTTTGCGACGGTAACCTGCTGATCAGGTACTGTATGATTCCTTGTGTGATCATTTGCCCGGGAACCAGCACCGGAATGCCCGGCGGGTATGGGATGATCTGATGGGTGCTTACCCAGCCATTCAGATTTGAGTTGATCTTATCCTGTTCGTCCAGAAGCGGCATCAGTTTACCGCCGCAGTAGAATGTGTCGCGCGGCAGATACTTGAGTTCAGTAAAGCGGGGAATTCCAGTACCTGGAATGCTTCAGTGGAGTTAATTCGCGCGCGCAGTTCTTTTGCCAGCTCTAATGTGCGTGAAATTAGAATTCGGCTGATCGGTTTTTTCATGGATACCGCCTATTGAATTTAGGATGCCGTGCTTTGTTTCGAATCTGCTGGCTAATTAATTTTCTGTTTCATAACTTAACAAAGTAAAGTGAAATGATTTTGCGTCGGTCAACTGCATCCGCACATTGTTAACAAGTGTAGAAGCGGCGACCATAACGGATGGAATGTGTAACTGACCATCCGTGCTCGAGAAAGTCGCAATATTGGTTGGACTTTTATCCAGTGACACAATACGCTCATGATCCAGCTCAAATATGAAGACAGGGTTATCCTGGATTAGCCGTAAACTAACCTCCAGTGTTTGACCTGTTCCGATATCAACAGAAAAACTTAGAATCCCCTCACTGAATATACCGGTTGCATCAGTGACTTCGACATTATCAATCTTTACGAGATTGCTAAGCGCAGCATGTGAGCCGTCAAAATCTTTAAGTGGCGTGTCGGTAAGGCTTCCTCCCAGGTTTCTTACAGGGAGTTTCTCAATGCTATCGATGATATTCATGCCATCAAAAATAACGCACCCGAATACTGTGAAACCACCATTCTGGATATCCAGATTCAGGGAGTTTCTATCAGAAAGATTAACAAACCATTGACTGGTTGCGCTGTTGGGATTGCCGGCAACTTTGGCCATGGCAACAGTGCCACGGGTATTGGATATCTTGAATTCATTGGTTATCGGAGCGAATGGCTTTACGGTTGTGAGTGATTCCCCGTCAGTGCCATCGATGATTTTGAAACCACCACCTTGGATAACAAATCCAGGAATACTGCGATGAAAGATTCCGTTTGTGTAGGCATCGCTCTTAATGTAGCTGAGAAAATTAGCTGTTGTAATCGGTGTTTGTGTTTCAAGCAGCTCTATGCAAAATTGCCCCATGTTGGTATTAAAACAAGCGACTGAATTGGCTTGTGTAATGGTTGCAAAAAAAAACAAGCAAACAAATAGTACAGTTCTATTAGATGTTTGAATAAGGCGCATAGTGACTGAGAGTGCATGAAGTGAAAATGGATTGTACCGACAGAAATCAAAGTGAAGCAATGGTTCTGTTCCTGATAGGATTCAGTCTTTTACCAAAGAGATGCTACGGTATGGGGATTAATGGTTCTTTAACTCGATGTGCAAAGTGAAAATATATCAACGCGCTTGCGATGGCTGCAAAGAAACACCAAACTGAGGCAAAGGTTTCCAGAAAAGTAAAATAAGCAACGAAGAAACCGAGCGTTATGATGATTCCTGTAATATACAAGTGCCTGTAACTGGAAAAAATAAATGGCACGCAGGTGGCTAGTAGATACAAAACAATGACGAGCTGGTAAACACCTACATGATGTTTGTAATTGATTCTGTGATTGATAATTTCTGCGATAATTGGCTCGTCAGCGAGACCGATGCTGGTGTAGATCGCAAGCCCCAGCCCTGCCAAACCGATTGATGCGATAATTTTCCTGCGTTTACTATCTGTTTCTGCGCAATAGACTGCGAAAGGCGCAAACAATGGCCAGATTATGCCAATAAAAACCCCGTAAATATTACTCAGCCAGAATGGAGTTTGCGATGAATCGTTATTAATTAGAGAAACCCACAAAAATCCTTCAACCAATTGCTGGATAGCAAATATAAATGGAATCATCGCGATTGGAATGTCCCTGGGGTAAATGGTTTTCCGGACTGTTGTGATACCGCTAGCCAGGAGTGTTCCACCCACTATAAAGCTTGCTTCTGCTGAAAACACATCTTGATTATTGGTTTCTGTTTACCGGGTTGTGCAGTAAGTTATGCGTAGTGCTTTATAACACATTAACAGGAGCTAACTCAGGCAAAGTCAAGCAATAAAGCGCTGTGTATTTAACAGCCTGAATCTGTTAAATGGCTAAAAGGACTGTCTCTGTGCTTCCTGAAAAGGTGGCTGCCTTTTACTGTTATGTCAATAGATACAGTTTCGGTGGTTTTGATGATGGCGTTGTTTATTAGAATTCTGCTAAAATGCGAAATTCTATAAAAGTGTCAAGCAAGGAAAAGTTGTCATGGCTTATGTTGTAACTGAAAATTGTATTAAATGTAAATATACAGATTGCGTGGATGTATGTCCGGTAGATTGTTTCCGTGAAGGCCCCAATTGTTTAGTCATTGATCCCGATGAGTGTATTGATTGCACATTATGTGTTGCAGAATGCCCGGTGGAAGCAATTTATGCTGAGGATGATGTGCCTGATAATCAACTTAATTTCATCAAACTGAATGCTGAATTGTCCAAAGAATGGCGGCCAATCATTGAGAAAAAGGTGCCCCCTGATGCGGATGATTGGGCAAGTGTAGCGGATAAACTAAAATATTTAGAACGCTAATTAGAAACTGCGGTAATTCAGATGCCGCATGTCTGATTCTTCACTATTCCCGCAAATCCCCTCTGTTGAGGTTTTTAAGCGCATAAATGCCGGTGCTACGGTTGTAACACCTAACCGAAGGCTTGCATCGGCGCTTAAAGAAGAATTCAATCAAGATCAGATCAGCCTGAATTTGGCGGTTTGGTTTTCAGCTGATGTACTGCCATTTACAGCCTTAATTGAGCGAATCTACCTCGATGCACTGTATGCCAAACAGGCATACACATTACCTTTTTTACTGTCTGCAGCACAGGAGCAAGTTCTGTGGGAATCGATTATCCAATCCTCTGCAGTGGGAAAAACATTACTGAGGGTTTCACAGACTGCGCAATGTGTTCAGGAAGCATGGCAACTGGCGCATGCATGGCAGCTTATCCCGGAACTTAAAGACTTTTATCCGAATGAAGATGGTAAAGCATTTCTGGATTGGGCAAAATCCTATCAAGACAAAACAGCACGTAACCGGCAAACAGACCAGGCGCGTATTTGTGATCTGATCACAGAACAATACGAATATCTGGATATAAAAAAACCATCCTCTCTGGTTTGCTATGGTTTTGATGTTTTTACGCCGCAGCAAATCACTTTCTTAAAGAAACTTATCGTCACTGGGTGCGAGGTTGTAATTGCCAATCCAGCAGCCAGGCATCAATTATCCTTGGATGGTGCCCGGCGAATCGAATATGTTAGCAGTCGTGAAGAGATTTTTCAGGCAGCGGTATGGGCGCGATCCAAAATAGAAGAAGCGGATCATACTGTCCGTGTCGGCATCGTGGTACCAGCATTGGCCAGTTGTCGCAGCGCGCTGATCCGCATTTTTAATGCGGTCATGCATCCAGATATAAGATTTGCATTGCCGGGTGCTGCGCGGCCAGTTGCTCCATTTAATGTTTCGTTGGGCTTGGCGCTAACATCTTATCCCCTGATTGATGCGGCTTTTACTAGCCTGGAATTGTTGGACCAAGAAATGGAGTTTAGCCGTGTGAGTCATTGGCTGCGCACACCATTTCTTGCAGATGGGGAAACGGAGATGGGGCAGCGTGCATTACTGGATGCGCGTATACGCCGGTATGCCGAGCCTTTGATCACTCTGGAACGATTGATAACACACGTAAAGCAAGCTGATGGTCAAGAAAATTGTCCGGTCCTGTTACAACGCTTATCAGCGTTAATCGCATTTCGTCAGACAAAACTCGCCAGATCAGGGAGCCATGCTTTTTTTGGCAAAATTATTTCTGAAGTACTGCAAATTATCGGATTCCCCGGAGAACGCAGTCTGGATTCCACTGAATACCAAACATTAAAAAAATGGCAAGCGGTAGTTGCGGATTTTGCGGCAATGGATCATGTCATCGCAAAAGCCAGCTATCGTGAAGCGATCAGTCGCCTGAGGCAAATGGCAAGTAATACAATGTTTCAGCCCGAAACCCCCGAAGTGCCTATTCAGATTCTCGGTGTGTTGGAAGCGGCAGGGATGGTATTTGATCATCTCTGGGTTATGGGTTTGTCCGATGAACAGTGGCCTTTGCATGCCAGCCCCAATCCATTTCTGCCACTTGAATTACAGCGTAGGGAAAAGTTACCCCTGGGGGCTACACTGGAATCACTGACTTACTGTAGAAGATTGACGGATGGCTGGCTATCCAGCGCTAAAGAAGTGATTTTAAGTTATCCAAAATATAGTAACGATCGTGATGGACATGAATTAAAGCCCAGTCCATTGATAAAATCGATACCGGAAACTAAGCGGGATTTTTCTGTTGTTTCACAGCCTCGCGATCTTATTATCCAGTCCTGCGAGCTGGAGCAGATAGAAGATAGTCAGGCGCTGCCCGTAGAAAAGGAAGTCATCAATCAAAGCATCAGGGGCGGTACGGCGGTGATCAAGGATTATGCCGCCTGCCCATTCCGCGCCTGGGCCAGGCACCGGTTGTTAATAGGAAGCCTGGATGTGCCGCACACGGGTTTAAATTCGATGGAACGGGGTTCGTTAGTGCATCAGGTATTGGCAGAGCTATGGAAGCAACTGAAAACCAGAAATGCACTCGATACCATTAGTGATCATAACCTTGAAAATTGCTTGGCAAGCGCAGCCGACAACGCAATTTTACAGATGCAGCAATACAGACCGCTTGCGCTTTCAGGGCGATTTGCAAATTGAACAACGTCGTCTTGTGTCCCTGGTAAGGGAATGGCTGAATGAGGAAAAGAAGCGGGGTCATTTTACTGTTATTGCAATCGAAGAGAAACGCACCATCCAGATAGGCGGGCTGGTATTGAATGCGCGTCTGGATCGAGTCGATGAGTTGGAGGACGGGCAGCACATCGTGATTGATTACAAAACCAGGAAACAATCCGTTCAGACTATGCTCGGAGAGCGTCCGGATGAGCCGCAACTTCCATTGTATCTGGTAATGACCGAAGCACAGCAGCAGGCAGCAGGCGTTGCATTTGCTGCTGTTAAGCGAGGTGAAATGGGATTTGTGGCGATTATGCGAGATCCGGATTTGTTGCCGGGAGTGAAAGCATTTTCGCAATTAAATGCATGTAAGCAATTCAGTTCCTGGGAGGATTTGATTGCGACATGGCGGCAATATTTGACGAGCCTTGCAGAGGGTTTCTGCAATGGTGATGCCAGAGTAAATCCCAAGAATTTCCCGGCAACCTGTGAAAATTGCGATATGCAATTGTTTTGCCGGATTCATGAGCGGATTGGCGAGAGGTCCGTTGAACAGGATGATGAGAATGGCTGATGTTGGGCTTATTCCTGACGTAGATGAGCGCTGCCGCGCATTAAATCCTGCGCAATCATTTATCGTGCAGGCGCCGGCAGGCTCGGGAAAGACTGCGCTTCTGATTCAGCGTTATCTCCGATTGTTGGCCTGTGTTGATGCGCCGGAAGAAATTGTGGCGATTACGTTTACCAGGAAAGCTGCAGCAGAAATGCGTGCTCGTGTTTTGGCCGCACTCGAAGTTGAAAAGAAACTTACCGATGCGGAAACTGCTTATGAAAAGCTGAATCGTGAGCTGTCGGTTGCTGTTTTACAACGAAATCGTCAGGCTGGCTGGCATATCGCCGAGAATCCGGAACGCTTACGGATACAAACAATTGATTCATTATGCGCTTCATTGACACGGCAAATGCCGATGCTGTCAAAATTTGGCGCACAACCCGAAACAATTGAAGATGCTTCGGATTTCTATCTCGAAGCAGCGCGCGCTACGTTGGAGCTGGTGGAGCAAAAACATAAGATTGCCCATGATGTGAGGCGGTTACTCGAACATCTGGATAACGACATGGCGCGCATTGAAACATTGCTTGCTGAGATGTTGGCGCGGCGCGATCATTGGTTGCGTCATATTCCATGGCAGGACTAGGGAAGAGCTGGAAACAGCACTGCAAAATTCACGCCATAACGCATTGCGCTATGTTTTTCGGCTATTTCCAGAGGCAATGTACAATGAATTGCTGGAATTGCTGCGTTATGCCGCTACGAATCTGCTTTCCTCTAAAACCAAGCCATCGACGATTAGTTTTTGTGATCGGCTAGAAACATTATCGATGACAAATATTGAACACTAGTGCGGTATTGCTGAATTATTGCTGACCAAGGAGGGTGGCTGGAGAAAAGAATTTCTGTTAATGAAGGCTTTCCTCCTGGTAACACCAAGACTGAAAAGACGAAGCGAAGGCGTGGAAGAATCGACTGGAAATTCTGATTGGTTCGATTAATCCGGAGGATAAATTCCGGCAAGCGCTTCACGATATGCGCCTGCTGCCACCGCTTTATTATTCTGATAAACAATGGGAAATATTAGGGGCAATAACAAGACTGTTGCCATATGCGGTTGCACGACTCAATGTAATCTTTCAAGCCAGCGGTTGTGTGGATTTCTCAGAAGTAGCCCAGCGTGCATTGCTCGCGCTCGGTGATTCTGAATCGCCCACAGATCTGGCATTAGCATTGGATTATCGCATTAAGCATTTGATGATTGATGAGTTTCAGGATACTTCAATCAGTCAGTTTAAGTTGATCGAGAAACTTGTTGCCGGTTGGGAAGCTGGGGACGGGCGTAGCCTGTTTGCAGTGGGTGATCCAATGCAATCCATATATCGGTTTCGTGAAGCAGAAGTAGGGCTTTTTTACAAGCGAAGAGTTCAGGGATTGGTCATCTGGTTTTACAGCCAATCACGCTCAGAGCTAATTTTCGTTCACAGCAAGGAATTATCGATTGGATTAACATTGCTTTTGAAGAAATTATGCCCGATTGCGAGGATATCGCAACAGGTGCGGTGGCTTATAGTAATTCGATTGCGACGCATCCTCGGCTTAGTGGCAATGCAGTGAAACTATATCCTTTTTTTGAAAGAAATCATGTTGCAGAAGCCGAGCAAGTTGTGGAAATTATCACGCGAACGCGACGTGATAACCCAACTGGAACGATAGCCATTTTAGTGCGTAATCGTAGTCATTTACGTGAAATTGTCGAGCAAATAAAAACAGCCGGATTACGTTTTCGCGCTATTGACATTGAATTGTTGTGTCACAAATCCGTAGTGCGGGATTTACTGACGCTTACCCGTGCATTAATAAATCCGGCCGATCGCCTTGCCTGGTTTGCATTTCTACGGGCGCCCTGGTGCGGTCTTCTGCTCAAGGATATTGCTGCGCTGGCGAGGATTAAGAAAAATCAAAATGATCGGGGTGTGATTTTTAAAGAAAAGACGGTATGGGGTTTGATGTGCGATGAAAATCACTGGCATAACATTTCGGCCGATGCTATGACGCGCATACGCCGGGTACGGGAAATACTGAAACCTTGTATAAATCATCGACAACGCCAATCATTACGCATGACGGTAGAAGCGGTTTGGCAAGCATTAGGTGGCCCAGCTTGCTTGAATCCCGTTATAGAAGTCGGAAATTACATGGCAAATAATCTGGATGATGTCATGATTTATCTGGATTATCTTGAGAAGCAAGAAGAAGCTGGTGATATTCAAGATTCGGCAAACTTTGAAAAGGGATTGAATGCGCTGTATGCCACACCAGATCTGGATGCGGATGATACCTTGCAGATCATGACGATCCATAAAGCCAAAGGACTTGAATTTGATACGGTGATCGTACCCGGACTCGGTCGAGCGCCGCGTAATAATGATAAGCGGTTGCTGAAATGGACCGAGCAACCGCACTGGGTCATGTGGGTTTGACTTCAGAAGGCGATGGAAAAACAGTACCTCAGAAACCAGCCACTGGCTCATTGCTGAACAGGCTATGGTTAATTGTGCAATCAATTTATGTTGATGCAATAGAGAGAAATACCGTATCTGCGTGTTGTCAGCTCGAGGGTGGAGACGGTGAAAAAAGCATCGGCGGTATAGAGAATCAAAATATCTATAGATTGAGTGCCGAATGGGTTTTGCCAGATGCTTCAAAATCAGTAGCTTGGAAAGAGTCGTATGGCGGTAAACAAATACAGGTAGAAATAGAATTTTCTTGGGCGAGTGAAATGGCACGTCATGTGGGTAATGTGGTGCATCGATGGTTACAGAAAATTGCCGAAGATGGAATGCATGGTTGGAATACTCTACGCATACAGATGCTGCATGATCAGTTTAAAAAGAATTTGCTCGCAGGCGGTATGAGTGGGAATAGTAAAGAGGTGGAATATGCAGTTGAACGCATCATTCTAGCGTTGACATACGCGATCAACGATACACGTGGACAATGGATTTTGGGTCCGCAGCAGTTTGCACAAAATGAATTGAAGATCACTGGTATCACTGATAATGTGCCAGTGAATTGGGTGATTGACAGAACTTTCTGTGATTCCAATGGAATCCGTTGGATTATAGATTATAAAACAAGTAGTCATGAGGGATCTGATATACAAGGTTTTCTGGATCGAGAACAGATACGATATCAGCATCAACTCAATCATTATGCAAAAGTCATGCAACAGATAGATTCACGTCCAATTAGATTAGGGATTTATTTTCCATTAATAGGAGGTTGGCGGGATTGGTAAAAATTGTGCAAGAGTCGGAGTATTATTCTTAACTGATAGCAGAGGATTTCATAAAATTTTTGAGGAAGATCATTATCCCTTTAATCATTGTGAGTAAAGGGAAAAGTGGGTGATGGGAGGAAACCATTGGAGGGAGGAGGATTTTATGACAAATGACTTGACTTTAAACCCCAAGGTCGACTAGCCTGAGAGGTGTGGCTAAAATGAGGGAAAGAGGTAAGGTTATTTTAGCTGCCGAAATTTATAGCCGTACTAATTAATTAGTATTAAAAGTAAAGAGAAGTAGTAAGAACGAGAAGTAGTTTTGATTAACAGTTAGGAGGTAGAAACATGGCAACAACTTATGGCACAACGAGCGCGAGTTCGAGCGCTAACTATGACATGTCGCTGTGGTACGATTCTAAGTACTACAAGATAGGAATGCTAACCATGTTATTGGTAGCGATATTTTGGATCTGGTATCAAAGGACATTTGCTTATTCACATGGCATGGACTCGATGGAACCGGAATTTGACAAAGTGTGGATGGGACTGTGGCGCGTACACATGACCCTGATGCCTTTATTTGCTCTGGTCACCTGGGGCTGGATACTGAAGACCCGTGACACGAAAGAACAACTGGACAACCTGGATCCTAAGTTAGAGATCAAACGTTATTTCTACTGGATGATGTGGCTGGGCGTGTATTTGTTTGGTGTTTACTGGGGCGGCAGCTTCTTCACCGAACAAGATGCATCCTGGCACCAAGTGATTATTCGTGACACCAGCTTCACCCCAAGTCACGTAGTGGTGTTTTATGGTTCATTCCCGATGTACATCGTATGTGGCATAGCTTCATACCTGTACGCGATGACCCGTCTGCCACTGTATAGCCGCGGCACATCATTCCCGCTGGTTATGGCAATTGCAGGCCCATTGATGATTCTGCCAAACGTAGGATTGAACGAATGGGGTCATGCATTCTGGTTCATGGAAGAACTGTTCAGTGCGCCATTGCACTGGGGCTTTGTGATTCTGGGCTGGGCAGGCTTGTTCTCAGGTGGTATAGCAGCACAAATTATCACCCGTTACTCCAACCTGACTGACGTCATCTGGAATAACTCAAGCAAAGAGATTCTGAACAACCGGATAGTTCCTTAATCTAGGCGAGATGACCACTCCTGTCCCGAGAGGGATGGGGATGGTAAAGAGATTTAAGTTACTTGCAGTTATGGAAACGAATTGTAGGGCGACGGTAACTAGCAGCAAAGCAGTTCAGAGGGATCGTCAAGTTTTCATATTTAATATCACACGAAAAGAAGAAGGGAGGGTCTAGTGAGTAGAACAGACGAAATTATAGCAGCGGCAAAGATGCCGCCAGAAGCAGTCAGGATGTCCAGATATATAGATGCAGTGTATTTTCCAATTCTCTGTATTCTTCTGGTTGGTACCTATCACATGCACTTCATGCTACTAGCAGGAGACTGGGATTTTTGGCTTGACTGGAAAGACCGTCAATGGTGGCCTGTTGTAACACCGATTGTAGGTATCATGTACTGTGCAGCACTGATGTATTACCTGTGGGTAAACTATCGCCTGCCATTTGGCGCGACACTCTGTATCGTATGCCTGTTAGTAGGTGAATGGCTGACCCGTTACTGGGGCTTCTACTGGTGGTCACATTACCCAATCAACTTTGTATTGCCATCAACCATGATACCTGGTGCACTGATGTTAGATACAATTTTACTGTTGACGGGTAACTGGCTGGTTACAGCACTGTTAGGCGGTGGATTCTGGGGATTGTTTTTCTATCCAGGCAACTGGCCGATATTTGGCCCAACCCACTTACCAGTGGTAGTAGAAGGTGTATTACTGTCAGTAGCTGATTACACAGGGTTCCTGTATGTACGTACCGGTACACCGGAATATGTACGTTTAATTGAACAAGGCTCACTGCGTACGTTCGGTGGACACACCACGGTGATTGCGGCCTTCTTCGGAGCGTTTGTATCCATGCTGATGTTCTGCGTATGGTGGTACTTTGGCAAACTGTATTGCACCGCTTTCTACTATGTTAAAGGTGAAAGAGGACGTATCTCTATGAAGAACGACGTAACAGCTTTTGGTGAAAAAGGCTTTGCACAGGGGATCAAATAATGAATATAAAAAGCATTTTAAAGCTGGGCGTATTAGGCCTGTATGAAGCTGCGATTGGAGCGGCATCACTGGCGGTGACGCTGGTAGTAGACGTAGCACCGGCAGCGGCACACGGTGAACGTTCACAAGAACCGTTCCTACGTATGCGTAGTATTCAATGGTACGACTTGAAATGGCAACCAAAAGTCACCAAAGTCAATGACATTGCTACCATGACAGGAAAGTTTCACTTAGCGGAAGATTGGCCACGTGCAGTAGGTAAGCCAACCCGTGCATTTTTTAACGTAGGTAGTCCTAGCCCGGTGTTTGTACGTTTAAGCACCAAGCTGAATGGCGAACCGACCTTCATATCAGGACCGCTGGAAATTGGACGTGATTATGCGTTTGAGGTGAAACTGAAAGCACGGATTCCAGGACGTCATCATATGCACGCGATGGTGAACATCAAGGATGCAGGTCCTATTGCAGGCCCAGCCTCTTGGATGAACATCTCTGGAAGTTGGGATGACTTTACCAACCCAATCACCACACTGACGGGTAAAACCATTGACCTGGAGACCTTCAACTTCAGTAATGGTATATTCTGGCACGTATTATGGCTAACTATTGGTTGCTTCTGGATTGGCTACTTTGTAGCGAAACCGATGTTTCTGCCACGTAGCCGTGTATTGCTGGCGTATGGTGACGAACTACTGACATCACCAATGGACAGAAAGTTTGGACTCGCATTTGCGATCCTGACCTGTGCGGTGGTATGGGGAGGCTATCGTTATACAGAAAGCGTACATCCATACACAGTACCGATCCAAGCTGGTGAATCCAAAGTAGCGCCAATGCCGATTGCACCGAACCCTGTTGCGATCAAAGTAACGCATGCTAACTATGACGTACCGGGACGCGCATTGCGTGTGACCATGGAAATCACCAACAATGGAGACTCAGCGGTCAACATCGGTGAATTCACCACAGCAGGTGTACGTTTTGTTAACAAGCTGGGACAAACCCATCTGGACCCTGATTATCCAAGAGAACTGGTAGCAACTGGTTTGACCATGGATGACGACAAAGGAATTCAGCCTGGAGAAACCCGTGAAGTTAAGATGGAAGCTAAAGATGCGTTGTGGGAAGTACAACGTTTGATGGCGTTATTGGGTGATCCTGAAAGCCGTTTTGGTGGATTACTGATGACTTGGGACCAAGAAGGCAATCGTTATATCAATAGTATTGCTGGCGCAGTTATCCCAGTCTTTACCAAGCTATAAGCTTGGTCCAGTATCACACCGGTACACCACTGTCGAAAGGCAGCCGGTGTACCGGTTTTTTACTTCTCTGCCAAGTATTTCTCTGATGTAGAAGCGTATCTGCTTGCCACACGTTTTTGCACTATCTGATATCATTATTGCGAGAATAGCAGTCGTATTTAAACACACGCAAAGCTAAACTGACTTTTCACTGTTAGATGCTAATCGGTAAGATATTAAAAGCTGGCATTAGTGCTTTGCACGCATTGACTCAAAAGAAAAGATAACCTGATCTCCGATTACTCAAGACAGATTCATTCTGATGGTGTTTTCCGTCATTTAACAGAAGTTAGTAACTTATGCTCATTTAAAAGAAAAGTCGAAAACAACTGTTGAAGTTGTATTGTGTTGTAATGTAATTCTGCTGGAAAATTAGAGTTAGAATAGATTTACCTTGCGATTACAAGCTATCGTTTTGACCGCATGTGGAATCTTTGATACATTCTGCTGGTAATCAAACGGTATTGAATGAAAATGAAGGAAAATAATGCAACATAATCCAGGGTTTCTACGGTTAGTGGAACAAGCAAAACAACGCGTAAAGGAATGTACTGTCGCTGAAGTTTTTGCCCGATTGACGAGGGGAGAGCAATTCCATCTTATTGATGTGCGGGAAGATCATGAATTTTGGATTGATCATGCGGCGGGTGCCCGTCATCTTGGAAAAGGGATCATCGAACGCGACATCGAAACCGTGATACCTGATAAGCAAGCTTCAATTGTACTGTATTGCGGAGGTGGATACCGTTCAGTTCTGGTGGCGGATGCATTGCAACAAATGGGCTATACTAATGTAATATCGATGGATGGCGGAATTAAGGCACTACGTGATGCTGGTTTTCCGCTTGAAAAAGATAAATCTATCTAGAATCGACTCAACAGTTCTGGGTCTGGCAATCAAACATATGCGAAATTTCAATGCCTTTTTTGACAAAATGGCATCTCTAAAAATCCAATTTTTGTTACAACACTTTGTTGCTCGCAAAAAATGTTTCCTTACATATCAGACATATGCTGCGTCACCATTTTTTATTCACGCCTCGTTTTGTTTAGAACTTTGAATTTTCAGAGGTGCCAAAAAAACTATTGAATCTGATTCCTTTTATTTGCAAGGGGTTATCCGAGATTAGAATAGTCAACTGCTGGAAATCTACCTTGGTTATATTTTTTAATTACTTCCGTTAAATTGGACAATTATTCTCCTTAATTAACCGAAAAATCTGTCTCAAAATGGTTCCCTTTGCTGCTATGACAAATCAAACTGTTGACTATAGCAGATATTGCCATTTTAACGGATGTTAGGGGTGCGAGTCGTGCTATCTTCAGGGCTATCCAATATCATATGTGCCCTTTCAAGAGGGAGCGTCTCGCCCCGGAAGAATCTGGGGTCGCGGATGTTCCATAATATCATCAGTGGAACTCCGAAAAATAACGCGACAACCCCAATCAAAAACACGGTACCCACGCCAGCGATAGAGCCGCTAGATCCGTAGCTTGGATCCATCATGTTCCACACCTGAAGAATCCCCACCGCAATCAAAATCACAGCAGCAATTGCAGGCAAAATCACTTGCGAAAGCGTTGTGTGCCAGTGATTAAATGCGGTACGATGAAAATAAAGCACACAAGATAGCGCCGCTACAGTGTAGTAAGTGCAGATCGCAATGCTAACACTGTGGATCGAATCTTTCACAATTGATTCGCTGATCAAGCTCAGGGTGGAGTAAATTACCAGCGTCATCAAACCGATTGTCCAGGTTGCAAACTTTGGTGTTTGTGTTGCTTTACTGACAGAAGAAAATCTATTGGGAATGGCGCGGTATGTCGCCATTGCCAGCGCAGCACGTGCTGCCGGCATGATCGTGGACATCGTAGACGAGAAGCCGAGATGCCGATTATCAACGCTGCAATTAGCGTGCCTTTGGCTCCGATCATATCGGTTGTCAGAACGGTAATGATCGAGTCGATATTGTCCTTGAACGTCAGACTTGATTTGTCCTGCGCATCAATACCAGCGTAGGCTAGCGCCGTTGTAGAGAAAACTACATAGGTAATTACAGTAATTGTCATCGCGATAAGGCCACTTCGACCTGCTTGCTCTGAACTTCCATCTGTTTCCTCAGACATTGCCAGCGATGCATCAAATCCCCAGAATATGAATAGTGCAATAAGAAATCCATTAAGAAACGCACTGAAAGAAGTGATCGCAAACGGGTTAAGCCACTCCATTGAAAATGGTTCGGCAGTGCTCACAGCGTTTCCCTGCATAACGCGCAGCAATAAAATGGCTGCGAGTAAGATGAGGCCGCCGTATTGTGCGATTGTCAGGAACATGGTGGTGCGCGAAGATTCCTCTGCACCGAGTGCTGTTAGATATGTCGTACTGAGGATGAACAGAATAGCTACACCAAAGTGAAACCACAGGGGTGTTTCGACTAAATTAAAAACGATGGCTGTCGTGTTGACAATAATTTGAGTTGCAGCGACTCCAGCCAACACACTCGCCAATAAAAGCGCCCAACCGCCGAACCAGCCAAAACGTGGCCCAATGGCTTTGGCACCCCATGTGAAAACCGTACCGGAATCCGGGGCCGAGGTAGTCAGATGTTTGTAGGACAATGCCACAAAGAACATCGGAATCACTGACAGGATGAACACGATCGGCAGTTGATAACCGCTTTCGGACGCACCGTAACCCAGCGCACCGGTTAATGAGTACGCCGGAGCGGTTGCTGCCAAGCCGATCGTGACCGCAGCCGATTTGGATACGGACCCTTTTTTTAATCCCTTGGCTTTCAGGCCGTGCATCACGGATTCTTCGTGCATCTGATACCTCGCGGTTTTCTCGGAATAGGAAAAGAATTCCTTGTAAGCACAAGAAGTAACAAAGATTTACAGTGAAGTCAAAAATCCAAGCCTAACTCAATCCGGGCTTATCTAAGCAGAAAATATTGGTGTATATCAAACTCAGTTGCTTTAAACTATAAGGCGACTCGTTCCTTTATTGGCCAGTTGCGCCAGACTAAATGCAATAATTGAGACTAGAGAAAATATTATTATGACAAATATACACGATCAAATTCTTCCCGAAGGAACTCAAATCGGTGTCTATGAAATTAAGGATACCTTAAAAATTAGTCCATTCGATATTACTTATCGTGCCTGGAATCACCATCTTAAGGAACAGGTGAAAATACAGGAGTATTTTCCTCACGATTTTGCTGTTCGGGCAAACGATGGCTTGAGTGTTGAGCCCAGGTCCCCAGAAGACAAAGATAATTTTGATTATGGGTTAAAGGCATTTTTGGATCAGGCTGAGATGCTGACACAAATCAAGCATCCTAATATTGTGGTAGCTGAGAACAGCCTGCCATTCAATGGCACGGCTTATTTGATAATGAGTATCCGAGACGGTGTGTCACTTTCCAAATTAATTCAGTCTGAAACATCATTTGCTGAGACGGAATTAAATTCATCCTGGTATCGATCCTGATGCATTGCAGAAAATCCATGAATATAAAATGGTGCATGCTGGCATTCAACCGACAGCGATTTTTCTGGGTAAGGATGGCGAACCGCTGCTGACTGATTTCGCTGCTGCACGATTGACTATTGCTGCGCGCACTACGCGTTTGGTTGGTGAATTAGCTACCGGTTACGCACCGGCGGAACAATATGAACCAGCGAATGCGCTCGACCCGCAACCGATTTTTATGCACTGGGAGCGACGCTGTACACTTTATCACGCATCACCAACCCATTGCCGTACAGAACAGGGTAATGGTTTTAAGCCAAGGGAAACCCGATCCGATGGCGTTACTTTCTGCATCTGCGAACGCCACTTATAGCGCGGAATTATTGCAAGCGATCGATTGGATGCTGCAACCTGAATATAGCCGCCGGCCGCAATCCGCAGCCGAGATTCTGTCGCTACTAAAATCAGATTCACCCAACGGTCAAGAAGGATCTTTAACCTCCACGCAGGCTGCCAGCGATGCTGCCCGTAGTAATAAAAGAAATCTATGGATCGGTGTGATGGCCGGGATAATTGCATTTGTGACTGTTAGATTATGGTTTGATGAGAAACCTGCAGAAATAGCGGATAGCAAGACAAGTACAGTAGCCTCTCAGCCTTTATTCCCAGATAACCTTGGTAATACAGCCGTTACACCGGAGATAAAAGAAGAAAAATCCGCTCCTTCGACTATCGCCCAATTAAATACAGAATCTGATTCTGAAAAAAAATCCGAGCCTGAGCAACAACTCGAACAGGCAGATCTGGAAGCACCGTTGAAAACAAAAGCCGATGAGTTTTTAATCAGAAAGCACTTGGATGCTGCCAAGAAGGCTTGGAAGAAAGGGCATCTCACCACTCCAAATGAAGACAATGCGCACAAATACTATCAGATGGTTTTTGCCATGGAACCAGACAATGCGGAAGCGCGCGCCGGGTTGCGGAAAATAGTGGATCGATATATTCAGTTTATTGAGAAAGCGAGAACTGAAGGCAAGCTAAATATGGTCAGACTCTATTTGCAGAGAGCAGAATCTGTCTTGCCGGATGATCCTAAACTACAAAATATTCGTAAGGAATTAGCTATTCAGTGAATAAGCTGGTGCAGATCAGATTTGGTTGTTGCTGATTCTTTGAATCAATGATTCGATGTAACAAGTCATCAAATAAACGCAACTTCAGTATCGGTCGTTGTCAAGCCAGTTGTCGCCTGAACGTATAAATTTATGCTGTTTTTTAAGTCCGAATCTAACCTTGCTGATCCAATCAACGTTCGCTCAGTATAATCTCAACAGTATTTACAACTGTATCCCGCCTAAACTGCAATTCCACTTTCTCTCCCGCCTTAAGCGTACGTAAAATATTGGCATAAGCCGCTAAATCGCTGATCGTCTGTCCAGCCAGTTGAATCCGTAAGCCTCCAACCCCACCATCTACCCACATTCCTTCAACAATGCTTCAATAGCCTCCGGTGCGAACGGCAATAATTCATCGATTCGGCTGTTAGGCCAGGCGGGGAGTTTTTCGAGGTGTCGGCTAGCCATTGTGCGGGGTTGAGGCCGTTGAGTTTTGCGGTGCCGAGCAGGGTTTGGATGGCGGCGGCACGTTTCCGGCGCGCTCGGGCCGGTGAACAGCCAGTTTTTCTTGCCGAGCGCGATGGGGCGAATAGTGTTTTCGACGGGGTTGTTGTCAATCGGCAGGTGTCCGCTGCCGGCGTAGCGGATCAGGCTTTGCCAGCGCTTCAAAGTGTAGTCGACGGCTTTAGCGGTTCCGCCGCCATCGGCGGTATGAAAGCGGGTTTGCAGCAACCAGTCGTGCAACGATTGCAGGATCGGCAGGCTTTTTTTCGGCACGCCGTTGTTGCCGTGCTTCGGTCGATAAGTGCTTGCTTTCGGCTTCGACGGCGTAAAGTTTGCCAATGCGTTGCAATGCTTCGAATGCAACGGTGCTGGCGTTGCCTGATGCAGATCGAAGAATTTGCGGCGCGCGTGCGCCCAACAGCTGAATTCTGTGCAGGGTGATGCCGTTTGGAGAATAGCCTTGTACCCGCCATAGTCGTCGACCACAAGTGGCCTTGCCAGCTGTTGAGGAAGTTTTGCATGTTTGCCACTACGACTGGTTTGGTAGTCAAATACGATGATACGCGGCCCAATTCAAGTCGTTGCTGCGATACGCCCACAGGTAGGCGCGCTGCGTTTTTCCGCTGCCGGGATCAAGTTGCGCCACCGGGGTTTCGTCGGCGTGCAACACGCGACCTTGCAGCAAGTGCCAGATCAGCCGGTCAGCCAGCGGTTGCGGTGCCACGCCGACGCGTCCAACCCACTCCGCCAGGGTGGAGAGCGATAAAGTGACACCTTCGCGGGCGGCGATTGCGTGATCGATACAGCGGCGGGTGATCGAGGTATTTGCCGCGACGATCCAAGCCAGCAAACCCGGTGCCGCCATGCCGCCGTCGATCACCGCGGGCGGTGCCGGTTCCGCGACCACGGTTTCGCATGCCCGGCAGGAATATTGCGGACGGATGTGGCGGTGCACAAAATTCGGCGGGTTTGACGTCGAGTTGTTCGGTGACGTCTTCACCGATTCTGACCAGATCGCTGCCGCACTGTTTGCATTGGCAGGATTGCGGTTCATGGCGGTGTTCCGATGCGCGGCAGGTGATCCGGCAACGGCTGGCGCCCAGCGCGTGCCAGGCTTCGCGGAGCAGGCAGCGGCAATTGCTCGATTTCCGCCTCAACGGCAGAAACATCAGTTTGCCAGTCTTCTTCGAACAAGCTCAACTGTGGCTGTGACAGTGCTTCCCTGTTCGCACCGTAACGAATGCGGCGCAATGCCCCAGTTCCAGCGTCAGCGCCTGATTCTGCCTCCAGCAGTTTGAGTTCGTTCATTGTGCTTGCGTGCAGCGATTTTGAATCAGATTTGATACCTCGGTTTTATACCGCCGGCGCGAGGTTCAGATGATCCAATTCAATTGACTGTTTTGCGTGCGTTTTCGTGGTGTTATTGTACCACAAAACCCGCGAAAAGCGGCATCAATATTGGCGTTCAGCCATATTTTCGTACGCACGACTGCAACCCCAAACGATGCCAATCCACTCCGGCAATCAACCACTCCCATTGCGGCTGCGTCAACACAATGCCACCTTCTCCGGAATGTTGCCAAACAAACCGTCCCCGATGCAAACGCCGCTGGCGCAGCCACACACCGGTACCGTCCTGGCAACACTTTGATGCGATTGCCCGCGCGATTGCAAAACACAAACGCCGAGGCCCGCACAAGGCGATCGCTGCAACGCCTGCTCCACCAACACCGACAAACCGGTCGATCCCCCGGCGCATATCCACCGGATCAACCATCAACCGGATCTCCCCGGATTCGCAATCAAAGACACTTCAACAATTCCCCAACCAATGCGGCGAAACCGTCGATGGCAGTTCCAGCACATGATCGCCCCGTCCGCGAAGACAGTATGGTATTCGCTGGCATAGACATTGGTTTGATCGTTATCGGAACCAACCAGTGACCGAACAACCTGATCGGCACGGTCCTTGCGAACCCAATTACCAAACGTCTTGTATTCAAACCATGTTCCCGGCAATAAGCTGCCTGGAGACATACCGCTGGTTTGCCGTGTTTCGATATAATTCGTCGTATTTCTGATGGATGACATCGTTCCTCCTTGTAAAAGGTTTGAGGATAACGATGATGTACCAGGGTGTTAATGTGGAGGGGGTTGGAGGTTTACGTTACAC
>JADKHF010000052.1 GCA_016721865.1 Nitrosomonas sp. | reverse complement strand
TATTGAGGCCTTCCTGCAAAGAAATGGTACATTTGCAAATCCGAGCAATACACCATCAGCAATCGAAATGATGGTTAAAACCTAAAATTGCTATCGCGCTTTCTATAACCCTTCTCCTCAGCAGCAGCCTATTCTTCTATTCGCCGCACAAGCCCAACGTGTCCAGACAGAATTCGAGGGCCGACTAATTGCCAGCGGATTGGCAATTCCTGGGGCATGGCTTCCATGCCAGATGGCAATGTGCTGGGTCACGAACGTGTTGGTCAATTGCGCATCATCACACCGGATGGCCGCGCATCGGAACCAGTTAAAGGCGTTCCTGCCAAGTTTGTACAGCAGCAGGGTGGTTTGCTGATATTGCAGTTGGATCCGGAATTTTCCAGAAACCGTCTTATTTATCTGTCCGGCGCGAACCGGAAGGTTCAAAAGCCAGCACGCGTTGTCGGAGCCGAGCTGAAGGACGGTGCTCTGGAAAATTTTGGTAAGTGATTTTCCGCCAACTGCTGGAAAACGCAAGGTGCAGTGCATTTGGTTCACGCTTGGTATTTGCACCTGACGGCAATCTTTTTATCACATTGGGTGATCGCGGTGATTACATGGAAGATGCGCAGCAGCTAACAATCATCTCGGCAAGATAATCCGTATCCGCGCTGATGGCTCGATCCCACCGACAATCCTTTTTGTAAAAATCCAGGCAAAACCTGAAATTCTGGGGTCGTATGGCCATCGTAGTGTGCAGGTGCTGCCATTCACCCCAAAAACTGGCGAGTTATGGATTCATGAGCATGGTCCCAAAGGTGGCGACGAAATTAATATTCCCTTGCCGGTAAAAATTATGGCTGGCCCGTTGCCAATTATGGTGTTCATTACTCGGGCGCCCAATAAAAATGAACATGCGGAACAGGGTTTTGAAGAACCCATTTATCACTGGACACCTTCCATCATCGCACCTTCCGGCATGGTGTTTTATACCGGCAATCAGTTTCCAGGATGGCGTGGTGTCTGTTTTGTCGAAAGTTTCGGCAGGCAAAGGTGCGTTGCGATTGACAACGGATGACAAGAAAATTCTCAGTGAAGAACAGTTATTAACGCAAAACGGTGCATTTCGTGATGTGGAACAAGGCCCGGATGGCGCATTGTATTTATTGACGGACTAGTAAAACGGCAAGCTTTTAAAGCTTACACCGGCACCATGCGTTGAAAAACATATTCGAAGAAGCCGATGCAAGGAATGGACACTCACTACACAAAACGGCATCGCGGTGCCGAAGCAGTGTGCAGCAATAACTACTTAAGGCAGCCTTCAAAGATAGGAGCGATCTAACAAATGGACACTATTGCTGCAATTAGGAATGCCGAAAATAGCCAAAATACTATAAAATTAACTCCAAAGTAATCAACAAGTCGGAAATTACATCTTTGAATAAATTGCTTCTATCCGACAACCCTATCAGTATTCAGATATCTGAGAGAAGGCAAATGAATTTTCAACAACTTCGCATTATTAGTGAAACAGTTCGGCAAAATTTCAATCTGACAGGAGTGGCAAGTGCTTTATTTACATCACAAAGTCGGGTGTCAGCAAGCACATCAAGGATCTTGAAGACGAGTTAAATATTGAATTATTCATTCGCAAAGGCAAGCGGTTTATTGGTCTAACAGAACCTGGTAAAGAATTGGTAAAAATTGTCGAACGCATTTTATTTGACACAAAAATATCAAGCACCTAGCTGAACAGTTTAGCAATCGCGATCAGGGCAATTAACTATTGCAACTACGCATACTCAAGCGCAATACACATTGCCTTCCGTGGTTACTCAATTTAAGAAAGCTTTTCCCAAGGTTCATCTTATTCTTCACCAATCTAGTCCTGGCGAATTATTATCGATGCTGATCGGTGGTCAAGCAGATATCGGTATTGCTACTTGAGGCGTTGGAAAGCGCCGTTGATCTGGTGTCTTTCCATTCTACGTGGCAGCATGTTGTCATCGTTCCTTCAGGGCATCCTCTGCAGTCAATATATCCACTCACTCTTTGAAGCTATAGTGGAATTTCCGATCATTACTATCACCATGGTTTTACCGGTCGATCCCGTATTGACCAAGCATTTGCCAAAGCAGGATTAATTCCCGATATTGCCAGCGTCCGCTCTGGACGCTGATGTAATTAAGACCTATGTCAAATTGGGACTAGGTATAGGCATCGTTGCTTCTGTAGCATTTTCCGCTGAAAGAGATACGACATTAATTAAACTTGAAAGTGAGGACTTATTTGAAAAGAATACAACTTGCATTTCAGTTAGGAGAAATCATTACTTACGTGGCTATGCTTATCGGTTTATTGAGCTGTGCGTCCCGATACTGACTGAATCAGTTGTTCGTTTGGGAGTCAACCCACTTATTGCTGATGAGTGAGAGAAATAGGAAATAACATGCTTTTTTATAAGACAATACCAATATGAATATTTGAAGGGATATTTGCTGTCAAATTTAATCGGCATTCATTACTTTCTGTGGTTTTCTGTCAAAAATTTTATATCTAATAGCTCAGTACATTGCCGAATATCGGTTTCTCTGTCAAATGGCAAAGTACCTAGCAATGGACAACCTAGTTGTCGCCTGAGTGTGCTGATATTTTCTGCAATGGCCAGCATCTGCGGATCCATGCAGTTAGCCACCCAGCCAGCCAGTTCCAGACCAGTTGATTGTATTGCCTTGACCGTCAGAACAGCATGATTTAGACAACCGAGGTACATTCCGACCACCAGAATCACCGGAAGATTAAGAATTTTCGCCAGATCCGCACCATCCTGCTGCTGATTGATCGGCACCAGAAATCCGCCGACGCCTTCGACAATGACGATGTCCGCTTTCATGCTTAATGCGCAATAAGCGGCACGAATAACTTCCAGATCTATTTCCCTACTTGCCCGCTGCGCAGCGATATGAGGGGCAACTGCTGGCTCGAATGCGTAAGGGTTAATCTGCTGACGCGAAACATTCACGTTACTTGCAGCCAGCAAAAGTTCAACATCCATCCACAATCCGTTTTCGCTTCCAGCGGCAATCGATTTCATCCCGACAACTTTTTTGCCTTGTGCTGCAAACGCATAAAGTAATGCGCAACTTACGGTAGTCTTGCCGATGCCGGTGTCAGTTCCGGTAACAAAAAAACCCTTAGCCATAATAAGCTGGTTACCCCATTAAACCCAGTTGCCTGCGCGTTTCCGGCGTTAATACAGACCGGCGCGATTGCGGTTTCCAGGCATGGCCGTAAACCACTTCAAACGTGGCGGGCAATTTATCTTCGCAGCGCAATTTCTCGTATTCCGCGAATGCTTTCTGCCACTTGTTTTTACCCATCAACCCCTGGCGCCTGCCTTGTGTCACGTTATGCGCGCCGATTGCTTTTAAATCGCGCATAACACTCGTGACATCCGGATAGGTCAAGGTAATATATTCCATATCCATCACCGGCGTAGAGAAACCATTGTGCACCAGCAGATCGCCGATATCATGCATGTCGATAAAGCGGTTTACGTGACTGAACGCATCCACTTGTGCAAAAGACTGGCGTAGTTCCTTCAGCGTATCCGGGCCAAAGGTGCTGAACATCACCAAACCATCGGTACGCAAAATCCGGTGCATTTCGGCAAACGTGTGCTCCAGATCATTACACCATTGCAGCGCAAGGTTAGACCATACCATGCCGACACTTTCATTTTTGATAGGAATTTGTTCAATATCGGCGCATACATAGAAGGAGTGCTGTTGCAGTAACGGCAACAAGCGCTGCCACCAAGCTGTGTTAGGCCGGGCGTGCGACAGCATCGCCCAGGCGATATCCATTGCAATCAATTGACTGGCGGGATAACGTTTGGCCAATTGCTGACTACCATAACCCGTTCCACTCCCAGCATCGAGAATGACATCGGGTAAATATTTGATGTATTCCAAGCGCGACAGCATGCGGTTACTCACTTCACGCTGCAAAACCGCCGCCTGGTCGTAACTGCTGGCGGCGCGTTCAAACGCAGTGCGCATTTGTTTTTTATCAAGCGTGTGTTCGGAATTCATTGAGACAAGTCACAAATTGATCGGGGTAAGATAAAAACGGCGCGTGACCACAATGTGGAAACATCACCCTTTGCGATTGTGATAATTGCTGATGCATCCAGTCGGCAGCAGCGGGATGGGTAATCACGTCATTTTCACCATGCAATAATAAAACGGGTTGTTTGATGGACGCCACGCGATCGCGCAAGTCACTCTGCTGCAAAATCTCGAGCCCCTTTTGCAATGCATCCGGATCGGGTTCAACCTGCTGAAAAAGTGCTTGCGCAGTTGCAACAGGATCCTGCTCGCATCCCGGTCACCGCTCATTTGCAGCGTCAGGAACCGGTTTATCGTAGCCGCATAACTGAGTTTCAGGTTTTCTAGAAAAGTTGTAGCAATTTATGCTCCATACCCCATTCCCAGTTATCGCGTTTGGCAAAACAGGGAGTGGTCGAGATCAAAACCAGTTTTTGCACACATTCCGGTTCACGCAATGCCAGTTCCATCGCGATCTGCCCGCCCAATGACCAACCGCCGACCATGCAACGCTCCGGCAGAATATCCGTGATAATCTCGACCAAATGATTCAATGTTCCCGGCTCACATGCGGGGCTTAGTCCATGCCCCGGCAGATCGACCAAATGTAGGCAGAACTGCTGACTCAGTTGATCGCGAACGCCACTCCAGATACCACTGTGCATCGCCCAGCCATGTAATAAAACGAGATCCGGGCCGCTCCCTATCGATTCGACATGCAGATGCATCATGAATCGAGCGCCAACTCATTCAATGCCTGTGTCAGGCGCCGGATATCGCGCAACTGATGCGCAGCGGACAAGGAAATACGTAATCGCGCCATACCCTGCGGCACTGTCGGCGGGCGAATGGCCGGCACAAGAATACCCTGTTCGCGTAAACGCTCACTGATGCGCACCGCTTCTGTACTTTCACCAACCAATAATGGCTGGATCGGGGTAGTAGAAGGCAGCAGCTTCCAGGACAATGACTGTAACCCATTTTTCAATTGTGCAATGTTTCGCAGCAAAGCATCACGCCGCCATTCATCCTGTTCAATCAGTTTCAGACTCGTCAATAGCACGTGCGATAGCAATGGCGGTGTAGCTGTTGTGTAGATATAACTGCGTGCTGACTGGATCAAAGTTTCGATCACATCAACTTGCGCTGCGACAAACGCACCAAATACACCGGCGGCTTTGCCCAGCGTGGCCATATACACAATGTTCGGCGAATGCACATAATCGCTATCCGGCAGGAACAAACTGCCCCTTCCCTTTTCTCCCAATACGCCAAAACCATGCGCATCGTCCAGCACTAACAATGCATGATACTTCTCACACAACGCGATAAGCTGCTTGATCGGTGCGATATCGCCTTCCATACTAAACACAGCGTCAGAAATGACCAGCTTGCGCCGAGCATTGGAAGCCGCCAGGCGTTGTTCCAAAGTAGTTAGATCCAAATGGGGAAAGCGAATAAATTTAGCTCGTGACAGTAAAGCCGCATCATTCAGCGAAACATGGTTCAGTTTATCCGCAAAAATAGCATCTTCCCGTCCCACCAAGGCCGTAACCACACCGATATTTGCCATATACCCGGTAGAAAACAACAACGCTTTCGGAAAACCGGTAAACTGCGCCAGAACATCTTCCAGAATGTGATGTGCGGCAGAATGACCATTGATCAGATGCGATGCACCCGCCCCCACACCGTATTGCTTCGCACCCACGCAAGCTGATTGGATCAAGTCCGGATGATTGGCCAGCCCCAGATAGTCATTACTGCTGAATGCGAGATAATCACGGCCATCAATCGTGATATGGCTTGCTTGCGGGCTTTCCACGACTTGCCGGAAACGCCGCAACCCTTGCTGCTCGCGGGCACGCAGTTGTTCAGCCAAGTCTGGAAACATGGGTTACAGCGCGTGCAGCCCTAATTTATCCAATAGCGCCCGATCAAGATCCGTTTCCGGATTACCCGTCGTCAACAATTTATCACCATAAAAAATCGAATTGGCGCCTGCCAGAAAACACAGTGCTTGTATGGCGTCGGACATTTCCCGCCGACCTGCAGACAAACGCACCATGGCTTTTGGCATGGTAATCCGTGCCGCTGCAATAGTACGCACAAACTCTAGCGGATCCAGTGCTGCGATGCCATACAACGGCGTGCCTTTGACTTGCACCAAATGATTGATCGGCACCGATTCCGGATAAGGATTTAGATTGGCTAATTGTGCAATCAGCCCTGCACGCGACAGACGCGTTTCCCCCATGCCCACAATACCGCCGCAGCACACGTTAATTCCGGCATCACGCACTTGCTGCAATGTATCCAAGCGATCCTGATATTGACGTGTGGTGATAATTTCTTCATAAAATTCCGGTGCGGTATCGAGATTGTGATTGTAATAATCCAAACCGGCATTGATAATTGCACGCCATTGGCATCATGATACTGGCGGTGAACACACTGCGCACGGTAAATCAGATCGTTAAATGGCGCATCCAGTAATGATTGAACTTCTGCCACCTTCCAATAGACAGAATCATCTGATTTCCCGGTTATACTACTTAAGTCATTTTGTGTTTCGCTGGTTGTGAGAGAATCCAAATTCATACCAATTTACCTGTCATTTTGTTTAAGCGGTTCATCATTCGTACTATTTGCCAAAAAATTTGGATCATCAAGGATTCAATGAACATTGTCAATTTTTCCACACCCTGAATTTAAACAATTGATTAATTATCATGCAGATCTTGAGCTTGAAAAATTGTGTGTTGTGCGGTATCCCCACAAAACAGGATTTATGCGAGCCTTGTTACAATCATTTACCGCAATTGTCGCCTAACCATTGTCCTATTTGCCTGTGGCCAGTGCCAACAGCGGAAATCTGTGGCGCTTGCTTAACAAAACCGCCTGCATTCACACGTACCATCGCAGCACTTCGCTATACCTTTCCTGTCGATGCAATGATTCATGCGTTAAAATATCAAACTGATCTCGCTATCGCACCGATTCTTGCCAAATCGCTCATCACAGGATTGAAATCAACAAAAAAATTTCCGGATGTCATCATACCAATGCCTTTACATCCGATTAGGTTGCGCGAACGCGGATTTAATCAGGCGATGGAAATCGGTCGTTACCTCTCGAAACATATGGGGATTGTTTTATTACCCGATAGTTGTCAGCGTATCAAACATACGCCGCCACAAACCGGATTAGCTTGGAAGGATCGCCAGAAGAATATCCGTAAGGCTTTTCTTTGTAAAATAGACTTGTCGGGAAAACATGTTGCACTGGTTGATGACGTGATGACAACGGGCGCGACATTAAACGAGCTAGCTAAAGTATTGCGTAAGCAAGGTGCTGCTGAAATCAGTAACTGGGTTATCGCCAGAACTTTGCCAGAGTTGAATCAGATCGGCCCCTACACGCTATAACCAATTCATCATCAATCTTATTTCATGTTTAATATCATTCTTCACCAACCGGAAATCCCACCCAATACGGGTAATATCATCCGCCTGTGCGCCAACACTGGCATGCGATTGCATCTGGTTAAACCATTAGGTTTTCCACTGAAGGATAAGCAGCTATTGCGTGCCGGACTGGATTATCATGAATTTGCTCATATAAAAGTGCATGAAAATTGGGTGGATTGCTGCCAAAGTTTGAAAGAACATCGCATGTTTGCGATAACAACAAAGGAAAACAACACTATGACAAAGTGAAATACAAAGATGGAGATGCTTTTTTATTTGGCGCAGAAAGCTGCGGATTGCCTGTTCACATCATGGAATCTTTCCCGGAAGTACACCGTATCCGTGTGCCGATGGTCGCGACCAGCCGCAGTTTGAATTTATCCAATACCGTGGCCATTGTCGCTTATGAGGCATGGCGCCAAACTGGATTCCAGACGGGACAATAGAAAACTTTTATTGTAGATTGAGATTCTCGCTTAAGATACGCGGCGTAACAAAAATCAGCAACTCGCGTTTATTATCCACTTTAACCTTATTCCGGAAAAGATGCCCCAGATAGGGCATGTCACCCAACAACGGCACTCTATTAACAACTTCATTTTCATTACGATCAAAAATACCACCAATCACCACGGTTCCACCGTTCTCTACCAGAACCTTGGTCGTTACTTGTTTGGTATTAATCGGTGGCGGCAAAAATTGATTGATAGCTGTACCAATCTTATCCTGATTAACATTTAATTCCATATCAATCTGACCATTATAGGTAATCAATGGCTTAACCTTCAGTCTTAGTGTTGCATCCATAAAACGTATGCTTGTAGCGCCGCTACTTGTCGCTTGCTGATAGGGTACTCGATCACCTTGTTCAATAGTGGCTTCTATTCCATGCGCAGTCACAACACGAGGACTGGCAATCACTCTACCCTTATTGTCAGTTTCTAATGCAGATAATTCGAGATTGAGTAACCGATTACCATTAATCTTCAGCAAACTTAGTCCTAGTGCAGCAGGCCCGCCCATTAATCCCACTCCAGCAGCAGCCGGCAAATTTACATTCAAATCACCGCCACCACCCACTGAGCCACCCTCAGCTAACGAACTTGAATCATGCAGATTACCTGAAATCCCTAATCTTCGATTAGCAAATTCCGAACTATTCTGTACACCAAAACGCACGCCCAAAGCACGACTAAATGTATCAATCGCTTCTACAATCCGCGCCTCAATCTGCACCTGCCTCTCAAAACATCTAACCGCTCTATACGCTTTCTAATCTCACTTAATCTAGTAGGAATATCTGTAATCGTCACTGTATTACTGATTTCATCCAAATTGATCGTACCACGCTTACTTATCATTCCTTCAAACGATAATGAATTAACTCTGCGATGATTCAAATGGAAAATTTCTGTACGCAGTGGCTCCATTTCAGTTATCTGCAGCTGTGCCTCCAGATCCAGCAATTCTCTGTCGGCCATTTCTTTACGCGGTGCCACAAAAATGACGTTGCCTGTCTTTCTCTTATCCAAACCATGTGACTGCAGTACGATATCGAGCGCCTGATCCCAAGGTACATCTTTTAAACGCAAAGTAAGATTTCCCGCAACGGAATCACTGGCAATAATATTAATATTGGTAAAATCAGCAATCACCTGCAGCACCGCCCGCACTTCCACATCCTGGAAATTAAGCGAAAGTCTCTCACCCGTATATCCGCCATTGGCACGTTTCTTTCTTGCCAGCTCCTCCTCATCATCAGTCAGGGCTCGAACTTCCAGAATAAACCGTGTACCAGATTGCCGCGCAGAGTGTTCCCACCGGCCTTTGGATTTCACAATCATACGAACATTATCGCCTTTCTGCGATGTTTCAATGGTATGCACAGGGGTGGCAAAATCCATAACATCGAATCGTCTTCTCAGACTACCAGGAAGTAAAGCATCCACAAACTCGACAAAAATATCATCACCTTGCTGTTGTACGTCAACGGCTGTACCCGCTTGTGTCATATCAACTTCTATACGCCCTACGCCTTTTGCACCACGACGAAAATCAATATCCTGCAAACTATTCAACTGCTTACTAAGTGTCTCTTCTGCAAAGAAGATATCGGTGTTGGCCGTTTGATTCTCAGCCACACTGACCAGTTTGATTAATAGAATATTCTCTTGCGCCTGGATATCATGTCGCATTAATCTTGATAAATTCAATACCAGCCGAGTTCTATCCCCAACCTGCACAATATTGACACTACGTAAATCTCCATCTGCGGCTTCTTGAACGTTCTTGCCCAGACCATTAGCAACCTGATAAAAGTCAAAATAAATACGATTGGGGTTGTCCAGTGCAACGCCCACTGGAAGTGCGTCTAGCGGTTGATCTAAAGTTACCTTGGCAATTACCTCGCCATTCCGGAAGGTAGATATATCAATAGAGCGAATACTGTTTTGTGCTGTTTCTGCAGTTACAGTTGATTCAGCAAAAATTACCGTTGCAAAACAAATTAACAGCATTGCTATAATCACGCGTAGGCTATATCTTCTCGTTATCGGTAGTTTCATGGCTTTATTCCTAATTTTTCAGCATAATCGCACTAGTTCGTTCAATCCATTCATTCACACCATCCTGCACAATCTCAGACACTTTCACCTCTGCTTCTGAAATTTTGTTAATTTTTCCAAAATTCTGGCCAAGGTGATTGCCAGTTTTCACTCGATGCAATGTACCATCCGGAGATTTAATCAAGGCAAAAATTATTTCTTGTTGTTGCAGTGAACCAACCATTGATAAGCTTTCCAGTGGATAGGATTCGAGTACTTCCTTATGCCGGTTTAGATCAGGTTGAATTCCACTCGTGATATTCTGCGCTTGATCATTCTTACGCGGCACAAATGGGCTGGGTATATCAAACGCCTGATAAGTAAAGAACTGGTGCGGCCTTACCTCAGGCAATGGATCAATCCTCCCTTGCAAGCCATCCCCGGAACCATGGATAAATGTTTCCAGATCACTATAGTTATTCTGATTACAGGCAGTCATCATGGTCAAAGCGACCACAGACAACACTAGCAGGAATATTTTTCTTATCATGATTCATTTGCCTCCAGCCTGCTTTGTTATTTCTTCTTCATCCAGGTAGCGGAATGTTTTTGCAACAGCATCGAATACTAATTTTCCATCACTTCCGGGTGTAACACTAATGTCATTTAATGTCACAATGCGCGACAACTGTGCAACATCGCTGGCAAACGCCCCGATATCATGATAACCACCGGTCACACGTATGGAGACAGGAAGTTCGGCATAAAACGCATAAATCGTTTCCTTCGCTGCTGGCTTAAATAATTCGAACTGCAGTCCACGACCTAATCCAGCCTGGTTGATGTCTACCAACAATGCTTCCATTTCTGACTTATCTGGAAGTTGTTTCAGCAAGGCACTGAGAGATCGTTCAATTTCCTTTAATTGCAGACGCAAAGCGGGTAGATTTACAGCGATTCTTTTTTTTACCAGATATGTATTTTTTAAAGATTCTTCCTGAGCTTGAATATTCTCCAGCATTTCAATTTGCTCCTGCCAAACCACGAAATGGCCTGCAACAATAATGGCGACAAATAAAATGACAAGTGCAGCAGCCTTAAATGCCACCGGCCAGTTTCCTGCCTGATTGATATCAAGCTGGCGCAATTCAATAAGTAGATCATTCATCGCAACTGTAGCCTTATGATTTCACAGCGGTACTGACGGATGGGTTCTGTACAGCGTCCATAGTTTCCCGCTTGAGCTTTATTTTCATGTTAAATTCATTTTGGCGCACATTATTGACGGTCATCGCCTTAATTTCTATCAATAAGGGTGATTCAAGCCACTGAGACGATTCAAGGTTACGCATCAACACTGAAACCCAGGCATTGGATTGTGCATACCCAACTAGAGTAATGTTATGATCTTCTTGTTTAACACTTTGTAAATACACACCATCCGGAAGTAATCTCACCAACTGATCCAACAAATGAACGACTTCAGACCGGCTGTTCTGTAATGTCTCAACAACTTGCTTGCGCCCCAGTAATTCCTGGGTCTGCGTCTTTATTTCTCTGATTTCTGCAATTTCTTTATCCAGAATAGCAATCTGGTCACTTAAGTATTGATTGCGACCATTCTGATAATCTATTTTCCCAGCGATAATCGTATGAATTCCCATAATAACAACGATGGCGAATAAACCAATCAGACCTGCCAGAACTGCAATCTGTTGCTGTCTAGCCTTACGCTTAAGTTCGCGATGAGGTAGTAGATTAATACGAATCATGATGGATCAAAACTACGAAGTGCCAGACCGCAAGCAATCAGCAGAGAAGGCGCATCCAGATTAAGTTGCCTTGGAATGACACGACTCGACAACTCCATCGTTGAGAAAGGATTCACAATGAGCGTGCTTACTTGCGTACGTGACGCGATGATTGCGTCTAACCCGGGAATAACTGCGCATCCACCCGCTATAAAAATATAATTAACCTCGGTATATTGTGTTGATGTATAAAAGAACTGAATAGCGCGCATCACTTCTATAGCCAGTGTTTCGCAGAATGGTTGCAACACGTCCATCTTATAGTTTTCAGGTAGATTCCCACCTTTTTTAGCAGTCTCAGAATCTTCCAACGAGAGATTAAATTGATTATGAATCTCCTGAGTCAGTTGGTTCCCACCAAATGGCTGATCTCGCGTATATAATGACTCTCCGTTCAGAAGTACATTAATTTTCATGATGGTCGCACCAATGTCAACCAGCGCAATTACCTGATCTTCTCCACCTCCAGGCAATTGTCTCAGAGTTAACTCAAATGCAGTCTGCGCTGCGTATGGTTCAACATCCATAATGGCTGTTTTAAGACCTGCCGCGAGAGCAGTAGCCACACGATCTTCCACCTTCTCTTTCCGCGACGCAGCAATAAGCACTTCTACTTCTTCTGGATTATCAGGCACTGGCCTAGTAACTTGAAAATCCAAATCAACTTCATCTAAAGGAAAAGGTATATATTGACTGGCTTCATTCTCGACTTGGAAAGTCAAATCATCTTCACGCTGACCAGCCGGCACAACAATCTTTTTTGGTAATCACATCAGTCGCGGGTAGTGCAAGCACCACATTCTTTTGGCGTGTTCCCATACGTTTCCATCCACGCCGCAGACATTCACTCACCACTTCCATATTTGCGATTGCACCATCCAACATTGCATCTGCCGGCATGGATTCAATCGCATAGCGCTCAATACGGTAGGTTTGACTTTCTTTATCTGTCAATGATAATTCGACCATTTTTACAGATGAGGAGCTAATGTCCACACCTATTAATGGAGGTGACTTCGTCTTAAAGAAGTCTAAACTGATAGAAAAATTTCCCTTGAACATTGGCTTATTAGAAGCGATACTCGCAAGTTATAAATTAGCACATTAATGCTGAATATATGTAAACTACTAATTATCTACATCAATTCAATATAGTTATTCAGCAATCTGATTAATAGGGATTTATTCTGACAGAACCCAAGAAATTCCATTTAAAGAAAAACGATAGATATACCCCTCTTATAACTGTATTTTTTAACGATCGCATCAATTAACAAATCCAAATTCATGTTAGTACGCTGGCTGTATTACATTTTTGTCACATTTTCTGCTTTAGGTTTGATTGGTGTGTTGCTAGCTGGATTTGCTGCACTGGTCATACATTCCAACTTACCATCATTAGATACCCTGACGGATTATCGTCCTAAAATACCATTACGTATTTATAGCGATGAAGGTTTATTATTAGGAGAATTTGGCGCAGAACGTAGAAATGTCGTCAATATTTCTGAAGTACCGGCACATCTTAAACAGGCAATCCTTGCTGCAGAAGATGATCGCTTTTATGAACATGGCGGCGTTGATTATATGGGCGTATTACGTGCTGCTTATTCAAATTTTTCTGCGGGCAGTGTACGTCAGGGCGCCAGTACCATAACAATGCAAGTAGCACGAAATTTTTTTCTGACCAGAGAAAAAACATTGACGAGAAAATTCAGCGAAGCGCTTCTGGCCTTCAAGATTGAAAACAATCTCAGCAAAGACAATATCTTAGAACTTTACGTCAATCAAATTTACCTCGGGCAGCGCAGTTATGGTTTTGCAGCAGCGGCACAAACATACTTTGGGAAATCACTACAAGAAATTAATATTGCTGAAGCTGCCATGTTGGCAGGATTACCTAAAGCACCTTCGAGCTATAACCCTATCAGTAATCCTAAGCGCGCTAAAAGCCGACAGCTTTATGTATTGGGCCGATTACATAAACTTAACTACATCTCAAGCAAAGAACTAGGCGAATTAGAAAAACAACCTATTCCTGTTAAAAAGCAATCAACTGCCTTAGCATTACCGGCTGATTATGTAGCTGAAATGGTACGCCAAGTGATATATGACCGTTACCAAGAAGAAACTTATAGTAAAGGTATCAAAGTTTATACAACTATCCGTCAGCTGGACCAGGAAACCGCCCATCAGGCTGTACGTAAAAACGTCATTGAATACGACAGGCGTCGTGGTTATCGCGGCCCAGAGGCGTATATTAATTTGCTAAAAAATGGCAGTAATCAAGAAAAAACGCTTGATGATGCATTGGAAGAAATCAATGATAGTGATGATATTTACGCAGCCATCGTTTTAAGTGCTAGACCTAATACCGTCCAGGCTTACCGTAAGGGTGGAGAAATCATTGAAATTACGGGCGATGGACTTAAATTGCACAGAAATTTTGACTGATAAAAAGAGGTCGAAAAAATACATTACTGCTGGTGCATTAATTCGTATACAAAAGACAAAAAACATATGGCATATCGCTCAGTTACCAGAAATAGAAGCTGCGCTTGTTTCCCTTGATCCCAATGATGGCGCTATCCGTGCTTTAATTGGCGGATTTGATTTTCACAAGAACCAATTTAATCATGTCACACAAGCTTGGCGACAACCTGGTTCCAGTTTTAAACCTTTTATTTATTCCGCAGCTCTGGAAAAGGGTTTCACCCCAGCCACAATCATTAACGATGCACCGCTTTCCTTCAGTGCTGCCCAAACAGGTAGTCAATTATGGGAACCCAAGAATTTTGATGGGAAATTTGAAGGGCCTATGCGCATGCGTACTGCGTTAGTTAAATCAAAGAATCTTGTATCTATTCGAATACTTCAGGCTATCGGCATACAGTATGCCCAGGATTACATTACTCGATTTGGCTTTGATGCAAATCGTCACCCCCCCTATTTACCCATGGCATTAGGTTCTGGTTCAGTTACACCAATGCAAATGGCCGTAGGATATGCAATTTTTGCAAATGGCGGCTTCCGTGTTGCGCCCTATTTTATAAAGCGGATTGAAGATGAAAAAGGCACGACAATCGAACAGTTCCAACCCGTAACAGCTTTGAATGGCGCCAAACGTGTCATCGATCCTCGTAATGCTTTTATCATGACAAGCATGATGCAAGACGTCGTCAATTACGGCACAGCCATTAAAGCTAAACAGCTGGGGCGTAGCGATCTGGCAGGAAAAACTGGCACCACCAGTAATTTCGTTGATGCCTGGTTCTGTGGTTTCCAAAAAGACCTGGTCTCAGTAGCCTGGACAGGATATGACGAACCTAGATCATTAGGAAATAATGAAACAGGAGGACGGGTTGCATTACCTATTTGGATGGATTATGTGGGTCCAGTCCTGAAAGGAATACCCATGGCAGAATACACACCTCCCAATGGAGTCATTGCAACAAAAATTAATTCAGCAACAGGATTCCGAGAATCAACTGGAGATGTTATGGAGTATTTCTTTAAAGAGCAGCTTCCTCCAATCACGGACAATCCTGTAAATGAGGAACCTAAAATAACAAGAGATTTAAAAGACCAATTGTTCTAATATCAATTCCAGTGAATTCTTTTCTTAACCCGGATATTGCATGAATTCGCACGATGATCACGCATGATATTGGTTTCACAAGGGATTTTTCGAAGAAGCGGTGTAGTTATTCATACACCTGACTGAGACAAATCCCTTGTGGAATCAAGAGACAAGTGAGGGCGTGTGCAATTCATGCAATATCCGGGTTAAATGCATTAAGAGTTTTTCTTTAACCAATTTGCTGCTTCTACAGCATAATAAGTTAGAATCCCATCAGCACCAGCGCGTTTAAAAGCAAGCAAAGATTCTAACACGCAAGCTTCTTCATTTAACCATCCATTAATTGCGGAAGCTTTGAGCATGGCATACTCGCCACTGACTTGATATACAAAGGTCGGCGCACCATATTGATCCTTCACACGACGTACAATATCCAAATAGGGCATCCCAGGCTTAATCATCACTATGTCGGCACCTTCGTTCAAGTCCAATCCAACTTCCCATAGTGCCTCGTCTGAATTTGCGGGATCCATTTGATAAGTATATTTATTACCAGCACCTAGGTTTGCCGCAGATCCAACTGCATCACGAAATGGTCCATAGAAACTTGAAGCATACTTAGCTGAATAAGCCAAAATGCGTGTATGAATAAACTGTTGGCTATCCAAACCATTTCGAATTGCCGCAATGCGTCCGTCCATCATATCAGAAGGCGCTACAATATCAGCACCAGCTTGTGCGTGTACCAGTGCTTGCTGACAGAGAACATTTACAGTTTCATCGTTCATTACGTAACCATGTTGATCAATCAATCCATCTTGACCATGACTCGTATAGGGATCCAGCGCTACATCAGTAATCACTCCTAACTCAGGAAAATTCTTCTTTAATTGCCTGACTACTCTGGGCACCAACCCATCAGGATTGTATGCCTCACTTGCTGTAAGATTCTTAAGTTCAGCATCAATAACCGGAAAAATTGCAAGTGCTGGAATACCTAATTGCAAACATTTCTCTGCCTGGGTCATTAACAGATCAACGCTCTGTCTAACCACACCAGGCATAGATAGAATATTCTCTATACGATTTTTTCCATCCAAAACAAAAACAGGATAAATCAAGTCATCAATTAGAAGATGAGTTTCTTGCATAAGGCGACGGGAAAATGCGTCTCGGCGCATACGTCGCATTCTTCTTTGAGGAAATTGGCTATTGTAAGAAAACATAATGAGTAGAAAGTAGAAAATAGAAAATAGAAAATAAATAAAATCAATTATTCATGGAAATACTTTAATAAGTGTGCCCACATAGAAACGGACGATCTTGATCCACTATTGCCTTTCTTCCCTGAGATTGGGCTTTAAGTGATATAGAGGTGGCCCCCATGGTTTTACTCCCCTTTTAGCCAGAGCATTATCTACACCTTCTCCAGAGAGATATCAATAAAAAAATAAAAGTTAATCAGCTAACTTTTAATTAGCCATTCACTAATTACTGTGCTTGCATTTTCAACACCGGTACCTGCTAAGCTGGAAAATAACTGAACAGAGCACTGTGGATAAGCTACCTTTAAATATAGAGTCACATTTTTTAGCGTTACATTTGCCTGCTGTGCACTCATCTTGTCAGCTTTTGTTAGTAAAATATGAATTGCTTTTCCAGTTGGGGCAAACCACTCAAGCATGTTAATATCAAGCGGTTTTAAGGGATGGCGAATATCCATTATTAACACTAACCCTCTGAGAGACTCGCGTGTTTGCAGATAGTTACTCAATAAATTCTGCCAGTGTTGTCTAATGGAATCAGGAACTTTGGCATATCCATACCCCGGCAAATCAACAAAAAACAGGTTTGTATTTAATTGAAAAAAATTAATTAATTGTGTGCGTCCAGGTGTTTTACTAACAAAAGCCAAACGACTTCGATTTGTTAGTCTATTAATAACACTAGATTTGCCAGCGTTAGATCGTCCTGCAAAAGCAATCTCAATACCAGTGTTAAGTGGCAAATTACGAACATCATTGACCGATGTATAGAAGGTTACATTGTGAAATCGTGACATAAGTTTTTATTTGAAGCAAAAGCTAAGGAGGCTCTAGAGATGGTCTTCAGCGATCACAACAAGTCCTTCCAAGACTAAATAATTAATCGCCTTAACTGGAATCTTGATATGAGGAAGTAGTAAAGTTGAGTCACCACCGCTTATTATGCAATTTACTACAGGATGATTTAATTGTAATGATAATAAATTATACATACGTTCGATAGCACCGACTAAAGAATGTATTACACCGCTTTTTATTGCACTATTCGTGTCGACAGGAAAATCTTCATATTTTCTCAAGCCAGCATTAATTATCTGAGTACCGAGTTGGAGGCTTTAAGCATCAATTGAATGCCAGGTAGAATGATACCACCTAAATATTTTCCATTGTCGGAGAGAGCATCAACGGTTGCTGCAGTACCTATATTGACGACCAAACAAGCTTGTTGCTGAATTTGCCATGCTGCAATTAAAGCTGCCCAGCGATCAGAGCCTAACTGAAAAGGGTCAGAATAACCATTAGTTACGCCACATTGGTAAAATCTAGAATGAATCCACAGTGGTTTAACTGACCAATTTGAAAATAGATCACAAATTTGTTTTTTTGTTATCTCACGTGCGACATGAGAGATAACAACTTTTTCTGGAACAAGAAGTTCATTGAATTCGCACCTTAAGGAAGGCACCTTGTCGTAAAAAACACTACCTTGCGCTAACCATTGACCATGATTGAACATACCCCATTTTACATATGAATTGCCAGAATCGATCGCAAGTATACTAGCCATTTATGATTTAATGGTAATTCAATCGCACGGATATATCGCCTACTTGATATGTATGCCTTCCCGTAGATGTGATCAAACATATAGAGCCATCATCAATCACGCCATCAACGGTCCCTTCTACAACACTCCCGTTTGGTGCTATCAAGCTAACTGGCTGTCCTTCATAAGCATGATAACTACTCCATTCATTCTTAAAAATGAGAAACCATACTCTTCAAATACAGGTAAAATATTTCGCAATTCCAGAAGCAGTGAACCAAAGATTAGATTACGATCAAAACAAACGCCTGTAATAGAAAATAAATCGGTTGCTATTTGTTTAAGAGAGGATTTTATATAGTCAGAGAGTTTAAAATTAATACCGATACCAATAATGACAAAGGAGGGACCAATAATTTCTCCACGAAGTTCAATTAATACGCCAGCTAATTTTTTATTATCGAATAGAATATCATTAGGCCATTTAAGGCTAACGTTACCAATAGAGAAGGATTTAAAAACTCGTATTATAGCAATACCAATTAATAAACTTAATCCAGACAATGATGAAGCGCCTTTTTCGAAGCGCCATCCCAATGAGAATGTAAGACTATCGCCAAAACCACTATGCCAAGATCTCCCAGCACGACCACGACCATGTGTTTGTAATTCAGTAGCAACCACAGGTATACAGTTATTATTGTAATGCTGCTTTTCAAAATTCTTCAAAAGAAAATTATTTGTTGAATCAATAACATCACAAATAATTAAGCAAAAATTATTTGGTTTATATAGTACACAGCTAAGTATTAAATCATTATTCAGATAAGAAATAGGGTTAATCCATCGAAAACCACGACCCCTGATTTTAGATATTTCAATTCCACAAGAACGAATATTTTTTAAAGCATTTGATATAGTTGAGCGACTGCAATTAAGTTTTTTTGCCAAACTTACTCCACTCTGAAATTCCCCATCTTTTAGAAGCCGCAAAATAGAAAATGCTCTAACATTCATGCGCTTATAAAAAGCTTAACTTTTTTATCATTTAAATTACTATCTAAAAAAAGTATTTGTAGAACTTTCAAACTTAAAGAATCAGATAAAAAAAATTACTTTTTATCTATTTCAGGTTTTTTTAGTTGACTGTCTACCGTTCTATCGACAAGTTCCACAAGCGCCATAGGTGCATTATCACCTTTTCTAAAACCATATTTAAGTATTCTAATATACCCTCCTGGTCTTGTTATATAGCGAGGACCTAATTCAATAAAGAGCTTCGTCACATTCTCACGATCGCGAAGTCTGTTAAATGCCAATCTTCGATTAGAAAGGGATGGCTTTTTACCTAAAGTTATAAATGGTTCAACAAATCTTCTTAATTCTTTAGCTTTTGGAAGTGTTGTCTTGATGACTTCATATCGCAGAAGTGAATTACTCATGTTACGGAACATTGCTGCTCTATGGCTACTAGAGCGGTTTAGTTTTCTAAATGCGTTATTGTGGCGCATGATTTATATCCTTGGAAAGATTATCGAGATTTGCCGGTGGCCAATTATCTAATTTCATTCCTAAAGTAAGTTCTCGTGTCGCCAAAACTTCCTTAATTTCATTTAAAGACTTTCTACCTAAATTTGGTGTACGCAACAGTTCGGCCTCTGTTCGCTGTATTAAATCACCAATATAAAAAATATTCTCAACTTTTAGACAGTTAGCAGATCTAACAGTGAGTTCCAAGTCATCGACCGGACGTAACAAAATTGGATCTATTTGTGGAACTTGTGGTTGTTCTTTAGGTAGAGGTGTGCTCTCTAAATCAGCGAATACAGATAATTGTTGTACTAAAAGTCGCGCAGCAAAGCGAATTGCTTCTTCCGGATCAACAACACCATTTGTTTCCAAATCCATAACTAACTTATCAAGATCTGTTCGTTGTTCGACCCGTGCACTTTCGACTGTATAGCTAACACGTCTGATAGGGCTAAATGAGCATCAAGAAAGATTGTCCCTATGCTCTTATCAACATTCTTAGTTTTTCTTACAGTTGCAGGTACGTATCCTATTCCCTTTTCTATCTTTAAAAGAATATCAATTTTTCCATCAGAGGATAGATGCGCTATAACATGATCTGGATTAAGTATCTCAACATCATGTCCAACTTCAATGTCACCAGCAGTTACAACGCATTTTCCAGTTTTTTTTAGTGAAATTACAGCTTCATCATTATTATGGATTTTTAAAACTATTCCCTTGATATTCAGTAATATATCTACAATATCTTCTTGTACTCCATCAAGCGCAGAGTATTCATGCACAACACCAGCTATCTTCGCTTCTGTTGGAGCAAACCCAGTCATCGAAGACAGTAGTATCCGTCTTAGGGCATTACCTAAAGTATGGCCATATCCTCTTTCAAAAGGCTCCATAACAACTTTTGCATGTAGAGGCGAAAGATTTTGAACATCTATGATACGTGGTGTTAATAATTCATTACCTTGCATAGTAATGTCCTTTAGATAAAAGCTACCCAATAATTAAATTTTTATTTCGAATAAAGCTCAACAACAAGAGATTCATTAATTGTTGCAGGTAAATCAGATCGTTCGGGCTTAGATCTAAAGATTCCTTTCATTTCTTTGACGTTCATATCTATCCACGAAGGGAAATTTCTTCTTTCTGCTGCTTCAATTGATGACTTAATTCTCAATTGATTTCTGGCATTCTGAGTAACTTC
>JADKHF010000051.1 GCA_016721865.1 Nitrosomonas sp. | reverse complement strand
TGGCACGCTATCGCGGAGAAACACCCTCAGCAACCAGTTTTAATAACATAATTCATCCTCACCCTGAAAGGGACTTTTTTGTACTTACCAGAGGATGAATCGTAACGACATCAGAATTTCCAGCGCAATTTGCGTGCAATTATCAACAATGTCTGCTCAATCGGTTGAAGCGTCGGGATGCAGCCAAAAACCATCGCACTGTATTCACACGGCGTACGTCGAGCCGGGGAATACTTTGATTATCGGATTGATGATTTGGACCCGGCTTCCAGTTAACTGATTATTTTGTCCATATCGCCGATTCACTCCTGGAGTTCGCTCAAACATGACCTGCGGCCGGGCTGGAAGTTTTATTGCGCGCCCAAGTATTGAATAAACTTCCCCGGCCGGGCGCGGATCTGTCAAACCGCCCAAGTCATACACTCGCTGGATATTATTACTGCGCCACAGGCCCAACAGATATTCATGACCACGTGCGCTTAGTTATCGCGTGTTTTTCTTTACCCTGTACAGCCTGGGTTTACGGCTGGGTGAAGGCTTGCGTTTGCAATCGGGGATATTGATGCGGACCGGATGCGGGGGCAAGTGCGAAACGCCAAAGGCAATCGAGACCGCTTTGTCCTAAGCTGCTGGAGAACACCTGCAAAGATATTGCGGCCGTTTCGGCAGATTCACCCGCAATCCCGCATTGAGCCTTCCTCAACCGTAAGTGCGGATTCAAAGCCCACCTGGCCACCACCCTGCTGGATCGTGGTGGCATCCAGACTCACTCTTGCGTTGTGTCACCTGCGATTGCGGTTTAAAAAGAATTACGCCACACAGTTTGTTTCATTCCTATGCCACCCACTTCCATCAAAGCAGCGTCGACCTGCTGGAAGTGCAAACCTCATCAATCCATCTCACCACCATCCGTTGGTGATCGACCTCACCGACCATACCAAAGATAATGCCGTGGACCGCATCAATGCGCTGATAGGTCGATATCAATCGGCTGGTGGAATGTCCAACGATCCGGCTGGCACACATTGTTGACAACTATGCAGCTTGAGCTTATCGTCCACAATACGGCCATCGTCCAACATTCCAGCCAATTGGCGTAGTTGAGTGCCTTCGAATTTTGTCGCAGCAGCATGAGCCACAAGATACAACTTGCCTGTGAGCGACTGTCAGGAACAAAGTTATCTGCCTTATCCCGTGGATATCGCCATTGCCCGCACTGCCAGGCGGACGAGTCGCAACGCTGGATAGACCAGCAGTTGCAAAAGCTGATTCCTGCAATTACTTCATGGTGACGTTTCACCTTGCTCCGCCCAGTTCCGTAAGCTTGCCTGCAGCAAATGGAAGCGCGTGATGAAAGACTCGACTACCCGCAGTGGCGTGAGACCCCGCCGGCACCTTCAGCCGGAATGACAGAAAACTGCGTGGCACCACGGGTGCTGTAATGCAGCTGCACACCCACAACCGCTTTACCGGATTTAACACCGCATGCATTGGTGATGCCATCCGCCGGGTTCGACAACAAAACGGCGTCTGTGGCGCAATAAAGATTTATATATCTGTTTGACCACAAAGCGCTGGCGAGAGCGTTCCAGCTAAACGGTTAAGTGGCATCAAACAGGCGGGATTAAACCAGCCCAGGCAATATCCAGAAAAATGGGTGGGGGATTGCAAAGGGGTGGGTTCAAGGCAGAAGGTATTGTATCTGGGAGACGGTTGTATCGCGGGGTATTGCCCGAGAAGAACATCGTTGCAAACTGCGATGGCAACGTCACGTTCCGGCTACCAGAACAGCGAAAACCCGTAAGATGGAAACCCGCACTCGAAGCGGCGTGTGGCATTCCTGCGCCTGATCCTGCAACACATTTTGCCCAAAGGTTATCGCTGTGCCCGGCAACTTCGGCTTTAAAAATCCCAACAGCAAACTGATCCCCACTGGTGCAACTGATCAACGTGTCGTGCTCCCCCACCGCAACCACGCCCGGTGATACGATGCAAATGTTAACGGGGTGATGAAGATTGTCCGTACTTGCATCGTAAATATCTTTGTACCCACCGATTACGGACTTTGCGTCAAACAGGGAGATGGCCACGTAACGCAACACACCGTCAACCTGCCGGACTCGGCAGGCCAGGCGCACTCGCCCTGCAAAAGCGGGTGAAATCAGCGGCAAACGCATCAAGAATGGCAGGTTGAGCAGAATAGGTTGCTGCACGGCAACTTTAGCGTGGTGGATTTGGGGCATGACGCATAGGACCCGGCCGCCACCGCACCGATCAACAGAGAGATATTTCCACAACAAGCAGGATCATGGCAGCCCCACCGGGTTTGTCCAACAACGGTTCAGATTGTGGCTTCGCTTCGCGATCAAGCAATCTAACCTTATTTCGTTATACCGGAATGAAATTCCTCCTGATTTTGAAAGTAACGTACAAACCATCACGATCCGACACTTTTGTACATTTATCTTTTGGCTTTAGATTAAGTATCTTGGTATCTGTGAGCAATTTATATCCTTATTATTCAGTAAATTACTATATTCTATCTAAATTCATGGCACCGACGGGCATTTAAATACCATGATTTTGTCAGTTACAAATTATACTTAAGTCACTATTAATTAATGGATTCTTCAATATTAATACCATGATTAACCGAGATATCAACGGATGGTATTGCTGGATACTTTGGACTTAAAGATGAATCATACCATCGGGTAAACCATACCTGAAACTTTCTTGAAGATACTTTCTTGAAGCAGATATTACCAGACGAATGAACAAAAAACCGCACTGGAGCGGCTTTGGAGTGATTTGTTACAGTTCAGTGCTAGGCAATGCGAGACATAGAATCATTTCCCCTCAATCGTTGCCGGTGGTTTGCCAGAAATATCGTAAACGACACGATTGATGCCGCGGATTTCGTTGATGATGCGGTTGGAAACCTTGCTGAGCAGGGAATACGGCAGCTCCGCCCAGTTGGCTGTCATGAAGTCTTGCGTTTGCACGGCTCTGAGGGCGATAACGTATTCATAGGTACGTCCATCACCCATCACACCCACCGACTTGACGGGCAAAAACACTGCAAAGGCCTGCGATGTCTTTTCGTACCAGCCGGAACGTTGCAATTCTTCGATAAAGATTTGATCCTCCTGTCTTAGAAGCCGGCGTATTCGTACTTACTTCGCCCAGTATGCGAACCCCTAACCCAGGACCAGGAAACGGATGGCGGAAAACCATTTCGCGTGACAATCCGAGTGCCAGCCCCAATTCACGCACTTCGTCCTTGAACAGTTCGCGTAACGGTTCGAGTAATTTCAGATGAAGTGTTTCCGGCAATCCGCCTACATTGTGATGCGATTTGATCGTATGCGCTTTCTTGGTTTTCCCTCCGGCCGATTCAATCACATCCGGATAAATAGTGCCTTGTGCAAGCCATTTCGCATCGCTGATTTTTGCAGATTCACGCTGAAATACCTCAACAAATTCACGCCCGATAATCTTCCGTTTGGTTTCCGGATCGGAGACGCCTTTAAGGTTCCGGTAAAAATCACGGCTGGCGTCAATATGAATCACTTTCACGGTCAGATTACTGGCAAAAGTTTCCATCACTTGTTTGGCTTCATTGGCGCGCAACAGACCATTGTCCACAAACACGCAAGTGAGCTGATCGCCAATGGCACGATGGATTAATGCAGCAGCCACGGATGAATCCACACCGCCGGACAAACCCAGGATTACTTGATCCTTTCCAACGGCTGCACGAATCCTGCCAATCGCTTCATCGACATAATCCGGCATATTCCAATCCCGGCCAACCCCGCAAATATCGTGCACAAACCGCTCGAGTATCGCTTTGCCTTGCAGTGTGTGAGTGACTTCAGGGTGAAACTGGATACCATAAAACTTACGCCTGTCATCCGCCATGGCTACAATCGGCGTAGCCGCATTGAATGCCATCACTTGAAACCCGGCAGGCAAAGCAACCACTTTATCGCCATGACTCATCCAGACATCTAATACATTGTTTCCAGCCGCACTCGTGCGATCTTTAATTTCCTGAAATAACGCACCAGTTTGCGTTGTTTGTATTTCTGCATAGCCGAATTCACGCACAACTGCATTCTCTACCGAACCGCCCAATTGCGCCGCCATGGTTTGCATGCCATAACAGATGCCCAATACCGGTATATTCAGTTCAAAAACAATTTGCGGCGCGCGCGGCGTTTCATCTTCGGTGACTGAAGCGGGCCCGCCGGAAAGTATGATTCCTTTGGGTGAAAATTCCTTGATAAATTCCGAGCTGACATCATAAGGATGCAATTCGCAATAAACGTTTGCTTCACGAACACGCCGGGCAATAAGCTGTGTGTACTGCGAACCAAAGTCCAGAATTAGAATTTTCTGATGCATTACGATTAATTCTTACTTGACATGATAGTTGGGCGCTTCTTTGGTAATCTGAACATCATGCACATGAGATTCACGAATGCCAGCCGAAGTAATTTCGACAAATTCTGCTCTGTCGTGCATCGCAGCGATGGTTTCACACCCCAGATAACCCATACTTGAACGCACGCCTCCCATCAATTGATGAATAACTCCAGAAATGCTGCCTTTGAAGGGCACACGGCCTTCCACGCCTTCAGGCACCAGTTTGTCATTATTTTTTTGTTCTTTTTCCTGGAAATAGCGATCACTGGATCCTTGCTGCATGGCAGAAAGTGAACCCATGCCACGATAACTTTTATACGAGCGGCCTTGAAATAATTCAATTTCTCCCGGCGCTTCTGCTGTTCCAGCAAACAAACCGCCCAGCATAACAAGATCCGCACCCGCTGCCAAAGCTTTTGCGATATCGCCTGAATACCGGATGCCGCCGTCGGCAATGGTCGGCACACCGCTGCCCTTTAGTGCTTCGGAAACATTATGAATGGCGGTAATCTGCGGAATTCCGACACCCGCAACAATCCGCGTGGTACAAATGGAACCGGGACCGATACCGACTTTCACAGCATCCACACCATTATCCACCATCGCTCTAGCTGCTGCCGCTGTTGCAACATTTCCACCAATTACCTGAACAGACGGCAAGTTCTTTTTTATCCATGCAATGCGATCCAGAACACTCTGCGAATGGCCATGCGCCGTATCAACCACGATCACATCAACACCGGCCTCAACCAGTGCGGTCGCGCGCTCTTCACTACCCTCCCCGACTCCAATCGCTGCACCGACGCGTAAACTTTCTTGTTCATCTTTGCTGGCCAACGGATATTCCGAGGTTTTAATAATATCTTTAACAGTAATGAGACCGCATAATTCAAATTGGTTATTGACTACCAGAACACGTTCTAGCCGATGTTTATGCAATAACGCCAGCACCTCCTCGCGTGAGGTATCCTCTTTGACAGTCACTAACCGATTCTTGGGGGTCATGATATGCTTGATCGCTTGATCGAGATTTGTTTCAAAACGGAGATCCCGGTTGGTCACAATCCCGACAACTTTCTTGCCATTCACTACAGGCAATCCAGAAATTTTGTGCAGTCGTATCAGTTCAAGAACTTCACGTACAGTCATGTTCGGGTGAATGGTAATCGGGTCCTTTACCACACCACTTTCAAAACGTTTGACTTGTGCGACATGTGCCGCCTGAGCTTCTATCGACATATTTTTATGAATAATACCGATACCGCCTTCTTGCGCTATTGCAATAGCCAGAGGCGCTTCGGTGACTGTATCCATAGCAGCCGATAGCAAAGGAATATTGAGAGTAATGGTGCGTGTTAATTTTGTCGCCAAACTGACATCACGCGGCAAAACCGTTGAGTGTGCGGGAATTAACAGAACATCATCAAAGGTGAGCGCTTTTTGAATCAATTGCATAATAACAATCCTTTGCAAAGCGACATTATAGCCAAATTCAGGTGTAAATTTCGCCCCAATTCAGCTAAGAATGCAGCATATTTCCAATTATTATGAATTTATGCGATAAATCTTAAAGTTGCATGAATGCGATACCGATGTATTTCAGATCATTTATTTCTGGGGCACTCAATGAGAAATTTTGCATTTGCAGGGTTAATAGTACTATTCAGTATCACAGTCAATGCGCAAATCTATAAATGGGTTGATGAAAATGGCAAAACGCAATACACGGATATACCGCCTCCACCCGGTGTTGCCAAGGAAGGAAAAAGATTAAATATCAAATCATCGCCTGCATCCGGGAATAGTGAAACGAGTCAATCCAGAAACCTGGCTGAAGAAAGACTCGAGTTTGACAAACGCCAGCAGAACAAAAAGGAAGAAGAAGTAAAACAGCAGGCAACGGCTGAAGAAAGTCAAAAAAAATGCATAGACGCCCAGGGACAGCTTAGAATATATACCGATTCACCGCGCTTAACTGTGCCGGATGGCGCAGGTGGCATCGCATATGTCGATGATGATGTCCGGCAGAAAAAAATTGATGAAGCCAACAAGGCAATTGCAAAATTCTGCAAATAAATATTCCAAAATTAGATGGCTGCATTATCCAGCAAATTAATATTTGTCATTATTTTCTCTCTAACAGGTGCTTTAGTTAAGGCTGAATTACCTGTTTTACCTCCAGCGCAGGATAACTTTGCGCGTAATGGAATTGCTGCCGCCTCCAGCCATAATGCCACAGGATCCCGGGAACAGTGGCAGATCCTGCCCGGAGAAGATATCATGCAGATTGCCCGCAAGATGTTTCCTAAAGATCCCATTGCACGTGATAATTTTATTCGTGCAATTATTCACACTAATCCTGAACGCTTTCCTGGTGGCACCTATCAACCATTGCCCGCTGGGGCCATCATTCACATTCCCGATTTAAGAACGATTGGCAACTACGCAAAACCGGCAACCAGGACAAAGGAATCAGGCACAACCAATAGTCTCAGCAAGACCCAATCTGCAGCACCAACCCCGGAAACCGGGATATCCAGATTGGATGATAATCAGCCGGTATTAAAGCTTATCGCGCAATTGGAACAAATCGCCGGGGAATGAAACAAACGAACTTAACGCATTATTAAAACGCATTGAGTCACTCGAAAAACAAATTGCCACAATGCAATCCATGCTTGCATCAAGAATGGCGACACCCAGCGAACAACCCATGGAGACCATAAGCGCCTCGCCTGAAGAGGGAAAACAACATCTTACAGACCCAACAACGCCGACCGCGGATAGCGCACAACCTGTTGCAAAAACAATAACGCCACCGGAAACTGACGAACAACAACCTAACAGTCCACTGGGGCCAGATGAAACCAGCAACAATGCTCCGATGGAATTTACTTTATTCTCGGATAGCGTATTTCTTTTTCGGGCTACTATTGACGCTGTTGATCATTATTCTGATGTTACGCAATCATCACAAAATTAAAGAAAGATTCGCACAGTCCACCGATGCACCGCTACCGGATACAACGGAACGGCAGCGGTACGAAGCGCTTTTGTTGCAGCGCAGTGACAAACCAAACGATTCACCGAAGAATACACTTGAACCACCCGGTCACGCGGCATCCGAAGCACGCGCGTTAATCGAGCAGGATAACCCGGATGCCGCGATTCAATTGCTGCAGCAGCAACTCGCAACAAACCCGCACGACATCCCGAGCTGGCTCCTGTTATTCGAACAGCTCTATAAGTCAAATAACAAAAGTGACTTTAAAAAGAATGCCCGCCGTTTTAAACGTATGGGGGAATTTTCTGATATCTGGATACAAATCCAGAAATTGGGCAATAAACTCGAGCCGAATGAAACGCTTTATTTTGACGAACGAAAGCGCAAGGAAAAGTTTTTTTCTAACACATCCGGATCAGATTAATTCCATTCAAATTTATTGACAGAAAGAGAAATTGCTGCGTGTTACCTGTATCGCACTCGTTAGCGAACGACTCATTCTTAAGCATTGCCCGGAACACAAGCCGGGCAATACCTAATTCCAATTACAGATAGAATCAGCAATAATTATATTAGTTTAAATTATTAAAAACAGTTAGTTATATATTTTATAAATTTGCATGTCTATCAAGAATTGGAATAATCCGCTGCCGGTTTATTTAATCGCTTTGTGCCGGACACGATAACCCAGCAAAACAAGCAGACCTATACCAAACAACATATAGGTGGACGGCTCTGGAACAGATGAAACCGATGAGAAGTCACCTGTGCCATCAGTTTGAAACCACCAGGATCCATTTAGAGTTCCTTCCCGATGATCAAAAAAGCCATCATTCCAGCTCTGATCTTGAATATCATCTATCCGAAGCACACCATAATGCCCTGTGGAAATATTTCTCGCGACAATAAAGTCACCCACTCCATTTGGACCAATCGACCCATCAGTAAAGCTAAAAATTGAAGCATCCGCAATCTGGGAAACGTTCGTTACACCCGTAGCAAAAGCAACATCACTTTCATAGAGAAAATCGTCATGAAAACTACTCCCGTAAAAAAAACCAGTAGGAGCAACACCCAAACTCCATGAAAAAGTTACATGATTAGTTCCATCACCAACATATAGCGATGGGAGAAAAGGCGCGTCTTCATAAAAACCCCAATTGTTTTTATTACCTGTTATCACTGTAGCTTGCGCCGAGGATGCCATTAGCAATACCCTAGGGTCTGTTGACATTTCACATAGGTAGCCACAGATAACCACAAGCCATAGCAACCATACTTTCGTAATTTCTCTTCAGTTTGTCATATCTTGTTGCCACTGCGCGATACTGCTTTAATCGCGCAAAAGTGTTTTCCACCAAATGCCGATATTTATACAAGCCCCAATCCATGTCTGCATTACCTTTCAATGAATTGCGCTTTCTTTGGTATTACAGGCCTGGCTCCTTCTTTGTTATCTGCTCCCGTATACAATCACTGTCATAGCCTTTGTCCGCCACAATCGCTTCCGCGTCAGGTAGCCTGGCAATCAAATCAGGTGCTGCAGAACAATCATTGACCTCCACCGGTGATCTCAAACTCAACTGGCAAGCCATAACTATCAACCGCCAGATGAATCTTCGTGGTATTCCCTGCAGGCTTTCCCGATGGCCTGCGGCTTCTTGCCAACCGCTCCCGCACTATGCTGATGCGCTTTAACATAGCTGCCATCAATAAATTCCCATTCACAATCCGGATCAATGATCAACGCCTTGAAAATCCTTCCCACTCTACTCAATGACCACGCGTTGAACCTTTTATAGACAGAATTCCAACAGCCAAATGCCTTCGGCAAGTCTCTCCACGGACAACCAACCCGCATTCGATACAGCATTCCTTCTACCGTCATGCGCAAATTGCGCTTGTTATAAATGGCTTCTTGAAGCAGAATCTTCTCCAGCTTCGACCAGAACTCATCACTGAGCATCAAGCGGGGCATCGCAAACTCGTTTTATTGGTGGTATAGGAACCTCAATACTACGAGTTTTTCTATATTTATTAAATAATTACCGCAAAATGTCAACAGACCCTAGCACTGCCAATAATACTTTATGCATATTCATTTTTCTTTTCTTATATTTAAATGTTCTGTTTAACACTGGCAGTCATGCACCGAACATTATTAATTGCCTGACTATTAAGCAATATACCTGCCAACTAATCCTTACAATCTATAATTCGCTACTTCAAAGAAAGACTCTCCAACGCTTTCTGATGATTCCATTTGCCGTGGAAAAGAAGCCTTTTTTATCAGGTGTGCGATCACTGGTCCAGGTTAGGTAATTGCCGTCCGGCGTAAATACCGGCAGACCGTCAAAACCTTCCTTATCGGTGACACGCACCGGATCTTTGTTACCGTCTACGTCGACGATATACAATTCAAAATTGCGATGCCCATGCACATTCGTTGCAAATATGATGTATTTTCCGGAAGGATGATAGAAAGGCGCCCAGGACATCACATTCAGGCGGGTAATTTGTTTCTGGTCCGATCCGTCAATGTTCATCGTGAAAATTTCCGCATCCCGGCCATTCTCCGAGAAGCGCCGCCACACGATGCGTTTTCCGTCCGGGCTGAAAAACGGGCCGCCGTCATAGGTTTTCGTGTGGGTTAATCGCTTCACATTGGAACCATCCGCATCCATGATATAAATATCGATCAATGCGGATGGATTGGCTTTGAACAGCGCGGCTTCTTCATCGGATAATTCTTCCGTGTACGCTCTGCGATTGGAGGCAAATGCAATCAGTTTGCCATCGGGAGACCAGGAGGCTTCTGCATCGTACCCCAGGGTATGGTGAGATTCTTGATTTTTCCGCCAGCAAAATCAGTCTCGTAGATATCGTAATACTCATCGTAATCCCACGCATAGGATTGCCGCTCACCGGATTTCCTGCGTTCAATCTCGGCAACCATCTTGGCTTTGGCGCCAGCATCTTCATGCGTCGATGAAAACAGCACTTTTTCCTGCGCGGGATGAATCCACGCACAAGTCGTTTTTCCGGTACCCGGCGATACCTGCGTAACCGCACCGCTGTCGATATTCTTCAGGAAAATCTGATAAAACGGATTGTCATCAGCCACTTCCGCTTGATAAATCATCCATTTAGAATCGGCACGGTAATACGCTTCACCGGCCCGTTTTTCCTTGACGGAGAGCTGGTGTTCGTCAGTGATAAAACCGGTTGCACTGACATGCGTTGCTGTAATGAAAGTCAGTGTTAACAAAAGGCTTCGAAACAAACATGAAGAATCGGTAAAGAAAGATGTTTGGGTATAGTTTTTCATTGGTCTCATTTGACTGGCAATTTTCGTTACTGAAGGGAAAACATTTAAACATAGCTATAAAAGGAAAGTAAACATTATGTGTTATAGAATGCGCTCAGTGATTGCGCTTGGCGCTTTTTGCCAGAATGCGTGGAATGAATAACCTGTCCGATAAAATTCAGAAAAAATGAAAAAAATAATAAAGTTCAGTGGAACATGGATTGCCATCATTAGCTGTATGTTCTGTAGCATGGTTGCATTAGCAAGCAACCAGATATTTCATCATCAGATGGCGATTACGCTATCGCCGGATACTTCCGGGATTCGCGTTAAAGATCATGTCCTTGTACCCGAGCACATGCAGGATCCGGGAGCACCAGTCCAGCTCGATTTCAGTCTACATGCCGATTTAACGATTACCGAGGTTCAGGGTGCAAAAATCACTTTACAGAAAAGTAACGAGGCGTCCCGTGCCAGGCCCGTTCCCTTAAAACATTACACGGTAACATTGCCTCCCGGTCAGAAGGAATTCACGCTACACTTCAATGGAAAAATCAATCACCCGGTGCAAGGCCCCGGGCAGGAATACGCGCGCAGTTTCAGTTATACACCGGGCGTTATCTCGAATGAGGGGATATTTCTGTCCAACTCCAGTGCCTGGTATCCGCAGTTTGAAGATGAAGCCATGGTGTCATTTCGCCTGGATATTCAAGTACCCGCCGATTGGGATGTAGTCAGCCAGGGTACGTTGGTGCGTGAACAGAAAACAGCCACAACCCAGAACGTGGTTTGGGAAGAAACACAGCCGCAGGACGATATCTATATCGTCGCGGGCCGCTACAAACGCTACACGCAATCAGCAGGCGCGGCAAATGCAATGGTTTACTTGCGTAGCCCTGATGAAGCACTGGCACAGAAATATCTCGACACCACGGCGCAATATATTGCCATGTATAACAAGCTGCTCGGCCCCTACCCTTATACCAAATTCGCGCTGGTCGAAAATTTCTGGGAGACCGGTTATGGCATGCCGTCATTCACGCTGCTGGGGCCCAAGGTGATTCGCTTCCCTTTCATTCTGCATTCGTCGTATCCGCATGAGATTCTGCATAATTATTGGGGCAATGGCGTGTTTGTCGATTACGCCAAAGGCAATTGGGCGGAAGGCTTAACTGCTTATCTCGCGGATCACTTGGTCAATGAGCAACGCGGCAAAGGCGAGGAATACCGCCGTGACGTGCTGCAGAAATACGCGGATTTCGTCAACAAGGAAAAAGATTTCCCGATCGTCCAGTTCGTTTCGCGCCATAGCGCCAGCTCGGAAGCCGTGGGTTATGGTAAGACCATGCTGTTTTTCCACATGTTGCGCCAGGAATTGGGCGACGAAGATTTTGTACGCGTGCTACGGCAGTTTTATAAGCAATTCAAATTCAAGCAGGCGGCTTTGCGGATTTGCTCACGACGATCAACGCAACCACCGGCCAAGATTTTTCCGCGCAGTTTGAACAATGGGTACACCGCGCTGGTGCACCGGATCTATTGCTGCGCGTTGCAGAAACCGAACGCACGGCGCAAGGATTTAAGCTCAATATGACGGTTGAGCAAACGCAACCGGGTGATCTTTATCGTCTACGAGTCCCGTTTCTGTCACGCTGGAAGGTGAGGATATGGCGACGCAATCGCACATCACCGTTAATCAGCGAACGCAAACCATCGAAATGGATTTCCATGCCCGTCCAGTGCGTATCGACCTTGATCCGCATTTTGATGTGTTCAGGCGCCTAGATAGCCGTGAAATCCCTTCCGCGTTGTCGCAGGGTTTTGGTGCAGAAAAACCATTGCTGATTCTACCTGCACACGCAGACAAACAAATCTTAGAAGCATATCGTGCGCTGGCGGCGAATTGGCAGAAAACCCAATCAAACCAACTGGAAGTGATTACGGATGATCAACTCACCACCTTGCCCACAGATCGCACCATCTGGATCATGGGGTGGCAAAATAAATTTGCTGAGACTGTCGCCAAAACTTTGGCGGATCGCGGCGTGACTTATCAGCAGAAAAAATTGCAACTGGATCAAAAAACCTATCCGCAAGCGGAGCATGCCGTCGTATTGACTACCCGGCAACCATCCAATCCGGATAAAACGCTATTATGGATCGCATCGGACAATCCCAAGGCGATCGCCGAGCTGGCCAATAAATTGCCGCACTACCGCAAATACAGTTATTTGGTGTTCAAAGGCGACGAATTGACCAATATCGACAAAGGGCAATGGCCGATCACGCAATCGCCGCTCTCGCAATGGGTCAAGCAGAAAGACAATTACGTCATTCACACGACACACACCGGCATCTCCAAACCGCGCCGCGCATTGGCGGAACTGCCGCCGGTTTTTTTCCGAGAGCCGCATGATGGCGGATATTAACCACCTGGCGCATGAATCGTTCAAAGGCCGTGAACTGGGCACCCCGGAACTGGATACCGCAGCAGCGTATATTGCCAAGCAATTTCAACAAATCGGCCTGATACCCGGCGGCGACAGCAATAGTTATTTCCAGATTTGGCAGCAAGATGTCGGCCTGCCGAAAGGAAATATCACACTACGCAATGTCATCGGCATTTGCCGGGAACCAACCCGCAACTCGCCGGGCAAAGCCTGATCATCGGCGCGCATTATGACCACCTTGGCATGGGCTGGCCGGACGTGCGTGCCGCGCACCAGGGGAAAATTCATTACGGTGCGGATGATAACGCCAGCGGCATCGCCGTGATGCTGGAACTCGCCCGCCAGATTGTGCCGAAATGGCAGCCGGAACGCACCATTATCTTTGTCGCTTTCACCGGAGAGGAAGCAGATCTGCTTGGTTCCAGGCATTACATCCGCAATACCAAAAATTATCCAACTGAGAAAATCATCGCGATGCTGAATCTGGATACCGTGGGGCGGCTTGAAAACAACCCGGTCACCGTGTTCGGTACCGGCACCGCGCGCGAACTGGTGCATGTTTTCCGCGGCGCAAGCTTCGTCACCGGCATTCCCGTCAACGCCGTGCAAGATGACTTCGGTTCCAGCGACCAAGCCGCATTCATCCAAGCCGGCGTGCCCGCCGTGCAATTCTTCGCCAGCGCGCACGAGGACTACCACGCCCCCGGCGACACCGTCGACAAAATCGATTCCGCCGGGCTGGTCAAAGTCGCAGCCATTCTCAAAGAAGCCACCGAATACCTGGCCAACCGCATTGAGCCGCTGACCGTCACGTTGCCATCGCAAACCACGCAAGCCGAACCCACAGAAGCAAAAGCCAAAGAAAAACGCACAGCCAGCCTCGGTACCGTACCGGACTTTTCTTATCCAGGAGAAGGCGTACGCGTGGACAACGTAATTCCCGGCTCCCCGGCGCAACAAGCGCAGTTACAGGCGGGCGACATCCTGATTCAATTAGCGGGTCAACCAATCAGGGATTTGGCGTCGTATGCGAATATCCTGCGAACGCTCAAAGCCGGAGAAAAAACCGAATTGCAGTTTAGGCGGGATGGTGAAGTGAAAATGATTGAAGTGGAATTGATTGAACGTTAGGCTTGTTACAATCCTGTAGTCTGAAATGAATCACAAATCACAATAAAATCTAGCGATATTATCCTTACTTAATGACACTAAACAAAGAGCAACAGCGTGTTTACGACTGGCTGAAACAAGAGCTAAGTTTACCTGTGTTTGGAAATGCATATAAAGGCGCCATTCTTTTTTTAAACCAAGAATCTGATGGATATATTACTTTTGTGTCCCACGCTGGAAGAGATTTAATGAATGCGCTTGCATCGACTTATAAAGGTGTAGAAAAAGGGCGCGTTCAGTATCAACATCTTGTTGATGAGATTCAAGCTGTTTGGGAGAGCGAATGGCGAAATCGTGGAATTGAGAATTCACCTGACGAAAAATCAGGTCATTTAATTCCTTACCAGACATGTCATAAAATTACTAATCTGATAAACAAACATGAATCCGGTCGAAGCCGGAATTCCGATGCGGACAGCTTGTTTTTTAGTACATTCCTTGATTACTCCATCAAGGATAAGATACCAGGTAATTTTCTTGAAGACTGGAAATCTGCAAAACGTTGGTTTGTCGAGCACGCTCATCTTCGGAAAGGTGATTTTTCTGAGAGTGAAAAAATTGATTTAGTAAAACACTTTGGTAATTTACATTGCTTTTTACATGTAGCGGCAAGTAGCCAATATGAACGGATAAAGGAATTGAATGAAATACTGGAAGACACCAACGGATGAAATAATAGAGAAAGCCCTGTCATCAGTTAAAAAAGAAACTGACCGACAGTATTTTTTTTCTAAGCTTAAGAATCCATTATGGATTAATCCGCTGGAAAAACGAGGATTTTTCAAACACCCTCCCGGATTAAACCAACTACCAGATGGCCGCGTTCAATTTCCGTTCTGGCCTGAGTTTATTTACCTCAAGAATGCTTCCGAAGATGCTCCAGATGAAGTCATCCAAATAATATTAAGCATTCCTAAAACAGAAAATGAAAGAATTTACGACGCTATTGTTGAAATCGCACTTGTTATGAAAGGAGAGTTTTCAAGAAAACTTTTACCAAAGATTCTTGAATATTTTGAATTGAAGCATCTATTCTTGGCATATCGTTTCCATGATTTACTAGTTCATTGGATTAACGAGGATCAAATTGATTCTGCATTAGAGATAACTAAAAAACTTATCCCCTTTCAGTCCGATCCAAAATCCAGAGAGAAACAGCAACAGCGAAGAAAAAATTCTGAAAACAGTTTCAGAACCATGTTAGAACCAACTCCGCGCTTTGATGAATGGGAATATCAGCAAATTCTCGAAAAGGGTGTTCGTTTATTGGTTGAAAAAAAGCCTTACCAAGTCGCCTGTATTTTAATTGACGCGACTGCAAGTATGATCCTACTGAGCACTCATGAAGATGATCTTGAAAAAGGTAACGATGAAGATTTTTCCGAGATATGGTGCCGTCACCTGAATCTCCCGGATCGGGATCACCAGGATTCGAGAGAGACATTGGTTCATACATTAACCTTTGCTTGCGAAAAAGTTTACGAAAAGGTATCTGATTTAATTGAAGCACTTGACCTAGCTTTGCGGAACCAGCAATGGAAAGTTTTTAAGCGTTTACGCCAACATCTTTACGCGCTAAATCCGAGCGACCAAACTTTACCTTGGATCCGCGAATTCATTCTCGAGTACAAAGATTACGACAAGTGGGATTATCACTACGAATTCCAATTGATGATCTGCAAAGCCTGCGAGCATTTCGGTGTTCGCTTACTCAGTGAATTGGAGCGAATGGAAATTTTCGATGCTATCCTGAGCGGCCCACCGAAAGAGGATTTCCGTGAATGGATGGGAGAAGGTTTTACTGAAGAGAAATTCCAGCAACGGCAACGCAATTTTCATCGGAAACAAATACATCCTTTTAGAAACTTGCTAAGCGGAAAGTATCAAAGCTACTTCAATGAGCTCGAGAATGAATTAAAGGACAAGCCATTGTCTGATGAAGACTATGTGCCTGTGAGTGAATCGAGAAGTGGATATGTGTCTTATAGAAGCCCCCTACCGCCTGAAGAATTAGCGAAACTTACGGATGAGCAATTACTTGGCTACATCAACGACTGGCAGGAAACACATCGTGACAAGGACGATTGGTTGACTGAAATCAACATCGAAGCATTAGCTGGAGCTTTTCAATCGGTTTTCAAAGAGACGATTGTTGCAAATGAGGATCGCTTGGCATTTTGGTTAGAAAATTACAAGCGCATTGAGCGGCCTATTTATATCAGATTTTTGATTAAAGCCTTTCAGGGTCCTGTAAAGGAGCATCATTTCGAAAAGATGGAGCAATGGATTGAAGTCTGTAACTGGGTTCTATCACATCCAGACATTGATAATAAAGAGGAATTGAGGCGAAGCGATGAATTAAAAGAGAACCCAGATTGGCGGAGTTCGCGGCGTGCTGTGATAGATTTTCTTGACGCATGTTTGGATAAGGATAGCAATATTCCGGTTAATACAAGAGATGGTTTGGCAGAGTTACTGCGTTTGTTGTGTACTCAGTTTGACTGGCGATTGGATCGTAATAAACCAGTTATTTTGAATCACGACGATTCGCTCACAGAGGCGCTTAATAACATTCGAAGCCTGGCACTGGAAAAGCTTGTCAATTTTGGTTTCTGGGTACGCCGACATTTTCCAGATGACCAAGTACCGGAAATTACAGAAATACTCGAAGAACGTTTTAAACCCGGTACGGAATTTCCACTTACAAAACCAGAATATGCAATTCTTGGTGTGAATTATGGCCGCATTTTTAATTTGAATCATGATTGGGCTATTCGACACAAAACTAACTTTTTTCCACAGGAAAACGTTGCCTCTTGGTTAGAAGCTTTTGGCAATTATTTACGATTCAATCACCCGATCAAGCAGATTTTGTCGCTCTGCGAGAAGATTTTGTGTTCGCTCTCGACCATTTGAAAGAGCTAGAAGCCATGAAATCGCTTGAAACGAAAGTCGTTGAAAATCTTGGACAGCACCTTTTTACTTACTATCTATGGGAAGTCTTTCCACTAAAAGGCAAAGAGAGCTTGCTGGAGAGATACTATGAGAAAACGGCCACGAATCACCAATACTGGGAAAATATTTTCGATTACGTCGGTCATTCGCTGAAAAATAGCGGAAATTTTTGGAAACTGGTTTGGTTGAGCGCATCACTGCTTTTTTTGATTGGCGATTTGAAGTTAACGAACCGGAAGAATTACAGAAATTTACTTATTGGTTGGCTGCAGAATGCCTTGACCCAGACTGGCGTTTGAATATCTATTTGAAGATTCTTAATGTTAATCAAACAAAAAACATGCACCTTTCAGTTGAATTGGAAACGTTGAACAAACTGCTCACTAGTCATACAGCTCAGGTCGTTGATTGTTTTGCTAAGATCACAGATTCGATCGACCAAAATGGCAATCTATATATACAAGTTGAAAAAGCAAAACCTATCCTGAAAGCGGGTCTTAATAGTGAGGATTCGCATGTTCAAAAAAATGCTGAACGCGCACGAGAAAATCTCTTGCGTGTTGGACGCTTCGATTTTCTGGATATTGCTTGAAAAGGAATCAAGTTTATAGACGATTGGGCAAATCGAATGTCCGTTCAAACGATCTATAGATCAGATTTGGCAAGTTTTCTGGAAACAGAAATGAATTTTACGTCTCCAAATTTACCATTTCAAACCGCATGACTGCCACGATCATCCAACTCAAACGGACGCAAAGACAACACGGGGAGATTGTGTAATGCCCACCTGCTGGATCATTGCCGGTCCCAACGGCGCAGGCAAAACCACATTTGCATTGGAATACTTGCCCAAGGTGGCAAACTGCGCCCAGTTTGTCAATGCGGATTTAATCGCGGCGGGTCTTTCCCCGCTGGCACCGGAACGGGAACTTATCGCGGCAAGCCGTATCTTTCTGAACGAAGTCGAAGAAAACATCAGTCGCCGCGAAAATTTTGCATTCGAAACCACGCTTTCAGGTCGTAGTTATTTACGTCTGATCAATCGGTTGCAATGTGATGGCTGCAAGTGGAGTTGATCTATCTTGCCTGCCAAATGTCGGAATGTCAAAATGCGCGTGGTGGAAAGAGTTCCGCACGGCTGGCTATATTATTCCGTTGCACGACATCGAAAGCGGCCTGTCGCGTAGCCTTGGCAATCTGTTCCATGTATTCAGTCACAGGTTGATCGTTGCATTTGTTTCATGAATGATTTTGAAATACCAGTCCTCGTGTTTTGAACAAACGGGCGATAGTCGTAATATTCTCCATGAAATTGATTATCAGCAGTTATTAATGGAAGTCGAGTAATGAAGATAACGTCAAAAGTAAAGCTCTCCGAAGAAGGTCAGGTAATCCTGGATTCGTTGCAAAAAGCTGTAACACAGGCGCTTGAAAA
>JADKHF010000050.1 GCA_016721865.1 Nitrosomonas sp. | reverse complement strand
CAACGGAATTTAATGCCAGCTTTTTTTTCTGTATTGATTCTAAACAAATTTCAGTCCTGTTGATTCGGCTATTAAATAGTTTCAAGCAATATATTTTGCAAGCGGGTCTTGGAAGTAAGAAGCGAAACGCTCTGGATTTCTCTTCAGCATCGTCATGTGATCGTTGGCAGCGCTACGAAATTTTTCCTTGGTACGCCCGGCACTTTAGAACCGCCAGCCTGTTTCAAATCTGAATTTAACAACTCTTCTGAATTGTAGCCGGGTAATTAAAAAAATTCGAGCTTTCCCTTATTTTTCTTCCAGCTAGGCCTTCACTGGTTTGCTGTGATGCACTCTCAAATTATCCAGGATCAGGAACACTTTTTTCTCTGTATCCTTGAGCAGAAGTCCGAAAAACTCAATGAGTCGATCTGAATTAAAATTTCCATCGATAATCAGGGGTTGAACGAAGCCGCTATCGCGGAGAAACACCCCTCAGCAACCAGTTTTAATAACATAATTCATCCTCACCCCGAAAGGGATTTTTTGTACTTTACCATGAGGATGAATCGTAATGACATCAGAATTTCCAGCGCAATTTGCGTGCAATTATCAATGTCTGCTCAATCGGTTGAAGTTGCACGGATGCAGCCAAAAACCATCGCACTGTATTCACACGGCGTACGTCGAGCCGGGGAATATTTTGATTATCGGATTGATGATTTGACCCGGCTTCAGTTAACCGATTATTTCGTCCATATCGTCGATTCACTCTCCTGGAGTTCGCTCAAACATGACCTGTACGGGCTGAAGTTTTATTACGCCCAAGTATTGAATAAACCCTGGCCGGGCGCGGATCTGGTCAAACCGCCCAAGTCACACACACTGCCGGATATTATTACCGTGCCACAGGCCCAACAGATATTCATGACCACGTGGGCGCTTAGTTATCGCGTGTTTTTCTTTACCCTGTACAGCCTGGGTTTACGGCTGGGTGAAGGCTTGCGTTTGCAAATCGGGGATATTGATGCGGACCGGATGCGGGTGCAAGTGCGAAACGCCAAAGGCAATCGAGACCGCTTTGTCCCGTTGCCGGAGAACACCTTGCAGATATTGCGCCGTTTCTGGCAGACCCACCGCAACCCCGCATTGCTCTTCCTAACCGTAAGTGCGGACTCAAAGCCCACCTGGCCACCACCCCGCTGGATCGTGGTGGCATCCAGACCTTTTGCGCCAGGTCACCCGCGATTGCGGTTTAAAAAGAATTACGCCACACAGTTTGCGCCATTCCTATGCCACCCACCTGATCGAAGCAGGCGTCGACCTGCTGGAAGTGCAAAGAATCCTCGGGCATCAATCCATCCTCACCACCATCCGTTACACCCACTCACCGACCATACCAAAGATAATGCCGCAGACCGCATCAATGCGCTGATAGGTCAGATATCAATCGGCTGGGGAACGTCCAATGATCCGGCTGGCACACATTGTTGACAACTATGCAGCCGGCTTTATCGCGCAACATGGCCATCAGCTTTTACCCAGCCAATTGGCGGCGTTGAGTGCCTTTCGAATTTGTCGCAGCAGCATGAGCCACAAGATACAACTTGCCTGTGATGACTGTCAGGAACAAAGCTATCTGCCGCACTCCTGTGGACATCGCCATTGCCCGCACTGCCAGGCGCACGAGTCGCAACGCTGGATAGACCAGCAGTTGCAAAAGCTGATTCCCGGCAATTACTTCATGGTGACGTTCACCTTGCCCGCCCAGTTCCGTAAGCTTGCTGGCAGCATCAGCGCGTGATGTATGACTTGACCACCCGCAGTGCGTGGGGAGACCGTCAGCACCTTCAGCCGGAATGACAGAAAACTGCGCGGCACCACGGGTGCTGTAACGGTGCTGCACCCACAACCGCCGGCTGGATTATCACCCGCATGTACACTTGGTGATGCCATCCGCCGCGTTCGACAACAAAACGGCGTCTGTGGCGCACTAAAGACGGAGGTTATCTGTTTGACCACAAAGCGCTGGCGAGTGTGTTCCGGGCCAAAATGCTGGCGGGCATCAAACAGGCGGGATTAAAACTGCCCAGGCAATATCCAGAAAAATGGGTGGTGGATTGCAAAGCGGTGGGTTCGGGGCAGAAGGCATTGGTGTATCTGGGACCGGTATTTGTATCGCGGGTATTGCCCGAGAAGAACATCGTTGCAAACCGCGATGGCAACGTCACGTTCCGCTACCAGAACAGCGAAACCCGCAAGATGGAAACCCGCACTCTCAGCGGCGGCATTCCTGCGCCTGATCCTGCAACACATTTTGCCCAAAGGTTATCGCCGCGCCCGCAACTTCGGCTTTCTGCATCCCAACAGCAAACTGATCCCACTGGTGCAACTGATCAAACGTGTCGTGCTCCCCCACCGCAACCACGCCCGGTGATACGATGCAAATGTTGTGGCGGGGTGATGAAGATTGTCCGTACCCGTATCAAAATATTCACCCACCGATTACGGACTCTTGCGTCAAACAGGGAGATGGCCGTAACGCAACACACACCGTCAACCTGCCGGACTCCGGCAGGCACGGGCACCTCGCCCTGCAAAAGGGTGAAATCAGGTGAAAACGCATCAAGAATGGCAGGTTGAGCAGAATAAGTTGCTGCAATGGCAACTTTTAGCGGTGGGATTTGGGGTATGACGTGCATAGGACCCGATGCCACCGCACCGATCAGAGAGATATTTCCATAACAAGCAGGATCATGGCAGCCCCACCGGGCTTGTCCAACAAACGGTTCAGATTGTGGCTCGCTTCGCGATCACAATCTAACCTTACTCGTCAGCCAGCATGTATAACCTTTGTCTGTCACATTGGCAATCATTGGCAGTCGTTTCCGTGTACCAGGCGCATAGGCTACCGGCGTATTTCCCTTGGGCGCAAAGCCGCGTCCATGCGCATCGGCATGGATATGCCACATTCCTGCTCGATTAACTGACTTATCACGCCACGATTCCACAACGCAAGATTCATCCTGAGTTGTTCAGGATGTATATCGCAAATGAGCCGTTGCAATCTCAACTCCTGATCTTCGTTTAAGCAGTACTTTTGTCCCGCGCGTCGTCTCCACGACTGCCAGGTTTTAGTTTAGCCGCACCACCTGTTTCACATAGTCGCATAATTTTCTTCACGGCCGTGTCGTTCAGCTCTGTTACTTGCCCTATTTGCCCAGGTTTGCCGCCGCGCTTGTGAAGACGGATCAGTTGTCGCCGACGTTCATGCAGTACTTTATTTTTTAGGGTTCCTGCATCTGTCTTTTTCATCTATTTATGAAAAAGCATCAAAAGTTAAATCTATTTAGTAACCGACTCTATAACTAAATAATCATTTCAAACAAATTCGCTTAGGCGGGTTGTTGTTTTGCAATGTGACCAGTGTTATTGAGTGTTATTGATAAAACGCGGTGACATACTGGTGATATTCTTCAGATAAGAAAAAGCGCTCAGGATTCCTGGTCTCAAGTGCTTCATTAATTGATGGATCTGGCTGGACTCCAACCAGCGACCAAGGGATTATGAGACACAACCATTAATTTTGTGGCACTTGCAAAACAATAATTTACATTGCTTGCCTAAGCAAAGATCAGTGTCGAATCCTAAAATTTACGTCTGTTATGGAATGGCACAAATTTGTCACAATTACCAGAGAAAAAAAATAAGCATAATGCTTATTTACATGTCAGCACGGAAGGATTAGCATTTTATTTCAGGTTGCTACTTTTGTGGGATGATTTTTAGTACTAATCTAGGACAAATGTACTGATTAATTAGGATTGATTGACTATGGTACTGAATTAATCTGAGGACTAGCATGAATCCACTCAAGTTGTTTTGTTTAAAGAGTAACTGGTTGAAGTCAGTGATTCCCATCAGCGACACAACCTGAGTGTAAAAATATATGGGTAAAGCACGGGAAAATCCGCTGAAATTTTACTGTGAGACACAATTTAACGGCTCTAACCCTACTCAAAAGGTATCAAACTGAAAATAGCTTTTAATTATATTAAAACAAGGAGAGTTATTATGAAAAACAAATTAATTACAATGTCTACCATTGCTGCTTTGGCGGGAATGGCTTTAAGCCTCCCCGCATCTGCTGGTGTGTCCGTGCGTGCTACCTTCGCGGATGCTGCTCTGTCAATTGATGCGTGGGGCAGCGAGTTCCAGCAGCGGCTTTCTGCAAACTGATATCGCTGCCGGGTCTACAGTACTGGCTGCGTATCTTTACAGTACCGATGTCTGGGGTAGTGGTGTAGCTGGCGATGTCACTCTGAACGGAACTTTTCTTGCAAGCGCATTGGGCTCCTTGCTGCCTACAAGTAATCCCGTGAATACCAGAATATATGATGTTACGAGTTTCTTGAAACCGGCGATTGAAGCAAGTGCTGGAGGGGTGCAAAACTGGTCAATATCTGAAGATGGTTATACTGATGGTGAAGTACTGGTAGTGGCTTACCAGAATGCCAGTACATCAGGTGGTACTGCCATTATTTTAGACGGAGGATTATCAACAACCGGCGATAACGTTCACTTGGAATTTGCAGCACCGTATGCTGGTGGTGATGCTTTTCTGTCTTTGGCGAGTAGCTACAGTTTTGGTGATGGCCAATTCACCACTGTGGATGTAACAACCAGTTCCACTGCGAGCAGGCGTTTGACTAGTGCCGCTGGAGGTAATGATGACGGAGGTTTCGAGAATGCAAATGGCGCTCTGATTACCGCTGGTGGTGTAGGTGATGATCCTTCCAACCCATTAGACCCATTATTACAGGGTGCAAGTTATGATGATGAATTCTACAACCTCGGTTTAGGGAATGGTGTGGATGCCACACCCTTTCTTCAAGCAGGTGATACTTTCGTCGATTTAGCTACCCTTAACCCTAGCAACGATGACAATGTTTTTGGTCTATTCCTTTCCAGCACGTTCGAAATTAGTGATGTAATTGTTAACCCACCTGTGCCAGAGGTGCCCGAGCCCGAAACCTACGCCATGTTGCTGGCTGGATTAGGTCTTTTAGGCTTCTATGCACGCCGCAGGAAAGTCAACGTTTAAGTTAATTTAGCTGCGTTTCAGAAAAACCCGCCCTGATGGCGGGTTTTTTTATATTGGTGCGCCCGGCAGGGCGCACTTACTTGGAGGTGAAAGTTCTCTACTCGCCCTGCCTCTATTTCTTGCATCCCGGTGCATGATTTCTTCTCATCCTTCTCAGGTGCTTGCTCCTTTGTCTGCCGTGAATTGCACTGTTTGGGTTGAGCAAGATTGCCGCTTAACGGACTGTCCAAATTTGCGAAACCCCTTCTTTTATTTTGAAAGGAAATCGTTTTCTCAGGCGGCTTTGCCAGAACAAATGTTATTAGATACTTTTCGGGGTGATTACTTGGATTTTTATTTGGAATTTTCCTGATCTTCCTTGTGCCGGAAGCTTTCGTAGATCATCAGCGCTGCGCCGATAAAGATAGCGGAATCGGCAATATTGAATGCCGGCCAGTGGTAGGTTCCGACATAGAAGTCCAGAAAATCAACCACATGACCCAGTGTGATACGGTCATATAAATTTCCCAGTGCACCACCCAGGACTAGGCTCAGCGACATACAGAATAATTTCTCATGTTTGTATTTATTGAGCAGGTAGATGATCAATAAGGCGGCACTGCCTGCGATGCCGCTCAGAAACCAACGCTGCCAACCAGATTCCTCGCTCAGAAAGCTGAAGGCTGCACCGGGATTGTAGGTCAGCACCAGGTTGAAAAAGCCGGTTAATGGGATTTTCTGGCCAAATTCCAGTGCAGACTCTACCCAATATTTGCTGGCAAGATCCAGAACCAGAACGATCAAGGCAATGCTCAGGCTTATGTAAAGCTTCATGGTGAAAAGTTTCCGGTAAATAAGTATTAAGCTTTACGCGTAGTGTCGTTCTTCGCCGCCACCATAAAGATTGGTGACGCAACGCTCGCTAAAGGTGGAATGTTCCGCATGCTGCCCAACATCCTGGCGATAATGCCAGCAGCGTTCACATTTTGCATGTGTGCTGGATAGCACGACAATACCTTTCTGTTGCAGGTCACTGACCTGGATCAGATGGACTTCAGAAACAATTAACACGAAACGCAGATCATCGCCCAGTGCCTTGAGTAGGGTGAAATCATCACTGTTGGCATGAATCTCAACCGCCGCTGCCAATGAGGAACCAATTTCTCCCTGTGCACGGGCATCTTCCAGTTTTTTTAGAACTTGCGAACGCAAAGTGCGTATTCTTGCCCAGCGTTGTTGCAATAACTGGATGTCCGGTTGCGCTGGAAAAGTATGCCAGTGCTGCAGCAGCACGCTACCTTCTGTTTCTCCGATCAGATGCTCCCATACCTCTTCCGAGGTGAAGCTCAAAATGGGTGCAAACAGGCGTACCAGACTATGCGCGATATGATATAGCGCGGTTTGTGCCGAGCGGCGTGGTGTGCCTTTGGCTGCTGCTGTGTACAGGCGATCCTTGAGGATATCCAGATAGAAGCCACCCAAGTCTTCAGAACAGAAATTGTGCAGTTTATGCGCCACTTGATGGAATTCATAGCGCTGATAACTCTGTGTCAAATCTTTCTGAAAGATTCAGTAAATGCCAGCATGTAGCGGTCAATTTCCAGACAGTCAGTAACGGCAAACAGATCGGTCTGTGGATTAAAGTCCATGAGATTAGCAAGTAAAAAGCGCAGCGTATTACGGATGCGCCGATAGCTCTCGACTACTCGTTTCAGAATTTCTTCGGAAATGGAAAGTTCACCGGAATAATCGGTTGAAGCCACCCATAAACGCAAAATATCGGCACCGGAAGTATCCATCACTTTCTGCGGTGCGATGACGTTTCCTTTGGATTTGCTCATTTTGTGACCGCTGCCATCCACCACGAATCCGTGTGTGAGCAATGCATCATAAGGGGCTCGGCCATTAATGGCACAGCCGGTCAGCAGCGAAGACTGAAACCAGCCACGATGCTGGTCGGAGCCTTCAAGATATAAATCAACCGGGTATTTGAGTTGGGCATCCGGCCTGACGATGGTGTCGTGTGTGGTACCGGAATCAAACCAGACATCCAGCGTATCGGTAAGTTTTTTGTAATCCTTGGCGTCTTCCCCGAGTAATTCGGCGGCATTGAGCGCAAACCAGGCTTCAATGCCCTGTTGTTCCACTTTTTGCGCCACTTTCTCGAGTAGCTCAAGCGATCGTGGATGCGGTGAATGGGTTTCTTTATGCACGAAACGAGTCATCGGAACACCCCAATTTCGCTGGCGTGAAACGCACCAATCCGGGCGGTTCTTAATCATCGCCTCTAGGCGGGCTTTGCCCCATGCCGGGTAAAATGCAGTGGTACCGACAGCTTGCATCGCCAGTTCACGCAGGGTTTGTTTCTGCGTAGCTGCATCAGCTGTGTCGTGCAGATTCATACCAATGAACCATTGTGGCGTAGCACGAAAAATGATGGGTGTTTTATGGCGCCAACAGTGTGGATAACTGTGCTCGATTTTTTTCAGGCAAAACAAATGCCGGCTGGTATTGAGTGTATCGGTGACGACATCATTGGCTTGCCACACCGAAAGACCGCCGACTAAGGGGGTGTTGGCAATAAACTTGCCATTGCCGTCAACCGGGCTTTCGTTGGGCAGGCCATAATTGTAGTCCGGCAAAATAATCATCCAGACCATGCGCCGGTGCCGTATGCACAAGACCTGTCCCAGCTTCAAGCGTGACATGTTTGCCGCAAATGATTTTTACCGTGCGCGGTTCAAACGGGTGTTGCAATGGCATATGTTCCAGTGCCTGGCCTTGCAAGTGGCCGGTGTTTCGCCGCTTAAGTCATAGCGCTCCAGGCATGCCTGTCTCAGCTCACTGGCGAGTATCAGGAATCCACGTGTTGTTTGTATCAGTGCATAGTCAAAATCTGGGTGAACGCTGACTGCCTGGTTAGCGGGTAATGTCCAGGGTGTGGTGGTCCAGATAATCGCATAAGTTAGGACATCAGCTGGAATGGTAATGCCAAAGGCGTCACTGAGGAATTGCTGTGAAGATGATGATTTTACTTCAAAACCTACATCAATCGCGGGTGAGGTTTTATCTTCATATTCCACTTCAGCTTCAGCCAGTGCGGAGCCGCAATCAATACACCAATTAACCGGTTTCTGACCCTGATACAGATAACCATTATGATAAATCTTTCCCAATGCGCGAATAATATCGGCTTCTGTTTTGAAATTCATCGTGAGATAGGGATTATCCCAATCACCCAGCACGCCGAGGCGAATGAAATCAGCTTTCTGGCGTTCTACCTGTTCCTTGGCAAAAGCACGGCAAAGCTCGCGTACTTTATCAGCCGGTAAGTGCTTGCCATGTTTTTTCTCGATCTGATGCTCAATGGGTAGCCCATGACAATCCCAGCCCGGAATATACGGTGCATCGAAGCCGGCCAGTGTTTTGCTTTTGATGATGATATCTTTGAGAATTTTATTGACCGCATGACCGATGTGAATGTCGCCGTTGGCATAAGGGGGGCCGTCATGCAGAATGAATTTGGGGCGCCCTTTGCTGACGGAGCGGATTTTTTGATACAGATTCTTTTCTTGCCAGGCCTTTAGCATGCCCGGTTCACGGCTAGCCAGATTGCCGCGCATCGGGAAGGGTGTCGAATAAATTGAGGGTTTTCTTATAATCAGTCATGGAATGTAAATTAATGGGTTAAAGGACGCTACCAGATACTTTAATGGTTTTGAATCGTCAGAAAAAAGTCTTTTGCTTGCACGACATCTTTTTTAATTTGAGTGATGAGTGTGGCTATATCCGCATATTTTTCTTCGTCACGCAACTTGTGTAGAAAATCGACTTGTAAATGTTGTCCGTAAATGTCGTGGTTAAAGTCAAACAAATGTACTTCCAGTATGGATTTGCCATTGTCATGGGTTGTCGGCCTTACGCCCAAGCTGGCGACACCAGGCAGTATTGTTGCGGGCGATGACTTGATAGCGCCGTGAACCGCTACAACAAAAATACCCGAGAGGGGTGGGCGATTATATTTCAACTGGATATTCGCTGTCGGAAATCCGATTTGTTTGCCTAATTTATCACCATCAATGACACGCCCACTGATACTGTAGGATCTTCCCAGTAATTTTCTGGCCATATTAAGATCTCCAGTGGCAAGTGCCTGGCGGATAGCGGTGCTTGAAACGCGCTGATTGTCAATGGCGATACTGGGCATGACTTCTACGGCAAAACCATTTGTTGCTGAATAGGCTTGCAGCATAGAAAAATCACCAGCACGTCGTGCGCCAAAACGAAAATCATCTCCCACAAGTAACCAGCGGACAGACACCTCTTGATTCAGAATGCGCGTAATAAATTGTTCTGGACTAATTCTTGCAAAATCATAATTGAAGCGGCAAACATGTATACAATCGACTTCTGCCTGGATTAAGTATTTCAGTTTTTCCCGCAAACTGGTCAGGCGAGCAGGCGCCTGATCTGGAGCAAGAAATTCTCGTGGATGCGGTTCAAAAGTCATCACGCAGGCAGGTAGTCCGAGTCGTTTGGCAGCATCCTTCAGGCGGATAAGCATCGCTTGATGGCCTAGATGGATACCATCAAAATTGCCTATGGTCAGTGCAACCGGCGTCTTAGCGTGTATCGATGACCTTCGCCAAGTATGCATGAGCAGGAAACCCTAAAATTAGTAATTCTAGCTTGTTTAAGGCAGACAGGTCCAGTTCGCCCCCACGGTAAATTTGTTCTTTCCTTGGAATCAATGCGACCGAGTACGAGTTGAGTTAGAAGTCATACAGATAGTCGAAGACCAGGCGGATATTGCGATTCAACTGCTGCATTTTCTGGAAGATGCTGGATTTGTCCTTGGAGATGTACTGAGTGACGCCGCATGCGAAACGGCGCAGGCGAGTGATATTCTCGGGCCGTGGCCTGTCCGGATGCGGCTTCGATCCTCATCGAAATTCCAATCAATCACATAGTGACAGCGATTCTCAATGGTCCAGTGACCCCGATTCACTTTGAGAATGCGCTCTGGACTTGCCTGTTCTGACGTGCGACTGGTTACCCCCAAAACGACTTCGTCGGTGATTTTTCCGATTCTTTTGTAAATGGTCTCCCGCTCGACCAGGAACACTTGCCCGGCATGTGGAAAATCGAGGTGCTCATTCAGCGCTGTGCTGCACCAGATACGACGGGTTAATTAATATGCCTCTATACTATTTTCAGTAGTAAGGATGAAGCATGGGTAAATCCCCATAAATTGACCTGGTCAAGTAAAACCGGACACCTCAGTTAAGCAACTTTCATCGTTTTTGCTGCTTCAGCTTCATATTGGTTCGGACTTTTGTAATCCAGGTATGAATGCAGTCTTTGGTTGTTATAAAACACGGCGATATACTGCAAAATGTCCTGCTGTGCTTCATAGCGGGTTTGTAATGCCGCCATTGGCAACGTTCCTGCTTGAGGCTGCCAAAGAAGCTTTCCGCAACTGCATTATCCCAACAATTTCCCAGACTACTCATGCTGCCAATAAAACCATATGCTTTCAGTAGATTGCGGTATGCTTTGCCGGCATCTGCGATCCACGATCTGAATGCACAATCAGGCCTGGCGGTGGCCGGCGCAACCAGATAGCCATTCGCAATGCATCACAAACCAGTGTTGCTTTCATCCGTGAGCTCATGCTCCAACCGACCACTTTTCTGGAAAACAAATCTATTACGATTGCCAGATACAGCCAGCCTTCTTGTGTCCAGATGTATGTGATATCGCAAACATAAACTTGATCCGGTTTGGCAACATCAAATTGCCGATTCAATTGGTTTTCAAATACCGGCAACTGGTGATTGCTGTCTGTCGTCACCTTGTATTTCTTCCGATGCCTGAACAGTGACGTAAGCCTCACGCATTAGTTTTCTCGTCTTCCAGCGGCTAATCGAATAGCCTAAGGCATTTAGCGCTCGTTTCATTCGGCGACTGCCATAGGTGTAATCGCATGATTTTGCAATATTCTTCACAGCATCAAGAAGTTGTCTGTGGTGCAGATCATCCGGCAATTGCGACGGCGTTGTTCATAGTCATAGTAAGCACCGCGACTGACACCCAATAGCCGACACATTAGGGCGACCGAGCGGGTCTTTCTTTTGGGTGATGAACGAATACTTCACTTCGTTTCTTTCGCGAAAAAGACCGCCGCCTCCTTTGATATTTGCCGCTCCAGCTTTAATTGTTTGTTTTCTATCTTAAAGTCGTGAATTTCTCCCTGATCCGGCGTCAGTTTTCCCAACTACCCGGAATGCCTGGCCATTATTATCCGCCTCGTTCTCCTTGGATCCATCGCCCAAGCATGTTAGCCCTGATTTCCAAGCTCCTGGCAGCTTCTGCTATCGTCAATCCCTGATCCAGAACCAGACTGATTGCATCAGTTTGAATTCCTTTGTATATTGTTTCCTCGTTTCCATTTCTTCCTCCAATTAAGATTATTTTCTCTTAACTGGAGTGTCCGGAGTCTATTAGGGCCACATCAAATTACATGGTAAGGGGCAACCAATCCATTAATCATTCCAGAAAGTATCGAACTGAAAATAGTTCTTAGGCAGGCATTTTAATTAATGGTATTGATAAAGGGCATCTCTAAAAATTCAAAGTTCTAAACAAACTGAGGCGTGAACAAAAAAGAGTGGCACAGCGTATGTCTGATATGTAAGGAAACTTTTTTGCGAGCAACAAAGTGTTTTAACGAAATTTGTATTTTTAGAGATGACCTAAATTCTAATTATTTCTCGTTGAGTAATTACATTAAACTTGTAGAGAATTTTTGTTTAAATAAGGGAGTCGCTATGAAAATGTTTGCATTAATGATTGCTTTAATCGCTGCTATCCAATTGTCTGCATGTAACACTTTCAGGGGGGTGGGTAAGGATGTTGAGAAAGGTGGCGAAGCAATTCAAAAATCGACATATTAGTGTAGCGTCTTTTAAACGCTTATATATTTAGACTGCGGCCTGTGACTGCATCATGGCGTTACGAGCACGCTGAATTTCCGCAAAATTTTTTCGCCCTTGGCATTCCAGACGTAGCGCTTTGGATTTTGATTGCGGTTAGCCAAACAGGTGAGAATTTTATCGGCCAGTTCCTTAACTGAAGTAAAGCTGCCACTGACGATCTGGTCAGTCAGATCGCGGAAAAAAACGCTCGACCAGGTTAAGCCATGAGGACTAAGTTGGCGTGAAGTAATGTGGAATCTGGGGTGCCTTAGCCAGCCATGCTTTTACCTCGGGATGCTTGTGGGTTGCGTAATTATCGGCAATCAGATGGATATCCAAATCTTTCGGTGTTTCCCGCTCGATTTTCTTGAGGAATGCCAGCCACTCCTGATGCCGGTGTTGTTCGGCGATAGTCGTGATCAGTTTACCCTCCAGATAGTTTAGCGCAGCAAACAAGGTCAGAGTGCCGTGGCGAATATAATCGTGCGTTGTGGTCTTGATATGTCCGATGCCCAGCGGCAATCCCGGTTGGGTACGCTCCAGCGCCTGACATTGTGATTTCTCGTCGCAGCACAGCACCAGTGCTTTCCGGTGGGTGGAGATACAGGCCGATGACATAACAGAATTTTTCTTCGAAATGCGCATCGTTTGACAGCTTAAAGGTTCGGGTCAGGTGTGGCTTGATGTCGTTTGCAGCCCACAAGCGTTGTACGCTGGCCGTTGAAATGCCCGCCGTTCGCGCCATAGTGCGGCAACTCCAGCGTCCCAGGTTGGCGGGCGGGCGCGTTACTGTCTCCAGCACTTTTTTCTTGACCGCCGTTCGGGCAACGAAGGCTTGCGCCACGCCCAGGTGCGTCGGTGAGACCGGTCAAGCGTTCCCGACGAAGCGCTGATACCAGTGACTCACCGTCACACGTGTCACCCGGCTTTCGCACCGATTGTGCTTCCTGCGTATGTCCTTCAGCCGCCAGCAAAATGATTTGTGCGCGTTGTCGATCCCGTACTGACACGGTGTGTCTGCCAACCCCGGGTAATCATCGCGAACGGTCGCAAGACCAAAATCTTTCCAGAATTCGACTAAATCAATATCGTGTTAACAACCTCAAAACAAGTTTGGGTGGCGATTCCATTTTGAGATTCCGTCTCTCCATCTGATCATCGCTGCAGCCACTTTTCGGATCTCGCTCGGCATCTTGGCTTCGGCAAGCTGAAGAATCTTGCTAATCAGGACTAGGGGGCGTTAACAATTAACGTAATTTCTGCAATAATTTACCAATAGATTGAATATGAAGGTGGAATGAATGTATGATCAGAATGTGTTGATTGATGAGCAGTGGAAACGAATGGAACCCTTGTTGTCGGGCAAACCCAGTGATTGCGGGGTAACAGGGAGAAATAACCACTTGTTCCTGGAAGCCGTACTGTGGGTTTGCCACAGGCGCACCATGCCGCGATCTGCCAGAAGCTCTGGGAGCTGGCATACCGTGTACACACGTTATAATCGATGGTCTAAAAAGGGCCGTTGGGAAGTGATATTCAAGACCTTAGTCAGAGGCCAGCGACTTTGAATATTTAATGATCGACGGTTCGATTGTTCATTTGCATCAGCATGGTGCTCCCCCAAAAAAACAACAGGAAGAGGCGGTTGGAAACTGCAAGAGGCGGTCTGTAGAATAAAATACATGCAGCAGTTGATGCTCTGGGGCAATCCTGTTAGACTGCGCATCGAGAAGGACGAGCCTCCTGGGTACGTCCAGGCAAACGCACTGATTGAGCAGATTCGGGCCGATTATATTTTACGAAGCGGACAAAGGCTATGACGGTGACTGACTTATTAATAACTTGAAGCGTCAGGCAGTAGCGGTAATTCCTCTCGACAAAACCGTAGGTTCAGCGGGAGTTTGATCGAGGAATTTATAAAGAACGAAACCTGGTCGAACGCCTGTTTCAGGAGCTTAAGCCAATTTCGCCGGAATTGCAACACGGTATGGGGAAACAATTAAAACGAAACTATCAAGCCATGCTATATTTGGCTAGCTCGATGATATGGCTGGCTTAATTGTTAACGCCCCCTAGTTTTACATTTGCAGTAAAATCAGGATTTATGTTCGATGTGACCTGCCCGTCCACTAAAGCAGATCCTCAGTTAAGATAGATGGTATGAAATGAAGCTGGTTGTGGGATAAGTCGTCTCTGGCAGTTTATGGTTTTTTGCTTTTAATGTCTTGTCAATACATGCCACCGGTTCTTCCGGTGGCATGTGATTCGTCTAAATATGCAGTCATCCTTCGTTTGTTAAAATTTGCTGCCTCCACCCTGGATACGGTGCAGAGTGGTGACCAGAACATCGATGTCGGCGCCGACCAAAATGGGCTGTGCGCAATGGTGGCCGAACGAACCGCAATACCTTCCGCGGTTCAGCGCTTCACCCCACTTCTTCGGAAGTGAATCCCTTAACACGAAAGATAACACGCCTGCTTTCTCCGGTGCAGTGCCAATAAGGCAGACCCGGAACCGAACTAAGGCTACGTGTTGCGTAAGCCATGAGCTGATGCTCGATAGCGATTGATGATTTATCAATGCCGATGTGTTCTGCATATTCAATCGCAGCACCGGGACCGACGGCATCGGCGGATATTTGCCTGTGCCAGCTCCAGGCGGGCAGGCGCGCCATGGTAAGTGTTTCTTTCCAAAGTAACATCCTGAATCATTTACGCCACTTCCAAGGGCGCTTGCGTGTTGTTCAGCACTTCAGCCTTACCAAAAAGTGCGCCAATACCGGTCGGACCAAATACCTTGTGACCGGAAAAACAAGCCAGTCACAGTCGAGCTGCTGCACGTCAACCTGCATGTATATGACTGGCGCACCGTTCAGCAGCACGCGCGCACCGACCCGGTGTGCCATTTCTTATCCATTTGACGAGCCGGTGTGATGGTACCGAGTGCATTCGATACTTGCGAGAATGCCACCAACAGTGCGTGAGCCAAGCAGTTTCTGATACTCATCCAGCAATATCTGTCCATTATCATCCACTGGCGCTACACGCAATTTCGCTCCTTTCTCGTTGCATAACTGCTGCCAGGTACGATATTGGCATGGTGCTCCAGCCAGCTGATAACGATTTCGTCTCCTTCGGGATATTTTGCCGCCCCAGCTTTGAGCCACGAGATTAATGCCTCGGTAGTGCCGAACAAGATGATCTCGTCAGCGGATGGTGCATTGAGGAAACGTCGTACGGTCTCTCGTGATTCCTCGTAAGCATCGGTGGCGCGCGCTGCCAGTTCATGCGCTGCGCGATGAATGTTGGAATTTTCGTGCTGTGGTAAAATAACCGAGGGCGATCAATGACAGCCTGCGGCTTCTGTGTCGTCGCGGCATTGTCTAACCAGATCAAGGGCCGGCCATGAACGAGTTCTTTTAGAATCGGAAAATCACGCTTAATGGCATTGACGTCGAACGGTGGGTGTGTGGAAGCAAGCTCCGAACTTGCCCAGTGCGGGCAGGCGAGCTGATCTCGTCGAGAAAATAAAACGATGATCCCCAACCTGGACTGGCGGGTATTCCGGTATGTGCAGGGACAACACGCTTCGCTGGCGTAAGCAGGGCGCGCAACTCAGATTCAAATGGTAACGGGATGACCGAAGGCGCGAGGCGCAACTGCCGGAGAGGGTGCATTAGCGACTGTCACCGCACCCGGTAAAGCGGAAAATATCTCGTTGGCCATGCGCTCAATTGATTCGACATCCGGCAGGTAGCTGGATGTCGAATACAGCCTCTTCACCTATTCGATTATCGAGATTATTTGTACTCATGATATTTACCCACTTCGACACTTTCGAGTACACCGAGTTCGTCTTCGGTCAGTACTGCCAGCGAACAGTAGAGAGAAACCAGATAGGAAGCGATTGCCTTGGTGATTGATGCCCATGAAGCGCACTCGACAATCCCATGCCCTGCTCACCTGGCAATCCAGGTTGATATAATCCGACTACGCCTTGGCGGCTTCCCGTACGTAACAAAGAATATTGGTCTTCGTTGGCTGTGACGCGGAGCTTGTCACAAGGAATCAGTGGAAATCCGCGCCAGGTCAGAAGTGTGAACCAAACAGCGTTGCGGTCGGAGGAGGAGCACCACGACGCGTACATTCGCGGCCAAATGCAGCGATCGCCAGCGGATGCATAGAAAGAATGCCAGTTCTTTCCAGACACGCGCAATTAATTCATCCAGATCATCGGGTGTCGCACCTGTACGCGTTTTTACTTTCATGGATTTGGCGATATTGTTAAGCAAGCCGTATTCCTTTGTTATTAACAAGTTCACTTTCTGGCGCTCTTTGATAGTCTCGATGGTCAGGCGCAATTGCTCACGAATCTGATTGTGCGGACTGCTGTAAAGATCGGAAACGCGCGTATGCACATCGAGTACCGTGTTTTACCGCACTCAGCACATATTCCGTCCCCATTCTTCGTAATCCACAAAGGTGGCAGGTAAATCCACGCTCGTCCTGCGGCGGAGCAATCGACTTCAACTGCTCGGGATCTTTACCTTGTTGACACGATAAATACCCGCCTCAACCGGCACCCATTGCAACACATGAGTCAACCAGCGCGGCGTGATGGTTCCCATCATGGGAACAGTTTTTGTGGCATTGGCAAGCGTACGGGCTGCTACATCGCTTAAAGCGGTATGTCCTTGATGAATATCAGTCATTTTGTTCTCCTTTAACTTAATTTATATAGAGGTTGTTGCAGAATCAGAAGTTATTCTATATAAGAAAAACTTATTTGTATATAATTATTTCGCATATATAATTTCTACACCTCCCTCAGCTAGGTCATAGCAAGTTTTCTCTTGCATAATAGGATTAATCCTATGTTTATAAATTGGTTTTTGTGTAATTGCCAAAAACGTATTTCTGGTAATGGCTGGCGACAAAAGGGGCTCACCCAAAGGGTGAAATTAGAATTTCAGAAAGACATTGGCCAAGGCGATCAGTATTACTTTGCAGAAGACTGAAAAACAGCGACTGAACAAAAACATAGCCATCCTTAGTAGTTGGTTTCAAGTTTGCCGGAACCTGTGCGCTTCGCCCGAATGAAATCCCGGACGAAAATCTGCAAATGTTTGCCATTCCTTCATCAAGCTCTCCGGGCAAGATGTCGGGGACAGAGAGTGGAATCTCTGCGAGCGGGCGACGAGCTTCAAACTTCGCATGTACGTGGATTTGGGGCCGTGGATTATCACGTTTTCCACTGCGAACGCAGTTGATCGAGCTAGATTTTGGTGAAAGATATAACGACAGGAGGTTTGGATGGAGATGGCATGAGATAGTCGGTTTTGTGGCGGGCTTCGGCACCACCTTTGCCGCCCTTCCGGATTCTCGGGATGCTCAAGCAATGGCACGCTCGGGGCATGGACAACGATGGCGGCTATCATGGGAACGTTTCAAGTCGTGTGGGTGTATTACGGCGTCTTGAATCGCCTCAAACCGGTGATTGTCTGGAACATCATCACAGTGATGATCAATTGTTTATGGTGGGTGCATATTTTTCTTTACCCGCAAAGAAAAATGGCCCAAGTGAATCAACCTAACGGATGAGGTTAAGATTGTACGAGCGAAGCGATGCCATATATCTGTATGGTTCTCGGGCAAGGCCGGTTTTCCGGGGTGCGTTATTTGCATCTTCCACTGAAAGCTGCCACCTATCGAAACGAAGTGACGCAGTTTTTTTTTTCCTCGGCGTTTTTATAAATATTCCGACAGTTCCGGTTATTAATACCTTATGTTAAATCTTCGGCATTTAACCTATCTGTGGCGGGATCGCTACTCGAAAACTGTGATCTGCAGATTTTGCCAATCAACGTGTCAGTTTAGTGGGTAAAAACGGTTGTGCCGTAAATCCCACTTTGTTTCGGCTGGTTCGCGGAGTGATCAAACCGGATAGCGGAGAGGTCGGTTTGCAGTCCGGTAAAACGGTTGCTTTTGTTGAACGGAAATCATCAATTCAAATCAATCTGCTATTGAGTTTGTGCTAGATGGCGATGTTAGGTTGCGTCGACTGGAGAAGATTCTGGCGCAAGCTGAACGCTGATGCGGCCTGGTTTGAGGCACTGCATCATTATGAAGCGATTAACGGTTATACGGCGAAGGCACGGGCGGCTCTGGATTACTGAATGGATTGGGTTTGCCAATCATGCACTGGAACAACCAGTCAGCCGTTTCTCGGGTGGTTGGCGGCTATGCGCCTGAATCTGGCTCGCGCCTTGATGCATCGTGCTGATTTATTATTGCTGGATGAACCAACTAATCGCTTGGATCTGGAAGCTATTCTCTGGCAGGAACAGTATCTGTCGCGCTTATCAGGCAGTCTGATGGTCATTGTCCACGACCCGTGAGTTTCTCAGCTAGCGTGAATCGCATCGCTCATGTCGACAACCGGAAAATTGATGGATACAGCGGTGATTACTGATGATTTCGGGCGTTCCGCGCGCCGAAAGCCTGATGCAACGCGCTCAGGCTTTTCAACGGCTTAACAGAAAAGATCGCGCACATGGAAGATTTTGTGCGGCGTTTTCGTGCCAAAGCTACAAAAGCCAAGCAACTGCAAAGCCGTATCCAAGCGCACGAGCGCTTGACGCGTATTGCACCGGCGCATGTTGAAGATGGCTATTTCGAATTGCAGATTGAAGCACCTGAGCGTAGCCCTGATGTTTTGTTGCGCGTAAAAGACATGAGCTTTGGTTATGATGATCACTTTGTTTCAACATGTCCATCTCGTTGTTGCAGGCGGGCGCTGAATTGCCTTGCTGGGTCCGAATGGAGCGAGGAAATCCACACTAATAAAGCTTTGATTGGAAATCAATCCCACCTCTGGTGCATTGGAATGGGCGCTCAATATCCGCATGGGATACTTGCACAACATCAGCTGGAAAATCTAAATGGTGAAGCGGCGCCTTTGCAGCATATGCGGCAATTGGCACCTAAACAGACTGAGCTGGATTTGCAAAAATTCCTGGGGCGATTTGGTTTGGGAGGTGATAGTGAAGATCGTCCGGTATCCGGTTTTCCGGAGGGAGAAAAATCGTCTGGCGCTCGCATTACTGGCATGGCAGAAGCCACATTTGCTCTTGCTCGATGAACCAGCCAATCGGTTGGGATTGGAAGTAGCGATGCGTTGACTTTGGCGTTGGAGGCCTATGCCGGCGCGGTGATTCTGGTATCGCATGATCGTAGCCTAGTATTTTGAGCCGTGGCTGATGGTGTGAATTAGTGGCTGATGGTCAGGCGGGGTGGTGCTAGATGGTGATCCTGGAAGATTATAAAAAACTGGATAGAAGGCGCGCCGCTCTGGTGAGGTTGTGGAGACCACGATCACCTTCACAAAAAGCGCAACCCAAAACGTCTGCAAAACCAAACAAAAATACTAACCCCCAAGCAATCAAAACCCGACTGCCTTAACGGTTGCACAGAAGGAATTGGATGAAGCAAGACGCCAGCTGGCTGGCCAGGCTGTTTAATAGAACCGTTCTCGAGATGAAGTTGATCAACTCGGTACTGATTCACGCGATACTCAAAAATAAAGTGGCTGAATTGGAAAGCTGGCTGGAACTGGAAATTGCGCTGGAAGAATCAGAATAGACGTTCTGATTACTGTTTGATAAGATTAAAACCAATTTCTCTTAAGCCTGCATGTTCATAATTTCTTGATAAGCTGTCACCAGCTTATTGCGTACCTGTATCATCGATTGAAAAGATACATTGGCTTTCTGCGGTGAAATCATCACTTCATGCAAATCAACGTTGGATTATTGCCAATGACAATTGTTCACTCAGTTTATCAGCACTCATTTGGGCATTATTTACCTAGTCTACAGCTGATTTAAGTTTTTCGCTAAAATCAATACTAAATATCCTCTTCCGTCCCGGTTTGTTTTTGTACCGGAGGGAAAATGCCGAGCGCTGTTGCAGTTGCTGCAGAATACTATCAATTCCGGGTTTATCCATGACTACTCCAATCACAATTGGTTACAGAGTATCTCGTAAAACTTAAAATTTCAATTAATTTGATTAAATCAGATTCATATGGGGATATTGTTATTCATCAGTCGATATTGCTGTAACTTATAGCGTAGCGTCGTTCCGAGATTCCTAGCTTTTTAACGGCCAGTTTCGGGAACCATTAACTGCTGCTTGAGTTTCCAAAATATAGTTACGTTCGAGTGTCTTGATATCTTTGTGAAGACGATTCCGGGTTTTCTGTAACGGGTTCCTGATCGGAATCGGCTTCTGGCAAACTGATATGCTCAACGTGAGCATCTGTTGCCAAGTGCGGCCCTTTACCTCAACATTTTCCAGTTCTCTGATATTGCCCGACCCGGGAGTGCTGGGTCAATTTTTCTTCTGGCCTTGAGGTCATTCTGAAGGGGACTGTCCTGTCCCGGCTAATGCTGTTTTCCAAGACTCTCTGTGACAGGGGCTCAATGTCCAATGGCCGTTCACGAAGTGAAAGAATTTCTTCAGGAACACATTGAGCCGGTAGTAAAGATCTTCGCGGAGATTGACCGCGTTTAACAATGCCATGATGTCCCGATTGAAGTCCCATGGCTCAGATGTCACAAGCGGCATCATCTTATGTCCGCCTACTCTTTTCGCTTCTCTTTCTTGCAATACATGTAACAGTTTTGCCTGGAGCTCCCAGGGCATTTCTGAAATTTCATCGAGCAGTAATGTGCACCGCCTTCAGCTTATTTCAAATTTTCCAGGCTGAGGTTGGGTTGCACCGGTAACAGCGCCTTTCGTAACCAAATAAGGTTGCTTCCAGTAAATTCGCTGGGATAGCTGCGAGGTGGGTGATGGCGGCAGATGGTTAGGAAGAGCGCAATGAGTGCTGATGAATAAAACGTGCAATTACTTCTTTACCATAACCGCTTTCACCAAATCAGCATGACGGTTACCTGTGATTGCGCAACCCGTATGGCAAGAAAGTAATGCTCGTGTACGAGGGTCTTTAGCGACGATTTTGTCATCCTGTTCCGAGTTCGGACAATTGCGTGGCGTTTGATGTGTGCCAGCATGGTGTCCTGGAATCAAATGGTTTCAACAGATAATCGCAGGCACCTGTCTGCATTAAGGCAACTTCTTTTCCGACATCTCCGTAAGCTGTCATCAATAGCACCAGCAATTCTGGATTGAAAACCTTAATTTTTAACAAGAAGAGAATCCATCAATAGGTTTCATCTGTACGTCACTTACAACCACACTTACCTGAGATACCTGTAGTGCCAACCATTGCATCATTGCCATTTTAGGCTGCCAGTGTTTGTCTTTCCCGCTAGTTTCATGGTGGCGCAAATTGCCTCTCGTAAGTCCTGGTCATCTTCTACCACCAGGATGGGCAGAAATATTCATTGCATCAATCTCCTTTGCTTCTGTGGCCATGTCACAAATTCAGTTCCTGCATCCAGGCGATGGGTCAGTCTGCACATTACCTCCCATTGATTGTATACTTTATCTAACAATGGCCAAACCCTAGTAGTACCTTCTGAACGTGTTGTAAAGAGTTCGAATAATCTTTCTTGCAGCACTTTCTTGGCAATGCCTGGTCCATCATCGCGGACGCTCAGAACCAATATTTTCTTCCTCCACGCCGCTTTTTCAGAATGATTTTGATCCCCAGGAATGATGCCTCCATGGCATTCTCAAGAAGATTTATCATTGCTCCGCATAATGCTTGGCGGTCAGTCATTAGACTTTCAGTTTCACTAAGATCTTGCAGGATTAATTGCAAAAACCATGTTGAATCATCTGAGACTCTATGACTTGTTGTAATTCTGCTAACAAACCGAAGCTGAATACAACATCTTCAGAGTTGCGTTATTTCACCTTTAACAAAGCGCTAGCATATCGTTAATTAGGTGCTCCAGGTAATGCATGCGTTCAATGGCCTTGGTTGCAAACTTCTGTCTTTCGGGGTGTTGCATCGCTTCCCAAGTGATTGGCATAGAGTAATGCTGTTGAAAGCAAGTGCCACCAGCTGGTGGGCGAAATTCGCCTTGAAATTTCACCCATTGAAGTCAGACGCTGATTACGCCTTATCTTATCCTGCGGGGCATAGGCTTCAGTAATATCGTTTATCAGCAGGATTCTTCTGCCGTTTGAATCAGTTGCGTTGCTTTCAATACGAATGCGGCGTTGTTCTGCCGTTTCGTGTGGTTTTGTATGCCACTCATTAATGATTGCAGTCGGTAATAAACGTTCTTGGATAACCTGGTGCCATGTCAGCCCAAGCATTTGCCCGCCAAGTAGCGAAATTGCAGCTGGATTCACTTGTTCGATACATTTCATGCCCATTCAGC
>JADKHF010000049.1 GCA_016721865.1 Nitrosomonas sp. | reverse complement strand
CTTATGGTATTTTCAATGTTGATATTCAAAACGCGATGAGAAAACAGGTACCTGGCTTAAGTTACTCGGGCGCAATCTTGGATTGCAGAATCGCGATGTCCGGTTTGAGCATGATAAGCAAGGTCATTGGAGTTATTTTGTTGATTTCAGCCAAACGCCCAGATATGAGCCATTTACTGTTGTTACCGCTGTCACAGGAATTGGCAGCGCGCATCTGAATGTTCCAAAATCACCGGCAACCGGTGACCCCGTTCAACTAAAAACGGAACGCCAGGCGATATCATTCGGGATGAACCGGGTTCTGCCCGGTAATTTTGATTTGCAATTCCATTTTCGTAATGAAGAAAAAGATGGGGCAAGAATTTTCGGACGCGGTAGTCGTTTTGAGTTTACCCCAGAGCCCATTAATTATTCAACCCGGCAATTTGGCAGCACTCTCAACTATAACGGCAAACAATTGCAGTTATCCGGCGGGTATTATGGGACTCTGTTCTTCAATAGGAATATCGCCTTGTATACTTCGGGCGGCACGAATACATTTTCTCCGATTGCGTTGCCTCCGGATAATCAATCGCATCAGGCGTTTCTATCCGGCGGTTATAGTTTTAATCCGGCTACCCGCGGGACGTTCAAGCGGCTTATACCCGCGCAACGCAGACAGATAACTTCTTCCAACGCCATTTCTGGCTCCTGGCGTCGGGAGTAATCTGGACGGCCGAATTGATACCACTTTAGTGCGGGCAGGATCACCAGTCGCCCGTTGCCCCAATTATCCGTGTTGGCGAATATTCGATTTGAAGATCGCGATGATAAAACGCCCATGCGTTTATACAATCCAGCAAGACGGGTGGATCTCGATGGAAATTACTGGGGAGGATTCAACAATCCGCGTTCATTCAGCACGTTGACGAGCAAGGTTGAAGCCAATTACACGTTACCAATGAATTTTCGTTTGATCGGCAGTATTGATTATGAACATTGGGAGCGCCGTTGGCAGCCAACTTTTGTCAGTTATCGCGCGAAAACGAATGAGATTTTCTATCGGATGGAAATGCGGCGTACCTTGGCTGATACCCTGACAGGATCGATTGCCTATATACACAGCGATCGTTCCGGATCACCTTTTATCTCGACTTTGAGCGCATCGGGTGCTCCTAACCCCAACGTGATTGCACCTCTTAACCTTTCTGACCGCAATCGGGACAAGGTGCGTTTATCGCTTAACTGGGAACCCATTGAACCGCTGTCACTGCAAGTGATGATCGACGAATCATTCGATGATTATGGCCATAGCAGCGGCTCGAGCCTTGGATTACGTAAAGGTTCTGCAAGAAATTATTCATTGGATGCAGCCTATGCAATCTCTGAGAACTTGCAAACCATCGCGTGGTTTTCACGCAATGAAATCCACATCGATCAAGCCTCAAGAAATCGCATACCTGTGGATGGTTCGCGTGAAATCTGGTCTGCTAACCTGCAGAATATTGGTACTTCATTTGGCGTCGATATCAATGGAAAACCAATTGAGAAACTGGAACTTGGAGTCAGTTTATCGCAATCCTTCATCACCGATAAATTTACGCAAAAGACGAGCGATCCAGCGCTTTATTCAATACCCGATATCGCTACTGAACTAAGTAATTTAAACCTGTTTGCAAGATACGCCCTGCGGAAAAACTTTACCCTGCATCTGGATTATATTTTTAATCGTTTCAAGACCAATGAATGGACATGGAATCATTGGACGTATAACGATGGCACCCGGTTATCACAAGACACCAAACAAATAGTCAATTTTGTTGGTCTTTCAGCACAATACACCTGGCAGTAACTGATCCGGTTTACGATAGGGATGATTCAGAACGGTACCAGCCCAGCCAGCGAAGAAATAAATTGCCTTACTCTTTTTTATTCATCAAAAATTTCCGCCAATTCTAGTTTTTTCTTATCTGTGTTCCTCGTAAATCCGCATGGTTGCTGTGGTGCGACAATATGTCGCATTGTTTCTTCTGCATATTTGAGTATAGTCAGAAATGCAAAGTTAAAGCCACCCTTACTGCAAAGTAAGTCCGGAAAACCAACGGATCTCTAAATCGAGATGGCCGGGTTACCTCGCACGAATGATGTGATGTAACTGGAACCGGAACGTAACAAAATCATCCAACCTGCTTCAGATCATCATTCACCAGTGAAACGCCGGAAGCTTCCTTGTTAATTCTGCAAGCAGCCAATGGCGCTGTGTAATTCTTTAAGTAATACCTCAAGTATTTGGAGAAAATAAAATGCAAAAAAATTTTTTTAGTAAGAAAAGAAACGCGCTCGTTTCAGCAGCAATTATTTCTGCTTCGCTGATTAAAATGTACACGCAGCGGGCGCAGCAACATTTCAATCTTGGGCTGCTGGTAAACGACCTTTTTGCGAATACCAGCATTTCCGCTACTGATGCTGCCGTGAAAGCGGCTAGTCAGACAATCCGTCACTGGGCTTTTCCGCCTGGGGTCATGCGGGGGACTGGTTTGTATTTCAAAACCATGACCTGGCACAAGTCACGGTAGCTGTTAACGGAGATTCAAATTTTGTTCCGGGCCTTACCGTTTGGGCAACCGGTGCAGCGGTGTTTGATGGCGGGACTACTGGCCAAGGAGGAGAAGAGAGTAATGCAGGATGGGGTACGCCACATTCATTTAATGTAACAGGGGCACAAGGGGCTTTTGGTGCAAAGTGGCAGAATGGCCAGGGCGGTGATGTGCTGGAAACCCTGGGCTACGCAATAGCAGGGCCTTCGCACGCATCTGGTACCTGGATGCGAGAGTCTTCTGAACGGCGCATGACGTGAGTCTGACCAATACTTTTGAAAATGGCGTGAGTGGTAGCGTGGGCGCACACGCTGTATCGCTCGTATTCGGCGATTTGCAACCGGGTTGGTATGTCGCGTATATCGGCGGCACTGACAATGGCAGTGCAGGTGGCGCATATGACCTGGCTGTCAGCTCTTTGTCAACGCAGTACCAAGAGCTGGGCCAGGAAACCTATGCAATGCTGTTGGCAGGTCTGGGACTGGTTGGCTGGCGCATGAAGAAACAGCACAAAGCATTGAATAAAACTGAAGCTTAATTATCAGTTGAAACGATAGTAGAAATGGAAATGGGGTGGTTCGCAGAATCACTCCATTTTTTGGAAGAATAATTAAGCAAGCGGCAATAAGGATTCACGCAATTTTACAGCGAATCATGTTTAATAAAATTATCAGCACGTGCTCAGAAAAACGTACAAACAATCTGATGTTCCTTGACGTACATGCCGAGTAGCGAGGAATGTGAGGAGTATTATCATGCTAATCAATATAAAAAAAATCATCATTATCTTAACCCAGCTATGCTGTCTTACCTTTTTTACCAGTTCGGTCTTGCATGCGCACGGTTTCGGACCTCTCCCCACGACACTGAAAGGTGCACCGGTTCCCGAAGTGCCCGGTTTGCTTGATGGCTCCGATCCGATCATTATCAACAGGGAGAAGGCGATAATACTGGGTAAGGCCTTGTTCTGGGATATTAATGTAGGGAGTGATGGCGTGGCTTGTGCCACTTGTCATTTTGTTGCCGGTGCGGACGGGCGCACAAAGAATCAGCTGGCGCCGATCGGCAAAGGCAGCGATCTGCCTAAGGAATTTGCGCTTGGGCGCGACGCAACGCCGCGCGGACCCAATGCTTCCCTGAAAAGTAATGACTTCCCATTTTTTCAAACCGATGACCCGCTTAGCTCCACAGGCGTTCCGCTTTATGTTAACGACGATGTGGTTGGTTCCGCGGGCACCTTTTCGGGTGCTTTTCGTCCTGATGTCAAATTGTTCCAGGGAAAATTTGATAATTGTGATCGTAGCGTTGACCCGGTTTTTCATGTCGGGGCTGTAGGCACGCGCAAGGTTACGGCGCGCAATGCACCGACGGTTATCAATGCTGTTTTTAATTTTCGTAACTTCTGGGACGGCCGCGCCAACAATATTTTTAACGGCAGCAGTCCTTGGGGAGACCGTGATCCCGATGCCGGTGTCTGGGTAAAAAACAACGATGGCACTGTCACCAAACGACGCTTACGGCTTATCAATTCCTCGCTTGCTTCACAGGCACTCGCTCCGCCGATGGATGAAATTGAAATGACTTGCCATGATCGCACCTTTCCCGCACTGGGTCGAAAACTGCTGAAGCGCAGACCATTGGAGCAGCAGCACGTGCATTGGAACGACAGCGTCCTCGGCAGCGTGGCGCTCAGCACTAAAGACAACCTGCAGAAAGGATTGAATACGCGCTATGAGCAATTGATCAAGGAAGCATTCAATCCCAGGTACTGGAGTTATGGCCGCCTTGGCGAATTCGGTTCTTCACGACCCGGCTCCGGCAAGCAGAGCTGGGCGGCTTACCGGCAGATAGAAGCGAATTTTGCCATGTTCTTTGCGCTTGCGATTCAAATGTATGAATCGACATTGATTTCCGATGATTCTCCGTTTGATCAAAGCGCTGTGGATGAGTTTGGAACTCCCATTGATTTAAGCGAATCAGCGCAGCGCGGCATGCATATTTTTCGTGATGCGCATTGTGCGCTTTGCCATATTGGCCCAAACTTTACTTCAGCAGCGATCGTCACGAATGGTATTTTGCAGAAACTCAATCCGAACGCTTTTGGCAATACGACTTTTCGGATCAGTACCACTAACGTTGTAACCGCCACATCTGCAACCGCAGGCAAGATGTTTTTTGATACGGGCTTTACCGGCACCGGTGTGACGCCAGTAGAAAACGACATTGGTTTGGTCGATACCGATCCATTTGGCAATCCGTTATCGTTCTCCGATCAATATATGCGGCTTCTGGCAGGTGATACAGGCGCGGTTGTTGATCCCTTTGTGGCAGATGTGCGGCCCTGTGATCTGGATACACCCATTGCAACAGATAGTGATACGCCGCATCCATTGCTGTTTACACGTGCTGATGGGATACAACAGCAAAGTCAGAGCACCGCTGATTGCTTTAATCCGGATGCCACATTTATTCCAACGGTTGCTGCAGTTTTCGCGGAGATGAAGAAACCGGATAGAAGGCGATTCTTGAGTGCCGCCAAGGGTTCATACAAAATTCCGACATTAAAGAATATCGAACTGACAGGGCCTTACATGCACAACGGTGGTATGGCCACATTGCGTGGCAATTACTGAGACCAGTTCTATTGACGAAGTGCTTGGGAAGGATGAGTTCCTGTTGATTCCAGCGGTCGGGGCAGAGGGAAGAACACAACCGGTGCAACCCTTTGATCGGAATTTATAATAGTTGATGAGATCGTGAATTAAAAACAGATATTTTTCCTGCTTTTCTAAAAGAAATTTACTTTCTTCTTTTTCAATCACCTAATTTCCCCGGTTAAGAAAATACTTCTTAACCGGGTTTCTACCTATTCTATTAAAACACTTTATAATCAATGAGGTGCGACAATTAGTCGCATTGACGCACTGATCATCCTGATAGAAACTAATGCCGTGTTGGGCGTAATTAATGCGCTCTGACACACAAGACGGTGCAAAAATACTTTTGCACTTTTTTAATAAAAAAATGATTTATAGAGGTCTTTTTATGAAAAATACATTCAAATATGTACTATTGCTCGCTGGCATGACATCGCTGCCTGCCATGGCGCATATCGGCTACGGTGCCAATGCTCCAACCGGCCGTAATTTTGGCACATTTTCTACTGTCGGAGATACGGCAACACGTACAAATAGCGCCGCTACTGGCAATTTCGGTTGGGTCGATGGCACCGATGGCAACTGGGGCGACTCCACAAATTGCGGGCTTACCGTTTCACCTTGACTGATGAACTGGATGTCAGCATCACGTTTAAAGGCGATACGTACAGTATTGCGACCACTTCTGTGACCAATGCCTTAACCCCCGGCTTCTCCCTCTATAAGGGACTCGCTCATGGTTCAACAGGAACCGGCGGGCAAGCCGACCATGATGGCGCACCTGGGTCGGTATACATACGCGAACGGGATAGTGGTGGCGTTGGTCTTACCGAAGGTTCATTCAGAACGTTGGGTGACTGGTCCATTACCAACAATAGCTGGACCTATGAAGGAGGTGTATGGGTGGATGGCCCTACCGTTGCTAATCCTGGTAAAACAGGTCCCGATGGCCCCGGTATATTGCCCGAAAGCTTCTTCCAGTATATCGGTCACGCTTATGACGGCACTATTGGCGGAATCAGCGGCGGCGACGGCGTTTCTGATGGCTCGGTTACACATATCTTCCACCTCCTGGCCGGTGATTACTCGATATTTGTGGGCGGAACGGATTTTACCCAAGACACTGGTTTCAATAGCTGGGGACCTGGCGGTGACGCAACCTACGGCGTTCTGGGCATTGTCTCGGTCGTGCCAGAGCCAGAAACCTACGCGATGCTGCTGGCAGGTTTAGGTTTGCTGGGTTTCAGCGCCCGACGCAGACGGAATTAGTCATTGAACAGTTAGTTCTGTAAAACAGCTCTCGGATTGTTACTTGCAATAGCGGGAACTTGTATTGGCTAGTTATCTCCTGTGCCTGATACAGGATTCCCGCTTCTACAATGCCTACCGCTTAAGAAAATTTTCATCCTCGGACTCTCTCTAACACACACTTTTCATCGCACTGGAACCGATTGCAGTTGCAACGATTTTAGGGCACTTCTAATTTCACCATTTTTCTCGAAGCCGAATACTTCAGGTGATTTCATCAGAAACCGCAGCAGCGCGAGTTTATTCCTCTCGCGACTTTTGGATTTCTCCAGGGTGTGACAATTTGTCGCATTCCCAGAGTAATGCCTGTCTCTATACTGTTTAGCTGCTGCCTGTGTACTGTGTATTCCGCATGAACACTTAACGCGCTGTTTTTATCGCACTTGTTTCTAATCAAAATGGAAATTTTTGCATAAAAAAACTATCCAAGAGGAAATATTCTAAAAATGAATAAAAAAACCACAACTTTAACAAGATTAAGTTGCTGATTGCAATGATATTATTGCAGGTAATCAGTTTCAATGCCTTTGGGCATGAAGGCGAAGATCACAGTGGATCGAACACGCACATACCGTGGCTTCCGGATTGCCAAATACTGGCAGCAGCGCGATTATTTGATGGCATCAATTTTCCGCAGGAAAACATGGCCGTACTTATTGAGGCAGACAAAATTGCAAAAGTGGGTACTTTGGCGGAGTTAAGCGGGCTATGTGCCAACCAGATCAATCTGGATGACGCAACGATTCTGCCGGGATTTATCGAATCCCATGCGCATATTACATTCCAGAATGTCGATAAGAATGCGGTACTGGAACATGGAATAACCACTGTGCAGGATACCGGCGGGCCTATAAAGGCACCTGAAGGAGGCCAAGGTACGCTGCGGTTGTTGAGTGTGGGACCGATTATCCAGGCGGTTGGTGGATATCCGCTGAATATATTTGGAGGCGGCGATGGTGGCTATGATAAAATTGGCATTCCGGTTACATCAACTGCCAAAGCTGAAAGAGTTGTCGCGGATCTTGTCGCAAGCGGGGCAACGGCATCAAGATGCTCTGGAACCCGGTGGCGAAACCGGCGCGCCGTGGATGCAGCCGCACGATGGTCAAGCACCGCCTGCTACGCCATGGCCTATGCTTTCACAAGACATTGCGACCGCGATTGTGGCTAAAGCCCATGCGTTGGGTAAGCGGGTCATTGTGCATGCGGGTGAAAATACCGGGTTTGAGCGGGCGCTTGATGCCGGAGTTGATGAATTTGCGCATATTCCGTGTGCCGAAATCAATGAAAGCCTGTTGCAGCGCGCAGTCGATCAAGGGGTTACTTTTGTAACCACGATTGATACGCTTTCTTCCTGTGTGGATACTGCTACGAAAAAGGGTATTCATTCCAACACGATGAGTTTGGCAAGCAAAGGCGCCAAATTTATCTACGGATCGGAAATTGGACACGATAATGTTCCCTGGGGGATTAACGGGGAAGAGTTTCATATGATGCTGCACTTAACCAGCGGCGCTTCCATTGATTTTGCCGATGTTGTCAATGTATTCAAGGCAGCGACTTCAAAAGCCGGAGAACATCTGGGCCTGGCTCCACTGGGTACTTTGACACCTGGCGCACCAGCCGATGTTATTGCGGTGCGAGGAAATCCATTTGAGAAATTTAAAATATTGGAATATCCAAGCCTGGTCATTTCAGGCGGCCGTACCATTGTCAATAAATTCATCCACCAGTCATCAGCGGCGAACGTTGAATGCTTCCTTGCCTGGGCGGAAGGTAAATACCCTGACCAGTTTGCTCCATCGGGTGCTGCTACAGCGGTTTCGAGTTTCTTCAGTTATCGGTATTATTCAAAGACCGATAGCTATCTGGGCGTTTCCTCGGCGGATAATCATGTACTACATGAAGAAAGCAGACGGCGCATTGCAGGACGAAGGTCCGTTAGCCAATTGGTCTGCCAGTGTCGGGATGTCAGTAAAGAGCAATAACAAACTGCGAAGTGCTTTAAACGACCAACGCAGCAGCCTGATCAGCTGCCGTTGTCGTTTTGTATTGCTGTTTAATTCAGATAAACAAACCTAAAAGCGGATATTGTACTGAACATAGAAGAGATCGGCATTAATTCCCGGCCTTTGTTTTTCTATAAAACCACCGCTGAACAGTTTTGAATAACCAACAAGCACATCCTGATGGCGATTGACATGGAAGTTTGCACGGAAATCTATCTCATCTCCGACATGGCTGCCTGATTGGCCTGTAGGATCTCTCAGTGTGGCTGCGCCAGCAGCGTTATACAAATAATCACGGTTATTTGCCAGATAGAATCTGTGATACTGGGAAATAAATGTAAACCATGGCATTGGGTGCAAGGTAAATTGCGCATTGATGTCATGTATATTTTGACGTCCTACACGATCCATGTAACCCATATAGTAGTGGCCAAAAGGAAAGAGCTGATTGAATGTATTGCTGTTTCCATCGTTGGGGTTTCCATCACCTGACGCAAAATCATAGCGTATCCAACCTTGTGGGTTCATCGGCAAGGGGAAGCGATAACCCACACCAGTGGCTACTGCAAACGCGGAAATATCCAAATTGGATCGTTCACCAAACTGATACATACCTTCCAGTTCATACAGGAAATTGTCTATGTTTCCAACAAGTCGCCCACCCAAGGTATGGAGATTTGAGTTTCCTTGCAGAATATTTGCTTGCCTGACGGCTTGCGCAGTAAGGTCTCTATTGTTATCCAGACTCAGAAAATAGAGATCAACTAAATGACCCGGTTTATATTTATTGGTACCCCAAAGCCCATAAAAATTCTGTTGCGTATCCCAATTATCAAAATTACTTTTTTCAGTAATCATCGGGCGTACCCAAAATGCATCAAGATCCCAGGTTGGTGTACGCCAGAAAGTTTTTACGCCTTGAAAGGTCCTTCGTGTATTAACCCAATCCAATGTAGAGATCAATCTTTGAGAGCCATACAGTAACTCTTGCCGTCCTACCCGAGCATAAACAGGACCATTATTGACATTGGCCAGTTTTATATCGGTAAACAGATTGAGCATATCTGTATGGTTTCTGTCTGTTGCGAGTGGAGGCAGGTCAGCACCGAGTATTCGCGCATCAATAAATTCCGCAAATAAACGTACCTTATCCTGATACCATAAATCTGCATGGAATCGTGTACGTAACAAATGAAAATCATTGTTAGTGCCGGCTGCATTTAAGCGACTATCCGTTTCGTGTGTGTAACGGTGCCAGAATTGCCCCCCAAAAGATAGCATCCAATCATTGCTTAAGCGTATTCTTTTAAGGGGGTCAAAAATATCTTTCTCATGCTCAGGATTATCCAGATAACGAAAGTCAATATCGGATGCGGGAGTAGTCAGCAGTGCAAATGGCGCATAAGGCGCAACAGGTGGTTTTTCGCGCTTATTTCCGGTAATCAGATCCAAGAGTGAGTAATAACCGGGTCCGGTTGGTGGCAACATAAATAAACCGGGGCGCGATGGCGCGGTGACTGGTGGAACTTTTGACATATCAAAAGCGCCAGTGGCCGGTTTGTCAGCGGCTGTTGCAGCAATAGCCGGTGGATTTGTAGTTGCTGGAGCCTGCGCCGAGGCAGGAGCTGGATTCGTGGCATGCGCCTGAGAAACCAGACACATCATTCCTAAACCGCATAAACTGACTTTAAGTAGCCGTTGCCGCGAGTTTTTTACCCAATGCACTTTTAAATCAGCGAAAAGCTTTGCTGAAAAAGGAAAAATGCTTGATGAATTCATTACGAAACTCCTGTGGTATGAACGTTGACATTAAAAACCTAGAGCCATGCTGTATTAAAAAAGAAATCCAGCTTATTTTTCTTGAAAAATACTTTTTAATGGTATGACATTGTTTTCTTGAATAATCTAAGTCGCTTATTATAAGCGATAACAATTTAGGTTAAAGCGCAAAGTGAATATCTTTAACAGTTTTTATCCTGACAAAAATCCAATTCTTTAATGGGTTATACCCAAACACAATAAGTATCAGCGATATAAATGCCAGGTATCAATCAATATCAAGAAGATATATTGTGTTGCAAATTAGTGACAGAGAAGTCTTGATGGTTATTTTTCGGGAATCTAAGTGATGGTTGAGATGATTAAGGATTAAGCTTAACCGTCAGGCCGAGTGCTTTTATTTTTTCACCATGAGCAATTAACCAGGATTCATTTACTTGAGATAGTTGTGGTGCTTCAGGCTGTAATGATGGACGAGCGATCCCGTACAATAAGATACCTTCAAGCGGTAACCCTTCATCTTTCAGGCCTTTGATAAACTTCAGATAAGCATTGGCTTCCAGTTCATCAGGTGGTTTTCCATTTATTTCGAACACACAGGTTTGCAGCCAGGTGGGGCAGAGCGAGGTGACAATTTGCAGGTGATGGTGAATTTTCTTTAAACTGATTCTTGTATTATTGATACGCTGCCTTTCTTCAGCGAGTGCGCGATCAAATTTAAACCAAATTTCTCCATTGAGCTGAGCCATCCGTTCCAATCCAGCCTGTACCGATTGTCGATAAATTAAGCTGCCATTAGTAATCAACACAAGTTTCAAATCTTTCAGCACTTTAAAATTCTTCAGGATGCTGCCGATCAGTTCGATGACTTGTTCAAACTCTTTCGCACTGGTGGGTTCACCATTGCCCGACAAGGCAATGTCGTGAATTTTTCTTGCTTCCGGCGGCACATGCTTTTGCATGAAATCGCCTTCCACCAACTCATGCAGAAAAGACCGCAATTCACTTTCCAATTTGCTTAAGTCAATCCGTGGCGCTGAACCACGTTTCAGATCCGGCACCTGACAATAAACACATCGCCAGTTACAGGCATTATTGGGATTGAGATTAATGCCGATTGAAACGCCGCCAGCCCGCCGCGATATCACAGGATAAACGTAAGTGAGCCCGGCGCTATCACGACTGTGGTCAGTCGTATTCAATCGTTTAGAATCGGATTGCAATGTTACAATTCCACATATTTATTTCGCACTATTAAAATTGTACGTATGTTAATCACACGCAAGCTGGAATTCGATGCTGGCCATCGCATTTCGACGCACAACAGCCAATGCCGTCATTTACATGGCCACCGCTATATGATCGAAATTACACTATCTGGTAACATTATCTCCGACGAAGGCATTGCTGAGCAAGGCATGGTTATGGATTTTTCAGAAGTGAAGCGTATTGCCAAATCCGTGCTGGTTGATCAATGGGATCATGCATTTCTGGTTTATTCAGGTGATACGGTGGTATTGCAATTCCTGCAATCTATCGAAGGTCACAAAACGGTTGTATTGGATGTTCAACCAACGGCAGAGAATCTGGCTTTAATTGCTTTCGATATTTTAGATGAAGCTTACCAGGACAGCTATGGCAATCATCTGCAGCTTGAGCAAGTTCGTTTATTTCAAACACCCAATTGCTGGGCCGATGCACTACGCAGCACAATCTGATTATCTTAAAAATTATGTTTATAGATTCACATTGCCATTTAGACTTCCCGGATCTTGCCAAAGATCTGGACGAGCTGCTAGTTAACATGCAAGAAAATCAGGTAACGCATGCACTGTGTGTCAGCGTTAATTTGCCGCATTTCCCGCGTGTTCTGGCATTAGCGGAAGCGCACGAAAACTTATTCGCCTCTGTTGGGGTTCATCCGGATTATGAAGATCAGATAGAACCAGAAGCTGACGAATTAGCTGATCTCGCCAATCATCCCAAGGTAATTGCCATTGGTGAGACTGGCCTGGATTATTTTCGTCTGACTGGAGATCTGGAATGGCAGCGAAATCGCTTCCGCCCACATATTCGTGCAGCACGAAAAGCAAAAAAACCCTTGATTATTCATACACGCTCAGCCGCTGCTGATACGCTTCGGATTATGCAGGAAGAGAGGGCTGATGAAGTGGGGGGTGTGATGCATTGCTTTACTGAAAGTTGGGAGGTTGCGCAACAAGCGATTGCAATGAATTTTTATATTTCATTCTCGGGTATCGTGACATTCAAAAATGCCGTGGCATTAAAAGAAGTGGCTAAGAATATTCAATTGGATAGAATGCTGATTGAGACAGATTCACCCTATCTTGCGCCGGTTCCTTTTCGGGGCAAGCTGAACCAACCCGCATTTGTGCGGCATGTGGCGGTAGAGATAGCAAAACTGCGCGCCATGAAAGTAGAGGAAATTGCGGTTGCAACCACTGATAATTTTTTTAACCTATTCAGAGTGAACAGAAATGGACTGCATGCCAACTAATTCTCGATTTTTATCAGTTTTAATTGCGATAATTATTTTTTTCTTACCCATAAAAGTCATTGCTGGCGTTCAAGATGATTTTTTCTGGGCTATCGACAAAGGTAATTTCTCCCAAGCATCGGAATTAATTAAAAAAGGCGCTAATCCTGATGTTCTGAATGCAGAAGGGTACACGCCGCTCATGGTTGCTGCACAGACCAGTAATCTAAAATTGGCCCAGTCCCTGATCGATGCCGGTGCGAATCTGAATATTCGCAATAAATTTGGGGAAACCGCAATTATGTTGGCCAGCTACCAGGGGCAGACTGAAATGGTGAAGCAGTTATATTTAAAAGGGGCAGAGATTAATCACGGCGGATGGAATCCTTTGCTGTATGCCGCTTCAGGCGGGCATGTGGAGACTATTCGATTACTTTTGAATGCGGAAGTCGACATTAACTCGACTTCAGATAACGGAACTACTGCACTGATGATGGCCGTTCGCGGGAATCATTCTGATGCGGTTTCATTACTGCTTCACAATGGTGCAGATCCGAGTATTAAAAATGAGCAGGGTGACAATGCCTTGAATTGGGCAGAAAAAAGAGACCATCAGGCTATCGTAAAATTACTTAAAAGCCATGGTGTATCCGAGTAAATTTTTTACCCTCTAAAGATAAAGATTCCGGGGACCTCTAATGAAATCGCTGCATGGGAAAGTCGCCATCGTAACGGGATCTTCGAGAGGAATCGGCGCGGAAATAGCGCTCACTTTGGCCAATGCCGGAGTAAAAGTAGTCATCAATTATGTGGAGAATAAACCAGCCGCTGACAAAGTCTGTCGTGCAATTTTCGAAGCGGGTGGTGAGTGCAAGGCAGTGCAGGCCGATGTGAGTGATCCGAATGAGATTTCGTAAGTTATTTGATCGACCGCCGAACACTATAATCACATTGACATTCTCGTGAACAACGCAGGAATACTGCTGTTCAAGGAAATAGCCCAAATCCGGGATGATGAGTTCGACCGTATCGTTGATGTGAACTTCAAAAGTGTTTTTTATACCCTGCGCGAAGCGGCAACAAAACTCGCCGATCAGGGGCGCGTGGTGAATATCTCGAGTACGGTGACGCGCCTGATGCTGCCGAAATATGGCGCGTATGCCGCAACCAAGGCCGCGGTGGAGCAATTGACGCGGATTTTCGCCCGTGAGATGGGAAAAAGAGGCATCACGGCAAACACCGTTTCGCCGGGTCCGGTCGATACGGAACTGTTCCGCTCAGGCAAAACCGCAGCGGATATTGAACGCATGGCGGCGATGGCAGCGTTGGGAAGACTTGGTAAGACCGATGATATCGCTCAGGTTGTGTTGTTTCTGGTTAGTGACGAAGCACGCTGGATCACGGGGCAGGATATTGCCGTCAATGGCGGAATTGTTTAATGGATAGGAATGGAGGAACAGATGCGCATCGGGGTGCCTAAGGAAATTAAAATTCATGAATCCCGTGTGGGTTTGACGCCGACAGCGGTGCGTGAGCTGAATGCGAATGGCCATCAGGTGATGGTACAGAAGAATGCTGGATTTCAGATTGATTTAAACGATGACAAATATCTGAGTGCAGGTGCGGAGATCGTTGAGACACCGCAGGAGATTTATGCCAGAGCCGATTTGATTGTCAAAGTTAAAGAACCGCAACCATCCGAGATTCCATTATTGCGCGAAGGGCAGGTGTTATTCACTTATCTGCATCTGGCGCCTGATCCGATACAAACCAAAGGACTGATGGACTCCGGCTGTATTGCCATTGCCTATGAAACCGTGACCGATAACTTCGGCGGCCTGCCGTTACTGGCGCCGATGAGCGAAGTGGCCGGTCGTATGGCGATTCAGGCCGGTGCCCATGCGCTGGAACTGGATCAGGGAGGACGTGGCATGTTGCTTGGCGGCGTATCCGGTGTGCCTGCCGCGCGCGTTGTGGTCATAGGTGGTGGCGTCGTCGGCACCAATGCTGCGCGTGTGGCAATGGGCGTGGAAGCGCATGTGACTGTACTGGATAAATCCATTCATCGTTTGCAGCAACTGGACTTTCAGTACGGCTCGAGAATTAATACCGTTTTCTCTACGGTGGATGCAGTGGAAGAATATGTTTCAACTGCAGATCTGGTAATTGGTGCTGTACTGGTTCCAGGTGGAGCGGCACCCAAACTGGTCAGTCGTGAGCTGGTTAGCCGTATGAATCGCGGCGCTGTGTTGGTCGATGTTGCGATTGACCAAGGCGGCTGCTTGCCACCTCCAAACCCACCACACTGGCCGATCCAATTTTTACCGTTGATGGCGTAGTGCATTACTGCGTTTCCAACATGCCCGGCGCAGTCGCACGCACTTCCACTTTTGCGTTGAATAACGCGACCTTGCCGTTTGTTCTGGCGCTGGCCAATAAAGGCTATCGCAAAGCACTGGTTGATGATCCGCATTTGCGTAACGGCTTGAATGTTTATCGCGGGCGGTTGACGCATGAAGCGGTGGCACGGGATTTGGGGATGGTGTATTCGCCTGCATTGGACGTGCTGGCATAAATACACATGCAGATGTTAGACGGAGGTGCGCTTGTCAGGCCAATTTCTTGAAAATCGCCAATCGCAGCGCCGTGCTGGGTGAAACACCACGCTTTTGATTAACCAGTTCATTGACACGCTGATACGGAACATGGATAGCCTCCGCCAATTCCCTCTGGCTGATGCCCATTGGTTCCAGGAATTCAGCACGAAGCATTTCACCGGGATGGGTGGGTTCTCTATCGGTTGGGATATGCATGTGAATAAGGATTGTAGGGTGTCAATAAGCAAAGCGCATTGCACCGAGCGTTTTCATTCGGCACAATATGGATTGCGCCCTACGCGGGCTAGACGGATTCATTTGTATTCATTAAAGAACTCGGGGTCTACTTCGTATACAGTTCGTGGTTTGAGGCCCAGTTCAAGGCGCTCAAACATCTTCACAAGTTTTTCACCGTCAACGAGCTCGATTGGATTGGTGCCGTCTCTCACCGCTTCTTTCTTTGCGTCCATGGTGAAACTTCCGGTGGTGAGAAAGATACCTTTGTCTGCTCGGCCTATCATGGCTCCGCGAAAATCTCGAATCATTCCCGACCCGACCGAGCCTTGAAAGCGCTTGCACTGAAATATGACCTTGAAACTCAAGAGCGGATTGATCTCAAGAATGCCTTCACCATCAATCCCACCGTCGCCAGACCGGCCAGTTACCTTTACGTTTTGGAATCCGTGTTCACGAAGCAAACGCTGACATAATCGCTCAAAACCCTCTGGGCTTAGCGACTTCAAAACCGGCAACAGCCGTGTTTCTTCGGATTCGAGAATCTTCTCCTCGACATCGACGTCGGCCTCGGTTGATGTCTTGCTTGCGGTATTGCCCTCGCTATCATTTTTTCTTGAGCGCTGAACGGATTTAAATAGTTCAACCGGATCAAATTTTGAAAGGTCTTCTTGGAGTCCTTTCTCGGTCAGACGCCAGACGCCGCGTGCAGATGAATCAATGTGCCCAGAATAGACGAGATACAGCCGGGCCCAAGCGATAGCGTTTCTTACATTAGACCCGCCATTTTTGTTGGTCTTCTCCAATTCTTCTCTGGAATCTTTTCGAGTTCAATGACCGCATCTGTTGCTTCAAATGCAGAAGCAGAACCCCCCATTTCGCGTAATGACACAATGAGAGGAATGAAGTGACGAGTAAACTTTGGGCCTTTGGCCATAATCTTTCCTTGATTCTTATTGCGATGAGAATTCTCACTCAATATTCTGCACCTGCTCGCGCATCTGTTCAATAATCACCTTGAGTTCCATCGAAATCCGGGATATTTCCAGATCCACCGATTTCGAGCCGATGGTGTTGGCCTCGCGGTGTAGTTCCTGCATCATGAAATCCAGCCGTTTACCGACGGAGCCGCCTTTATTCAGGATACGTTCCACTTCATCCAGGTGTGCTTGCAGGCGGGAGAGTTCTTCGTCCACGTCAATTTTTCCGGCAAACAGGGAGATTTCCTGGTGGATGCGGTCATCTTCCTGAGTGCCGAGAATTTCTTCCAAGCGGATGCGCAGTTTTTCTTCAAATGCGGCAATCAGCGTTGGAATACGCGGGGATGCGGCGATCAGGAGCTGACGGATCTGGTTGAGGCGTTCCAATAAAATGGATTTCAGTTTGTCGCCTTCGCGTATCCGGGCAGCCTTCAAGTCCTCCAGTGCGGTTTGCAGTAGCGTTATGCCAATTTCTCCGGATTCTTCCATGGGAGTATGGTCGTTCCCCAGCATGCCCGGCCACTTCAGGATTTCCGCTACGGTTAACGATGGCGCGGCAGGGTGGCGAGTTTTAATCGTTTGTTCCAGTTGCAGCAATTTCTCTAATAACGCGTTATCCAGTTGCTGATCCTGTCCGGTTTGGGTGGAAGGAAAAAATTCAGGCGGCATTCGATTTTTCCGCGGCTGAGTTGGGTGGCCAGCAATTCCCGCATCGCCGGTTCTTGTTTGCGAAAATCATCCGGCAAGCGGAACTGGACATCCAAATAACGGTTATTGACAGAACGTATTTCCAGGCTGAAAGATCCGTGGGGCGTTTCCTGGATTGCGATGGCATAGCCAGTCATGCTGAAAATCATGATAGAAGCACTTCCTACTTCAAGAGTGGTGATGGAATGGATAAACCGAACAAACTATCGTCACAAACTGCCGGGGCAGGTTTCTGGTCGAGCAAGCCGGTTACTGTAAAGGGCATCGCTTTGTTTTCCGGATCAAACAGTATCTGGCTGGCGTCGATGTATTTGTAATCCCCAGGCACGTTAAGCCGCCAGAGATTGGGAATTAGGGTATACGGTTGATGCAGGCAATAAGGCAATGTGTCCCCGTGAATCGCCAAAACTGGTTTCTTAAATTGCAGCGAATAGTTTTTAATCAGCTCACGCAGCATTCTGTAACCATCGCAATCAGTGCGATTTTCGGCTGAGCAGGCAGGCTGGTCATGATCGAAATCAAACATGTCTGCATGGAAGGCAATCACTACCGCCTGTGCGGATTCTGCCGCTGCAAATAATTGCTGCAGCCATTTCTCATTGGATTGGTCGCGATAATCCGCTTCATCCAATGCAGCCTGGACGTCACTGCGAAGAATTTCCTTTCTGCCATTATTGGTGCCGGGAATATGCAGTGTAGCGAAAACGATTGGTCCAATTCTCCAGAACGCATTTTCAATAAAACCTTCCTGCCGGATAAGACCTGGAATGTCTTTCGTTAATTGCTGAGGGTCCTGATGGAAGAAAAGCTGGCGCAAATAATCGAGCCGTTCCAGTTCGTCATGACGCGTGGATAGCATGAACCGATCACAATCTGTCCAATCATTATCGCCAGGCGTAAACACTGTTTTATGCGGATTGAGATGCGCGATCTGCCGGTAATTGACTTTATATAATTCATCGCTACAGCTTAACCGGCTTTTCTTGAAATCTCCCAGATGAATCAGCACCGAAGGATTGAGCGCTTTAATGGCTTTGGCGATTGCGCCATCGGGATGCTCCAGCAGGGCATATTCCATATCGGTATAAGGCATGTCGCCGATGACAACAAACCGGATGATTCTTCAGTAGCTGGATGGGTTAAATCACCGGCCAGTGCCGAGGAAGTTAGAAGGATCAGTAATATAAAAAGCCGTGTCCATCTCACCATGTTTTGTCATTATCCATTCATATGATTCTGAAAAACCAGGCCGGCATGCTCACGTAATTTATGAAAACGAATGGCAGGCCAGTTTTCCTGCGCAACACTCAGTTCCGCGCCGAAAGACGCCAGGAAGGTCGGTGCATCCACCGCATCGTAGGCGATGCGATGGGAGTTTGCTTCAATAAACCGCTGCAATTCGCGTGGGTCTTCGCAGGTGATCCATCGGGCCAACTGATATTTGGCAGGCGCAATACGGGCAGCTACCGCGTATTCATGTTGCAGGCGATGCGTCACCACTTCAAATTGCAATGTACCGACAGCGCCGAGCAATAGGGCATTGCCCAAATGCGGCCGGAATACTTGAATAGCGCCTTCTTCACCCAGTTGTGTCAAGCCTAATTTGAGTTGCTTGCTGCGCATTGGATCAGCAATTTCCACGGTACGGAAAATCTCCGGTGCAAAAAAAGGCAATCCGGTAAATTGCAGAACTTCACCTTCGGTTAAGGTATCACCCAGTTGCAGCGTGCCATGATTGGGTATGCCGATGATGTCACCGGGATAGGCTTCTTCTAGAATATCGCGGCGCTGGGATAAAAAGGATACCACCGTGCTGGTGCGGATATCTTTGCCACTGCGCGCTACTTTTAAATTCATGCCGCGCTTGAAGTGACCGGAACAAACCCGCACGAATGCAATGCGGTCGCGGTGCGCCAGATTCATATTGGCTTGAATTTTAAATACCATACCGGAAAATTTCTTTTCATCCGGTAGCACCTCACGCTGTATGGCATACCGTGATTCGGGTGACGGTGCCAGATCAACCAGGGCATCAAGGATTTCCCGGACACCAAAGTTATTGATCGCGGAGCCGAAGAAAACCGGAGTCTGTTTGCCGGCGAGGAATTCCTGGTGATCGAAAGCGGGTGAGGCGCCCTTGATTAAATCGATGGCTTGCAAGGCGGCAGACAGATCGGTACCAAAGCGTTTACGCATTTTCGGGTCATCAAAATTAGTGATCACTTCCTCTTCATTGCCGATCCGATCAGATCCTGGCTGGAATAAGCGCATGCAATTATTTTGCAGGTCGCATACACCGTGGAAATTCTTTCCCATACCGACCGGCCAGGTAAAGGGAATCGTAGACATTCCGAGCGTACGTTCAATCTCATCGATCAGATCCAGCGGTTCGCGCACTTCGCGGTCCATTTTATTGACGAAAGTAACAATCGGCGTATTGCGTGCGCGGCAAACTTCCAGCAAGCGTAAAGTTTGCGCTTCCACGCCATTGGCGGCATCGATTACCATCAATGCCGCATCGACGGCGGTGAGTACGCGATAGGTGTCTTCCGAGAAATCCTGGTGACCGGGGGTGTCGAGCAAATTGATGACGCAATCGCGATATTCCATTTGCATGACTGAACTGGCAACCGAAATCCCGCGTTGCTTTTCAATTTCCATCCAGTCTGAAGTAGCATGACGGCTCGCTTTGCGTGCTTTAACGCTGCCGGCAATATGAATGGCGCCGGCATACATCAGCAGTTTTTCGGTCAGCGTTGTTTTGCCCGCATCCGGGTGTGAAATAATGGCGAAAGTGCGGCGGCGCGCCACTTCATTATTAATGCTCATAATTTTCAGAACCTTGTTCCTGTGGATAAAGAAAACAATGGGCAGTATGCGTTGCACTGAATGAACTGACTGGCGGATAGGATTCTCGACAAATAGACATGGCTCTTGGGCAACGTGGATGAAAATGACAACCGGAAGGCGGCGTGGCTGGCGAAGGCAAATCTCCTTTTAAATGGATGATTTGCCGGTCAGGGTTAGATTTGATCTGCGGAACAGACGACAGCAGTGCCTGAGTGTAAGGGTGCTTGGGGCAACCGATCACTTCATCAATGTGTCCATGTTCAACGATCCGCCCCAGATACATCACAGCAACCTCATCGGCCAAATATTCTACAACAGCGATATTGTGGGTAATAAACAAAAATGCAAGTCCTAAATTATTTTGCAGCGATTTGAGCAGATTCAAAATTTGCGCCTGAACGGATACGTCCAGAGCGCTGGTCGGTTCATCACAAATCAGCAGTTGGGGGTTAACAGCCAAAGCGCGGGCAATCGCGATACGTTGCCGCTGACCACCGGAAAATTCATGTGGAAACCGCCATTTTACATCAGCGGGCAATCCAACACGTTGCAATAATGCATCAATTTCTTTTTCTCTGGAAAGGGGAGGTGATTGATTATTGGCGTCCGTGTGATTAATTTTTTCGACATGCAATGCATTCATGCCTTCTTGCAGAATTTCAAAAATGCGCATGCGCGGATTGAGCGAAGAGTAGGGGTCTTGAAAAATGATCTGAAACTGCGAGCGGATTTGCCGCAATTGGCTTCTGCCTAACGCGACCAATTCCTGATCTTTGAAGCGCACGCTACCGGCAGTGGGTTGAATCAATTGCAAAATGCTTTTACCGATCGTGGTTTTGCCGCAACCAGACTCACCGACGAGCGCCAAAGTTTTACCGGCAGCAATTTTCAGCGACACTCCGTCGACTGCTTTGACATGACCGACTACGCGTTTGAATAATCCTTTGCGAATCGGAAAATGCACTTTCAGATCGGTTATCTGTAACAACAGGGTTTCTGCTGCGACGGACTCGGTTTGCGTATTGTTTACTGCTTCCGGATTAGCGTTGTTTACCAGTGAATTACTGGAAATGCACACGAAATCCTTGTTAAATAAATGACAGCGAACCTGATGTTGACCGGAAACCGGATGCCACTGCGGAATGGTGTCATGACACAATGCCAGCGCTTGATTGCAGCGATCGACGAAACGGCAACCTGCAAACTGTTGCGATAAGGGCGGCACATTGCCATTAATGACGGCTAATGCTTGATCGCGTTTTTGTTTTCCGGGCAAGGAAGCAAATAACTGCTGTGAATAAGGGTGAGCGGGCTGATTAAAGAAATCATCCCGGGTTGCCAGCTCGACAATTTCTCCCGCATACATCACGGCGACACGTTGCGCCATTTCGGCCACCACCCCCAAGTCATGGGTGATCAGTAAGATCGCCATGTTCTTGCGTTGCTGGATCTGTCGCATCAGATCCAGTACTTGTGCTTGTATGGTGACATCCAGTGCGGTCGTCGGTTCGTCCGCAATGAGCAATTCAGGTTCACCGGCAAGCGCCATAGCAATCATCGCACGCTGTTTCATCCCGCCGGAAAACTGGAACGGGTATTCATGCATGCGGCGCGGCGCATCCGGTATGCCAACTTGTTCCAGCAATTCTTGGATGCGCAAATTAGCGGCTTGCCGGGACAGATTAAGATGCTGTTTCAATACTTCAGCAATTTGCTCGGCGATGGTCAGAACCGGGTTCAGGCTCAACATCGGTTCCTGAAAAATCATGCTGATGCGCTTTCCACGGATTTTGCGCATTTCGGTTTCAGGTAATTGCAGCAAATCCGTGCCATCAATTTTGATCTGGCCTGCAATAATTTCACCGGCATCGGGCAGCAAGCGCATAATCGACAGCGCTGTCATCGATTTTCCGCACCCGGATTCACCCAATAAGGCAAACGTTTCGCCTTGTAAAATTTTCAGGGTCAATCCATCGACCGCACGCACCGGTGCATTTCCGGTGTGCAGCAGGGTTCAAGATTTTCTATGTCCAGTAAGGTTTTCATGAGTGATGAGACGATCCTGACGGCGTGGTTACTTCCGATGTCTTATTGAACGGAATAGCTTCTTTCTTTTTTGGACGATGAAAAAAACTGTTTCTCTGTTTCAATATCCGGGTGCGCGGGTCGAGTGCATTTTGTACCGCATCCGCAAAGAGATTGGCGCTCAGTACCAATGTGAACATGAAACCAAATGCCGCCATCAATGCCCACCAAACCATTGGTTCACGCGCCATTTCCAGACGCGCCGCGTTAATCATCGTGCCAAAGCTGATCGTGGAGGGATCAACACCGACCCCGACATACGATAAAACAGCTTCCGCCAGAACCAGACCGCTGAAATCCATCACGGTTGCAATCAACACGATGTGCATCACATTCGGCAAAATATGGCGGCTGATGATGCGCCAATGCGAAACGCCAAATGCATGGGCGGCCTGGATATATTCCAATTCACGCAATTTCATCGTCTCGCCGCGCAACAAGCGGCATAAACCGGTCCAGCTGGTAATCCCAAGAATGATGCACAGGAACAATAAGCGCAGATCCGCTCGTGAGGCAATCGTCTCGAATATTTCCGGGTGCGTTTCGATATACACCTGCATCATCAATACTGCGGCTGCGATCAGTAAAACGCTCGGAATGGAATTCAATGTGGTGTAGATATACTGAATAACATCATCGATCCAACCGCTGAAATAACCCGCCATAATCCCCAGCAGCAACGCGAACGGTAACATGATCAGTGTGGTTAAGGTGCCGATGACCAGCGCAACGCGGATGCTTTAAGTGACTGATACAAGATATCCTGACCAACTTTATCGGTGCCCAGAACGTGATAATGCGTTGCCAATGTGATACACAGCCAATTATCATCAGCAGGATCAACAGTGTGATTAATATGGCATACCAGGGAATCTCTGTGGTGCGGCGCCAAATGGCAGACAGGTTATGCTGAAAGCTTTTCTGGTTACGACGCGCCAGAAGCATGCACAAACAGGCAACCAGCATACCCCAAACCAATAAGCCATATGCCAGGCCTGTCACGCAGCGCCATGCAATATCACTGATGTGTTCCGTTTCCGGGTTTTGCAGGTGCGCACCGCCATATTCAAGCCGTGCGAAGTCGCGAACTTGCCTGCCATCCGGAAGCTCAATGGTTTCTTTTGCGTAAAGATGTGATGCCAGCGGTGCCGAATAAGTTTTTTCGACGTGAGTTCGCAGCGGTGTCACCACGATATCCAGCAGGCTCAACACTTCAACACTGTAGATTTTTCCCCCGTCATTGGTTTTATGGTCAAGGACTGGGCGGAAATGAACGGTATCCAGTAACCCAATAACCAGGAAAAAAATCAGAAAAGTGAGGGCAGACATACCGCTGGCGCTGTGCCCGACGCGTTTCCATGGCGTCAGCAGGTGCTCGTGATGCCTTACATACCCAATAAAAAAAAGTACGATAGCGACAAATAAATAAATGAGCGCATCTGTCCACAGAATAATTGGGCTAAAGGGCATGGTCGGGAAAATAAATACTGTGGCAGTGAGTGATGTCGCATTAATTACAATTGATTACTTATATCATAAATGAATGCTGTAATTTTTTGAAAGTTTATCGTTAGGAATAAGCGAATGACTAGGGGGCGTTAACAATTAACGTAATTTCTGCAATAATTTACCAATAGATTGAATATGAAGGTGAATTAATGATGATCAGGAATGTGTTGATTGATGAGCAGTGGAAACGAATAGAACCCTTGTTGTCGGGCAAACCCAGTGATTGCGGGGGTAACAGGGAGAAATAACCGCTTGTTCCTGGAAGCCGTACTGTGGGTTTGCCGCACAGGCGCACCATGGCGCGATCTGCCAGAAGCTCTGGGGAGCTGGCATACCGTGTACACACGTTATAATCGATGGTCTAAAAGGGCCGTTGGGAAGCGATATTCAAGACCTTATCAGAGGCCAGCGACTTTGAATATTTAATGATCGACGGTTCGATTGTTCGACTGCATCAGCATGGTGCTCCCCCCAAAAAAACAACAGGAAGAGGCGGTTGGAAAATCAAGAGGCGGTCTGAGTACCAAAATACATGCAGCAGTTGATGCTCTGGGCAATCCTGTTAGACTGCGACTGACAGAAGGACAAGCCTCGAGTACGGCCAGGCAAACGCACTGATTGAGCAGATTCACGCCGATTATATTTTGGCGGACAAAGGCTATGACGGTGACGAGCTTATTAATAACATTGAAGCGTCAGGTGCAGTAGCGGTAATTCCTCCTCGACAAAACCGTATAGTTCAGCGGGAGTATGATCGAGAAATTTATAAAGAACGAAACCTGGTCGAACGCCTGTTTCAGAAGCTTAAGCAATTTCGCCGAATTGCAACACGGTATGAACGATTAAAACGAAACTATCAAGCCATGCTATATTTGGCTAGCTCGATGATATGGCTGGCTTAATTGTTAACGCCCCCTAAACAACCACCGGCATTAGCCGGTGGTTGTTTAGTTGATTGTTGTATTATCTTCTTACTTTATTGTTTAATAAAGATTAAGATTGAGATAGTTAATTTTGACAAATTGCAAGTGATTAGACATAGATATTTATCTGTTGCGTTAGGTGCTGAATATAAGGGCTATTGAAATATGATAATCAAAGAATCACTTCAGCAAATGAAAAATCCACTTACTATGATAGCCATTTTTGCTGGTCTCGCGGAAATGGCTGCAACTGCGGTTTTACCTGTACTTACTGGTGCGGTGCAAAGTACTTTTGTTTGGTACGTTATGTTTTTTCCAGTTTTTTTGGTAGTATGTTTTTTCATCACTCTCAATTTCAATCACAAGGTTTTGTATGCACCAAGTGATTTTAAAGACGAACGTCATTTCTTTGATGAGCTGCGCGGAGGCTTCACACCGGAAACAAGTGAAATCGAGCTACTCAGAAAATTCTGGAAACCTAACGGGGTTGTAAATAGACTTAACGAAAATCGATTGAAGCAATGGTTAAAAATGAGCGGTATTGATCCAGAATCAATAACATTTTTCCTGAGAAACAAAGCGTTCGCTGAAGCTCGAAAAAAGGCTGTAGCAGATCTTGAACTTTAAACCTAGGAGTTATCTATGTTACCTATGCAAAAAGAACGTGCGTTAACAGATATTCCAGATGATGAAGTTGATGAAGTAGTAAATGACTTTCAGAGTGAGGGTGCAAAGACTACCAAAGAACTTCAACCAAATGGAAACTGGACAGTTAGAGCTATCTTTTTTGATCTGGAAGAGTTTCAGAAAAATATTACCAGTTCGTCTCGCAGTTAGAAAGATAATTTCTGAGCTAACACATTCCAAACGCAATACCGAATAACTTTCTAAATCTTTTCTGAAAAAAATCACACATTAAGGGGTGATTTTCAGTCTGCCCGGTTTCATATTATCAACCGAGTTTTATTTGATTGCTAACCCGGATATTGCATGAATTGCACACGCCCTCACTTGTCTCTTGATTCCACAAGGGATTTGTCTCAGTCAGGGAATTTCCAGCGCAATTTGCGTGCAATTATCAATGTCTGCTCAATCGGTTGAAGTTGCACGGGATGCAGCCAAAAACCATCGCACTGTATTCACACGGCGTACGTCGAGCCGGGGAATATTTTGATTATCGGATTGATGATTTGACCCGGCTTCAGTTAACCGATTATTTCGTCCATATCGTCGATTCACTCTCCTGGAGTTCGCTCAAACATGACCTGTACGGGCTGAAGTTTTATTACGCCCAAGTATTGAATAAACCCTGGCCGGGCGCGGATCTGGTCAAACCGCCCAAGTCACACACACTGCCGGATATTATTACCGTGCCACAGGCCCAACAGATATTCGTGACCACGTGGGCGCTTAGTTATCGCGTGTTTTCTTTACCCTGTACAGCCTGGGTTTACGGCTGGGTGAAGGCTTGCGTTTGCAAATCGGGGATATTGATGCGGACCGGATGCGGGTGCAAGTGCGAAACGCCAAAGGCAATCGAGACCGCTTTGTCCCGTTGCCGGAGAACACTTGCAGATATTGCGCCGTTTCTGGCAGACCCACCGCAACCCCGCATTGCTCTTCCTAACCGTAAGTGCGGACTCAAAAAGCCCACCTGGCCACCACCCCGCTGGATCGTGGTGGCATCCAGACCACCTCTGCGCCAGGTCACCCGCGATTGCGGTTTAAAAAAGAATTACGCCACACAGTTTGCGCCATTCCTATGCCACCCACCTGATCGAAGCAGGCGTCGACCTGCTGGAAGTGCAAAAGAATCCTCGGCATCAATCCATCCTCACCACCATCCGTTACACCCACCTCACCGACCATACCAAAGATAATGCCGCAGACCGCATCAATGCGCTGATAGGTCAGATATCAATCGGCTGGGGGAACGTCCAATGATCCGGCTGGCACACATTGTTGACAACTATGCAGCCGAGCTTATCGCGCAACATGGCCATCAGCTTTACCCAGCCAATTGGCGGCGTTGAGTGCCTTTCGAATTTGTCGCAGCAGCATGAGCCACAAGATACAACTTGCCTGTGATGACTGTCAGGAACAAAGCTATCTGCCGCACTCCTGTGGACATCGCCATTGCCCGCACTGCCAGGCGCACGAGTCGCAACGCTGGATAGACCAGCAGTTGCAAGCTGATTCCGGCAATTACTTCATGGTGACGTTCACCTTGCCCGCCCAGTTCCGTAAGCTTGCCTGGCAGCATCAGCGCGTGATGGGTGACTTGATCACCCGCAGTGCGTGGGAGACCGTCAGCACCTTCAGCCGGAATGACAGAAAACTGCGCGGCACCACGGGTGCTGTAACGGTGCTGCACACCCACAACCGCCGGCTGGATTATCACCCGCATGTACACTTGGTGATGCCATCCGCCGCGTTCGACAACAAACGGCGTCTGTGGCGCAATAAAGACGGAGGTTATCTGTTTGACCACAAAGCGCTGGCGAGAGTGTTCCGGGCCAAAATGCTGGCGGGCATCAAACAGGCGGGATTAAAACTGCCCAGGCAATATCCAGAAAAATGGGTGGTGGATTGCAAAGCGGTGGGTTCGGGGCAGAAGGCATTGGTGTATCTGGGACGGTATTTGTATCGCGGGGTATTGCCCGAGAAGAACATCGTTGCAAACCGCGATGGCAACGTCACGTTCCGCTACCAGAACAGCGAAACCCGCAAGATGGAAACCCGCACTCTCAGCGGCGTGGCATTCCTGCGCCTGATCCTGCAACACATTTGCCCAAAGGTTATCGCCGCGCCCGCAACTTCGGCTTTCTGCATCCCAACAGCAAACTGATCCCACTGGTGCAACTGATCAAACGTGTCGTGCTCCCCACCGCAACCACGCCCGGTGATACGATGCAAATGTTGTGGCGGGTGATGAAGATTGTCCGTACCCGTATCAAAATATTCACCCACCGATTACGGACTCTTGCGTCAAACAGGGAGATGGCCACGTAACGCAACACACACCGTCAACCTGCCGGACTCGGCAGGCACGGGCGCACTCGCCCTGCAAAAGGGTGAAATCAGGTGAAAACGCATCAAGAATGGCAGGTTGAGCAGAATAAGTTGCTGCAATGGCAACTTTTGGCGGTGGGATTTGGGGTATGACGTGCTAGGACCCGATGCCACCGCACCGATCAGAGAGATATTTCCATAACAAGCAGGATCATGGCAGCCCCACCGGGCTTGTCCAACAAACGGTTCAGATTGTGGCTCGCTTCGCGATCACAATCTAACCTTACTCGTTGGAAAATCTGAGGAGCAAAAATTTACAGATACGACTGATGCTTTTTGTGCCGGATGAAAATTCACAACATTGATCTATCTAAACCGCAACAGTTCTGCAATGACCGCTTGCCAGATAGCTTTCCGATTGCATTTCCATCAAACGCGAAATCGTGCGTTCAAATTCAAAACTGACTTCGCCTTCGGTATAGAGTGATTGGGGAGGTACGGCGGCCGAGCATAGGAATTTGACGCCATTTTCGTAGAGCGCATCGATAAAAGTCACAAAGCGCTTGGCCTCATCGCTGTTTTCTCTGCTGAATTGCGGGATCGCGACCATGATGACGGTATGATAGGCTCTGGCGATGGCGAGGTAGTCTGCTGGCCCCAATGGATTTGCACACAGGCGTTTAAACGAGAAAACAGCAACTCCGCGTGCCGCTTTGGGCACAAAAAGTGTGCGTCCTTGCACACTCAACGTTTCGCTGGGAACTTTCGCCCGGTTTTCCACACTGCGGTCGGTCAGACGGAAAAAAGCTGCCGATAATTGGGCGGTGGTTTTTTCATTAATCGGAAAATAATAGGTTTCTACACCCTTCAAACGGTTGTAGCGATAATCGACCGGGCCTTCAAGCGGAATGATTTCGAGCTGTTCCTTTATTTTTGCAATGAAAGGCTGGAAGCGCTGGCGATTCAGGCCATGCTTGTAAAGATCATCGGGCGGCCGGTTGGATGTGGCGACCACAATCACCCCTCGGGCGAACAATTCCTTGAACAATCGTGTCAGAACCATGGCATCGGCAATGTCAGTGACTTGTAATTCGTCAAAACATAACAATGTTGTTTCACCGGCTATTTGCCGTGCGATGGATGGCATCGGGTCATCTTCATCAGCACGCCCGCCACGTTGTTTTCGTACTGACCGATCATGCCATTTCTTGAGACGGGCATGGATGTCCAGCATGAATTCATGGAAATGTATCCGTCGCTTTGATGTTATGGGAGCGACTGAATAAAACAAATCCATCAGCATAGACTTGCCGCGACCTGGGCCGCCATGGAGATAGATGCCTTTCGGGGCAGCCTTGTCACTACCCGGCCAGCGCAGGAAACGGGCAAACCACCAGTTTTTGTTCGTGAATCCATCACTTTTATTGCTGATTGCCGGGTAATCGATCAGCTCGCGGTGCAGTCGCTCCAGTGCGGCAACTGCTCTGGCCTGATCTGCATCCGGTTTTAGTTCACCAGCTCGCATTAGGGCTTGGTATTCAGCTTCAGGAGTTTTTTCTAAATAGTGCTGCATGGATGATTATTTGGCGGGGGTTTCAAATTTTGCCTGTCCGGCAAGCCAAACTAATACCAAGACGGGAAGACCCAGTAGCGCCGTGGCGATGAAGAAATTTTCATAGCCGTAAGCATCGACAAACTGTCCGCTGAAACCGGCGATAAATTTAGGAAGCAATAACATCACTGAACTGAATAATGCATATTGCGTGGCCGAGTAGGCGGAATTAGTCAAGCCGGATAAGTAAGCAATGAAAGCGCAGGAAGCGATACCGGCAGAAAGATTATCCGCCGAAATAGTAAAAACCAATCCGCTCACATCGTGGCCGCGTCCTGCCAACCAGACAAATAACAAGTTGGTCGCGGCGGATAGCACCGCACCCAGGAACAGCGTGCGCATGATGCCGATTTTTACGGTCAGCACACCACCTATAGCTGCGCCGACGATGGTCATGATCACACCATACACTTTTGAAATCGTAGCCACTTCATCTTTGCTATAACCCATGTCCACGTAAAACGGATTACTCATCACGCCCATCACCACATCGGAGATACGGTAGATGGCAATCAAGCCTAATATCAATAATGCATGCCGGCCATGGCGTACGATAAAGTCGCGAAAAGGGGCAATCAGCGCACCGTACAGCCATATCAACATTGCCTTGATGCGCGGAGGGAGGTTCCAGTGTGCGACGGCCTGTTGTGCAATTTCTTCGTTTTCTGAAATGAGTTTGCTGTAGGGAACATCCGGTTCGCGAATAATCAGCGTTGTAACGATGCCGACAGCCATGCTCGCAGCCATCACCAGATAAGCGAAGCGCCACGGTGCGTGGTCATAGGCGTCAGCAGAGAGATCAACTGCTGCTGCAATCCACAGCACACCCGCTGAGGCCAGAATCATCGCGACACGATAACCTGCCTGATAAGTTGCAGCCATGGCGCCTTGCAGTTCCGGCGCAACCGCCTCGATACGATAAGCGTCGAGAGCAATATCCTGTGTGGCGGAAGCAAAGGCCACGGCAAGCGCAAAAAACACCATTTGGGTCAAATTCACGATGGGGTCAGTGCTGGACATGCCCACCAATGCAACGGTAATGGTAATTTGTGACAGTAGCAACCATGCACGGCGCCGTCCCAGCAGTTGCGTCAACAGCGGCAGCGATAGCCGATCGACCAGCGGCGACCACAGCCATTTAAAACTGTACGCCAGGCCAATCCAACTGAGATGCCCAATCGTGGTCCGGTCGATGCCCGCTTCGCGCAACCAGAAAGATAGCGTGCCGAGTATCAGCAACAGCGGAAGACCGGCAGAAAATCCCAGCGACAGCATGCCCAGTACGCGGGGATGTGTATAGACACGCAGTGCCTGCAACCAACCGGAAAATCCTGCGGATGTCATAAGGTATGATCGTAGTTGATAATCAACGGAGCATGATCCGAGAAGCGCCCGGTTTTATAAATTGAAGCACTGCGCGCTTTTTGTGCAATGGCTGGTGTAGCAATCTGATAATCAATCCGCCAACCGACGTTCTTCGCCCAGGCTTGTCCGCGATTGGACCACCAGGTGTATTGATCGGGTTCCGGATTAAGCTGCCGGAATACATCGACAAAGCCGATGTCATCCAAAACATGGGACAACCAGGTACGTTCCTCGGGCAGGAAACCGGAATTTTTCTGATTTGAACGCCAGTTTTTCAGATCAATTTCCTTATGTGCAATATTCCAGTCGCCGCATAAAATAATTTCCCGGCCACTGGCGATCAGTGTTTTTAGTACCGGAAAGAATTTTTCCATGAAAAAGAATTTCGCGGCTTGCCGGTGCTCGCCGCTGGATCCGGATGGCAGGTAGAGTGAAATGATGCTCAGGTTGCCAAAATCCGTCTGAATAAAACGGCCTTCGGCATCAATTTCAGCGATTCCGACACCTTCAATAATGTTGTCGGGTTTGCTGCGGCAATAAATGCCGACACCGCTGTAGCCTTTTGCCTGGCAAAATGAAAGTAGCTGTGATAACTGCCGGGTGACAGCATATCACCGGAAAGATCGGGCAATTGCGCTTTTAATTCCTGCACACATACAACATCAGCCGATTGTGCGGCCAGCCATTCAAAAAAGCCTTTTTTTGCAGCTGCGCGAATGCCGTTCAGGTTAAGCGTTATAATTTGCATATCTTTATTTCTGGGTTGATCAAGTTTATGTCCGATTTCCGGCAGGAATTTATTCAGTTCGCTATTGAACGCAAGGTTCTGTGCTTCGGTGAATTTAAAACCAAAGCAGGGCGCATGTCTCCTTATTTTTTTAATGCAGGCTTATTTAACGATGGCAATTCGCTGGGCAGACTCGGGCAATTTTACGCCAAAGCGATTGTTGCTGCAGCGCTTCCTTTTGATATGCTGTTCGGCCCAGCCTACAAAGGCATTCCTCTGGTCAGCGCAATTGCCATCGCGCTGGCAGACATGGGATATAACTATCCTTTTGTTTTAACCGTAAGGAAGTGAAAGATCATGGCGAAGGAGGGGTCCTGGTTGGCGCTCCGCTGAGCGGACGGGTACTGATTGTCGATGATGTCATTTCCGCAGGCACTTCAGTGCGCGAATCGGTCGATCTGATTCAGACATCGGGGGAGGCATCACCCAGTGGTGTTGTCATTGCGCTCGATCGCATGGAACGCGGCATTGGGGAGCTGTCCGCAGTACAGGAAGTGCAGAAAATGCACGGCCTCTCGGTGACTTCTATTATCAATCTGGATGATTTGGTTGAATATTTACAGAATCATCGAGAACTCGAACCTCATCTCCGTGCAGTGGAGCGTTATCGCGCGCAATACGGAATCAAATAATCATTGGTTTTTCCAGGAGCCTGTCGGGCTTAAGCAATCGCAGCGAGACAAGTGGGAGAACGATTGCAAATTTTCTCAATTTAGAAGCGCATAGCGAGGCTATGCGATGAAAATTTGAGGAAATATGAACCGTTTTCCCATTGGTGCAGTAGATTGACCTTAAGCCCGACAGGCTCCTGGTAACGGACATTTCCTGGCGAATAGGTAAATAAACGCTTTCTGTCACCAGATCAAAATAGCAGTTCAAGGCATGACCCGACCCGAGAAGTTTCTTACACGCTAATTCGATTCACTTCTGCTTTTGACTATCACTGCACGTCAAATCTTTGCCGATGGTTCCATTAAATAAATCCTCTTTACCTTTCACTTGATGCTAAATGTATCAGACTGCTGGCAGCGGGATGGCACATGTTAATTCCGTCATCGCCGAAAATTTAGTGTGCTTGAGTGGTATATTATTACTTCGCTATTTATACACATCCCAGTCGCAGAAAAAACGACTAAAGGCCGAACAATCCGGCTGGGTCAATGGCCGTGAATATTGTTGGAAAGCCGAAACCAAGTGTGCTTGAATCAAAGATGAATGCGAGGCGAGGATCAATGTGTTGAATGACCGATGACGGATAACACAGTAAGTATTTCAATGGCCAGTTATAACTTCAAAAAGTGGCATGTCTTGCGTAATGAAAAACAGGAGAGAAACTGATGAACATCAAAAATGAATCCGTTATCCGAAAAGGACCTCGATAAGCTGATTTCGCGCAGAATGATCGATTTATTCATTCGCGTCGGATTAATCTTCTTTTTGGTAGTTTATTGCTATCAAATATTCAAACCATTTATCGGCTTGATGTTATGGTCGGTAATATTGGCCGTAGCCATGTATCCCCTGCATGCGTTGATCGCCCGCAGGATAGGCGGCAGGGATGGCCGTGCCGCAACGATTTTGGTTCTGGCAATACTGCTGAGCGTATTAACCCCCGCCACATTATTGATCTTTTCCTTTGCGGATTCAACAACCCATCTGGTGAAACAAATCCAAAGTGGCGCTTTGCAAGTGCCTGTGCCCAGTGAATCCATCGCTGGATGGCCGTTTGTGGGAGAGAAGTTATATGCGCTATGGTCGGCTGCGCATACGGATTTAGGGGCTGTCGTGACGAAATATGAACCCAAAATCGCCGTAATCACTAAACAACTGCTGGGCTATGCCGCCAGCGCTGGCACAGGCATTTTGATGTTTCTGATTGCACTGATACTTGCCGGGGTATGGATGGCCTACAACGTATCAGGCCATGCGGCGGCCAAGGCGATTGCCGGGCGGATAGCCGGAACCGAGAAGGGGGATGCTTTGGTCGCGCTCTCGATCGCGACCATCCGCGCCGTGGCGCAGGGGGTCATCGGCATTGCCTGCCTGCAGGCGCTTTTACTGGGGGCGGGTTTTATCTTGGTGGGCATTCCTGCCGCCGGTATCTGGGCCTTGTTGGTCCTGGTGTTTGGCATTGCGCAGATCCCTGTCGGACTGGTCTCGCTGCCAGCCATCGTTTATGTGTTTTATACCAATGATTCCACCGCAGTGGCGGTGATGTTTGCCGTTTATGCCTTCGTTGCCGGTATGCTGGATAATATCCTCAAACCCCTGGTGTTAGGCCGTGGCGTTGATGCCCCAATGCCGGTCATTCTATTGGGCGCGTTAGGCGGCATGGCGACGGGTGGTATTATCGGCTTGTTTTTGGGCTCGGTGATGTTGGCGTTGGGCTACCAATTGTTTTATGGCCTGGGTGTATCGTGAAAATGAACCGGAGAATGCCAGCGAGAGCGCCGGATAAGTCCTGTTTTAACCGGGGTGTGATTGAAACCTCAAACTTTTTCTGCAGATTAGTCACGAATTTTGTGAAATCCGAATCCTTTGTCAGTGCAAAGAATGCCGTTTGGTAATGGTCGTTCGATCAGTTATCATGTGGCAATTCCCGAATCTCCGGGCACTACTGATTTGACATGATGGAGCGATTCGATGCTACTTTAAATAGGTCATTTCTGGAGAAGGGGTCTGGCATTTTTGAAAATCCCTCATTAAGGATTGAGTGAAATTGAAATATAGTGTAATTGTTCCGGTATTTGGTTCCGAGAAAATTATTCCGGAGCTTAATTCTCGTCTGTCCTCAGTTATGGCCTCACTGAATGCTGACTATGAGAGTCGTTTATGTCGATGATTGTGGTCCGGGGAACACTTGGAACGTTCTGCAAAATCTTGCCCGTCAGGATACCCGAGTAACTGCTATTCAGCTCATGCGAAACTCAGGACAAAGCAGTGCAACGCTATGCGGAATGGCTCATGCACAAGGCGAGATCGTTATTACCATAGACGACGACTTGCAAAATCCTCCCGAAGAGATACCGAAACTGCTCGACGCACTTGCTCCCGAGATAGATCTGGTAATGGGTGTGCCGTTAATGAAGCAACACAACTGGTTTCGAAGGCTGGGAAGCCAGGCAATCCACACAGTGAACGCCTATATGCTCAATCGCGACAAAGACTTGCGATTCACCAGTTTCAGGGCGATCCGTCGCCCTGTCGTTAACGCTGTTCTCAATATGAGGACACTGAATCCAGCCCTGGGCATGCTGTTCAGTTCAGTGACGAGCCGGATAGTCAATACCACAGTTCTACATTCACCACGGCACGGTGGACGAAGCGGTTATACTCTGACCAAGCTACTATCCATGACAATGAGCAATTTACTCGGCTATTCCATGTTGCCGCTAAGAATACTCCGGGATGATCGGCGGTATCGGCGTGCTGAGCAGTATCGTCCTGGCAGCAGCCTTGCTGGTGCGCTATCTCACAGGTGAAATTGAGGTGCCGGGATGGACAACGACAACCCTGCTGCTGCTTTTCCTGTCCGGCTTCAATTTCTTCGCTTTCTCGATCCTTGGGGAATATCTTATTCGAATCCTGCAGAGGGTCAACTACATGCCGCAATATTTCGTGAGAGACAAGATTGGCCATCACGAACTCGTAAATCGGGAGAGTCCTTAATATGAATCGATCATTTTCATGAAGAAGAAATTCCTGGTGCTTGGCATCGGGGATGCGCAACTCGACCTGATTGAGAGACTTTCCGGACATTTTGAGGTTCACGCGCTCAGCTACAGCTCAGATGGTCCTGGATTGCGCTATGTTGATTGTTTCTCGATGATCGACATCGCGGACAAGGACGCGGTACTGGCTTATTCCATGCAACAAGGCATTGATTACATATATTCGGTGGGGTCGGACATCGCAATGCCGACTCTAACCTACGTCGCTGAGAAGCTTGGCTTGCCAACCCTGGCGAGTTATGCGGCTGCGACGACATGCGCCAACAAGGCAAAGCTGCGCTCCCTGCTCAGGGATACCTATGGCGCCGTTGCATTCGAGGTACTGTCAGACCCGCAGCAGGAAACAACTGTTCCGCTTCCGGCCATGATCAAACCGGTTGATAGCCAAGGGCAACGCGGGGTCCAAATGATCACAGACCGTGCCGAAATCCCCCGGGCATTCGACATCGCCGTTGGTTACTCCAGGATTGGCAAAGCCATTCTCGAAGAGAAAATCGTCGGGCAGGAGATCTCCGTAAATGGCTACATGGTCAACCGAGAGATGAAGTTCTTTCTTCCCTCGGACCGGGAAGCATGGCCGCAGTTCGACGGTGGCATTATCCATAAACATTTCCTCCCCGCTTCACTCTCGGAAGGTGCAGTATTCAACGTGAAGCGACTCGTAAAGGCAACTGCTGCGGCGCTCGGCATCGAGAACGGCCCTGTCTATTTTCAGATCAAGATGCGTGGCGACACACCTTATCTGATTGAAGTAACCCCCAGACTCGACGGATGTCATATGTGGCAACTCATCAAGTTAGCCACCGGAGTCGACCTGCTCCAATGTGTTATTTCCCAATTGCAAGGACTGCCTGTCACGTTCCCGGACGAACTCAGCGTGAATGCAGGCATGCTCGAGTTTTTCTGCCAGCCACCGGATGAGCTCTTCGTACAAATCAGCGAACATCCGGGTGCGCAGCACGTGGCTTGGTATTACACCCCAGGCGAGAAGATCAGGCGCATGAACGGATATATGGAGAAATGTGGCTATCAAATTATAGTCGAGGACAAAAAGGGATGAAGATTGCCATTACTGGCGCCGCCGGCTTTATCGGGAGGCACCTGACCCTTGCACTCAAGGGTGGACATGAAGTGCTGGCACTAACGCGCCAGGCAATCCACTGCACAGATCCAGCCCTATCCTGCATCCGCACCGACTATTCACTCGAAGAACTACGCCAGCTCCTGCAGGGTTGCAGTGCCGTAATCCACCTGTCGGCTCAAAGAACATATGCTGGCGAGAATGCAAATTTGCTTGAGAATGGTCAACTTGATTACCGTTTGCTCCAGGCCGCGGAAGACTGCGGTGTAAACCACGTCGTGCAGGCATCGACCCGAGGTGTTTACGGGACGGCGCCTGTCCCGTGGTTGGAGACTACGCCACCTGAACCGAACAGCCTGTATGCACTCGCAAAACTGCACGCCGAAGCAACAGCGGGCTTTTTCGTCAGGCGCGGGCTTTGCATCAGCACACTACGCATCGCGCAAGTTTTCGGGCTTGGAGAATACCAGAGCAACGTCGTAACGAACTTTATCCGCAATGCCTATCACGGAAAGCCGATTACCCTCAGCGTCAAGGGCATCCGCAGGGAATATATCTATATCAGGGACCTGATCCGCGCCATCGAGAGGGTGCTGTTGCAACCTGTCAGCGGAATCTACAATCTTGGTTCCGGGGAAGTTGTCAGTCTGGAGGACATGGCACAAGCCATCTACCACGCATTCGGACGGCAGGATGGCATTATCAAGAAGAAAAGCCGGAAGGATGTCAACGAGTATTCACTCATGGACAGCAGCCGCTTCCGCGAATGCTTTTCATGGAGCCCTGAATGGAGCTTCGCATCGGCAGCAAACGATATCGCCAGAATGCTTGAAGACAAAAACACTGCGAAATATTATGGAATATCAGCCAGTTGATGGCATAATTGGCCCGTTATCGACCATTCATGCCGGCCTCGTATTTAACGCGCCACGCTTGGAGCAAATGTTATCGGCGGCAACTTTTCGCGCGTCGATTTCATTCACCTCAAACACCACATCCGAATCGACAGATGCAATCACCTCTTTCAAGCACGGGCCGGGCGACATGCCTCCCGGCATGGTTGCCGGGGGAACTCCCCACGAATAATCAACGCCGTATTTGATGCGGAAACAATAGCGCTTCTGGTGCAAGTGAAATGGTCGGAATGGAGTGGAAAAAAATCGTGATCATTTCGGCGTTCTTTCTCCCCATTCAAACACCGATCGTCTAAGAAGCTGGTGACCGGGTCGTGAGATTCTCAGTATGAGAATTTCGAGAACGGTATGGATCCGCGTTTTCCAGGCAATCCTTTCCGTTTCACTACTTTACTATCTGGTTCAACTCATAGAGTGGAATTCGGTGCGTATGCTCGTCGAGTCGGGCGTTATCCATGAAATGTGGTCTGGTCCTGTGGTATTACTGATTGGTCTCAGTCTGGCAGCCGAACGCTGGCGAATGATTCTGCAGTTCTTTAGAGTAAAAATCAGCAGATTCGATGCGTTCTATTTCTATTTGACCGGCACATCCTATGGCGTCGCGCTTCCCGGCGTTCTTGGTGGAGACGTGGTTAGAATCGCTATGTGTCAGTCCAAAACTGGCGCGGCTACCACTGCGATTCTGACCACAGTGATCATAGAGCGCGGGTTTGGCTTGTTTGGCGTTGCGATCATTGGGGCAATCGGGGCGCTCGCGATTTCGTCGTCGTTAGGACACGAAGTGGGAAACCATGTCCTGCTGATCTCGCCCGCAGTCGTAGCAGGTATTTTGCTCGTGCTTCTGGCAACGCTCCTGGGAACAAGTCACCTGGGGCGCCTTGGATCTGTTGCCGGATATTCCACCAAGGTTGGCGCTATTGTGCGGCAGTTCGTCGTGCTGATGAAATCCTTCCCGATTTCGCTGGCGCTGAAAACCCTGTTGCTGAGTACCGCCTTTCAAGCCAGCGAAATTTGGATATTTTATTATTTTGGCTCACTTCTCCAGATAGATGTTCCCATATCGTTCTATCTTTTCGTTGTGCCGCTGGTGTATTTGTCGACGGTACTGCCCATATCGCTTGGGGGCGTAGGCGTCAGAGAAGGGGTGCTTGTCTGGTTATTTGCAATGATCGGAACACCGGCATCAGATGCGGTATTGCTGGCTTTTCTTGTATATCTGAACCGTATTGTCGTGGCGGTTCTTGGCGGTTGCGTGCATTTCACAATGGTATTTGTGAAGGGCAGAGGGACTTCGCCGTTCAAGGAAAAGAAAAATACGCAGTGAACGATAAAATATCTTTTAACCTCAATTCCTTTGTCAGGACATTCCAAGAGCCAAGCAAGGTGGGAATGAGCCGGGAATCTGCAATTCATTGAGAATGATAGATTTGAAAGCCGGCTCAGTTCTGGTGCTACCCGATTTTTTCCAACACGACATGCGAAGGTTCGCTGTGTTTGAAAGAATTTTTATCGCATCAATTTTGCAAAGCTTGTTCGATGGCTGTCACAATCGCCGGGTCAAACGGTTTGGTGTGCGGACTGAATTGCGTAATGAGCTTGCCGTCTCGGCCAATCAGGTATTTCTGGAAATTCCATGTGGGGTAGGTGCCTGATAGTTTGGCCAATTGCACATAGAAAGGGTGCGCATGTTCTTTTTTTACCGGTGTTTTCTCAAACATCGGAAATTTGACGTCGTAGGTCAGGCGGCAGAAATCCTGTATTTCCGCTTCAGTTCCCGGTTCCTGTCCCATAAAGTCATTCGACGGGAAGCCCAATACGACAAGCCCCTTTTGTTGATATTTTTCGTGTAACTGTTCCAATCCTTCATATTGCGGCGTATAGCCGCATTTACTCGCCGTATTGACGACAAGCAGCACTTTGCCAGAGTAGGCTTCACATAAATTCACAGTATCCGGCGCCGCAAGTTTGCGAAAATCATGATCCAGCAGGGCGCTGTTGCAGGCAAAAGCGGGATTAATCAGAAAAGTTATGATCAAAGCGAGAAAAATACGCATAAGTTGTTCCCTCAATCGATTCGTTGGTAAATAGAAGAAAGTTTTCGTGTTCATTTTAGCGCACTTCTTGAATTAAAAACTTATTTGGGTACGGACAGAAAGAACAGACAAGCTATCTTTTCGTGTTAGTGTGCCTAAGCCCGCATTTCCAATCATGGCATCGGTAAGGTAATAGTTCAGCATAAAACGGATACCCTGATAAGGGTACCAATTGACTCCCAATGTGATTACTTGAACCTGACATTTTGAAGTGCCTGTTTTGCACGGATCTGCAGTGAGATTTTGATTAATGTTTTCAGCAAGATCATAGCGTCCGGCAATTTCTAGCGCACCCCATTTACCGCCAGGCTGGGGTTTGCCAAAAGCGCCACGATCCTTCCTATAAACCGCATTCTCGCCGGTCATAAACCAGCTTCCCTGCACATAGAAGGCATGAATCGTAGAATCCTTTATGTTTCCATTTACTTGATGTGTATTGTCAAGATTTGATATCGCATATTCACCTTGAAGAGTTAACGGCCCGATAGAATACGCTGCTTCGGTAGAAAAGGTAGATTGGCTATTACTATTAGGTGCGCCAGAACTTGCCCCTGCTATCCCCAAAGATTTATTTATTCCCAAACGTCCACCATAAATATCCACTATATTGGCAGACAGAGAATCTTTATTGGCAGTATCTCTGCTGATAGAGAATCCGAGGTGCAGAATGTTGCCTTCTTTATTGATGGGCAGCCAAACAGCCCGACCACCGTAAGTTATACCATCAATAGGCAAACCAAAATGAGAAAGACTCATGACATCGGCGCCAATGCCAATATTATCCCTGATCATTGCCTTGTAACCGATTCCGGTTAAAAATTGTCGTCCGGTATATATTCCGGTAGATGAAGTGGATGGGCGCTCCATGAGCGTGAGTTCATTGGAGCTGGTTAATTCTTCCATGCCTCGATAAGCCTTGAATTGACCGAGTGTGATCTGGCCCGGGCCTAGTTTTGTGGATACCCAGGCTTCACGGAGGCTATGTGGAAACGGGGTGGTAGCATTAACCGCAAAGTCATTCTCAAATTTGAAATTGACGCCATAAACTTTTCCTGTCAGCGAGGCATAAGTTCTGCGCCAATTAAACCCATCTCGATCATTACTACTTAGAAGCTGACTGCCGAATGGAGGGTAATCCGGATTTGCTTGATCTGGATAGAGTGAATGTACATCCAAATGCCCACGACCGTTGAGTCCTATCTCAAAATTACCATCAGCAGTTTTGATTCTGTGGTCGCTTTTATTTTCTGCATAGCATGAAACAATACAAATATTTGCCAGCATTACAAGACCACAAAACTTTATAGTGTTTTTCATGCTCAATCTGCATTCTGATATGCGATGCTATTCTGCGAGTAAAGTGTGTTCAGATTATATATCAATCGAAAGCGTACGAAGTGGAGGCATCTTTTACAATGGCGGGACAGTGGTGCCGGGGTAAGAATTCATATCTTTAAGCACGTGCGGCCAGATAAACGTCTTTCTAATCCGTGCGTAAAGCATCTACCGGATTCAGTTTTGCAGCGCGCATTGCCGGTATGACGCCGGCGGCGAGACCGATCAGCAGGGACAAAAACAGCGCACCGAATACAAAGTCCCACGGGATATTCACTGGCAAACCGCTAATCAGAAGTTTGAGCAGCCATGCGGTGCCGGTTCCGATGATCAATCCTGCCAGACCGCCGAGGGTGGAAAGGGCGATCGATTCCAGCAAAAATAAAATACGGATGCGGGCGCGTGTCGCGCCTAATGCAGTGAGCAGGCCGATTTCTGATACGCGTTCGGAAACCGCGATATGCATCAGCGTGACCATGCCGACTGCGCCGACCAGTAATGAAATGCCGCCAAGCGCGGCAACGGCGAACTTTAATACACTCAGAACCGTAGATAACGTATTGAGCATTTGCTGTTGCTGCTTGACGGTGAAATCCTCGCGGCCATGCCGTGCGACCAGGATGCGTTGAATGTCGTTGACTACCGCTTGTACCGGCGCGTCGGGGAAATAGGAGAAATTGATTTCCATTACACCTTGCCGGTTAAATACTTCTAATGCACGGGCTGTGGGCATAAAAACCGTATCGTCCAGATCAAATCCGAGCACATTACCTTTAGATGCCATTACGCCGATTACGCGAAAGCGAGACCCGCCGACTTGCAGCAAAGCGCCGAGTGGATTGGTGTCGCCAAACAATTCAGCGCGTACTTTGGCGCCCAGCACGACATACGCGCGTGGATTGCGTGGATCATCATCCGGCAGGAATTGCCCGGTAGCGATTTGCATATTGAAAGCCCGGGCGAAATCAGGTCCCTGGCCATACGCGGTAACCCGTCTGCTGCGGCCCTGTGCGCGGATTTCCGCATTGCCGACCACGCTGGCATTGGTATATTCCGCATAGCGGCTTTGTTTTAGCGCAATGGCGTCGTCTATCGTTAATAACCGTGCGCTGCCGATGGCACCCAATGAGCCGCCATGGGTATTGATTTTCCCCGGGGTAATTGTGACGATATTGGTGCCAAACTGGGTGAATTCCGATAATACGAAACGCTGAACACCGTCACCGATAGCAGTCAGAAGAATCACCGCAGCAATGCCAATGGCAATCCCCGATGCCGATAACAGGGTGCGCAAACGATGCGCCGTCAATGAACGGAAGGCAAACTGGAAGGTATCGAGGGTGTTCATTTATTGCCTGAAGTAGCATGAGCCGCAACTACCCGCAGACTGTTTGTGATTTGATCTGACTGCGCACACTTGAGCATAGGGTTGAACGAAGCCGCTATCGCGGAGAAACACCCCTCAGCAACCAGTTTTAATAACATAATTCATCCTCACCCCGAAAGGGATTTTTTTGTACTTTACCATGAGGATGAATCGTAATGACATCAAATTTCCAGCGCAATTTGCGTGCAATTATCAACTGTCAATCGGTTGAAGTTGCAGGATGCAGCAAAAACCATCGCACTGTATTCACGCGTACGTCGAGCGGGGAATATTTTGATTATCGGATTGATGATTTGACCCTTCAGTTAACCGATTATTTCGTCCATATCGTCGATTCACTCTCTGGAGTTCGCTCAAACATGACCTGTACGGGCTGAAGTTTTATTACGCCCAAGTATTGAATAAACCTGGCCGGGCCGGATCTGCAAACCGCCGTCACACACACGCGGATATTATTACCGTGCCACAGGCCCAACAGATATTCATGACCTGGGCGCTTAGTTATCGCGTGTTTTCTTTACCCTGTACAGCCTGGGTTTACGGCTGGGTGAAGGCTTGCGTTTGCAAATCGGGGATATTGATGCGGACCGATGCGGGTGCAAGTGCGAAACGCCAAAGGCAATCGAGACCGCTTTGTCCCGTTGCCGGAGAACACCTTGCGATATTGCGCCGTTTCTGGCAGACCCACCGCAACCCCGCATTGCTCTTCCTAACCGTAAGTGCGGACTCAAAAAAGCCCACCTGGCCACCACCCCGCTGGATCGTGGTGGCATCCAGACCTTGCGCCTGGTCACCCGCGATTGCGGTTTAAAATACGCCCACGTTTGCGCCATTCCTGCCACCCACCTGATCGAAGCAGGCGTCGACCTGCTGGAAGTGCAAAAATCCTCGGGCATCAATCCATCCTCACCACCATCCGTTACACCCACCTCCGACCATACCAAAGATAATGCCGCAGACCGCATCAATGCGCTGATAGGTCAGATATCAATCGGCTGGAACGTCCATGATCCGGCTGGCACATTGTTGACAACTATGCAGCCGAGCTTATCGCGCAACATGGCCATCGCTTGTTCCGCCAATTGGCGGCGTTGAGTGCCTTGAATTTGTCGCAGCAGCTGAGCCACAAGATACAACTTGCCTGCGGTGACTGTCAGGAACAAAGCTATCTGCCGCACTCCTGTGACATCGCCATTGCCCGCACCCAGGCGCACGAGTCGCAACGCTGGATAGACCAGCGTTGCAAAGCGATTCCCGGCAATTACTTCTGGTGACGTTCACTGCCGCCCGGTTCGTAAGCTTGCTGGCAGCATCAGCGTGATGTGACTTGATCACCCCAGTGTGGAGACCGTAGCACCTTCGCCGGAATGACGAAAACTGCGCGGCACCACGGGTGCTGTAACGGTGCTGCACACCCACAACCGCGGCTGGATTATCCCCGCATGTACCTGGTGATGCCATCCGCCGCGTTCGACAACAAACGGCGTCTGTGGCGCAATAAAGACGAGGTTATCTGTTTGACCACAAAGCGCTGGCGAGAGTGTTCCGGGCCAAAATGCTGGCGGGCATCAAACAGGCGGGATTAAACTGCCCAGGCAATATCCAGAAAAATGGGTGGTGGATTGCAAAGCGGTGGGTTCGGGGCAGAAGGCATTGGTGTATCTGGGACGGTATTTGTATCGCGGGTATTGCCCGAGAAGAACATCGTTGCAAACCGCGATGGCAACGTCCGTTCCGCTACCAGAACAGCGAAACCCGCAAGATGACCCACTCTCAGCGGCGTGGCATTCTGCGCCTGATCCTGCAACACATTTGCCCAAGGTTATCGCCGCGCCCGCAACTTCGGCTTTCTGCATCCCAACAGCAAACTGATCCCTGGCAACTGATCAAACGTGTCGTGCTCCCCCGCAACCACGCCCGGTGATACGATGCAAATGTTGTGGCGGGTGATGAAGATTGTCCGTACCCGTATCAAAATATTCACCCACCGATTACGGACTCTTGCGTCAAACAGGAGATGGCCACGTAACGCAACACACACCGTCAACCTGCCGGACTCGGCAGGCACGGGCCTCGCCCTGCAAAGGTGAAATCAGGTGAAAACGCATCAAGAATGGCAGGTTGAGCAGAATAAGTTGCTGCAATGGCAACTTTTGCGGTGGGATTTGGGGTATGACGTGCATGGACCGATGCCACCGCACCGATCAGAGATATTTCCGTAACAAGCAGGATCATGGCAGCCCCCCGGGCTTGTCCAACAAACGGTTCAGATTGTGGCTCGCTCGCGATCACAATCTAACCTTACTCGTTATTTTCTCCGGCAGACCAATTCCCATAAGATTTTACCGATACTGTCCGAATTTATTGTTCCCCAACTTGCAAGATTATTATCGAAATTTGCTGCAATAAGCTTGCCTTCTCCCATGTTATTGCTGAAGGTTAAATTGGCAAGCTCTCGCATGGTTTTTGACTTGCAATCAAACTCACTAAGCGTTTTTTCAGATAAATACGTTTTGTCCAGATTGTATAAAAATTCGCTGGAGCCTTGTGGCATTAGAAAAACAGTCTCCTGTGGCGTTATAAAATCGCCTAAAAACCAGATCCTGACCCTGTTTTCTGACTCGTAAACAGAAGAGAGATCGGCATAACCAGAGAAGTTATCTTCAACCTCGATCACTTTAGTCCATTCTGCCCTGGTGTTGTAATTGATTGGGGTGCAAGCGGTATTGAATAATTTTTGTGTCATTGTATGCGGCGCTATTGCTTCAAATGTCTCAATATTTTTGTCTTGCGCGCTGGAAGCTATTGCTGAGGACATTCCCATGGGTCCGCTATAGGTTATTGAATCAAGAATTCTGAATGTTTCGTCCTTGCAGTTAAACTCGGTTCGCATTTTCAGTGAATATATTCCCCTTTCCTGTATTTCCTGTTGTGTTATGTCAATCAAAGTCCACACCTTTACAGAATTTTCATCCTTACGGATAGAAGTCAGATCCATGTAATAGCCACCCTCAGCGGCCGGGTACAGAAAAGTCCATGCTGCCACTGTGTTGTAACTGGCGAAAGATAATATAAAAATCATTAATAGCTTAATCATGGGTACAAAGGCTTGATATTTTAATGACTTATTTTGTCAGGAACCTGTTAAACAGCGCTGAAGATTCGCCCGCTGGCATCATCAGAACGGGTCACGGAAAAATTACTATTCCATTGTAAATTATTAGTAATGGGTTTGGTAGCCGGAAAGAGCTGGCGCTGGAAGTGGTGAATTCCGGCTACTGATCGACAACCCAAGAAACAAAAAACGGGAGCCTAAGCTCCCGTTCTGGATTAAGTCTAAGTCCCAATTAAACTGCTGATTCTTTTCTGCGATGTGCCATGAAACCCAGCAAGCCCAGGCCAGCCAATAACATGGCATATGTTTCCGGTTCTGGAACGGCTGATACTGGTGAGGTTACCCAGTTCGAAGGTGTTGGCTGTATACCATCAAGGGAATAACCAGTCACCGAAATAACACCGAAGATTGGCGACGGTTTAGGGTCGCTAGTTGCTTGTGTCCCGGTGAAATCCGTCAGGCCCGCACCGGATACATTCCAGCTACTGAATAGGTAATCATTGTCAAACCGGTTAGCATCGTTAGCGGTGTAAAAATCAATAATGATGTGTTCATCATCTGTCTTATAGCCGCTATCCAAATTATTCTGATTGGTTTCGTACGAGGATCCACCAATCGGAGCTCCTGAAAGCCACGTGATTGTCGGACTTGCTGGCCCTTGGTAGACATAATCGAGGCGCTCTATATGTGAGCTCGCACTAAAGCCCGAGGAGCCGCCCCAATTCGGGGTCAGCACGAAGTCAACACCGCCAAAAACTTCGGTTAAGGTGAGTGAAGCAACCAGGGGATAAGGCGGAGTCTGTGAAGCCACCGCAGTGGAAGGCAAATTGAACTCGTAAGTAGCAGTATCGCCAACGGCAGCAAATGCAGGCGCAGCAAAACACTCATTACAACTGCTGATAAAATTGTTAATTTCTGAATTTTCATAATATTTCCCTCAAATATAATTTTTTAAAAGTGCCCTTTACAACATCAACATCATGACTAATTTGAGTTTACGTCAACGTCAACGTCAACGTCAACGTCTAAATTATGTTGCTGATTCTTTTCTGCGGCGTGCCATGAAACCCAGCAAGCCGAGACCAGCCAATAACATGGCGTATGTTTCCGGTTCCGGAACAGCTGATACGGTTAATGAGCTGATATAGAATTGATCTGCTTTGTCGCCGCCGAATCGAAAGTAGAAATCCTGACCCGTGTGACTCAAGTCGAATTGGCCTACGTAGCGCGGCAGCAAGCCTTCGGTCCAGGTCGAATTGTCGAATCCGTATTTAAAGGTTGCACCACGATCCCAGCCGGTTGTATTGTGTCCTTCCGAGCGCAAACCGACCGAAGACAACGAAACTACCTGATCGAAATGCAGCCAAAGCGTTTCTTTGGAAGTTATGTTATCGTCACTGTTATCGTTGTTCTTGTGGTAAACACCCAGGCCAGCACCTATTGCATCCCTTCCGGAAAGCTTTCCGTTGTAGCCATTTTCGTGATCCTGAACAACCGCTGCTTTATAGCCAAAGGCTTTGCCATCGTAGGTACCTTGCGCATGTACGGTAAGTCCGCCATTGGTGAAAGTAAGGTCACCGCTCAGCGATGTTGCAATAGTTGAACTGCACAGGTCGCCACCGGAGCAGGCAAACCCATCCGTTGGCAGGAAACCAGTATTGATGCCACCATTGTACTTAAGGTTTGCGAAGTCGAAAATCACGGGGGCTGCAGCAACTGGGCCGCTTGCCAAAGCAAGAAATGTTAAAATTGGTATAACACGCATTTTATATACTCCTGAGAAATTTTATTTTGATTGATTTTGATTGATTGATTCTGATACATCATTTCGGGTGGCTTGCCTCTTTTATTTGGCGAATATAAGTTAACATTTAACCGCAAGATTCCGAACGACTTCATATTAAGCTTTAGATTAATTGAATCCTATAGTCAATAGCTCCTTTTTTTTAATGTACATTTGTCCTGAATTAATACTATAAGCCAGCAGGGAATCTGGTTCTGCATAACGCCAATACACCTGCCAGCTGCTGGTCTGCCCAGGATGACAGGAGTCTGAAGTGTTATTATCAGCGCTTGATACTTTGGCGATCAGCTCACCATAAAAGTGACAATGAAGCGCCGCTGTTTCTTTCTTCCATGAATTTTTCCAATGATCTGTTTTGAGCTTAGGCGCCGGTAAAACCGGCATCAATGAGAGGGCGTAAAACATCTGCAACGTGTTACACGAACGGGCCCTTATAGATCAATGTGATATCCCTGGTTTAGGAGTAAAATATGCTCGCAAACTGGAATAATTAATTAACAAAAAGGGTGCTTTGATATGATAAAAATTATTGTGATTGTCTCTCTATTATTCTCCTTGATTCTTTACGCATATTTTGTGGTGACTGATGAGGGGATCGTATTAGCATTCGTGTTGTTAGGTCTTCTTGTTTCTTTCACTTGCGCAATGATGATGCTGACGAAAAAATAGTTATGAAAAGTTAATATGCCAGTTGTGGCTGAAGCTGGTCACAGTACTTTCTTGTTCACGGGAAATCAGCGGCTGGATAGGGATATTTTGCGGAATTTTCATATCGAGCAGGTTGATAATGTGGTGAGAATTTCTTCTCGATAATTTTTTATAACCGCTCGTCAAATAATTTTCTGTAAGACAGACAAGAAGATAGAAGATATAGTGGCGAGCTATGTTTTATAGCGATATGTTTTGATTTGCGTCCTCCTGAATGGGGATAGCCGTGAACAACCGTTTTGTGATGGATTAATCGATAGGAATGATTGCACATTTTCCGTTTGCTGAAGACTTACTAAAAATACAAGCATTGATCGATATATTGCCTGTTGCTATTTTTATAAAAGATCCCGAGAGTAAATTGGTGTTGATAAACAGAACTTGCGAAATGCAATGGGGCTTGAATGCTAAAGACCTATCTGGCACTGATGGCAGTCAATATTTTCCGCCTGATCAGATGAAGCAATTTCTCGCCAAAGATCAGGAAGTATTTATGGGTGCTGCCCAGATTGATTTTGAAGAAACAGTCTGGAATTCCGCACTTGGACAGAATCGTGTTTTGCACACATTCAAAAAACCTTTCTATGATAGATCCGGAAAACCACAGTATTTGATTGGCCTGTCTATCGACATCACCGAGCGAAAAAAGGCGGAGCAGCGCATCATCGAGATGGCAACCTACGATATGTTAACCGGCCTGCCCAATCGCACTTTGCTCAAGGATCGCATCGAGCAGGCGCTCGAGCATGGAAACCGCAACCATAAACTGGTGGCCGTGCTGTTCATAGACCTGGACCATTTCAAGGTTATCAATGATTCACTGGGGCACGATGTGGGTGATCTGCTATTGAAGGAAATAGCGGCCAGGTTCGTTTCCGTTGTGCGCAGTGAGGATACAGTTGCGCGTCACGGCGGGGATGAATTTATCGTGTTGCTGTCCAGTCTTGACAGTGCCCTGGATGCGGAAGCGGTAGCGCAGAAGATAATGGATGTCTTGATCCTGCCTTTTCTGGTCGAAGGCAAGGAGCTACACATTAGCGGCAGTATCGGTATTTCCCTGTTCCCGGAAGATGGAAACAACATGTGGGCGTTACTGAAGAACAGCGATATTGCCATGTACCACGCCAAGGAGAGCGGTCGCAACAACTGCCAGTTCTTTAAGCCAGAGATGAACAGGAAAGCAAAGGAGCGACATGCCATGGAGGTCGGTTTGCGTACTGCACTGAAGCGCGATGAACTGCTGCTTCATTATCAGCCGATTGTTAATATGCATGGCTCCAAGGCGTACTGTTTAGAAGTATTGTTGCGCTGGCAGCATCCCAAACGTGGACTGATTTTTCCGGAAAAATTTATCCGGCTGGCTGAAGATATTGGGATGATCGCGCAGATCGGGGAATGGGTGCTGCGGGAATCGTGTTTGCAGATTAAGGCCTGGCACAGCCAAGGCTATAAGGAGCTTCCAAAGCTGGCGATCAATCTCTCTCCAGGCAATTCCGGAAGAAAACGCTGGTGGCTGATATTGCACGCATTCTGGGTGAGACCGGGGTGGAAGGGCACTGCTTGATTCTGGAAATCACCGAGGGAGAATTGATAGAGAATGTTGAAGAAACAATCGAGACGCTGCGGCAACTTCGTGCATTGGGATTTGAAATTGCCGTGGATGATTTTGGCACCGGTTATTCCAGTCTGAGTTATTTGAAGCGCTACCAGATCGATACGCTGAAGATCGACCGTTCGTTCGTGCGCGACATTACCAACGATCCCGACGATGACGCAATCGTCTCCGCTATCCTCGCCATGGCACATAGCTTGAAGATACAAGTGATCGCAGAAGGCGTGGAAAATAAGGAGCAGCTTGCATTTCTAGTGTCACAGGGATGCTCGCGCTTCCAGGGGGATTATTTCAGCCAGCCTTTGCTGGCTGCGGAGATTGAAAAGACAGGAAAAATCGGAGTCAAGCCTCACATTTGACATTTTTTCCCTTTTCTCATCGGTTTCTCTGCCATGTGAGAGAGTCTTCCGGAAAATTCGCTGTATTCTCCATCGATAGGTTGGGGGAACTTGTGAACCCCAGCGCAAATTAGATACGCATTGCTGGTGTACCCAACTTACGAACCAATGGCCAGAAATTAATGCGAGAGAACCTGAAAATGTGCGTGATCTCCAAGGCATTTTGATCATCAACTCAAGAATTGTATAAGCGATGATCTCTTGAGAAAACGCTGAATAACTCGCATTTGCCATTCCGAACGGAGTGAGGAAGCTTTAATAGTCAATGCAATAGATTTCTCGCTCTTGCTCGAAATGACACTTGTTCAGAGCTTCCTAACCCACCACCAAAACTATACAACCAGCCCGTCATGGCAAAGCTACTGAAATAAAAACACCGGCATGATCGGACACAGTAGGTTGATTGGGATCAACAAGCGTGTTAAAGACAACTCGACTTTCACGCACGTCCTTTACCTGATTGACAAAAAAATAATCAATGCGCCTGGCAGCATCCCCTGCATCCAAAGTGGAGACACCTACTGTGCAGTGTATGTCAGCCTGCTCAGCAACCGCGCATAAATTTTCCAGTGGCCTGTTCAGGGCATAAGCATCAGTAAAACCGGCATCTATGATTTTGTCATAGAAGGGGCGCTCCGCGAAGGGAGCGACGCGAAAACGGTCGATATTGAAATCCCCGCCAAGAATGACAGGATTATCCCGAGGGAAAAATGCCTCTACTTTATCAATGAATGGGAGTAATACATCCAGCTGGGCACTGAGCTCATCCGCGGTACACTTTGCACAAAGATGGGTATTGTAGATATTAATTTTTCCAGAACCGGGAATATTTATGCGTGCCATCATCACGTTCCTGGGCAATTTTATGTCATGTCCCTGAAAATTAAATTCAGAAGCACGCGGCAAGCGCCTGGTAATCCTGAAATCAATTTCGCAGCGGCTCAGCACTGCATTGGCCACTACCAGCAGGCCTGGCAGACCGACCTCGAATGCCGTATGCAACTCGTAGTTGCGCGCGCGGGCACTGAGCTTTCCCTGAAGATCCAGCGCACTATTGGCAGTATGAACCAAGGTGCCGCCAGCAACTTCTTGAAGCAGAATGACATCGACAGGTGTTTCTGCCGCAAATTCGGCAATAGCATCTAAACGCTGATCACGCGTTTCAATTTCAGAGAAAAGGAGATTGATGGATAGGATATTCAGGTGTTTCCGATTTGCAACATCATCACACTGAACCAGTGGCTTATCTCCACCAGAATTTTCAGCGGATTGACTGGCACAACCGGATAACACTGTAATGCTGAGAATCATGACGATATAAATGTTTCGCATGCTGGATCTCCTTGTTATGCCTGCAAACAGACATTCAATCGAACATCCTGCATGGCCTTTACTAAAACCATACTCCAATAGAAAGGCAAATGAAAGCTTTAAAATCAGGAAGAAGAATCGATGCGCATCATGATTGATGTAGATCAATCTATATACAACTTATAAAGAATAAGCTGAAAACTTAAATAGAGGAGATATAAAAATGGCGATAAAATATTTTGGTCTGGTTACATTATTTGCAGCATTGGTGCTCACTGCATGTAATGAGCCAAAAAGAACGCCTGATGGGCATCTGATGGATAGGCCGAAAGTATCAGCTTACGGGCCGGATGATGTTACGAGGCATGATATGGACGCTTCTGCCGCTGATGATAAAATTGTTGAAGACAAGAAGTAATTTTTATAATGACACCATTCAGTGCAGATAAATTATCAAATAGCAGATGAACAATGTTCCGTTAATGAACGGGGAAAATGGAAGGTATCAATAGTATTCATTTCTTGCCGAGTGCTTTTACGGCATCCAGCCGGGCTGCCTGGCTGGCGGGCAGCAAACTTGCCATTATGCCGGTGAGCAGTGCGACAACAATGCCCGCAATCGAGGCCCAGGCGGGTGCCCAGGCGGGAAGTTGCGGATAGGCCAGACGCAATATAAGACTGCCAAATTGTCCCAACAGAAATCCTAAAACAGCGCCTGCCATCGATAACCAGAATGCCTCAGCAAAAAACAACCGGCGTATGTCGGTGGATGTAGCGCCAATTGCTTTCAGCAGGCCAATTTCCGACGTGCGCTGGTTAACCGAAACCAGCATCACATTCATGACTAAAATACCGGCAACAATCAGGCTGATCGCTGCAATACCAGCGACGACCAAAGTCAATGCATGCAAAACCCGGTCAAAGGTTGCGAGGATGGCATCCTGCGTAATGACCGTCGTGTCATCTTCACCGTCATGACTTTGCCGCATGGTCGTCAAAATGGCTTGTTTGGCGGATTCAATTTCACTATGACTTTTGGCTTCGATCAGAATGTGAAATAAAGAGGTGGTATTGAACAGCGCTTGGGCATAGTCAATCGGAATAATGACGATTTCATCGGTATTGAAACCCATCGATTCGCCTTGCGAAGCCAGAACACCGGAGACCAGAAACCGGTTGTCACCCAAACGGACGCGTTGTCCTATGGCCTGACTGTGAGGAAAAAAATCATTGGCTATTTTGCGCCTAAGACGATCTGAGCGCTCCGCTCGGTGCCGTGCGCCAGGAAACTTCCCTGTGCCAGCCTCATATGCCGGATCGGTATCAAATTGGCTGTGCTGCCTAAAACCGTAACTTCACGCAAGCGGTTGGCAGCGGATAGCTCCGCAGCGCCGACATTGAGCGGGGCATAACGCCGGACTTGCGGCAACCGGCCGAGCAATTGCGCATCTTTTAATGTCAAGTCACGCGGTGTCTGACCTAAAACTGCGCCCAGAAATGATCCGGAAGTTTCTGCGCGCCCGGGAAGGACCACGAGCAAATTGGTGCCGATGGAAGAAAATTGATTGATGACATAGTTTCTGGCGCCATCACCCAGAGCCGTCAGCACAACCACGGCGGCTACGCCGAGCGCCATCGCCAATATGATCAACAGTGAGCGAATGCGATAGCTCACTACGGTTTTAAACGAAGTTTGCAGCGTATCAGTTAGCGTCATTGCTTTGATCCGTCAATATCTTGCCGTCGCGCATGCCGATCTGGCGATGCGCGCGCGAACCCAATTCACGGTCATGCGTGACGACAATCAGCGTGGTGCCAGTGTGATGCAGATTTTCCAGCAATAACATGACTTCAGCACCGATCTGATGATCCAGATTGCCGGTGGGTTCATCGGCCAGAATGACGCTGGGATGCATGATCGTTGCCCGCGCAATCGCCACACGCTGACGCTGTCCGCCGGAAAGCTCGGACGGGCGGTGATGCGCGCGCGGCGCTAGCTCAAATGCCTGCAAGGCATCATTCACGCGAATTTGCCGTTGTGCCGACGGCATGCCGCTTAAGATTAACGGTAACTCGATATTTTCTGCAGCCGTTAAGCGTGGAACCAGATGGAATGATTGAAACACAAAACCGATTTTTTCCCGGCGGATTTGCGCCTGTTGCGTTTCCGACAGATCGGTAATCAGCCTGTTATCCAGCTCATAGCTACCGCTGTCAGGCTTATCCAGCAAGCCGATAATATTCAGCAGCGTGGATTTCCCGGAGCCGGAAGGACCCATGATCGAGACATATTCCCCCGAGGCGATATGCAGATTGATGTCATTGAGTGCATAAACCGCCTGGTCACCCATGTGAAATGTGCGGGTTATGGCGGTCAGGCGGATCATTGTGATTTTTTGGGTTGCACGGCAACACCGGCCTTGATATTGTCCTGATCAAATGAAATCAGAACTTGATCGCCTGCTTTCAAGCCGCTGCGGATTTCAGTGAAGCTCCAGTTGCTCAAACCGGTTTCCAGCTGTTGCTCGGTTAACCGGTTATTGGCATCAACGAGCCAGATTTTGTTATTTTGCCGTATGGCCTGTGTCGGAATGCGCAAGACATTGTCTTTTCGCTCAAGCACAACCTCGACATCGGCGCTGTAGCCCACCAGCAAGGTATCCGCCGGAACTTGCAGAAAATCCACTTCGATATCGACCGTACGCGCCTGCTTCTCGATTTCAGTCACATAAGGCGCAATGCGCCGGATTTTTCCGGGAAAACCTTATCCGGCATCGCATCCAATTTGATTCGCGCTTCCTGCCCAATCTTGATTTTGGGCGCATCGACTTCATCCATTGGTGCCGTGACATACAGACAACTGTCGTCGATCAGGTCAATCGTCGGCGGGGTCGGAATGCCGGGCGGTGAGGGCGTGGTAAATTCACCCAGTTCTCCGCTGATATGTGCAAATGACACCGGAGAAAGGCGCGGTAATGACGGTTCGATCCACTCCCGCCTGAGCGACGCGGATTTGCGCTTCGGCGCGCTTGATGTCGGAGATGGTTGCGTCACAACTGGCTTGCCGGGAACGTGCATTGGCATCGGCATCCTCGGCGCGCTGTGAGCTGACAAATCCCTGCTCAACCAACTGCTGCGTACGTGCCGATTCACGCCGGGCGTTTTCTGCCAGAATACAGGTTTCGCGGCGGCGTTCCTGCGCCATCGCGAGTTGCCGCTGCGCCAGTTCACGCTGTGCCTGGAGATCCTGACTCCATAGTTCCAGCAACACCTGGCCCTTTTGCACGTGATCACCTTCTTTCACCCAGATTCTGGCGATCTGCCCGCCGGTAATGGGCGCGAGATTGGATCTCTGGCAGGATTTAATCGTGCCTGCCCGGGTGTTGACAATGGTCGCTTCGACATCGCCGGTTGCGATGGCGGCCAATTCCACTTCCAGTAGTTTGGGGCGGGTGAAATACCAACCGGCAACCGCGATCATGCTGGCGATAATGCCAAAACTGATTAAGCGTAGCGGTTTCTTGATCGGCGGCATTATCAGGTATGCGAAGTCAGTATGAAATAGGGTGACATTGGGTTGTATTTCGTTCTAAAACTGCGTATTTTACACGTTCATTGAAAGCCGCTTGATGGCAACTCACAAAAACCTTGAAATAGACTACCGTATGATTGATATTTGGCGCAAAAAATTCATCTTATCCGATTCCGATCGGCCCGCAAGCATGGAAGATATTCGTCCAACCGAGACGGATTATGAAGCACTAGACCCGAAAACGTTTGAGGCGATAGAAGCCGAAGCGCTGTTTCGCACGATTGATCAAACGAAAACCGAGGCTGGCCGCCTGGCGTTGTATCGATCCATTGCCCGTCCGGATCAGAATGCGCAGGTATTACAGCAGAAACAGATTGCTTTGCGTGAAATAGAATCGAACCCGGCGCTTTATGACGCAATGGCTAATTTTGTCGGGAAAATCGCATCCGGTGAGAAATCGCTGAAGCACCTGTTATACGGTGAATTTTCCGGTGGCCTGGCGACCGACGAACCGAGCTCGCGTTCTGATAAACTGGAGTTTGGCGGTTACGGCTACCGGCAATATCAAGACGGCACGCAGTTTGCCGTCGATCTGGTTGAGAAAGTCGAGAAACTGCCACGCCTGCAATCCGCTTATTTAAACACACTGCTCGATGCGATCTATGATTTCGGCCAATCGCGCACATTTGCGCTGATGCAAGGCCCGGTTTATTCCTTGGGCGGAAAATTCAAATCCAAAAAAGAAAAATCCAGTTTTGACCTGTATTCGCGCTTCCGGCCTTCGCTGTTTAAGCTTATGCCGATGCTGCTTACCCTTGCCGCCGGATATGGCCTTCTGTTTTTCATGGAAATTTTGATGCCAGCATTGGGCACTTCGTATCTCTTTTACGGTATCCTGGCGCTCACTTTGCCGGTGTTTCCTATTGTTCTGCTGGCGATTGGTGTATCCGACCGCGATTCGATCATTTATCCGTTGCGCAAACAATTCCGTGAAAGCCCGGAATTGGCCAAGGCGATCGAAGCATTGGGATTGCTCGATGAATTGCTGTCTTTTGTCCGCTATGGGCAAGCGTGTGCCGGAGACAAAGTATTGCCGGAAATTCTCGATGACAAGCAGCACCGGCTGACCGTCAGTCAGGCGAGGAATCCGCTGCTGATTAAGAACATGCCGGATTATGTGCCGAACGATATTCACCTGGATCTGGCAGGCCGCGTGCTGATCATTACCGGCCCGAACAGCGGCGGTAAAACGGCGTATTGCAAAACCATCGCGCAAATCCAATTACTCGGGCAAATCGGCTGCTACATTCCCGCCACGCAAGGGCAACTGGTTCCGGCCGAACATATCTATTACCAAGTCCCCGACCCCGGCCAACTCAGCGCCGCGATGGGACGTTTCGGCCATGAACTTCAGCGCACGCGCGAAATTTTCTTCAACGCCACCCCGCGCAGCCTGGTGGTACTCGACGAATTATCCGAAGGCACGACGTTTGAAGAAAAAATGACGATTTCAGAATACATCCTGAAAGGATTTCATAAACTCGGCGCCAGCACCTTGCTGGTCACGCATAACCACGAATTGTGCGAGCTGCTGCAAAAAGACGGCATAGGACGGTATTTACAAGTCGAATTCATGCCGCAAGGCCCGACGCACCGGCTGATCGCAGGCATCTCCAAAGTCAGTCATGCCGATCGTGTTGCCAGTGCGATTGGGTTTAGTCAGAAGGATGTTGAGGCGCATTTGGAGCGGCAGGGTGGTATATCATGAAAGCGGAATATGATCTGTCAAAAATGAAGTCGCGTAAAAATCCTTATGCTGCCAAACTCAAGAAGTCTGTGACGATGTGCCTCAGTGAGGATGTTATTGGTTATTTTAAAAAGATGGCCGACGAGACAAGGGTGCCTTATCAAAGTCTTATCAATTTGTATTTAAGAGATTGTGTTTTTCAACATAGGAAAATCGATATCTCATGGCAGACCGAGTGCTAAATGTTAGTATTCCGAGATGTCTCATTTGATGACATGAATTGTCTGGCTATTTTTAGGCTTACGTTCTATTAACAATAGGATAATTTATGTTGATACAGATTATAAGACTTCAGCCTGCGATTATTGGACACATTATGTCATATATATTACGTTAGCCCTTTATGGGAATTGTAAAAAATGCCAGTTTTAGATTTCAAAGAAATTCCTGAAGCCCACAAAGCAACAGGCCTCCAAGACACATTCGAGTTATTTGCTCGTGATTTTCTGTCCTTCATGGGATACAAAATCATCTCGCACCCTGATAGAGGAGCAGATGGTGGGGCAGACCTTATCGTTGAAAAGAAAAGGACCGGAGTCGGCGGCGAAACAGTTGTCCGTTGGCTTGTGAGTTGTAAGCACAAGGCGCACAGTGGTAGCTCAGTTAGTCCGACGGATGATGGAAACATTTTAGATCGGGTTTCATCAAAGAAATGCTGTGGGTTTATTGGCTTCTACTCAACGCTCTCCAGCAGTGGTCTTTCTGGCGTTCTTGAAGGAATTAAGGATCGTATTGAATTCCAGATTTATGATAGGGAAAGAATTGAAAAGGAGCTGCTTCATTCGGCCCGGGGATTAGAGGTTGCTGAGCGCTACTTCCCAATATCACTAGCAGCATGGAAAACGAACAACCCTGAGCCAGCAAAAATTTTCGCCGATGAGCCTTCGTTGAAATGCAAGGTTTGTAGCAAAGAACTTCTAGATAAAGACGACAAAGGCGTAATTACACTCTGGCAACGAATAAGAACGGATTACGAAAACGAGCCAGAGTACTTCGAGCATATTTTCTGGACATGCAGAGGTAATTGTGACCGAGCTCTATCGCAAAATATACGGTCAAAAGCAAAAGGATTAACAGATGGATGGGAAGATATCGCAGACGTGATGATGCCAACTGTATTTATCAAGTGGGCGATCTCGATCCTCAATGAATTGCATCGCGGAACCATTTACTCTGACGAAGCCTTCAATCAGTTAAAAGAATTTTTGCTAAATATCTATCCGTTCGTATGCAGACATCTAACAGATAAGGAAAAAGAAAGAGTGCAATCTTTGATGATGATACCTTCATACCTAGGTGGGCTTGGGTATGAAGGCTAACGAGTAAGGTTAGATTGTGATCGCGAAGCGAGCCACAATCTGAACCGTTTGTTGGACAAGCCGCTGCCATGGATCCTGCTTGTTATGGAAATATCTCTCTGATCGGTGCGGTGGCATCGGGTCCTATGCACGTCATACCCCAAATCCCACTTTAAAAGTTGCCATTGCGGCAACTTATTCTGCTCAACCTGCCATTCTTGATGCGTTTTCACCTGATTTCACCCTTTTGCAGGGCGAGGTGCCCGTGCCTGCCGAGTCCGGCAGGTTGACGGTGTGTGTTGCGTTACGTGGCCATCTCCTGTTTGACGCAAGAGTCCGTAATCGGTGGGTGAATATTTTGATACGGGTACGGACAATCTTCATCACCCCGCCACAACATTTGCATCGTATCACCGGGCGTGGTTGCGGTGGGGGAGCACGACACGTTTGATCAGTTGCACCAGTGGGATCAGTTTGCTGTTGGGATGCAGAAAGCCGAAGTTGCGGGCGCGGCGATAACCTTTGGGCAAAATGTGTTGCAGGATCAGGCGCAGGAATGCCACGCCGCTGAGAGTGCGGGTTTCCATCTTGCGGGTTTCGCTGTTCTGGTAGCGGAACGACGTTGCCATCGCGGTTTGCAACGATGTTCTTCTCGGGCAATACCCCGCGATACAAATACCGTCCCAGATACACCAATGCCTTCTGCCCGAACCCACCGCTTTGCAATCCACCACCCATTTTTCTGGATATTGCCTGGGCAGTTTTAATCCCGCCTGTTTGATGCCCGCCAGCATTTTGGCCCGGAACACTCTCGCCAGCGCTTTGTGGTCAAACAGATAACCTCCGTCTTTATTGCGCCACAGACGCCATTTGTTGTCGAACGCGGCGGATGGCATCACCAAGTGTACATGCGGGTGATAATCCAGCTGGCGGTTGTGGGGTGTGCAGCACCGTTACAGCACCCGTGGTGCCGCGCAGTTTTCTGTCATTCCGGCTGAAGGTGCTGACGGTCTCCCCACGCACTGCGGGTGATCAAGTCATACATCACGCGCTGATGCTGCCAGGCAAGCTTACGGAACTGGGCGGGCAAGGTGAACGTCACCATGAAGTAATTGCCGGGAATCAGCTTTTGCAACTGCTGGTCTATCCAGCGTTGCGACTCGTGCGCCTGGCAGTGCGGGCAATGGCGATGTCCACAGGAGTGCGGCAGATAGCTTTGCCCCCAGCCGATTGATATCTGACCTATCAGCGCATTGATGCGGTCTGCGGCATTATCTTTGGTATGGTCGGTGAGGTGGGTGTAACGGATGGTGGTGAGGATGGATTGATGCCCGAGGATTCTTTGCACTTCCAGCAGGTCGACGCCTGCTTCGATCAGGTGGGTGGCATAGGAATGGCGCAAACTGTGTGGCGTAATTCTTTTAAACCGCAATCGCGGGTGACCTGGCGCAAGTAGGTCTGGATGCCACCACGATCCAGCGGGTGGTGGCCAGGTGGGCTTTTTGAGTCCGCACTTACGGTTAGGGAAGAGCAATGCGGGGTTGCGGTGGGTCTGCCAGAAACGGCGCAATATCTGCAAGGTGTTCTCCGGCAACGGGACAAAGCGGTCTCGATTGCCTTTGGCGTTTCGCACTTGCACCCGCATCCGGTCCGCATCAATATCCCCGATTTGCAAACGCAAGCCTTCACCCAGCCGTAAACCCAGGCTGTACAGGGTAAAGAAAAACACGCGATAATTAAGCGCCCACGTGGTCATGAATATCTGTTGGGCCTGTGGCACGGTAATAATATCCGGCAGTGTGTGTGACTTGGGCGGTTTGACCAGATCCGCGCCCGGCCAGGGTTTATTCAATACTTGGGCGTAATAAAACTTCAGCCCGTACAGGTCATGTTTGAGCGAACTCCAGGAGAGTGAATCGATGATATGGACGAAATAATCGGTTAACTGAAGCCGGGTCAAATCATCAATCCGATAATCAAAATATTCCCCGGCTCGACGTACGCCGTGTGAATACAGTGCGATGGTTTTTGGTTGTATCCTGTGCAACTTCAACTGATTGAGCAGACATTGATAATTGCACGCAAATTGCGCTGGAAATTCTGATGTCATTACGATTCATCCTCTGGTAAAGTACAAAAATCCCTTCGGGGTGAGGATGAATTATGTTATTAAAACTGGTTGCTGAGGGGTGTTTCTCCGCGATAGCGGCTTCGTTCAACAAATCATTCCACCGGACCTGCGCTAGAATCAGCGCAGGTCGGTGAATTCAAGCGTTAGCCCGGTAGGGCGCAATCAATATTGTGCCGAATGAAAAACATCCGGTGTAATGCGCTTCACTTATACACCCTACATTAAAACCGGAAGCCATAAAAATGGAGTTACGCCAATGAAAATTCACGAGTATCAAGCAAAAGAGATTTTGCGGAAATATGGGGTTGTTACGCCGAAAGGCATTGCTTGTTTCAGTGTTGACGAAGCCGTGAGCGCTGCGCAGCAATTGGGCGGCGAGGTGTGGGCGGTGAAGGCGCAGATTTATGCCGGTGGGCGCGGTAAGGGCGGCGGGGTGAAAGTGGCCAGGTCGTTGGATGAGGTGCGGCAACGTGCGGGGGAGATTTTGGGCATGCGGTTAGTGACGCATCAGACCGGCCCGGAAGGGCAAGTGGTGCATCGGATTTTTATCGAACAGGGCGTTTCTATCGAGAAAGAATTCTATGTCGGCATGGTGGTGGATCGTGGCCGTCAGCGCGTGTGTATGATGGCGAGCTCGGAAGGCGGCATGGAAATCGAAAAAGTCGCGGCTGAAACACCGGAAAAGATTCACAAAGTGTTTATTGATCCGATTGCGGGACTCAGTCAGCAGCAAGCCGAGGAAGTTGCATTAAAAATCGGTATTCCTGCGCAAAGTGTGCCGCAAGCGGTCACGTTGTTGCAAGGTCTATATCAGGCTTTTGATGACACCGATTCGTCATTGCTGGAGATCAATCCTTTGACACTGACCGCTGAAAAACAGGTGATCGCGCTCGATGCCAAAATGAATTTTGATGACAACGCACTATTTCGCCATCCCGAGATTGTCGCGTTGCGCGATCTGGATGAGGAAGACCCGGTTGAGATCGAGGCATCCAAACACGAATTGTCATACATTCCATTGGACGGCAATATCGGCTGTCTGGTGAATGGCGCGGGGCTGGCGATGGCAACGATGGATATTATTAAACTGTATGGCGGAAATCCCGCAAATTTTCTTGATGTTGGCGGCGGTGCGACGGCGGAGAAGGTGACCGAGGCGTTTAAGTTGATGCTACGTAATCCCAAGTTGCAAGCGATTCTGGTGAATATTTTCGGCGGCATCATGAAATGCGATGTGATCGCGCAAGGTGTAGTGGCTGCTGCGCGCGAGGTGCAGTTGACAGTGCCGCTGGTGGTGCGCCTGGAAGGCACTAATGTGGATCTCGGGAAAAAGATTCTTGCCGATTCCGGTTTGACGATCATTTCGGCGGAAAACATGGCCGATGCGGCGCAGAAAGCGGTCAGCGCGGCTAAACCAAGTCATCGTCGTGAGGTTGTCAGTGTCAGGCAGTAAAAGGAGTCGTGCCATGTCTATTCTGATTAATCGCAACAGCCGCGTGATGACGCAGGGCATTACCGGGAAAACCGGGCAGTTTCATACCCGCATGTGCCGCGACTATGTAAACGGCAAGGAATGCTTTGTCGCCGGTGTGAATCCGCGCAAACCCGGTGAGGATTTTGAAGGCATACCGGTTTATGCCACGGTCAAGGAAGCCAAACAGCAAACCGGCGCCAACGTTTCGGTCATTTATGTGCCACCGCCTTTTGCCGCGGCGGCAATTGATGAAGCCGTCGAGGCCGAGCTGGATCTGGTGATCTGCATCACCGAAGGCATTCCGGTGCGCGATATGCTTCGCACGCGCTACAAAATGCAAGGCAAGAAAACCCGGCTGATCGGCCCGAATTGCCCGGGAATCATCACGCCGGATGAGCTCAAGATTGGCATCATGCCAGGCTACATTCATAAAAAAGGCCGCATCGGCGTAGTTTCGCGTTCGGGCACATTGACCCATGAGGCGGTCAGCACAACCATGGCGCTGGGGTTGGGGCAATCCACCTGCATCGGCATCGGCGGTGATCCTGTGAACGGTTTAAAGCACCTCGACGTCCTGCAATTGTTTAATGACGATGACGAAACCGATGCCGTGCTGATGGTGGGAGAGATTGGTGGAACTGACGAAGAGGATTGTGCGCACTGGGTGAAAGATCATATGCGAAAACCGGTGGTTGGATTTATTGCCGGCGTGACCGCCCCGCCCGGAAAGCGCATGGGGCATGCCGGGGCGATTATTTCAGGCGGCAAGGGGACGGCACAGGAAAAACTGGAAGTGATGGAATCCTGCGGCATTAAAGTCACCCGAAATCCGGCTGAAATGGGAAAGTTATTGAAATCTGTTTTATAGTTTAGTCTTTTAGGAAATCTCTGATTAATCCACAATAGTCATTCCGAATGTAGTGAGGAATCTTCTACAATCAATCAATATCGATTTCTCGCCATACTCGAAATGACAGCTATTCAGAGATTCCTTGGCAATTACCAGAGGTCCTATTCATGCGTTATCGTTTATCGTTTTTCTTATTCTTGTCGTGTTAATGGTTTCTGCGTGTAGCGGAGTGCCGGAAAACAACAGCTTCCCGCCAGAAAACCTGAGCGCCCGGCCGGTCCGTTACCTGAAAGTGCAAAACCTAAATATAATCTGACCGGTTACCCGGAGAGTACGCAGCAAGGTTACATCGACGGCTGTGAAACGGCCAAAAGAACGAGTTGGGCGTTTAAAGACGTCAATCGCTATGATAAGGATGGGCAATATCGCATGGGATGGGATGATGGATTTGCGATGTGCAGGGGCAAAAAATAATAACCTGGAGTTCTATTCAGAAAAATGTCCCGGATTTATCGCTATCTTGGTGTATCAGCCCTGCTCATTGCGTTACCGGTTGCAGTATTTGCCCATGAGTTACCACTCGTAGTCAAACAAAAACTGCAACAGTTGGCCATTCCTGAATCGGCGATTGGGGTGTACGTTCAGGAAACCGGTGCAAGCCAGCCGATTGTTGCGGTCAATGCCGAGTCTGCTATGAATCCTGCTTCGGTGATGAAGTTGTTGACGACGTATGCCGGGCTGGAATTACTCGGGCCTGCGTATACCTGGCCGACCATGTTGTATGCCAATGGCAAAATTACTGAGGGCGTTTTACATGGCGACCTGATTATTAAAGGTACGGTGATCCCAAGCTCGATCTGGAGAATTTCTGGTTATTGATTCATCGTTTGCGTCAAACTGGATTGCATGAAATTAAAGGCAATCTGGTTCTGGATCATTCGCATTATGCTATTCCCAATGATGATCCGGGTGAGTTTGACGGGCAGCCTTATCGCACCTACAACATTCTTCCGGAAGCGTTGTTGGTGAATTACCGCACATCCACCATCCATCTGTTTCCACAGCCTGAAAAAAACGCAGTTCGTGTCGTCGTTGACCCATTGCCGGAATCTTTGCAGGTACAGAATAACTTGAAGCTTACGCAAGGTGCATGTGGAGATTGGCGCAATTTACTGACGATTGATGCAATTGCGGATAAGAAAGATAAAAATAATTTTACTGTTGTTCTGAGCGGAAGTTTTTCAAGCAGTGCGGTAAACAATCGTATATGTTGAGCTTGCAGGACAGCGCGATCTATACCCGTGATTTGTTCAAACGCCTATGGGTGCAGCAGGGCGGTTTGTTTGGTGGCGATGTAATCTTGGGCCAGACTCCAAAAGGCTTGTCGCCGTTAAAGATTTATCAATCCCCACCATTGGCGGATATTATTCGCGGCATCAATAAATTCAGTAACAATATCGCAGCGCGTCAGCTCTATTTGACACTCGGCACGGGTGAGGTGGTTGTCAATAATTCTCCGGCAACATTGGAAAAATCCGATGCAGCAATCCGGCGCTGGCTTGCTGACAAGCAATTGAGCTTTCCGGAACTGGTGGTGGAAAATGGCTCCGGGTTGTCACGCAAGGAACGGATCAGCGCCCGGCACATGGGGCAGCTTTTGCTTGCGGCCTTTAACAGTCCGGTTATGCCGGAATTTATTTCGTCATTGCCAATTGCGGCAGTGGACGGAACCTTGAAGAATCGTTTTACCGACACTCCGGTGAAAGGGCTGGCGCATATGAAAACCGGTGGATTAAACAATGTGCGCGCACTGGCAGGCTATCTGCTGGATAAAATGGGGCGACGTGTCGTTGTGGTGTTTTTGTCAATCACGATCAGGCCGGGCAATCCCGTGCCGCAATGGATACGCTGGTGCAGTGGGTTTATAACCGGCAATAGTCACTTCCATATTGATCCCGAGTGCTATTCGGCGTAGAGTTCCAGATCAAGGTAGATTATCTATTTTGAAGTCAGTTGGTTCCCATCAACCCTCGAGGGAGTACACAATATGATGAATGAATATAAATCGCTTCCTGTACAGTATCTGACTGGAACTGTGCAGATATCCAAACCCGCCTCACCAAATTCAGTAACATTGGAATCACCCGCATCTGAAGTAATGACTGATTTGCGTAAATTGCAGGCCGCTGTTATCGCGTCCAATATCACCATGGAAATTGCCAATAACTATATGATTCATCGGGGAGTGCGTACACTGCTTGTTGTGAACGACGATAATTCGCTGGCTGGAATTATTACTGCAACCGATATTCTGGGTGAAAAACCCATGCGGTTTATCCCGGAAAGGGGTTTAAGCGCAGTGAGATTCTTGTGCTGGATTTGATGACCCCGCTTGAGAAACTGGAAGCAATATCCCTGGAGGAAGTTGCGCATGCCAGAGTCGGTAACATTGTGGCCAGTTTGCGTGAAAGCGACCGGTTGCATGAGTTGGTCATAGACCATGATTCCAGCGGGTTACCTGAAATATGTGGCATCTTCTCCTGGACTCAGATCGAAAAGCAGCTTGGCGCAGTCATTCCACCCAATAATGTGGCCAAGAGTTTCGCGGAAATTGAATCCACACTCATCGCAACCGACATAAAACTGACAAGCCAGTTCGTGGATTGAATCACGGCTGGCTTTTTTCTTAACCCATACATGGACGCCCACATTATGCCAAGCTTTCAGTCGATGATTTTGAGAAGGTAAAGATTGCAGCCATACATCCGGACTTTATGTGAAGCTCATTGCCTCTGTCCCTGATGGAATTTGCTGAGTAGCACCTTATCATCTTCACGTGCTCTATGCACTTGGGCTAAGTCAGGTTTAGCTACTCACGGTCTGACCAGTCTCGCTATCATGTCATGATTGCCCGTGCAATCGGTGGTAATCTTCTCCTTAAACTCGTTTTTAATGCAACATACCCATACGCTTCTAATCAACCCTCACGATCAATGAGCCGAGCAGTTGTTGCCATAGTGTGATCGGGGTGAAATGTCGCTTTCTGGGTGAGCAATGCCCAGATGATGCGAGCGTTCTTATTTGCCAGGGCAACAGCAGCAACGTTCTTATTGCGCCGTGTTATCAGCTTGCGCAGCCAGCTTCTGGCTCGGCCTTCTTCTCGGCAAAGCGGATGACCGTTCTTGCTCCATGGATCAGCAGGGTACGAAGATAAGTATCCCCGCGTTTGCTGATACCAAGCAATAACTGTTTGCCACCGCTTGAATGCTGCTTGGGCACTAACCCCAGCCATGCGGCCAATTGTCTACTGCTTTGAACTCTGTAGCATTCCCCCCAGTTGCCACAATGGCGCTCGCTGTAATCGGGCCAACACCAGGGATGGCTTCCAGTCTTTGGCTGGCTTCGTTCTCCTTGTGCCAAAGCTTGATTGTAAGCCTCCAACCCCACCATCTACCCACATTCCTTCAACAATGCTTCAATAGCCTCCGGTGCGAAGGGTAGCAGTTCATCGATTCGGCTGTTAGGCCAGGTGGGGAGTTTTTCGAGGGTGTCGGCTAGCCATTGTGCGGGGTTGAGGCTGTTGAGTTTGCGGTGCCGAGCAGGGTTTGGATGGCGGCGGCACGTTTTCCGGCGCGCTCGGAGCCGGTGAACAGCCAGTTTTTCTTGCCGAGCGCGATGGGGCGAAGAGGTTTTCGACGGGGTTGTTGTCAATCGGCAGGTGTCCGCCGCCGGCGTAGCGGATCAGGCTTTGCCAGCGCTTCAAAGTGTAGTCGATGGCTTTGGCGGTGCTGCCGCCATCGGCGGTATGAAAGCGGGTTTGCAGTAACCAGTCGTGCAACGATTGCAGGATCGGCAGGCTTTTTCGGCACGCAGTTGTTGCCGTGCTTCGGTCGATAAGTGCTTGCTTTCGGCTTCGACGGCGTAAAGTTTGCCAATGCGTTGCAATGCTTCGAATGCAACGGTGCTGGCGTTGGCCTGATGCAGATCGAAGAATTTGCGGCGCGCGTGCGCCCAACAGCCTAATTCTGTGCAGGTGATGCTGTTTTGAGAATAAAGCCTGTACCCGCTATAGTCGTCGACCAGCAAGTGGCCTTGCCAGCTGTTGAGGAAGTTTTGCACATGTTTGCCACTACGACTGGTTTGGTAGTCAAACACGATGATACGCGGCTCCAATTCGAAGTCGTTGCTGCGATACGCCCACAGGTAGGCGCGCTGCGTTTTCCGCTGCTGGGATCGTTGCGCCACTGGGTTTCGTCGGCGTGCAACACGCGACCTGCAGCAAGTGCCAGATCAGCCGGTCAGCCAGCGGTTGCAGTGCCACGCCGACGCGTCCAACCCACTCCGCCAGGGTGAGAGCGATAAAGCGGACACCTTCGCGGGCGGCGATTTGCGTGATGCGATACAGCGGCAGGTGATCGAGGTATTTAGCCGCGACGATCCGGGCTAGCAAACCTGGTGCCGCCATGCCGCCGTCGATCACTGCGGGCGGTACCGGTTCCGCGACCACAGTTTCGCATGCCCGGCAGGAATATTGCGGACGGATGTGGCGGTGCACAAAGAATTCGGCGGGTTTGACGTCGAGTTGTTCGGTGACGTCTTCACCGATTCTGACCAGATCGCCGCCGCACTGTTTGCAGTGACAGGATTCCGGTTCATGGCGGTGTTCGATGCGCGGCAGGTGATCCGGCAACGGCTGGCGCCCAGCGCGTGCGCGCTTAGGCTTCGCGGAGCAGGCAGCGGTAATTGCTCGATTTCCGCCTCAACGGCAGAAACATCAGTTTGCTAGTCTTCTTCGAACAAACTCAACTGTGGCTGCGACAGTGCTTCGCTCTTCACACTGTAACGAATGCGGCGCAAATGCCCCAGTTCCAGCGTCAGCGCCTGATTCTTCGCCTCCAGCAGTTTGAGTTCGTTTTGTGCTTGCGTAAGCAGTATTGAATCAGATTTGATACCGGTTTTAACCGCCGGCGCGAGGTTCAGATGATCCAATTCAATTGACTGTTTTGCGTGCGTTTTCATGGTGTTATTGTACCACAAAACCTGCGAAAAGCGGCATCAATATTGGCGTTCAGCCATATTTCGTACGCACGACTGCAACCCCAAACGATGCCAATCCACTCCGGCAATCAACCACTCCCATTGCGGCTGCGTCAACACAATGCCACCTTCTCCGGAATGTTGCCAAACAAACCGTCCCCGATGCAAACGCCTCTGGCACAGCCACACACCGGTACTGTCCCACAGCAACACTTTGATGCGATTGCCCGCGCGATTGCAAAACACAAACGCCGAGCCTGCACAAGGCGATCGCCGCAACGCCTGCTCCACTAACACCGACAAACCGTCGATCCCCGGCGCATATCTACCGGATCAACCATCAACCAGATCTCCCCGGATTCGCAATCAAAGACACTTCAACAATTCCCCAACCAATGCGGCGAAACCGTCGAATGGCAGTTCCAGCACAATGATCGCCCTGTCCGCGAAGACACAGTGTATTCGCCGGCATAGACATTGGTTTGATCGTTATCGGAACCAACGCAGGCGACCGAATAAACCTGATCGGCACGATGCTTGCGGAACCCAATTACCAAACGTCTTTGTATTCAAACCATGTTCCCGGCAATAAGCTGCCTGGGACATACCGCTGGTTTGCCATGTTTCGATATGAATTGTCGTATTTGATGATGACATCGTTCCTCCTTGTAAAAGGTTTGAGGATAACGATGATGTACCAGGTGTTAATGTGAGGTTGGAGGTTTACGCTTGATTTGGAACCTAACTCTTCACCCGCCGATCCAGCCCTTCCAGGTGGTCATTCAGTCTTCCAGCACTCGGCGCATTGTTCCTGGCAAACCATTTTCAGCATCTTCCAGAATGTCAGGCATGCGTTTGCCAATCGATTGGATCCCTGAGGGATGACGATACCAAACTCAGAGAGTAGACCGCGAATCTGATTTGCCTGTGAAGTTCTTGCCTTGACAAATCCCCGTCTGGGTCTCGGTGCACTGATAGAATGGCCTGTTGCTCAACAGTCTTGATCGGTACAAAGCGCATATTGGGTCGAGTAACTGCTTCACAAATCGCTTCTGCATCGGCCATATCATGCTTGTTAGTCTTGACATAGGGCTTGACGAACTGGGGCGACATGAGCTTGACAGTATGCCCAAATCCACCCAACTTTCGCCCAGTGGTGGGAACTACCGCACGCTTCTAAGCCAATCAGGCAAGGCCCCAGATTGGCAAAGAACTCCGTCATCTGTCCGCGGCGTACTGCTTACGCAGCACAGCCCTGCCATACTTATCTACACCGTGGATCTGAAACACCCTTTGCCAAATCAATGCCTATTGTTGTAATCTTCATGTCGGACGCTCCTCTCTGTTTTAGTGGTCATTGCACTACTACTTTGGCACTTTGATGCCGTTTTGGGCAGTGGGCGTCCATTCCATTATCTTCGTCAGGAACCCGTCCAGAAACTGTCATTTCACTGTTATTATCCGGCCGTTAATTTTATAAAGCATTTGAATAATATACGATCGTATTTTTCTCGTGCGTTGTAGTGCCATAATATAGTTGTTTTATATTGTCGCATACCCCGGCTTAGTAGGCTTAAGCGTATGTATATCAGACAAACCACCACCCGCTCCAAAAAGACGGCAGCACTTACCAGTCCTATCGATTGGTTGAATCTTTCCGTATCGGCAACAAGGTCAAACAACAAACGCTGCTGAATCTGGGTGCTGAGTTTTCCATACCGTCGTGAGTACTGGGGGGTGAATTGACCAATCGGGTATTGAAGCCATCCTGCATCACCAGCCCAATCTTACCTTCCAAGTTTTGACGAAACCATTGAAGCCGAGGCGCAGCGCATAGCTTCTAATTTACTGCTGCGTAAAAGAATATGCGCCGAGGGATGGAGCGCATGGCGACAGCAGATTATTGCACGGCAGATATTGATAGCATCGAAAGCTCGGAACTGCGCAGTGCTGGGGTGGCGATATGGTCTATGCTGCATTGCAGTCTTTGCAGCTGGATGTTCAATTAACGGCTCTGGGACTGAATCAGTGGAAGCGGCCACGGCCATTGGCACATGCTCGTTTGCCGAATGGTTGCGCCGGGTAGTGAGTTATCTACACATCGCTGGTTATAGTGGGAGAGTGGGTTGGGTGAGATCATCGATTACGATTTCAACCAATGTAGCTTGAGTCGCCTGTATCGTGCTTTCAGATCAATTGTTAAGGCATCGTGATGCGCTGGAAACGTCACCCGTTTATGCGTGAAATGTACGTTGTTTGATCTGAACTGCACCATCACGTCGTATGATCTGACCAATACTTTCTTTGAAGGCAGCGGCAACTACAATGATCTTTGTTCGTGGCCGTTCAAAGGAGAAGCGGTGCGGACCGCCCGTCTGGTTGCACACTGGGTCTGGTGCTTGACAGTAGCGGGCTCCGCGCAGCAGCTGGGTTTTTGCTGGTAATGCCAGTGAACCAGCCACGCTCGAGACGATGGTTACATCGCTAGCTGGCGCAAAGGCCAGCGCATTGATTGTGATGGATGCGGGCATTGCGACTGAAGCGAATCTTCAATGGCTGCAGGAACGGAAACTATCGTTACCTGGTGTACAGCTGCAAGCGCCAAGTGGACGTGGGACGAGGAATTATCGCAAATTGTGCGTGTACAAGGCACGAATGAAGTCCGGATTTACAGCAAACCGAGTGACGATGAAAAGAAGTGGAACTGTATTGTCGCTCCAGCAGCCGTGCGGCCAGGAAGTTGCGATAGATTCCTGTTTCAGCAACGCTTTGAGACGCAACGCGTGCGCTGGCGGATGGATTGAACAAAAAAGGGCTACCAGGCGATACGACAAGGTATTGCAACGGGTAATACGTGGTTGCGGGTGGGAAATAATGCGCGAGTGGCCCGGTACTACACCATTCGAAGTCGGAAAACACCTGCATAGCAATCTTGCCACCAGGTTACACTTTTGAGCGTAGCAAACGTTGCAGCGAAGGAATACGCTGGCGTGTACTGTTTGCGCACCAACATGATGGACTGGGATGCCGAGAAGCTCCTGCCGTATCGTACATCATGCATGACTGATCTGGAGGCCGTATTTTTTCGCAGCCTGAAATCGGAATTGTGGACAGCCCCTTGCCTACCATCAAACGACCCAACGCGTGGAAGGTCACCCCGTGGATCACATTGCTTGCCTATCACCTGGGGTGCATCACATCCGTTTGCGCTTAAAAGCTGCGATATCCATGACAGGTGAGGACGCTATGCCAGCGCATGGCGCAGCCATATGCGCGTCAGCAACAAGCAAGACCAAAGGATAACAAGACACTGCACATTCGCAAAACTGCTCGCCCCGAGCCTTGGCAAGCAATCTATCAGGCACTGGATTTAATTTCAAAAATCCCGGAGGAATACGCAATACATCATTCCTGCCTAGAATCCAACCTCGCGCGAAAAGCAACAGGTATTGTGTGCAAAAGAGATTAACTGCTGTTGTAAAAAATGAAAAGTTTGAGGTGCTTGTGACGAAGAGAATGGAACGGACGCCCACTACCCAAAACGGCATCAAAGTGCCAAAGTAGTGGTGCAATGACCACTAAAACAGAGAGGAGCGTCCGGGATATGAAGATTACAACAATAGGCATTGATTTGGCAAAGAGAGGTGTTTCAGATCCACGGTGTAGATGAGCATGGTAAGGCTGCGCCGCGTAAGGTAATTACGCCGCGGACAGATGACGGGCCCCCCGCCAATCTGGGGCCTTGCCTGATTGGCTAGAAGCGTGCGGTAGTTCCCACCACTGGGCGAGAAAGTTGCTGGACTTGGGCATGCTGTCAAGCTCATGTCGCCCCAGTTCGTCAAGCCCTACGTCAAGACTAACAAGCATGATATGGCCGATGCAGAAGCGATTTGTGAAGTAGTTACTGACCCAATATGCGCTTTTGTACCGATCAAGACTGTTGAGCAACAGGCTATCTATCAGCGCACCGAGTCAGACAGGATTTGTCAAGGCGAGAACTTCACAGGCAAATCAGATACGCGGTCTACTCTCTGAGTTTGGTATCGTCATCCTCAGGATCCAACGATTGGCAAACGTACGCCTGACATTCTGGAAGATGCTGAAAATGGTTTGCCAGGAACAATGCGCCGAGTTCGAAAGACTGGAATGACCACCCGCTGGAGCTGGATCGGCAGGTGAAAGAGTTAGAGTTGCAAATCAAGCTTTGGCACAAGGAGAGCGAAGCCAGCAAAGACTGGAAGCCATTCCGAGTGTTGGGCTGATTACAGCGAGCGCCATTGTGGCAACCGTGGGGAATGCTACAGAGTTCAAGAGCAGGACAATTGGTCGCATGGCTAGGGTTAGTGCCCGGGCAGCATTCAAGGGGTGGCAAACAGTTATTGCTTGGTATCAGCAAACGCGGGGATACTTATCTTCGCAACCGTTGATCCATGGAGCAAGAGAGTCATCCGCTTTGAGCCGGAGAAGAGGGCCGAGGCCAGGAGTTGGCTTCGCAAGCTGATAACACGTCGCAATAAGAACGTTGCTGCTGCTAAGCCTCGGCAAATAAGAACGCTCGCAACTATCCGGGCACTGCTCACCCAGAAAG
>JADKHF010000048.1 GCA_016721865.1 Nitrosomonas sp. | reverse complement strand
CCACCATCTACACATTCTTCAACAATGCTTCCAATAGCCTCCGGTGCGAAGGGTAGCAATTCATCGGTTGGCTGTTAGGCCGGGTGGGGAGTTTTCTAGGTGTCGGCTGGCCATTGTGCGGGGACGAGGCCGTTGAGTTTTGCGGTGCCGAGCAGGGTTAGGATAGCGGCAGCACGTTTTCCCGGCGCGCTCGGAGCCAGTGAACAGCCAGTTTTTCTTGCCGAGCGCGATGGGGCGAATAGTGTTTTCGACGGGGTTGTTGTCAATCGGCAGGTGTCCGCTGCCGGCGTAGCGGATCAGGCTTTGCCAGCGCTGAAAGTGTAGTCGATGGCTTTGGCGGTGCCGCCGCCGCCATCGGCGGTATGAAAGCGGAGTTTGCAGTAACCAGTCGTGCAACGGTTGCAGGATCGGCAGGCTTTTTCGGCGCGCGCAGTTGTTGCCGTGCTTCGGTCGATAAATTAACGCTTTCGGCTTCGACGGCGTGGGATTTGCCAATGCGTTGCAATGCTTCGAATGCAACGGTGCTGGCGATGGCCTGATGCAGATCGAAGAGATTTGCGGCGCGCGTGCGCCCAACAGCGTAATTCTGTGCGGGGTGATGCTGTTTTGGAGAATAAAGCCTTGTACCCGCCATAGTCGTCGACCAGCAAGTGGCCTTGCCAGCTGTTAGGAAGTTTTGCACATGTTTGCCACTACGACTGGTTTGGTAGTCAAATACGATGATACGCGGCTCCAATTCCAAGTTGTTGCCCCGATACGCCCACAGGTAGGCGCGCTGCGTTTTCCGCTGCCGGGATCAAGTTGCGCCACCAGGGTTTCGTCGGCGTGCAACGCGACCTTACAGCAAGTGCCAGATCAGCCGGTCAGCCAGCGGTTTCTGATGCCACGCCGACGCGTCCAACCCACTCCGCCAGGGTGGAGAAGCGATAAAGCAGCACCTTCGCGGGCGGCGATTTACGTGATGCGATACAGCGGCAGAGTGATCGAGGTATTTAGCCGCGACGATCCAAGCAAAGCAAACCCGGTGCCGCCATGCCGCCGTCGATCACCGCAGGGCAGTACCGGTTCGCGACCACAGTTTCGCATGCCCGGCAGGAATATTGCGGACGGATGAAGCGGTGCACAAAGAATTCGGCGGGTTTGACGTCAGGTTGTTCAGTGACGTCTTCACCGATTTTGACCAGATCGCTGCCGCACTGTTTGCATTAGCGGGATTGCCGGTTCATGGCGGTGTTTCGATGCGCGGCAGGTGATCCGGCCAAGGCAACGGCGCCCAGCGCGTGCGCGCTTAGGCTTCTGCGGAGCGAGCAGCGGCAATTGCTCGATTTCCGCCTCCTAGGCAGCGAAACATCAGTTTGCCAGTCTTCTTCGAACAAACTCAACTGTGGCTGTGACGGTGCTTCGCTCTTCACACCGTAACGAATGCGGCGCAAATGCCCCAGTTCCAGCGTCAGCGCCTGGTTCTTCTTACTCCAGCAGTTTGAGGTTCGTTTTGTGCTAGCGTAATGAATGATTGAATCAGATTTGATACCTCGGTTTAACCGCCGGCGCGAGTTCAGATGATCCAATTCAATTGACTGTTTTGCGTGCATTCATAGTATTCTTGTACCACAAAACCCGCGAAAAGCGGCATCAATATTGGCGTTCAGCTATATTTTTCGTACGCTTGACTGCAACCCCAAACGATGCCAATCCCACTCCGGCAATCAACCACTCCCATTGCGGCTGCGTCAACACAATGCCACCTTCTCCGGAATGTTGCCATAAACCGTCCCCGATGCAAACGCCTCTGGCACAGCCACACACACCGTGCCGTCCCACAGCAACTTTGCTGATGCGATTGCCCGCGCGATTGCAAAACACAAACGCTGAGCCCCACACTGGGCGATCGCTGCAACGCATGCTCCACCAACACCGACAAACCGTCGATCCCCGGCGCATATCTACCGGATCAACCATCAACCAGATCTCCCGAGATTCGCAATCAAAGACACTTCAACTTCCCCCAGCAATGCGGCGAAACCGTCGATGGCGGTTCAGCACATGATCGCCCGTCCGCGAAGACACGGTCTATTCGCCGGCATAAACGGTGGTTTGATCGTTATCGGAACCGACGCAGGCGACCGAATAACCTGGTAATCGGCACGATGCTTGCGAACGAATTACCAAACGTCTTTGTATTCAAACCATGTTCCCGGCAATAAGCTGCCTGGGACATACCGCTGGTTGCCGTCTTTCGATATGAATTCGTCGTATTTCTGATGATGACATCGTTCCTCCTTGTAAAGGGTTTGGGGATAACGATGATGTGCAGGGTGTTAATGGGAGGGTTAGGAGGTTTACGCTTGATTTCAACTCTAACTCTTTCACCTGCCGTTCAAGCTCCTTCAGGTGGTCATTCCAGTCTTTCAGCACTCGGCGCATTGTTCCTGGCAAACCATTTTCAGCATCTTCAAGAATGTCAGGCATGCGTTTGCCAATCGATTGGATCCCCTGAGGGATGACGATACAAACTCAGAGAGTAGACCGCGCATCTGATTTGCCTGTGAAATTCTCCGCCTTGACAAATCCCTGTCTGGCTCAGTGCGCTGATAGAATAAGGCCTGTTGCTCAACAGTCTGGATCGGTACAAAGCGCAGTTGAGTCACTGCTTCACAAATCAACTACCATCAGCCATATCATGCTTGTTGGTCTTGACGCAGGGCTTGACGAACTGGGGCGACATAGGCTTGACGGTATGCCCAAATCCCGCAACTTTCTCGCCCAGTGGTGGGAACTACCGCACGCTTCTAGCCAATCAGGCGAGGCCCCAGATTGGCAAAACTCCGTCATCATCCCGCTGGCGTAATTGCTTACCAGCACAGCCTTGCCATACTCATCTACACAATGGATCTGAAACACCTCTTTTGCCCAAATCAATGCCTATTGTTGTAATCTTCATGTCGGACGCTCCTCTCTGTTTTAGTGGTCATTGCACCACTTCTTGGCACTGATGCCGTTTTGGGTAGTAGGCGTCCATTCCTGTATCTTCGTCAGGAACCCGTCCAGAAACTGTCATTTCACTGTTATTATCGGCCGTTAATTTTATAAGCATTTGAATAATATACGATCGTATTTTTCTCGTGCGTTGTAGTGCTATAATATGGTTGTTTTATATTATCACAAACCTGGCTATAGTAGGCTTAAGCGTATGTATATCAGACAAACCACCACCCGCTTCAAAAGACGGCATCACACAGTCTATCGATTGGTTGAATCTTTCCGTATCGGCAACAAGGTCAAACAACAAACGCTGCTGAATCTGGGTGCCAGTTTTCCATACCGCGAGTGAGTACTGGGGTGAATTGACCAGTCGTGTTGAAACCATCACCATCACCAGCCCAATCTGCTTCCGCTTGACGAAGCCATTGAAGCTGAGGCGCTGTGCCCCGGCTTCTAATTTACTGCTGCGTAAAAAGAATATGCGCCGAGTGATGAGCGCATGGCGACAGCAGATTGTTGCACGGCAGATATTGATAGCATCAGCTCGGAACTGCGCAGTGTTGGGCTGGAGCATATGGCCTATGCTGCGTGTGCGGTCTTTGCAGCTGGATGTTCGAAATTAACGGCTCTGGGGATTGAATCGTGCGGTAATGGCCTGGCCATTGGCGATCGTTGTCGAATGGTTGCGCCGGGTAGTGAGTTATCTACACATCGCTGGTTACAGCGGGAAATTAACGTAGGAGATCATCGATTACGATTTCAGCCAATGTAGTTTGAGTCGCCTGTATCGTGTTTCAGATCAATTGTTAAGGCATCGTGATGCGCTGGAAACTCACCTGTTTATGCGTTACCGGAATGTACGTTGTTTGATCTGAACTGCACCATCACGCTGTACGTCGGACCAATACTTTCTTTGAAGGCAGCGGCAAATACAATGATCAAGCTGTTCGTGGCCGTTCAAAGGAAAGCGGATGCGACTCCCGTTGGTTACACTGGGTCTGGTGCTTGACAGTAGCGGGGTTTCCGCGCAGCAGCCAGGTTTTGCTGGTAATGCCAGTGAACCAGCCACGCTCGAGACGATGGTTACATCGCTGGCTGGCGCAAAGGCCAGCGCATTGATTGTGATGGATGCGGGCATTGCGACTGAAGCGAATCTTCAATGGCTGCAGGAACGAAACTATCGTTACCTGGTGGTCAGCTGCAAGCGCCAAAGTGGAATGGGACGAGGAATTATCGCAAATTGTGCGTGTACAAGGCACGAATGAAGTCGGATTTACAGCAAACCGAGTGACGATGAAAAAGAAGTGGAACTGTATTGTCGCTCCAGCAACCGTGCGGCAGGAAGTCGCGATAGATTCCTGTTTCAGCAACGCTTTGAGACGCAAATGCGTGCGCTGGCGGATGGATTGAACAAAAGGGAAGTACCGGGCGATACGACAAGGTATTACAACGTGTTGGCCGGCTGCAGGAGAAATATGCGCGAGTGGCCCGGCACTACACCATCGAAGTGAAAAACACCCGCATAGCAATCTTGCCGCAGGTTACACTCTGAGCGCACAAACGTTGCAGCGAAGGAATACGCTGGCGTGTACTGTTTGCGCACCGACATGATGGACTGGGATGCCGAGAAGCTCTGGCGCACGTACATCATGCTGACTGATCTGGGCTGTATTTCGCAGCCTGAAATCAGAATTAGGCATGCGCCCCGTCTACCATCAAACGACCCAACGTGGAAGGTCACCTGTGGATCACATTGCTTGCCTATCACCTGGTGTGCATCGCATCCGTTTGCGTTAAAAGCTGCGGATATCCATGACAGCTGGGACACGCTACGCCAGCGCATGCGCAGCCATATGCGCGTCACAACAACAATGCGTACCAAGGATAACAAGACACTGCATTCGCAAAACTGCTCGCCCTGAGCCTTGGCAGCAAGCAATCTATCAGGCACTGGATTTACCTCAAAATCCCGGAGGAATACGCAAAACAATCATTCCTGGCTAGAATCCAACTTTGAGGTGCCAACAGGTATTGTGTGCGAGATTAACCTGTTGTAAAAAATGAAAAGTTTGAGGTGTTGTGACGAAGATAATGGAATGGACGCCCACTACCCAAAACGGCATCAAAGTGCCAAAGTAGTGGTGCAATGACCACTAAAACAGAGAGGAGCGTCCGACATGAAGATTACAACAATAGGCATTGATTTGGCAAAAGAGGTGTTTCAGATCCACGGTGTAGATGAGTATGGCAGGCTGTGCTGCGTAAGCAATTACGCCGCGGACAGATGACGGAGTTCTTTGCCAATCTGGGGCCTTGCCTGATTGGCTTAGAAGCTGCGGTAGTTCCCACCACTGGCGAGAAAGTTGGGTGGATTTGGGCATGCTGTCAAGCTCATGTCGCCCCAGTTCGTCAAGCCTGTGTCAAGACTAACAAGCATGATATGGCCGATGCAGAAGCGATTTGTGAAGCAGTTACTCGACCCAATATGCGCTTTGTACCGATCAAGACTGTTGAGCAACAGGCCATTCTATCAGCGCACCGAGCCAGACAGGGACTGTCAAGGCGAGAACTTCACAGGCAAATCAGATACGCGGTCTACTCTCTGAGTTTGGTATCGTCATTCCTCAGGGGATCCAATCGATTGGCAAACGCATGCCTGACATTCTGGAAGATGCTGAAAATGGTTTGCCAGGAACAATGCGCCGAGTGCTGGAAAGACTGAATGACCACCTGAAGGAGCTGGATCGGCAGGTGAAAGAGTTAGAGTTGCAAATCAAGCTTTGGCACAAGGAGAGCGAAGCCAGCCAAAGACTGGAAGCCATTCCGGGTGTTGGCCCGATTACAGCGAGCGCCATTGTGGCAACTGTGGGGAATGCTACAGAGTTCAAGAGCAGTAGACAATTGGCCGCATGGCTAGGGTTAGTGCCCAAGCAGCATTCAAGCGGTGGCAAACAGTTATTGCTTGGTATCAGCAAACGCGGGGATACTTATCTTCGCACCCTGCTGATCCATGGAGCAAGAGCAGTCATCCGCTTTGCCGAGAAGAAGGCCGAGCCAGAAAGCTGGCTTCGCAAGCTGATAACACGGCGCAATAAGAACGTTGCTGCTGTTGCCCTGGCAAATAAGAACGCTCGCATCATCTGGGCATTGCTCACCCAGAAAGCGACATTTCACCCCGATCACACTATGGCAACATACTGCTGCGGCTCATTGATCGTGAGGGTTGATTAGAAGCGTATGGGTATGTTGCATTAAAAAACGAGTTTAAGGAGAAAGTTACCACCGATTGCACAGGCAATCATGACATGATGGCGAGACTGGTCAGACCGTGAGTAGCTAAACCTGACTTAGCCCAAGTGCATAGAGCACGTGAAGATGATAAGGTGCTACTCAGCAAATTCCATCAGGGACAGAGGCAATGCGCTTCACATAAAGTCCGGATGTATGGCTGCAATCTTTACCTTCTTGAGATCATAGATTGAAGGCTTTGCAAAAATGTGGGCGTCCATGTATGGGTTAAGGCTTTTCAGATTTTACTATCCAATCCATTCTCGGCAATTTCTGCAGCACGCAGCAATGCTTTGGCTTTGTTTTCGGTTTCGATCCACTCGTTTTGCGGGATCGAGTCGGCAACGATCCCTGCACCTGCCTGGACATGTAATTGACCATCTTTGATGACACCAGTCCGGATTGCAATCGCCAGATCCATATCGCCATTGAACCCGAGATAACCTACCGCGCCGGCATAAACGCCGCGTTTGGATATTTCCAGTTCATCTATGATTTCCATGGCACGTATTTTCGGGGCGCCACTGACTGTTCCTGCCGGGAAAGTGGCGCGCAGCACGTCGATAGCGGTCAGTTCGGGTTTTAATTTGCCTTCCACATTGGATACGATGTGCATGACATGCGAATAATTTTCTATTTGCATTTTTTCCGTTACTTTTACGGTTCCGGTTTGCGCAACACGTCCAATGTCGTTACGGCCCAGATCCATCAGCATTACGTGTTCCGCAAGTTCTTTCGGATCGGCGAGAAGATCTGCTGCCAGTTCGGCATCTTCCTTGAGATTTTTTCCACGTGGCCGTGTACCTGCAATCGGCCGAACAGTAACGGCATCGCCTTCAAGACGCACCAGAATTTCCGGAGAAGCGCCCACGACATGAAAATCATCAAAATGATAGAAGAACATATAGGGTGAAGGATTGAGGCTGCGAAGCGCGCGATAAAGTGATAGTGGAGATGCGTTAAAAGGTTTGCTTGTGCGCTGGGACAAAACCACTTGCATAATGTCACCCTCATAGATATAGCGCTTTGCCCGCTCGACCGCAGCTTTGAAGTCCGATTCTGAAAATTCGGATACGGCAGCGCCGGAAGAAACAGATTGTTCGTTTGGAATGGTTATCGATTGACGGAGTTTCGCCAATAGAGTCTTTAAGCGATTGCATCCGGACTGATAGGCATTCTGATTTTCCGGATTCACATAAACAATCAGATACAGCTTGCCGGAAAGATTATCCACTACAGCCAGTTCTTCCGACAGTAGCAACAGAACATCGGGAGTATTCAAAGTGTCCGGTTTTGCATGACCTGCCAGTTTGTGCTCGATGTAGCGTACGGTATCATACGAGAAATAACCGACCAAACCACCACAAAAACGGGATTTTCCAGCCGGGCAGGGTGCTGCCTTGAATTGCGCCAGATAAGATTCGACAAATGCCAGGGTATCATCCACTTGGATTGTTTCGGATTTGCCGTCAGCGATCATGGTAATCCTGTTGCCACGAGCCTCAATACGTGTTGTTGCAGGTAAACCAATAAATGAGAATCGACCGAAACGTTCTCCGCCTTTTACTGATTCCAATAAATACGTATAGGGCTGGTTGGCCAGTTTTAGATAGATGGATAAAGGCGTATCGAGATCCGCAAAAGTTTCCAGTACGATTGGAATACGGTTGTACCCTTGTTGCGCGAGCTGGTTAAATTCGGCTTCGGTCATCGCGGTGTTTAGGACAGTCTATTAATGAGTTTTGATGCATCGAATAGTGATTCCACAATCGCATCGCAATCAAGCTCGTAAACATTGCGCCCTTCGTTATAACCATAAGTAACACAGAACACATGACAGCCTGCAGCTCTGGCAGCAATGGCATCATTCAATGAATCACCAATCAGCAGCGCTTCGTGCGGTTGCACATCAAAGTGCTTACAGATATGTGTCAATGGCATCGGGTCAGGTTTTTTCCTGGGCAGGCTGTCACCTGACAATACAATTTCAAATTGATCATATAACCCAGTTGAACGTAGCAGCGGCAGCGTAAAAGCCTCAGCTTTGTTGGTAATGCAGGCCAATTTGAAACCTGCCTGCCGCATGGCTTTGATGCCTTCCAGAACACCCGGATAGGGGCGGGTATTTACACTTAAATTATTGGCGTAATGCTTCTCGTAAATGGGCAATGCTTTTTCAAATAAAGTGGCATCGGGTTCACCATCCAGTTGTCCGGTCAATGTGCGCTTGACCAGTTTCTGTATGCCTTTGCCGATATATGAGCGGATCGTTGCTGTGGATTGTTCCGGCAATCCCAGATCTCTTAACATCAGGTTCGCGGATAACGCGAGATCTTCGGCTGTATTGAGCAGGGTGCCGTCCAGATCGATCATGATCGCTTTAACCGCTAACGGAAACTTGATTTTTTTTGCAGAGGCATTTGCGCTGCCAGAAAGACTATGATTCATTTGAGTATACGGAATAGCAATAAGCTAAATAGGAATGTTAGAAAATTACACTTTTGCCAATTCAGCGCGAAGTGCCGCCAAGACGGTATCATAGCGATGCGGGTCAGTGTCTTTACCGGCCGAGTAAATGGCTGATCCAGCGACAAAGGTATCTGCTCCGGCACGGGCGATTTCAGCAATATTGTCCACTTTAACGCCGCCATCAATCTCCAGCATGATGTTTTTGCCGCTTGCATCAATGCGTTTTCTGACAGCGCGTAACTTGTTCAATGCTTCAGGAATAAATTTCTGTCCGCCAAACCCAGGATTAACCGACATGATGAGGACCAGATCCAGTTTGTCGAGCACATGATCCAGATAAGACAGGGGGGTGGCCGGATTAAACACCAAACCGGCTTTACAACCTTGTTCTTTAATCAACCCGATGGTGCGATCAATATGATTGGAAGCTTCAGGGTGAAATGAAATGATATTGGCACCCGCTTTGGCGAAGTCTGGAATGATACGATCAACAGGTTCAACCATCAGGTGCACATCAATGACAGCATCAGTGACAGGGCGAATGGCTTCACATACCAAAGGGCCGATGGTGAGATTAGGAACATAATGATTGTCCATGACATCAAAATGAACAATATCTGCGCCTGATTCAATAACGGCGGTGATTTCATCGCCTAGTTTAGCGAAGTTAGCTGATAAAATACTCGGTGCAATGCGGTACATGAAAACCTCTCAATAAACAAATCCGTTATTTTAACCGTAAATGACGAATTGCGCGTAAAAGAGTGGAAATAAAAAAGTAAATTATCTTGAGTAATACGCCTTATACTTTTTTTGATACACTAATAAAAAACAGATGGAACGAAAAGATGGCCGAAGAGAAAAAATATGAAATTGATGTCAGTGTCCGCACTGTATATCTGCCTGATCAATCCGATGAAGATGCAGAAAGACATGTATTTGCTTACATCATAACCATTGCAAATACGGGCACTGTGGCTACTCAATTAATAAGCAGGCACTGGATCATCGATAATGGGGATGGGACTAGTCAGGAAGTACGGGGGCTGGGCGTCGTGGGTGAGCAGCCGTTGCTTAAGCCGGGTGATAGCTTTGAATATACCAGCGGGACCGTGATTTCAACACCTGTGGGATCGATGAAAGGAAGTTATCAGATGGCGGCTGAAGATGGCGTTCATTTCGATGTTGCGATACCGGAATTTATACTCAGTGTTCCCAGAATTCTCCACTAGGAGATGTTGGCTGTTGGCTTTGACCTTGTGTTAGATTCCTTCAAATCACCGGTATTCCAATGACCGGTAAACTTTATCTGATCCCAACCCCATCAGTCAGGAAAGCATCGCTTGGGCATTGCCATTGGCAGTGCAGCAGTGTATCGCTCAGATTTCGCATTTCATTGTTGAGCATCCCAAAACGGCAAGGCAATTTCTGAAACAGATTGATTGTAAGCATTCATTGCAAGAATTAAGCATGCAAACCTTGAATGAGCATACGTCACCAAAAGATCTGTCGGCATTGCTGGATCCAATATTGGCCGGACACGATGTGGGGTTGTTATCGGAAGCGGGTTGTCCCGCAGTGGCGGATCCTGGTGCTGAATTAGTCCGATTGGCGCATAAAAATAACATTACGGTGGTGTCATTAGTCGGACCTTCATCCATATTGCTGGCGCTGATGGCATCGGGTTTAAATGGTCAACGTTTTACCTTTCACGGTTACTTGCCGGTTGAAAGCACAGCCCGAGCAAGCAGAATAGTGGAGTTGGAGAAATTATCAATTAGTCTGAAGCAAACACAGATTTTTATCGAGGCGCCTTACCGTAATCAGAAATTGCTGGAGCAGTTGGTTAACGTCTGTTCTGACAGCACGGATTTATGTATCGCGAGTCACCTTACCTTTTCCAGTGAGCTGGTTGCCACGAAATCCGTTAAAGAATGGAAGCGTTCTCTACCGGATATCAACAAGATACCGACAATTTTTTTATTGCATGGATAGTTGGCAGGAAGCGTATCGCTGAATTGGTAGTTGCTGATTTTATAGGGTCAGGCTGTTTTTTTCTGAATAAATTCTATTTTATATCCGTCGGGATCTTCTATAAACGCGATTACCGTTGTGCCGTGTTTCATCGGACCTGCTTCTCGAGTTACTTTTCCACCCAGTTTCTTGGTATTCTCGCAGGCCTGATATGCATCATCGACTTCAATGGCAATGTGGCCAAAGCCTTCCCCAAGGTTATATGACGGGGTGTCCCAATTGTGTGTCAGTTCAAGGACAGCGCCGCTCGCTTCATCCTGATAACCAACAAATGCAAGTGTAAATTTGCCATCGGGATAATCTTTGCGGCGCAGTAATTTCATACCCAATACTTGCGTGTAAAACGTAAGCGATTTTTCAAGATTGCCGACTCGAAGCATGGTATGCAGAATACGCATTTATATTTTTACCATTTCAAAATCTTCTTTACGCGCACCACATTCCGGGCAGGTCCAATTAATCGGCACATCTTCCCAGCGGGTGCCTGGTGCGATGCCTTCATCCGGAGATCCCACGGCTTCATCATAAATAAAGCCACAAATTAAACACATGTATCGATTGTAATCACGATTCTCTTCGGTAGGCATGATAGATAGCAATTTCCTTTTAGGTTAAAATGACATTTTACGGTATTAATGCATGTTACAGCCACCCCCTATCGTACTTTCTTTTGCAGCCAATGACCCCAGTGGTGGAGCCGGCCTACAGGCTGATATACTCACCATTGCCAGTATGGGGTGCCATCCATTATCAATTATAACGGCGATAACCGTTCAGGATACGGCTGGTGTCGAGGATGTGATGCCGCTGGATTCAGAATGGGTCGCTGATCAGGCGAGAGCGGTTTTGGAAGATATGCCTGTTCATGTCTTTAAGATTGGCCTGCTAGGCAGCGTTGAGATCATCGCTGCCATTGCAGAAATTGTTTCGGATTACCCCCATATTCCTTTGGTAATGGACCCGATATTAACCTCCGGTCGCGGGGATGAACTGGCCAACGAAGAAATGATTGATGCGATGCGTGAACTGTTGCTTCCGCAAGTTACCATATTAACGCCCAATAGTCTGGAAGCCAGGCATCTTGCGCAACAGGAGAATGACGCTAATGAATTCAAGCTCGATTTAAGTCTCTGTGCACAAAGATTGCTAGACATGGGATGCGAATATGTATTGATAACTGGCACGCATGAAAATTCGGCGCACGTGGTGAATACATTGTTCGCTGCTGATGGTGTGGTGCGCACCGATGAATGGGAAAGACTCGAAAATACTTATCATGGATCGGGTTGTACTTTGGCATCGGCGATAGCCGCTTCATTAGCCAATGGATTGTCTGTCAGCGAAAGCGTCATTGAAGCGCAGGATTACACCTGGCACACGTTGCAGAGCGGGTTTCGTCCCGGAATGGGACAATATATCCCGAACAGACTTTTCTGGGTTAAAGATATAGAAGAAACAGAGAGCGAGAATGAAGGGTTGGTCCTTGAGAAACCCGAAGATTAGCGGGTTGTATGCGATTACTCCAGAGCTTGAGAATACCTGGAACTTGCTTGACAAGACGCGACAGGCGTTGGAAGGCGGGGCGAAACTCATACAATATCGTAATAAATCAGCGAACCGGATTTTGTTGCGGGAGCAAGCCAGACTGTTATTGCAACTTTGTAGAGAGTACGAAATTCCTCTGATTATCAATGATTACCTCGATCTGGCCATGGAGATTGATGCGGACGGATTGCATGTCGGTCAGCATGATGCAGCGATATTAGAAGCAAGAGATCAGTTAGGATGCAATAAAATTATTGGTGCTTCCTGCTATAACAATCTGGACCAGGCGATCCGGGCTGAAAAAGAAGGTGCGGATTATGTCGCCTTTGGCGCCTTTTTCCTTCATTGACAAAACCCAATACAGTTTCTGTTACAGTTAATTTAATCGGTGAAGCCAAAAAAAAGATCACTGTTCCTATTGTTGGGATTGGCGGTATTCGATTGACTAATGCCAGAATGGTTATTCAAAGCGGATGTGCTGCAATAGCTGTTTGTAATGATTTGTTCCAGTCCGAAAACGTTAAAGTAAAAGCAGCACGCTATGCACAATTATTTGCAGAAACAAATTAACATCTTTATAACCGGTTTTTATTTATAATTTTTATCATGAGTACCCCAATGACTTCACGCAATCATCAGTTATTTGAACAATCCCAGCAATATATTCCAGGCGGCGTTAATTCTCCGGTACGCGCTTTTAAATCGGTCGGTGGCGAGCCTGTTTTTTTTCAACGTGGAGAAGGGGCATATTTCTGGGATGCTGACGGTAAATCGTACATCGATTATGTGGGTTCATGGGGCCCCCTGATTCTGGGTCATGCGCATCCGGACGTGGTGAAAGCAGTTCAAATAGCCGCACAAAATGGCTTAACCTTTGGCGCGCCGACGGAAGCAGAGCTGGACATTGCAAAATTGATTTGTCAGTTGGTTCCTTCCATTGAACAAGTCAGATTGGTGAGTTCCGGTACTGAAGCGGGCATGAGTGTAATTCGGCTGGCGCGTGGTTTTACCGGCAGAAGCAAAACCATTAAATTTCAAGGCTGCTATCACGGTCACGATGATTCTTTGCTGGTTAAAGCAGGTTCTGGTGCATTAACTTTCGGCAATCCGAGTTCTGCCGGTGTACCGGCTGAGACCGCCGGGCATACGATTGTCCTGGATTACAATGACATATCAGGCATTGAAGAGGCATTTAACAAATGGGGGCAGGAAATTGCTGCGGTGATTGTTGAACCGGTTGCAGGAAACATGAATCTGGTTGCTCCCAAGGCGGATTTTCTTGCCAGACTCCGAACGCTGTGTACGCAAAACGGCAGTGTGCTGATATTCGATGAAGTCATGACGGGATTCCGTGTCGGCCTCGGGTGCGCACAAGGGCTATATCAGATCAAGCCCGATCTGACTGCATTAGGAAAAGTGATTGGGGGTGGTATGCCGATGGCTGCGTTTGGCGGGCGCCGCGAAATCATGCAATGCCTGGCACCACTGGGTCCGGTTTATCAGGCAGGTACGCTTTCCGGTAATCCGGTGGCAGTTGCGGCCGGACTCGCTACGCTGAAACAGGTGCAAGCGCCTGGTTTTTATGAGAAATTAGGAGAAAGGACGCGGCAGTTGGTTGATGGCATTACTACTGCAGCAAAGAATCATGGCATTGATTTTTGTGCGCAATCAATCGGTGGTATGTTTGGATTGTATTTCAGAAAGAATATTCCCACTAGCTTTGCTGAAGTTATGCAATGTGATAAGGAAGCTTTTAATCGTTTCTTTCACGCCATGTTAGACGAAGGAATCTATTTTGCGCCATCGGCATTTGAAGCTGGCTTCGTATCATCAATGCATGGCGATAATGAATTAGATAAGACATTGGCTGCTGCAGAGAAAATATTTAAGAACTGGTAATAAAAGTAGTCTGAATAGCGTTTAGATCTTGGAGATAATAAAAAAGGCGGCAGATGCCGCCTTTTTGTTTGAACAGAGAAAGATTGTTCTAACGCAACGTAGAAATATAGGCTGAAACTGCGCGCATTTCTTGTCCATTCATACGGCTGAGAACATTCCGCATCACTGCCTTGTCATTTGTTCGCTCTTTCTTATCAAACAGTTGCAATTGTGTCAGCGTGTATTCGGCATGCTGCCCGGCTACCGCAGGATAGTGAGGCGGGATACCGGATCCTTTTGGGCCATGACAGCCGGCACAAGCGGGTATGCCATCTTCAAGATTGCCGCCATGATAAAGAATTTTTCCCTTTGCAATTAATTTTTCATCAGCATCGGTAGCTACCTGGCTTGGATTTGCCTTTTGTTTGGCATAGTATTCGCCAAGATTTTTCATATCATCCTGTGAAAGCGCCGCGACCATCGAAGACATGACAGGACTGTTACGTTTTGCAGGCTCACTCTCGGTTGCTTTAAAATCAAGCAACTGCTTGGTGATATACTCAGCATGTTGCCCGGCCAGGATAGGATTCATCGGGATGACACTGTTACCATCGGCATTGTGGCAGCCCGCACATACGCCAGATGCAATTTCTGTAACGGTCGCGGGAGCAGCATCCACATTGTCATCCGTTTCGGCTGCGAGTGGTGCAACCATAGCGAATGTTGCGAGTATTACCATATTCTTAATTATTTTCATATCTCTATTCCGTATTTAAAGGCAATCAAAAGTTGGTAGGTTTGTTTAAGAATTAACGTTATATTTTAGCAAGGCACAAGACTGTTAACAACATAATTAAGTTAATCCCCATTATTAAATATTTTATTTTTCAATGAAAATAATCTTTATTACTTTACTGATTATTAATATCGCCTATCAGATTGGTATGCGGCTTGAGTTTGCTGAGCAACGTGCAACAAGTGCGCCGGTATTGGTTAATCCTGAAAAAATAATATTAGTACCGGTGCAAGAGAGTTGTTTGGTGTGGGGTAATTTTTATGAAGAGCAAATAAAGTATGCCGAAACGGTGCTATCAGAATTATTTCCTGATTTGTTCTATAGTCAGGAAGAGTCCGGCGATACCATTATGTATTGGTTGCATATTCCGCAACTTCCGAATAAAGAAGCGGCTAATCGTGAAATTAACAAATTAAGAAATCATGGCATTGTCAGTTTCCGTGTAAAAGATGATGGCAAATGGGAAAATGCCATATCACTCGGCATGTTTTACGATCAAAAGGATGCGTTGAAACAATTCAAAGAGATTGAAAAAAAAGGAATTACAAATGCTAAGATAGAAGAACGCAGTGTTATCCTTAAAAAAATTGTAATTCATAATCCAACGCCTCGGATTAAAGAACAGATGCAAAAATTGGTCGAGCAATTTGATGAAACACAATTGGCGCAAGATAAATGCGAACGTTTATAACGTATGACACCCTGTGAATTAGGATAATCAGAGGTTATTTTAAATTCTTAGAAATCGCAGCTATTTTCAATAGCTATCACTGAATAATCAATAAGACAATAATGACGGTATCGATAAAAACACCGCAAGAAATTGAAAAAATGCGGATTGCGGGACGGCTGGGTTCGGAGGTTCTTGATTACATAACCCCCTTTGTTGTGGCAGGCGTTTCTACCGAAGAATTGGATGTGCTCTGCCATAACTACATGGTAGATGTGCAAAAAACGATACCTGCACCGCTGAACTATGCGCCTTCCGGGCACACGCCTTATCCTAAATCCATCTGCACTTCGGTAAATAATCAGATATGTCATGGTGTTCCGGGTCAGAAAAAATTGAAAAACGGCGACATCATTAATATCGATATTACAGTGATTTATGAAGGCTATCATGGGGATACCAGCCGGATGTTTTATGTCGGTGAGCCATCCATACAAGCCAAACGCTTATGCGAGGTGACTTTTGAAGCGATGTGGCGGGGCATCGATGAAATAGCACCGGGAAAACATCTGGGTGACGTCGGACATGCCATCCAGAAACTGGTTGAAGGGGTGGGATACAGTGTGGTCAGAGAATTTTGCGGGCATGGTATTGGCGCAAAATTTCATGAGAATCCCCAAGTGCTCCACTATGGACGTGCGGGGTCAGGTCTGGAACTTAAGCCGGGGATGATATTTACAGTCGAGCCGATGATTAATGCCGGGAAAGCTGCAATCCGCCATCTTCCGGATGGCTGGACCATTACCACCAAGGATGGCAGCCTGTCGGCGCAGTGGGAACATACCATCCTGGTTACTGAAGATGGGTATGAGGTTTTGACGGTATCGGCGGGCGCTCCCGCTAAACCCGTCTACCGTTTTTCAAGTTAAGTTTTTCATTCCGGAATTTTATTGACTATGACACGAAGTTATCACCGCACGCCCGCTCAAATCCGCCCCGTTAGAATCACACGCCACTATACCAAGCATGCCGATGGTTCCATTTTAATTGAATGCGGCGACACCAAAGTCATCTGCACAGCCAGCATCAGTGAACAGGTTCCTCCATTTCTCAAAGGAAAGGGGCAAGGGTGGTTGACCGCCGAATACGGCATGTTACCTTGCTCGACGCATTCACGCATGCAACGTGAGGCGGCTAAAGGCAAACAATCGGGGCGCACGATGGAAATTCAGCGTCTGATCGGACGTGCTTTGCGTGCCGTTGTTGATTTAAAGCAATTGGGAGAACGTACCATTCAAATTGACTGTGACGTGATACAGGCCGATGGCGGTACCCGAACTGCCAGTATTACCGGTGCTTTTGTGGCTCTGCACGACGCGGTCGAGAAATTAATTTACCGGCAACTCATTGAGACCACGCCGATCCTTGACCATGTGGCGGCGATTTCAGTGGGCATTCATCAGGGAATCCCGGTTCTGGATTTGGATTATGTTGAAGATTCTTCGTGTGACACGGATATGAATGTGGTGATGACTGGAAACGAAGGGATGATCGAAGTACAAGGAACCGCGGAGGGAACCGCATTCAGCCGAAAAGAATTGGACAGTATGCTGGATATGGCGCAGCACGGCATCCAAGAACTGATCGCTTTACAGAAAAAAGTTTTGGCACAGGACACAGCAAGTCATGGCTAAGCTGGAAAAACTGGTAATCGCGAGTAATAATCAAGGCAAGTTACGTGAAATAAATACCTTGCTGGCACCTTTATCCATCGAAGTAATACCGCAATCGGCTTTTAACGCGGGCGAAATTGATGAACCGCATGGTACCTTTGTTGAAAATGCACTGGCCAAGGCACGCCATGCCAGCCGCTGTTCAGGATTACCGGCACTTGCTGATGACTCCGGGATTTGTGTGCGCGCACTAAATGGCGCGCCGGGTGTTTTTTCCTCGCGCTATGCCGGAGAGCCAAAGTCCGATGAACGCAATAACCTGAAGTTGATTGAAGCGCTTAAAAATAACTCAGACCGGCGTGCTTATTATTATTGCGTGATTGTTTTGATACGCCATGCCGACGACCCGCAGCCGATTATTGTTGATGGTTCGTGGTATGGTGAAATTATTGAACAGCCGCGAGGAGAGGGCGGGTTTGGTTACGATCCGTATTTCTTTGTGCCCGAGTTTGGTAAAACATCAGCAGAGCTTTCTGCAGAGCAGAAAAATCAAATCAGCCATCGCGGTCAGGCACTCACGCACTTGGTGGAAATTTTACGCGCTGGGAAATTCTAAAAACCAATAATCTACAAAATTTCCTGGGTTCGTCAGAGTAATTCTTCTCAGAAACAAAAAATTCTCAATTCTAGACCTGGCCCCATGCTTTCCACCAATAAAGATAAATTTTGGCACCATTGGAAGGTGGTCGACAAAACCACTAGAACTGCACGTAAGCGTTAATGCCGACCAGGACTTGACTATTGCTATTTCCGTCATTATAGGGCCTGCCGTCGCCCGAAGACCAGTCATAGCGCACTTCGGGACGGAAGGTGATATTCGGGTGCGGGGTATAGTTCACTCCACCCGTCACAGAGAAGAAGTCGCCTGCAAACCGGCCGAAGTTAGGATTTCCCCTGTCTGGTGCACCGCTTACGCGTATACCGTCATGATCGCGAAACCACTCAAACCGAAAGCCACCTTTTATAGTTTTGTGTAGTGCATAATATAAGTATTGATCCACACCGTACCATGTAGCAGCACCTCCATTCGGGCTTCCATTTGCCTGGGACGAAAAGTGCTGGTGGAAGGTGTACTCAAGCTTCTCCATAGGACGTAGCGTAATGAGCGCGCTATATCTTGTCCGGTTACCAAATACTCCTGGAATCGTCGTGCGCTCTTCTCCCGTGATAACAGCCAGCGAACCCGTGAAGAATTTGTCGTCTGTCTCGTATTTCGCTCCGCCAATAAATGTTGGCTTATCATGCTGCCGATCTAATGCGTCCCAGCCGTTCACGACTCCCGCTTGAAAAGTGATCTGCGGGCTTATATTTGCAGTAGCAAGACCGCCCCAATGTGTGAATGGACCAGCAAATTGATACGAATAAGACTTCGAATAAAAGAAATTGGACGGAGCAGGCACGCCCTCGTAACCGATTATGGTGTAGAAGTGTCCTGCCTTAACTGAAAATGTCTTGTTACCGATTTCGGCATACATTTGTGGAAGTGCAACACCTTGTATTTCATGGTTCCATTTTGGGAAGGCGGCCTCATTGCGTTCAAGTCCATTGCTTTGTGCGAGAAAGAAATCGTTACCGTACAAGACATCAAACCTGCCACCCAAATTGATGCCCTTTGTAGCACTCAAAGCTCTTTCCGCAATGAAATAGATCTGGTTAATCTGCGGCCTATCACGATCGACCTCGTTGTAAGGCCCATTAAAATTGGAACCTGGTGTGGAAGTATTGAACACGTAACCTCCGCTCACCCAGCCTCGTAGAGAAATCGGCAAGCTTTCAGGGAAGAGGCGTTTGACTTTCCTTTCTAGTGGAGGTACGCGTTGAGGGTAGAGAAGTTGGACTCCCGTATCTGGGGGCGCCGTGGGAGCCGATACAGCGCCATTATCCGCCCACACATAATTTACTCCCACGATCACCCAGGATATTGCGAATGCGTACAATCTAATTTTACACGTTTTCATGTATCTCCCTTATCTGAAAACCGAACTGGTCGGTGCTACTCCTAATGGCTTTAGTTCGCCAGAATTCGAAGGTTTTGATCTGACAGGATTGCATCGAAATAAAGCACCCCGCCGCAAGCAGCGAGGTATTAAATGCGCTCTTCAGACTGCTGGTTTTCAACCAGCCTTCGCCCCAAGAGGCGAGGAATTAAACCCGGAAGAGATTAAAATAATCTTTTCGTCATGCCTCTGAAACTCGCATGAAATAACAGCCTGTTTTTAGGTGATTGCGAAAAAAATTAATCTAAGTAATTGATTATTCTAAAAGTCCGGTGTCAGGTCCAGAATAAAGAATTAAAGACCAATTAGTCTTAGCATATCTGTATGTGCTAGGCGTGCGCTGAAATGACTCGCTCAATGACATTTTCCGATAATGATATGCAAGTAAAAGCAGTAACCGGGTATAAATAATCTTCTCCCGATTCATCAATGACGCGAATCTGCCCATGCTTTTCCGCGTCAACATCGGGAAGCACTTCGTATAATTTGCGGGTTTCTAGCGATACTTCATAGCCGCGGTTATCAATGCAAATTGCAAGCTCATGTTTACTCATGATGTTATGTCCATGTACCGTTTGATTTTGAATTCACGCTTACCAATACCTGTAGCCTCGTACCAGTGAATTTCAGCTATACAAGTTGAACCATCAGGCAAGCGCACTGTGGCATAACCTTTACGTTTACGCCAATTACCTAGACCATGAATTTTTCGAAGCCGGTTTAATTCCTGCTACCGGAACCGCGAGCAATTGTTTCGGAATGTTTGATTTCGCCGATAATTTCAAAGTCCATACGAAATTCTAACATAACGAACCAAAGCTACTCATTTGTTTATAGACATAAATGTAATGTACACAAACTACCCAAGCTGCTCTCGATGATAGCTCAAATGCTCGCCCATAAACGAGCTGATGAAATAATAGCTATGATCGTAATTTTGGTGGTAACGCAACGTCAGTTTTTGACCGGCTGTGGCGCAGGCATTTTCCAATTGATCCGGATGCAATTGTTCGCCCAGAAATTGATCGTTCAATCCCTGATCAATCAATAGCTCAGGAACGCGATGACCTGCAACAATCAGTGCGGTCGCATCGTATTTCTGCCAGTTTTCCTGATTTTCACCCAAATAATTGCGGAATGCTTTTTGTCCCCAGGGACATTGCATCGGTGCGCAAATCGGCGCAAATGCCGAGACCGAGCGATACAATCCGGGGTGACGCAATGCCAATGTCAATGCGCCGTGCCCGCCCATCGAATGACCAAAAATACCGATGCGATTTTTATCGGCAGGGAAATGTTCGATAATGATTTCGCGCAGCTCCTGCGTGACGTAACTTTCCATCCGGTAATAGCGCGACCAGGGTTCAACCGTCGCATCTAGATAAAATCCGGCACCCGCACCAAAATCCCAGCTATCGGTCTCACCCGGAATCCCGGTTTGGCGCGGGCTGGTGTCCATGGATACCAGCATCAACCCATATTCAGCGGCATAGCGCTGGGCACCGGCTTTAATCATGAAGGTTTCTTCGGTACAGGTAAGCCCAGCCAGGAAAAACAGTACCGAACACGTTGATGCTTCGCTTGCGGTGGTTGATACACCGAGAATCGCATCGGCAAACCGATAACCGTGGATGGGTGCTGGTAGAAGCCTTGTATGCCGCCAAAGCAGCGATGCTGGCTGCGGGTTTCGAGTGTTGCCACAATCAGTAAATCACCACGGTGCGAATGGATTCGCCGCTTTTCATCAAATGAAATCCTTCATTGATATTATCCAAAGTCAAGGTATGCGTGATGAGCGAATCGATGTCGATTTTTCCTTCCATATACCAGTCGACAATTTTAGGCACGTCGGTCCGGCCACGCGCGCCGCCAAAAGCGGAGCCTTCCCATTTCCTGCCCGTGACCAGTTGGAAAGGACGCGTACTGATTTCAGCACCGGCTTCTGCTACACCGATGATGATGCTGCGCCCCCAGCCCTTATGCGTGCATTCCAGTGCCTGGCGCATGACTTTGGTATTGCCGATGCACTCGAAACTGTAGTCTGCGCCGCCATCGGTCAGTTGCACCACGGCATCGACGATATTCGGAACGTCGTTCGGATTGATGAAATGCGTCATGCCGAATTTGCGTGCCATCGCTTCGCGTTGCGGGTTGATGTCGATGCCGATAATTTTGTCAGCGCCGACCATCCGGGCGCCTTGAATGACATTCAGACCGATTACGCCCAGACCGAAAACTGCGACATTGGCGCCTGCTTCCACTTTGGCGGTATAAATGACCGCACCGATGCCGGTGGTGACGCCGCAGCCGATATAGCAAACCTTATCAAAAGGCGCATCCTCGCGGATTTTCGCCAGCGCGATTTCTGGCACAACGGTGTAATTGGAGAAAGTAGACGTACCCATGTAATGGAATAGCGGTTTTCCATCCAGAGAAAAACGCGAGGTACTGTCGGGCATGACACCGCGTCCTTGCGTACTGCGGATTGCCTGACACAGGTTGGTTTTTTTCGAGAGACAGAATTTACATTCCCGGCATTCCGGCGTGTAGAGCGGAATCACATGATCGCCTTTACGTAAAGATTTGACGTTGGGGCCGACATCGACCACTACACCGGCACCCTCATGACCGAGAATGGCTGGAAATAAACCTTCCGGATCGGCACCCGAAAGCGTGTAATAATCGGTGTGGCAAATGCCGGTGGCTTTTATTTCCACCAATACTTCACCGGATTTCGGGCCTTCCAGATCAACATCTTCGATCGTTAACGGCTGACCGGCTTTCCAGGCAACTGCGGCTCTTGTTTTCATCAGAATATTTCCTTTTTATTAGTGCGAAGATGCGCCAGCAAACCTTGACTGGCTTCTTCAACCATATCCAGTACCAATTCAAACCCTTGATGTCCGCCGAAGTACGGATCAGGCACCTCGACATCCGGATCAGAATGATTTCCATACTGCATGAATAATTGAATTTTACTGAGGTGCTGTTGAGGACTGCGCTGTTGCAGTAAAGAGAGATTTTCCTTGTCCATCGCAAGAATGTAGTCAAATTCCTCGAAATCGCTGGTTTGAACAGCACGAGCACGTAAATCATGCATTTTGTAGCCGCGCTGGAGTGCTGTGTTCTGAGCACGGTGATCCGGTGGATCGCCAATGTGATACGCATGCGTACCAGCAGAATCCACGTGGATTATGTGATCAGCCCCGGCTTCCTTGACTAAATGCCGGAATACCGCATCGGCAGTTGGCGATCGGCAAATATTGCCCATGCAGACAAATAATACTTTTATCTTTTTATTCTGGTTCATAGCAAATCATTGGTGTAATAGGATTTAAGAAGTAGCAAATTCAGGCAGAAAAATTCGAATAGTGCGGATCAAAGATTAACACGACACCAGTTAAAACGAAATTCAATTGCGGGGTGAATCTGGTATTAGCCCGATTTGTCATTGGCTACGACTAACTCCGGTATGTTACAAAAAAATGGCACCAGCCGGGATCGAACAATTACTTGTGAATATCGACTTGAGTACCTGCGCTAACCCGATCAAACAATTCCAATAAATCGCTGTTGCGCATCCGGATACATCCGATTGATCCAGGTTTGCCCATTTCAACGCTATCCGGGGTACCATGAATATAGATGTAACGGCGCATGGTATCGACAGAACCTAAACGATTAAAACCGGGTTCACAGCCTGATAACCATAGGATGCGTGTCAGAATCCAATCCCGTTTCGGATTTTGCTGTCCTAGTTCCGGTGTATAAATTTCACCGGTGGGCCGCCGCTTGATAAAAACCGTATTGATCGGCTGACCTGCGCCGATCCTGGCGCGAATGATATGTTTTCCGAGCGGTGTGCAGAAACTGCCATTTTCCTGACCTGTGCCATTTCTTGCGGAGGAAATCAGGTATTGCCGGATGAGCTGCCCCTGCGCATCCAGCAGATCAAGTTGTTGGGTTGCAATCGTAATATTAATTTTCATTGTTGTTTCGCTCGGTGGCTTTGCGTCTTTGTGCGAAAAACTGTTTCAATAAAGCACTGGCTTCGGGTGCCAGAACGCCAGCCGCTACCTGCAGATGATGATTCAGTCGCGTCTCCGCTGGCAGGTCAATGACACTGCCGCACGCACCGGTTTTCGGGTCCGTTGCCGCGTAAACCAGGCGCTGAATGCGGGCATGAAAAATTGCCCCGATACACATGGCGCAGGGTTCCAATGTGACATAAAGCGTGCAGTCCTGCAAACGATAATTGACCAGATTGCTGCCAGCATCGCGCATTGCCATGACTTCGGCATGCGCGGTGGGATCGGCAGCAGTAATGGACCGGTTATGGCCACGTCCAACAATGATTTCATTCTGAACCACCACGGCACCCACCGGCACCTCGCCAATGGCTTGCGCCTGTTGCGCAAGTTCCAATGCAATCTGCATGAAATGGCTATCAATATCGGTTTTCAACGTCATCCTGGTTTCAAATTATATTCGGCAATTGAGCGATGCTTTCGCATCACGGTTTTTATGCTACATTGCTACCCATGGTAATTCCGTATCTGCATGGAAAGCTGTTTTCCGGCTGATTCTGTATTAACACTCTAGATTTCTAAAATTTCTATCACATGATCGCTCAAGCCCATTCGCAACTTCATACTATCCGTGATCTTTTACGTTTTGCTGTCAGCCGGTTTACTAAAGCCGACCTGCATTTTGGCCACGGCTCCGCCACTGCTTATGATGAAGCGGCGTATCTTATTCTGAAAACACTCTATTTGCCACTGGATCAATTGGATCCGTTTCTCGATGCGCGCTTGACGGATAGCGAATGCAAACAAGTGCTGGAAATGATCGAACGCCGTGTCACAGACAGAATTCCCGTTGCTTATCTCACGCATGAAGCCTGGTTGGGTGATTTTAGTTTTTATGTCGATGAACGCGTGATTATACCGCGCTCTTTCATTGCCGAATTGCTTCAAACGCAGCTTTCACCCTGGATCACCGAACCCGATAATATTGTTTCTGCACTGGACTTGTGCACCGGATCGGGTTGTTTGGCAATTCTGATGGCACACGCTTTCGAGAATGCGCAGATTGATGCCGCCGATATTTCCACTCAGGCGCTGGCTGTGGCACATAAGAATGTCCAGGATTATGGATTGGAAGGTAAGAATAGATCTGATTGAATCCGATCTGTTCTCAGCTTTGTCCGGAAAACGTTACGACCTGATCATCAGCAACCCGCCGTACGTCAACGCCGAGTCGATGCAACGACTGCCCCAGGAATACCGGCATGAGCCGGAAAATGCACTGGCAAGCGGCGAGGAAGGGCTGGATGCAACCCGGAAAATCCTGCAACACGCCGCGCGGCATTTGACCAATGACGGTATTTTAGTGGTTGAAATTGGACACAACCGTGCGGAACTGGAACAGGCCTATCCGATAGTGCCGTTTACCTGGCTGGAAACCAGTGCTGGCGATGAGTTTGTTTTTCTATTGCAGAGAGAGCAATTGCCGCGTGAATAAAGTACAACTAACGATCCCTTCTTGCGCAAAAAGAAGCGCGCCCAGTTGGATAATCATTCTGCCGGAATTCCCCCGTCTGATACCTCAGACTCTCGCTGATAATCGCAATGATATGCTGGAAAGAAAAATGGCCGATCTGGTTACCAAAGAGCGGCGATAAAATTACCCGCGGGCACACATCGCAATCTCATCAGTACAGAATATTTGATCTAATCGAATTGAAATGTATAAAACAGATCCATCGCACTGTCTTCACCGGCTTGAGTGACAACGGTTATTTTTGGAGTCAGATTGTAAGTCAGTTTCGTGATTCCCATGGTGGTTGTCGACAGGCTGCGTTCATAACTCAAATAAACACGGGAAGAGATGCGTTTCCCGACCACACCGATCTGCCCGCTCAGCGAACTGCCGAATCCTGCTTGCCTGACTGAAATTTCATCCACACCTAGTGCCTTAGTAATCTGTTCCGTAATTCCGGTACTGGATTGTCCGCCTAATATCGAACCGGCTGCTGCCAGTAATACCGAAGTATCTAATCCGCCGGGATCGGGTTTTCTTCCTAAAACAATCCAGGAGAGTTTTTCGGTATCTGGAACATTCGGAGTCGATACCAATGTCACCCTCGGGTGACGCACCGAACCCATGATTTCAACGCCGGCTTCAACCGCTAAACCTTCCCGCACGGCCAGAATATTTAACCCGGGATCATCCAGAGGGGCCTGAAGGCTGACAATGCCGCGCTGGAACCGTAAGGTTCTGGCCATATGCTTTAAAGTGGTATCTTGTGCTGCAATGGTGCCATTGACCTTGAGCGTATTATTTTTATCATTCTGAACTTTTAATTGACCCGCTAAACGACCTTCCAATCCGGCTGCACGAAGATAGAATTTTTCTCCTAAGTTGAGATTGATATCCAACAGCAGCGACAGATTCTGCGGGGCAATATTGTGGCTATTCACAAACACAATGTCATCCGATAATTCAGGGCGATCTTGCGGCGGTTGCAACAATAAGCCGGCATCTGCCGCTAGGCTGCCTGTCACGCTTAAATTATTTTTATGGAACCTAGCCTGACCGGAACCGGATGCGACGATCCAATAATCTGTTTTGTGCGTGAAAGGGATTTGATTTATTTTGAAATCCAACTGGCTTTCATTGCCAACAAGGCCAATATTTCCGGTAATTGTCAGGAAGCCTGATGTGCTATCCAACTTTACATCCTTAAAAAACCGGTCATCCGGCGGCGGTTCGTGCGGGGTGATGAAGTGGAGTTGTTCAATCTTTAAGTTTGATTGGTGAAAATTGGCAATCAACTTGCCTTGCTGTAAATTTATTCCATGCTCCAGCAAAACCACACTCAATTGCGTGCCGGAAACGCGGCCATTAAAGTCCGGTTGCTTTAGCGTTCCTTGTATAGTTGCCTGAACTTGAAGTTGCCCATTGGTACTCACACTGTAGCCTGAAAGGGATTCAATCCATTTCAGGTTCTTGATGTGGGCAATGATTTCACCGTTCAGCGGTGTTTCATCGGGAATAGTCCAGTTGTTGTTCGATTGCTTTGTTGGTACGGTCAAGTGCGCTTTGGCAGTGCCGACAGATTGACTGGCTAATTCAAACTGGCCGGTTATTTTCCCATTTTGTGCGATGACCTTGAGTTGGGCTACTTCCAAGCCCAAAGGTTGTGATATTTCGTTGGGTAAATACCAATCCCCTTTTTCACGCTGCATGTGCAGACTGCCAGTTAACTGCGAATTGGAAACAAAATCCCAATGACCGCCTAAATGTAACGAGGATTGTTTTGAGTCTTGATGTTCACCCGGCAGCAAAGCGATGCCTGAAAAATGACCTTGGGTTTTCCACTCCCTCGATGTCCAGTGCAGTTGATCGATGTTTAAGAATCCATCAGAAACGGATAATTTTGTTTGACCGAGCGACACCAATTCCGTACTGATTGCCAAAATTGTTGGCGCTGTTAAGCGAATGGGCATTCTTCCAGTAAACGTGAATTCGGTTAACTGCCCGTTCCACCGCAGTGATTGCGTGAGTGATTCTTTGTCTAGGCCGCCTACGGCTTTTAATTGGATTTTGGAAATATCATGTATCTGTGCTTTAGCCAGAAGCGTGTGGTCAGAAATTTTTCCGCTGGTATTTATTTCCACGTGCTGCAGGGTTGCTTTATCACTGGCAGCATAGTTTTCAATGGTTGCTTTCAGTGAAATGGTTTCATTGTTTAATCTTCCATCGGCAACTAGTCCTGAGAGGTGGTGATTTCCCGGTAAGTGGAGTTGCTGGCTTTTTATCTTGAAATCAAGATCGGGTGACTGAAGGTTTCCATTCCACTGAATATGCGTCTGTAAATCACCCGCCAAACCGAAGCCGATTTGTTCTAAAGCAGGCGCATTCACAGCGAGTTGATAGGTTTCACCGGCGCCGCCTTGTGCTAGAAAATGATTTGATCCGATATTTAATTCTGCCTTACCTTTAAACTGGTCAAATCCGTTGAATGCAATCTGACCGGCTCCTGTTACCGGGAATTTCACCAAGCGGCTTTTTTGAATCGTGTATTGCAATATTCCGGAAATCTGCGGGGACAATTGACCGGATAGCTGGATCGCTGCATTCAGATTAGAATCCGGCGCCTGGATAAAATCAGAAATATTAAAATTTTCTAAATTCCCTGACAGTTCAAATGATTGGTCATTGCCGAGATCAAATTTTCCTTGCCCGGTTAATTGTGATTTGTTGCGCTGCAGTTGAAATTGTTCGAGCGCAACCTGATCGTCACTCCGCGTGATTGCTGCATTTAAACTGATTGAATTATCCTTAAGCTGGATGCTGGCAGACTGCTTCTGTGCATTACTTTTCAGGCTAATTTGCCCAGAAACTTGGGCTGCACGGATGCGACTATCAATATGCTGCGGATTTAATTTGTTGACAAGCAGATTGGCTGAACCGGATGCTTCTTCTAATTGCCATATAAGATCCCCGCTAACAATCTCGCCGGGCGTAATTTGCGCATGAATATCCTGCAACTGCAGAATGTTTGAAGTGATGCGCGCTTGCGTACTGATTGCAGAAAAGGGCAGGCCGCCGTCATTCAATGTGGCCGCTGCATGATTCTCAAGCAGAATCTTGCCTTCCAGTTGCCCGGATTCATTCCGGGTCAAATTGGTAGTGACGGAAAGGCTGGCATGGGGTGCATCAGAAACAAAACTAGCCGGATTAAGCTTTTCTAAAACCGCATGAAACTGTGTTACTGGATTGGTTGCAAATGGTTGCAGTTGTAGAGTCAGCTCTCTTTTTGTAAGCGATTGTTTGGCATTGATCTGAATATCCATCTGCTCCAGATTACCGGCGATGATAGCTTGCGCATTGCCCCATTGATGGGCATCAGACAGATCGATTTGCGCAGACAAATCAAAAGGAGAATTTCCGTTGAGTTCTGCCAGAGCGCTGAAAACTCCCCAGGGTGTACGAAAATACAGATTGTTAAGTCGATGGAAATGTCCACTGCTATCCAGTGATAGCGTAAGGTCAGAAATAATAAAATCAGAACTTTTATGCGTTGTTGAGATTAAATGTATTGAATCTACTTTAATCTGATGAATTGACAGAGCAAATGGCAGAGATAAGTTTTCGGGTAAAATGCGCTGTGGCGCAGCAGTGGGAGAAGGGTGTATGCGGATATCCATTGCTTCAATCGATAACTGATCGATTCGTATCTGCTTCTGAAGCAAATCATTAGGATTCCAGGTCACGTGAAAATTGTGCAGTGTTAACTGGAATTCTTCATTGGCAAAATGAATGCTATTAATTTGAATGTTTCGCAGTGTTCCCCGAATTCCTTCAAATTGAATCGCCCCGGAACTCAATTGATTGATTGCCGAGAGAGTTCCCTGCAATGCTGATTGGCTGTTCAATAACCAATACCCGGCAATCGAGATGGACACCAGCAAGACAACGAGCAAGCTGATCAATCGTTTAGATTTCTGATTAGTCTGCTTGGGATTCTGATTGCTATCGGTTTGGTTGGTCATGATCAAAGTTTAGAATGCAACCGCCATTGAGAAATGGAAACGTAACGTTCCGGTTTCATGCGATCGAGCCAGATCAAGCGCGATCGGTCCCGCGGGGCTGCGCCAGCGAACGCCACCACCATAACCTATGAAAGGGTGCATTTTTTGCCAGCTGTCCGCAGCACTACCGATGTCTGCAAAAGCAGCGGCCCCCCATTGATGCGTTATCCAGCGCGTGTATTCGATGGTGCCTGTCGCCATGGCACGGCCGCCGACAATCGCATTGCCTTCCTGCACCCCAATGCTTTTAAAGTCATAGCCGCGAATCGATTGAATACCACCCGCACGGAAAAGATATTCCTGAGGAACTCCAAAACGTGACGAAGCAAGCGTGTGACCAATTTCTGCCCGCAGCAAGATTACATCTTTAGAGCCAATCGGCCACCAGCTTTGATGTCGCGCATAGGTGCGAATAAAATCCTGAGTTGATAGAAGTTGCTGACTGCCCCCCCCGATCCGAATCTCTGTTACATCACCACGCCGGATATGCAGCGGATCATCGACAATCTGGCGCCGCCAGCGCCAATCAAGCGTTAATGCTTCGTTAATCTGATTGATTGCGCCCGCAGGTTTTTTATTTTCTCGTAGCCAATTCAGTCCGAACTGCATTTGAATTTCTTGCGTCTGATAATTGCGCGTAATACCGATTTTTTGTTCATCCGTCTTTAAATTCTGAATATCAGTCATTAGCAGACTGGTGCCCAATGAATAATTGACATTATTCTGATCGGGAAGTGTATCAATGCCAGCAAAAAAGGTTTGGCGTTTTTGCTCCAGACGTAGCATGCTCGTCAAACTCCAAGCGCGATCAAGGAAATTATGATTACGATAATTGATCTCACCGCGTGCCCCGTTGTTCGAGCTGTAGCCGCCGCCGAATGCGAAACGCTGCGATTGCGCTTCGGTCAAAACGACTTGAACAGGAATGGATTTGTGTTGGGATGTGTCGGGAGAAATATTGACGGAGACCGTGTTAAATTGCGGCGCCTTTTGAAGTGCAATCTGGAAAAGATGCAGTAAATCCCGTCGATACGCGTCGCCTATTTTAAATGGCGCGAGATTCGTAATCAAAGTCTGATCATAACGTTCTAATCCGGTTATTTGTATCGCACCAAAATAAAAAATGGGTCCGGAATCAATGACTATAAAAAGATCAGCGCGTGCCTGATCAGGATCAATCGTTACCTGACTGGTAACAATATTTGCTGCCGCAAAATCTTCTTGTGTTAAGTCAGATAATAAAGTTGCTTTTGCTTGTTCCCATTCGGAAGAACGGAAGGGTGAACCCGCTTGCAAAGGCAATGCAGCACGAAGTTGATCAATGCGTTTCTGGTATTTGGCGTCTGCTTGTATGATTTCACCGCGAAACACGATGGAAACTTCACCAATGCGCGTTAATACGCCGGGATCCACTCGGATTTCGGATTTTGTAACAACTTCACCTTGCGTCTGGTGCGACAATGAAATTACGGGTGAGAAATAACCTTCTGTTGCCAATAAGCTGCGAATTTCTTTTTGCGCGCGATACAGAAAAAGTTTTTTCGGCAGCACTGTCAGCAAACGGTTCCATTGGGAGTTTTAAGTACTTTACAAGAAATTCTTTAATATTGTCCGGTGCCGACAATATAACGGTTGTTGGATTTTTTGTGATATCGAATGATTCTTGCGCTGGAGATATGCCAGGTATGATTGCGATGAGCAGCAGGATTGTTGACCAGAATCGAATATAACAATAATCAATTTTTGATGGAGTGCTTGACATAGTGACTCGATCTAAAACCGGCTGCGGCTTCAGTCTAACGCTTATTGCAGGAGACGCTCCCCCTGATCATGAAAGTAACTTTGGGGCTGAGGTGGCGGGGGAGGTCGCACAGATTTTTTGGTGACTTGTGATCCCGCACTCTAACGTGACCCGCCGGACTGACTCGAACCCCGGATTGCCTCCAAAGAGAGCGCACATTAAACAGGCCGGAGGTAGATAATTGCCTCCAGGTATTTTCAGTTTAGGCATCCACCGCCTTCCATTAGCGAGTATAAACCCAGATTTTCCATTAGGATAATTTTCTAATGGAAGCCATTCGAATAAGTTGTTAAAGGCTATGTAGTAATTAACTGTTGAAATTGTCTTGTTTTTCCAAGGAACATTAGGAAACAAAGGGTTGGTGTAACGTTCTGACCGAGGCGGTCAACCATTCTATGCCACCCCAGATAACTTGCAAGATAGCGTGTTGCTACACCATGGAACTTTGCCATCCATTGTCTGAGCCGGTTGCCATAAGCATTAACATTCTGAATGTGTTGATAACAGAGGCTATGAAGTATCGCTGGAAATGCGCAAACTCTACGAGGTGCTCGCTGATTCCGATGCCGAGAAACACGGACAGATAAGAGTCATAGACGAATCCGGTGAAGATTATTTATACCCAGCGATAGCCTTCAGTCGTGTATCGCTACCGGAAAGTGTCATTGAACGTGTGTTTTCCGCCCATGCATAAGACTTGATAGCCGTTTATTGTCTATCATAAGGTTAAAACCACCGGCTTTAGCCGGTGGTTTTTAGTTTTCTATTGCAGTGCGACCAGTTCCGCATAATTGTTTCCTGGTGGTCACGCAATCAAACTCAACAACCGCCGGATTTCTTTTTCATCCAATTCCAGCCATTGTCCGCGTTTAATCCTTGGCGGCAAATTAATCGGGCCAAAGCGCACACGCATCAGGCGGCTTACCGTCAGTCCAATCGCTTCGAACATGCGCCGCACTTCGCGATTCTTGCCTTCTTTCAGAATGACACGATACCAGTGATTGATGCCTTCGCCACCTTGTTCGGCCAGATAAGTGAAAGCCGCCTGCCCGTCGGCTAACATAACACCGGTGGTCAGTTGCGTTATCTGTTCAGGCGTCAGCTCTCCCAATACCCGTACTGCATATTCGCGTTCCACTTCAAAGCTTGGATGCATCAGCCGATTGGCCAACGTACCGTCGGTTGTGAAAATCAGCAAGCCACTGGTATTAAAATCCAGGCGTCCAATGGCGATCCATTTGGATGAACGGAGATAGGGCAGTTTGTCGAATACCGAAGGGCGGCCCTCTGGATCATCCCGGCTTACAATCTCGCCTTCCGGTTTATGATAGAGAAGAACCTTGGGCAAACTTCTTCCAGATTGAGACGAATCACACGCTTGCCGATCCGAACGACATCCAGTGCGCCAACGCGGTCGCCTACCACAGCGGTTTTGCCGTTCACACTGACTTCACCGGAAGCAATCAGCGCTTCCATTTCCCGCCGCGAACCCAGTCCCTTTTTGTGCCAGAAGTTTCTGCAGCTTGAAGGTGGGGGTTGCCGGTGTGCTGGAAGGGACTGATGTTTGTTCTGCTTCATCCGTTTGTACAACGGCTACTTTTTTCTTTATTGGCCTGATTGGCCTATTTACTCTCATGAATGTTTAAACCCGGGAATTGTGCTGACTAAAAAAACTATTTGCTTGAAACGTGAGACGAGGGATTTTAAACCATTTAGCATTCAATCATGTATCTATTGATAGCTGTTCCTGGAACTATGCCACAAAAACAGATAGGATCTCAGGCGGCCGATGAATACTCGCTTGGAAAAAGAGGGAAACTTAAACGATCAAAGCTTGTTGCTAGAATATTAGATTGCCGGCCGCGAGGCCAGTGCCATCATTATGCGTCACAATGCCCAGAATCTGGATATCCGATGCAACTATAGTGTCGTCTCCGCCTGATCCGGCGGTATAAAGTACCAATCCACTTTGTGTGGTGGAAAAATTGATGAGAAACAGGTGTTCTTCACCCGAGGCCAACGCAGAAAAATCAATTTCTTCTCCCAATTCAGTGAGAACATTGGCTAGCCCAGCCGTAGTAAAATCCGCGAGCACAAGCTCAACTGCCGCATCAACCAGTATAGTTGCTTCTTGATTAGCGCCGCCAGCGATGGATTGATTTCCAGAATCAGTGCCGTTGCTTGCCGAATAATCCAGAACGCCATCGCTATCATCATCAAGAGTTGTTTTAAAGGCTCCAGTGATTTGAATCAAATCATCCGTGGCGTTATTCGCATTGGCGTCAAATTGGGTAATTGTGTCTGCTCCACTGCTCGCACCCGCCGCCGCGCCATCGGAAACAGTACTGTAGATCACTGTTTGGCGGGTATTGTCATTGGCGCTGCTACCTGGGAGTATCGTATCAGCACCTGCGCTACCCATGATAGTATCAGTCCCGGCACCGCTGGCAATGCTGTCATTGCCCGCACCACCGACAAGCGTATCGTTGCCCGTTCCTGCGGAAATCGTATCATTACCGGAACTTCCAGTAATACTATCATTACCTGTACCGCCGGTAATCGTAAAAGCGCCGTCTGTTTCAGCGCTGCCATTAAATGTCAGTACTCCGGAATTGGTGGCATTCGTTAGCGTCAAGATGGCTCCCGCTGCTACGGTATCTTGCGTAAGTAATCGCAACAGCTGTATTGGTATTACCCACTGTAATGACCTCAATATTCTGCACATTGTCAAAATAAGTCGCTGCAGCAAAGCTTATTGCCCGTCAGGGCGACCGTATCCGTTCCGGTGCTTCCATCCACCACATCCGTGCTGGTTAAGCCGGTGACTGCTGAAAACGTAAATTTGTCATTACCTGCGCCGCCAGAGAGGGTATCATCGCCCAATCCCGCAGTAATGTTATCGTTACCATTGCCTCCGGCTAGCGTGTCATTCCCCGAGCCACCGGTAATTGTGTCATTGGCGCCGCTGCCTGTGATATTAAAGCTGCCATCTGTTTCGGCGGCACCATTAAATGTCAGTACTCCGGTTGTCAGTGAGGTTGCCTGAAGCGTCAAAGTGCTTCCTGCTGCAACTAAAGCATTGACCGTAGTGATAGCAACATTTGCAGTTGTGTTTGCAACCGTAATGACTTCAATATTACTCACACTGTTAAAATTAGTGGCGGCGACAGCCGTATTGCCAGTCAGCGCAACCGTATCTGTTCCTGTTCCACCATTTACAATGTCGGTTGTCGTCAGGCCGGTACCTGCAGCAAAGGTAAAATTGTCATCACCGAGACCCCCAGAGAGCGTGTCATTACCCAATCCGGCTGTTATGCTGTCGTCGCCGTCGCCACCAGTCAGTGTGTCATTTTTTGAACCACCGACAATACTGTCATTCCCGGCGCCGCCTGTAATATTGAATGCGCCATCGGTTTCGGCCACGCCATTAAATGTCAATACACCCGAGTTGGCCGCGTTTGATAGTATTAAAGTGGCACCCGCTGCAATTAAGGCATTAACCGTTGTGATGTTAACAGCGGTGTTAACCATATCAGGCAGTGCGATGACTTCAATATTGCTCACATTATTGAACTGAGTTGCAGTTACTGCTGTGGTGCCCGTCAACGTGACCGTATCGGTTCCGGTGCCGCCATTGACGATATCCGTCGTCAATCCTGTTCCAGCGGCAAAAATGAATGTATCGTTGCCTGTTCCTCCGGAAAACGTATCATTACCGGAACCTCCAGTAATACTATCATTACCTGTACCGCCGGTAATCGTAAAAGCGCCGTCTGTTTCGGCGCTGCCGTCAAATGTCAGTACTCCGGAATTGGCGGCATTCGTTAGCGTCAAGGTGGCTCCCGCTGCTACCAGGATATCTTGCGTCGTGATCGTAACGACTGTATTGGTATTGCCTACTGTAATAACCTCAATATTCTGCACATTGTCAAAACCATTGGATGCAGTAAAAGCTGTATTGCTCGTCAGGGCGATCGTATCCGTTCCGGTGCTTCCATCCACCACATCCGTACTGGTTAGGCCGGTGACCGCTGAAAATGTAAATTTGTCATTACCTGCATCCCCAGAGAACGTCATCGCCCAATCCCGCAGTAATGTTATCGTTACCATTGCCCCCGGCTAGCGTGTCATTTCCCGAGCCACCGGTAATTGTGTCATTGGCGCTGCGCCGTCGTGATATTAAAGCTGCCATCTGCTTCGGCGGCGCCATTAAATGTCAGTACTCGGTTGTCAGTGCGGTTGCCTGAAGTGTTAAAGTGGCTCCCGCTGTAACCAGGGAATCCTTGGTTGTTATGGCGACATTTGTCGTTGTGTGCGTAAATGAAATGACTTCGATATTGCTCACATTGTCAAAATTGGTCGCGGCAATCGCAGTGGTGCCGGTTAAGGCGACTGTATCAACGCCCAGCCCGCCATTCACTGTATCTGCGGTAGTTAAACCGGAACCGGCAGCAAAAGTGAAAGTATCGTCACCCCCCTCCGCCTGCAATGGTATCAGTGCCTGTGCCGGCGCTAATACTATCAGCGCCATTGCCGCCGGTAATTGTGTCATTAGAAGCGCCACTGCTGGTAATATTAAATGCACCATCAGTTTCGGCTGCACCATTAAATGTTAATCCACCCGTATTAGCAGTTGATAATATCAAAGTCGCACCCGCAGCAACCAGGCTATCCCTGGTGGTAATCGTAACAGCCGTATTTGTGTTACCTAGCGTAATGGTTTCGATGTTGCTGACATTATCAAAATCATTCGATGCAGTAAAAGCTGTATTTCCGGTCAAGGCGACAGTATCCGTTCCTGCGTTGCCGTCAATAGTATCGGCAATGGTTAAACCAGAAACAGCAGCAAACGTAAAAGTGTCATTACCGGAATCTCCAGACAGGAGTCATTGCCCAGACCACCGGTCAAATCCGTCGTTACCATCGCCGCCAGAGATAATGTGCTCGTTTCCCTGCACGCCGGTAATATTAAAGGTTCCATTTGTTTTCGGCGGCACCGTTAAATGTCAGTATGCCGGTTGTCAGTGAGGTTGCCTGAAGTGTCAAAGTGGCTCCCGCTGCAACCAAAGCATTAACCGTAGTGATAGCAATATTCGTAGTCGTGTTTTCAACCGTAATGGCTTTGATATTACTCACATTATTGAAGTTGGTGGCAGCTACAGCTGCTGTGTTACCGGTCAATGCAACCGTATCAATTCCTGCGCCACCATTTACTGTATCCGCACTGGTCAGGCCAGTACCTGCCACAAATATAAACGTGTCATTGCCCATCCCTGTGGTAATGTTGCTCGCTGCTGTGCCAGCAGTAATACTAAATTTTCCTGTTGTGCCAGCGATCGTTTTTGCAATGTAGATCCAGTAAATCCTGTTACTGTCACAGTATCGCCGTCTGCAACACCGCCAATTGCGAGATTGACGCTCCAGCTGCTATGGCAATTCCATCGTCGACTGTATTATCTGTTACGGAAACACTTATTGTGCCGCTGGCCGGATCTGAAACAGTCATATTCCAGCCAGGTCCGTGACATTGATTGTGCCCGCTGCAGCGCCGCCAGAAGAAATGGTCAGGACAATATTCTTGGCCAAAGCAGCAGCGTTGATGCTCACAGTATCGGATGCCGCGCCAGCGGACACATTTATTGATGTTGCAGCTGACCCAGTCGTAATGCTGATTCCGTTATCGGCTGCATTGGCTGTGGTTATTGTCAGCATCCCGCTTAGATTCGAGGCAAAAATATCCCCCACCAAGTTATTGATTACCAGTGACGAAACA
>JADKHF010000047.1 GCA_016721865.1 Nitrosomonas sp. | reverse complement strand
TGGCCTGGTTGAGATGACGCGTAAACGGACTCGGGAAAGTCTTGGCCATGTTTTATGTGAATCCTGTCCGACCTGTCAAGGACGGGGAGAAATCAGGACGGCACAAACAATTTGTTATGAGATCTTACGTGAACTGCTAAGAGAATCTAGACAGTTCGGAAGCCAATGAGTTTCGTATTCTTGCATCACAGCAAGTAATTGATTTATTTCGATGAAGAATCTCAAAGCTTGGCGCAATTTGGGTATTTTATTGAAAGCCAATAAGTCTGCAGGTTGAAGAATCATACTCACAAGAACAATAGTTGATGTGATATTAATGTAAGACATCTAAAAAATTTAAAGTTCTAAATAAAACGAGGCGTGAACAAAAATGCCCAGACGCAGCAATTTTCTGATATATAAGGAAACATTTTTTCGAGCAAACAAAGTGTTGTGACGAAATTTGATTTTTAGAGAGGCCCATAAGTCATCGTGGAGAGGAGCGTTAATTGTATTGATTCACAGAGTATTCACTTAATTTTTAAAAAGGTAGCAAAAATCAAGCGAAAACAAAATCTGATCTTTGTTACCGGCAAAAGGCTCCGTAAGCTTCTGCGGGATAGGCATCGACTCTATCGTAACGAATATTTGGACGGATATTGAGTTTCTTTAAAAATCCCATTTAAGCTTTAGTGTTCTTAGCCAGCTGCTTTCCAATTCTAAACCGATCGTCGCCGCATAATAGTCTGCTGGCGTATTAGTGACACTGCTGACATTGCCCGCATAACTGACTGGCATATCGCCAACGTTATTTGTAGCAGCAGCGATCCGGAACGGGGATGGGTTACGAAAAGCCTGCTGCATCACGATACCATTCAGCTCTCACACCTCTGACAGATTATCCGTTAAATCATAGTATAAATGTTCGATGGCACTCATCCATTCTGCGTCCTTGTAATATTTGGTATATTTGAGATTGTTTAATAAAACTCCACCTGCTTGTATAAACTTGGTTGCAAAACTAATAGGGGTTAGGTTGATTCTAAAAGGCAACACAACATATAAATCCCCAAGGTTGTCACTTCGCGTGGAAGTTTCGCCATATAGTGCCGGAGAAATGGAATGAAGTGCAACTCATTATCAGCAGTCCAGGTAAAGCCGAAGCGATTCCACTCCACTTCCCAGCGCCGTTGTCCCATCCGCCGTCCCAACCACCATTCGCACTGCCAGTAAGAGGACCTGCGAGAACTAACCAGTTTGAGTTGATCTTGTAGTTTGCCAGCATGCCGTATGCGTAAAGGTTCACCGACATTCGCGAATATAAGCACGCGTATAAAAAAGTTGTCGGGTGCTGGAACAGTTTCAAAACCTGTCGGGGTATAGAAATGACCTAACTTGATGTTGAGTCCATTGCACCGGCACATGTTTTGGTAGGCCTGCGGTAGCGGCGGCACTATGCCGTAGGTGCGGGAGGATGAACAACTAAATCAAGATCCCAGTTACTTCTTTTAAAGTTCTCAAGGGCTTGTAATAAACTGTAACACCAAGCTTGAGTAAATATGGCGTCTGTCCCAAACATAAAATCGAAGCGCCCACAAAATCCCACATTCCTTCGGAGACCACTGAACGCATAAATAATTCAATTGATTCAGTTAAAATTGATTAACCGATCTGCAAAAACAAGGGCCATTGAACCGTTATTCTGACTGGGATTATGAGTTGCCGCTAATCAACCACCAGAATTCTAATCTGTATCGTTAAATAATTTTTTTAAGATTGTTGGCACAAAGGTTATTTGAATATATTGAAAAAGTTGGCATGCTGATTGCTATGGCAAAATGACAGCCAGCTGGAAGTTTCCAATATGTTTTCATTCTTGAATTATTCTGAAAAGAAGAAAAGCAAATACTATGACTATGTCAGTATTGATTATTGAAGTTTGTTTGAGATTTTAATTTATACTGCAATCAAAATGTTTTATAGAAGAAGCCTATGCAGAAGCGATTATAAACCTTTGGCAATACAAAAATACATTCCTGTCGACTGTTTTAATCTAAGCGAAGGAATTTCAGGTTTTTTAATCGCAGCATGTTCACTAGGCAGAAGCAACTGTTAACACTTCACTCAGAATCAATCACCCTTACATCAGCAGTAATTTTCCATTTATTTTGTTCCAGGGTTCATCAACTGGATTAGTTAAATATTTCTAATACCAATGATTGCACTTTTACTTTACTAGCCTCATGCGCGTAAATGAGTTCATTTGTTGTTGCGTTGCCGACAGGGATTGACGATAACGACCATGAGGCATGGGTAAGATATTACGAAAATTTAGTCAATGATGCAAAAATTCAGACTAGAGGATAACAAAGAATACTTGAGGAATTACAAGCGCGTCCATATTACTATGGTAGAAGAGGCCAAGATGAACAATCGCATACCTCCGCTAATATTCGCTCACACGAGAAAATCCTGAAAGAAAGCTTAAAATATGTTGATCTTCATAGAAGGATGGCAAATGGAACAACAGAATAATCAACCAACTAAAGCAGAGCCAATCTTGAGCGAGATTTTATAGCGGAGAGTCAGAAGATTCTAGCGAAGAACTCTAAGAGGAAGTCGAATAACCACGACTGGATTCTGTGGTTGTCCGAACTAATTCCATCTGAGTTTTAAAACAGAGGTATCAAAAGGGTAGCAAGAAATCAAGAGAAAACAGAATCTGATCTTTGTTGTCGGCAAACGGTCTATACAGCTGCATGATAAGCATCCACCCTGTCATAACGGATGTTCGGGCGGATATTGAGTTTCTTTATAGAATCCCACCTAAGCTTTAATGTTTTTGCCGCTTTCCAGTTCATTCCGACAGTTACTGAATAATAGTCTGCAGGGGTAATTGTTACACTGCTGACATTGCCTGCATAACTAACCGGTACACCATTAACAAGATTAGTAGCTGCTGCAATTCGGAAAGGCGATGGATTGCGAAACCATCTTTGTCGCGAAACCACTCACCTCGCGTACCTACTGACAGATTATCCGTTAAATCATAGTATAAGTGCGTGACAAAACCAAACCATTCAGCATCCTTTACTACATTGTTGTATTTCAGGTTATTCAATAAAACACCATCAGCAAATCCGTGGACATGATGCAAAACGAAAAGGGTTTTAGAATTAATTCTGTGCTGCAACACAATATTATACATTCCCCATGAGTTGTTACTTTGCGTTGAAGTTTCGCCATAAGTACCAGTGACATTAAGTGAAGTTGCTTGATTGTCGCTAGTCCAGGTAACCCCAGTGACACTGCCCCAATTACCTAATTGCTTATCCCAACCGCCATCCCAGCCACCAGTGGCGCTGCCGGTAACAGCACTCCCGAGAACAGACCAATTATTGTTTATTGTATAGTTTGCTTGTAAACCGGTATGCGTAAAGGGTTCTCCTGCATTAAAAGAATAAGCGCGCGTATAAAAAAGTTATCCGGCGCTGGGACTGTTTCAAACCCAGTTGGAGAATAAAAGTGTCCAACCTTGAGATTGAGTCCATTTTTACCAATTGGTACATGTGCTTCCAGATAAGCTTGTGGGAGTGCAATGCCATAGGTGCGCGTAGAAGAACAACATATATGGAGATCCCAATTATTTCTACTTCGAGGCTCGCCAGAATTCACATCAAAAGTTGGAACACCAAATGCTTGCGTGAAAATAGCATCGGTCCCAAACAAAAAATCGAAGCGCCCACCAAAATCCCATTTATTTGTCTCAGAGATTACTGAACGTTGCAGGAACAAATTAAATTGATTCAACTGGAAGCGGTTGGCTTGATCAGAAAGCAACTGGGCCATTAAATCCGTTAGTTTGACTGGGATTATAGGTTGCGCCACCATTAATCCAGCCGCCGAGTTCTATCCGGCTTTCTTTAGCAAAATTTATTAGATTGTTTGCGTAAGGAGTAATTGAATGCGTAACGCAAAAAAATATACTGCTCGTTGTGATGACAAATGACAACCATTTTGAGGATTTCATCTTTGGGTGACGATAAAGATTTACTAATAAATAAATACATCTAAAGCACTAATATTCTGTAGAAAAACAGAATATTAGTGCTTTAGGTGTTTCTGAAACTTCGTTAAGTTATAAACTTAAATATTTTGCATTTTTTCAATATATGGCATGTTGGCTAGAAAAAATAAATCAGTAATTATGTGATTGATAATGTTTACTTATCCAGACTTAATAGATAATCAATTTAAATTATCAGAGATTGAATTTAATCTGGCTTTGATTTTATGATTACCCGCTTGCTCAGATATTTCAGCAGACCCTGCATAATCACGTTGCAGCAATTCTGCTGCTATTTTCCGATGAAAATTGGCTTGCTGGGCAGCATCCGTTGCAGCTTGTTCGAAATGGCGAGTATTAGCTTGGGTATGAGATTTAAAATCCTGACCTATTCTGCCATAGTAATGACTACGATCCTCGTATTCCTCGAGAAATTCTTTTTGTCTGCAATTTTTCTAGCATTTCTTTAGCCAATTTATCCTGGTAATCCGCTAAGTCATTATGGTCGTTATATGTTCTGGCATTCTGTGTGATCTTTCCATTATCTGTGTCTTGTGCTTCAAGTTGGCCCAACTGCGCGCAGGCAACCAATAAAGAAATCATAGGCAGCACTGTAAGATATTTTACCAATTTTATATTCATGATCGTGACAATTCCAAGTAGATCAACACAGGCGCGCATCCTGCCGAATCAATACATCAATGTATATGAGGAGAACCATGGTTTATTCCTAAAGGAAACCATTGGATAATAAGCTGATATTAGGAAAAAATCTAATTTCGAAAGCATCAATGAAGTTTATCAGTGCTCTTCGGAGATCCAGCGTGTGGCGTAACGTATCAAATCGGCGCCATCTTTTAAATTTAATTTGACACGAATATTGAAACGATGTGTTTCAATTGTTTTAATGCTGCGGCAAAGTAACTTGGCGATTTCCTGACTGCTATGTCCTTGCCCAATCAAGTGTAGCACCTCAAATTCACTGGGAGTGAGGTATTAATTAATTGTTCAGGTTCTGAGCCTCCGGCAATTCTTTTTAATAATTTTTCGTGCATTTGCTTACTTAAATATACGTTCCCTTTAATACTTCACGAATAGCAGTTAGCAGCACTTCACCAGGTTCTTGTTTCATGACATAGCCACGTGCTCCGGCCCGTAGAGCTCGTTCAGCATAAACTGATTCATCATGCATGGAAATAAAAAGTACCGGAAGAGTAGGGATTAGAGCATGCATACTTTTTATTACTTCGAAGCCAGATACTGTTTTAAGGGTAACATCTAACAGAACGATATCGACAGGACCGGTTTTCCTGAGTATTGCCAGCGCTTCATTACCGTCACCTGCTTCAGCAAACACTTCCATATCTGGTTCCATATTGATGAGCATCGCCATACCATGCCGTAACATGGCGTGATCATCTACCAGCATTACTTTAGCTTTCACAGTTGACATACTAAGCCATCCGCATTTCTAACCGAACTTCCGTACCACCTTCGTTGCGCGACAGAAATTCTAGCTTTGCACCTAATTGTTTCGCACGATATTGCATAATTTTAATACCCATACCCGATTTTTCTTTATGATTGGTATCAATCCCAACGAAACCGCTGCCATCATCGCAAATTGATAGACACAATATTCCTTCATCGGCAGTCAATGATATAGCGATATGCTGTGCTTTACCGTGACGTATTGCATTATTGGCAGCCTCTTGGGCAATTCGATACAAATTAAGCGCCAGGTTATCATCATTAATAAAGATGCTATTTTTACATGAGAAATTACAAATAATGTTGTAAGTCTTTGTTTCTCCAGCGCTCTGGCTTGATAGCCAATTGCAGCTATTTGTTGACCAAGATTATCGTGTAATTCTTGACCGATCGTATGGGCTTGTTCTTCTGCTACAAATACCAGTGCTCGCTCTAAACGCTTACGTTCAAGCCAGCTTTCTAAGTCGCTTGCAATTGCATTAACGAGTTTATGTTCTTCCGGTAATAGGAATGGCTTATCGGCCGGATAAAATACTCGTAATTGACCACAGACACCCCCGTTGACACTAATTTCAGAGCTATAAGTACATGCGGGATCTCGTTCTGAACGCGAATGATCACGAGTCTTTTTGATGATTTTCGTTTTTGATTGCAATTGAGATATAAGATTTTGATTATATTTTCCGGAGGTAAATCGCCAGCCATCCAGTTCGATGATAGCGGTGGCAATTTCCGGAAATTGCATGGCGGGTATTAAATTCTCAAAAATATTCTGACAAACATTATCTAGCGATGATTCCACCGATTCCGCGGCGGATTTCATACAGACAGGAGATTTCCTTTAAACGCTCGCGCAATAGTTCATCAACTTGTTTGCGCTCAAGCCATTTGGCTAAATCATCCGCAATGGCATCAATGAGTCTTTGCTCCTCCAACACCAGGAAGGGTTGGTCTTCGGGATAGAAGACACTCAAATGACCGCATACCTTGCCATTCACGCTCCAGCCACTTTGCCAGATCGTCGTGATGGCATCAATGAGCCTTTGCTCTGCTATCGCTAGGCAGTGTTTATTGGAAGACGCTTAATTGACCACATACCTTACCACTGACACAAATCTTCGATTCCAAACCATGCGTTAGGTTCTGACTTTGATTCATAGAGGCCATTCGTTTTCCATCAATCTCAATTATGACGAAAGTGCTTTCCGGATAATGCATGGCTGGTATCAAATATTTAAAAATATTCTGGGCAAACTGCATCCACCGATAATTCCAATCCAGTACTGCGACGAATCTCGTAAAGACAAGTGATTTCTTTCAGAGTTCGCGCAGCTCAGTTTCTTTGTGACTCAGTTCTTTAGAAAATTGCTCCAGCTGTTTCTTTAGCAGTGCGCGCTTCTCTTTCTGATTTAATCAGTTTGCGGACAAGCCAGTTCAATAGCAGTATCTCAGCGATGATCAGTCCGGCAAGATAAAGAAAAATATTTTTTAATTCTTCAGTGACTGGCTTGAATAATTCTTCTTCGTCCAGTTTCAAAGTCATGCCGAGACCGATGGCACGTAACGGTGCATATGCCTCTATCACTGGTACTTGACGATAGTCTTTGACAGCAATAACGCCACTTTTTCCCTTCCAACGCAAAACTTATCGGCAGCACCTACTCCGTTACATATTGAAAGTACCTGAATTTTATGCCATCGATCTGGCTTATCAGACAAGCCATTTCTTCTTGCCTTCTTCAGGCGGCGCACACAAAATGAACTCTCCAGTTTTGCCGATTGATCTAATTTCACTGAATCTCCGCGTCAGCTTCGGTAGTATGATTTCTGTTGTGATGCTGCCAATACGGCGCTGTTCTTCATCTAATATATCTTTACTGGTGCGCAGAATGAACTGTCCATCCCATATTATGGATGTGTTACTGTATTTATTCAGTGGTATTGATTGGGTTTGTTTTTCAGAGAAACGCCCCGCTTGTGACAATAAATTGCCATTCTTGTCATAAACGACCGCCGCCGAAAATCCTATCTTGGTCAATGAGTCGACATTTCTTTTAGGTCGTGAAGCGCGCTAACGTTGTCTGGCTGTGCGCTGAGTTCCTGCATGGACTGAATGATGAAAGGGCGAAGCGCTAATGCATGAGTATCTGCCAAACCCTTTTGGACCAGATTTTCAATTAAAAGTGCTTTGCCTTGTAAAGCAACCCCCAATCCTCGACCAAGCGCCGACTCAATCTGTTGTCGCATCGCACTATAGACTGCAAACCCCGTTGTTAATGTTAATCCCAACAATAGTAAGCCACCAATAATGCTGATCTTTCGGTCATCACGTGTTAAAAACAAGTCACTACTCTCCTTTTGAGCTCCGCGATTGTGTCATTCAGATTATAAGGATAATGATTCGACAACTCCAAAGATTGGCGGACTCAATCCTCGAAGTGTTATCTATGCGGTGTCATGAGTAATTCTTTCGTAAGCAAGAACTTAATAGAATGAAGGCATTGTTATCCCCATCCAGAGCATCACCAGGATAATCATAGTAAGACCTATCCCAATCGTTCCAATTATCATGCCGATCAATATGGTTACACCATCCCTGTTCAGAAGCCCCAGAGACATCACTAATATTCCCCAGCCTGGCGCAAAATTAGTTAAGGGTAGAGGAAGTGCTATCGATAGCGCAAAAACAAAGGAAAAAATACCGATAATTCTTTCCCACGTCTGCACGCTGATATAGGTCATGCGCGGCTGCATACGGTTCTCAATTTTTAAGCCAGGGATTTGCTTTTATAACTATTTTTTCAAGACTTGATCGTTTAATTGATTTCTTTTCAATCCAGACTGGCAACCAGGGTGCCCGCATACCAAGAATCATTTGTACCGAGAAAATGAATAATGGGATAGAAAATAGCGTCGTATAACCGGGTGGTACGGGTATTGGAAGACATATTGGCAGAGCAGCGATGGCCATTAAGATACCAAAACCTCGCTCATGAAGCGCATTTTTAATTTCACCTACAGTCATCGCTTCTTTTGTATTTTCTACTACGACAATTGCCAGAAAATCAGAAGTAGGGCGCTCTTTGATTGTCATGAGTTACTCCTCTTTCAACATTGAATGCGAGCCAGTTCACAAAATTTAAATAAGCTATTCATATCGAAGTGCATCAACTGGTTTAAGTGAAGCAGCCTTCCTGGCAGGATAAAAGCCAAAGAAAATGCCAACTGCGGAAGAGAATAGAAAAGCCAAACCAATCATGCCGAGTGTAACGACAATGAGCATATCGGCAACTTGACTGACTATCCAAGCACCACCAATACCCAATAACAAACCAATCAAACCACCCATGATGCAGATCATCATAGCCTCTAGAAGAAACTGCGTAAGAATTGCACGTTGATTGGCACCGATTGCCATACGAATACCTATTTCCCGGGTACGCTCAGTCACAGATACTAGCATAATATTCATAATGCCAATCCCGCCAACCAATAAAGATACCGATGCAATGGCGCCCAATACCATCGACATCACTTTTGCAGCGCCTGTCGCAACATCAGCAATTGCAGTCAAATTACGCACTGTAAAATCATTCTCTTTGTCTTTTGCGATGCGATGGCGTTGGCGTAATAGCTGGGTGATCTCAATCTCAGCTATATCCATATCATTCGCTGATTTTCCCTGCACTAACATATAACGGATCGAACCAGGAAATTGATTGCCGGTAATTTGCCTTTCACTGGTAGTAATCGGTATGAAAACATTGTCATCCTGGTCGCGTCCCGTCAGGCTTTGTCCCTTAGCCATCAAAACACCGGTAACCAGAAAGGGGCGGTTCGTAATGCGTATGGTTTTTCCAATCGGATCTTCATCATTGAATAGATTCCTTGCTGTGATGGAGCCTAATACAACCACACGGGCGGCTGAACGCAGATCGGATTCCTGTAAACGTTGTGCCTGATTCCATTTTCCAGCTGCCCACCGCAAAATAATCCGGTGTGGTGCCTGTGACAAGGGTACTCCAGTTCTTGGCGGCGTAATTGAGCTGTACCGTACCGGATGTGACAGGTGCAGTTGCGCTAATGGATGGTAATTCCGCAATCGCATGCGCGTCATTAATTGTTAATGTTCTGATGCTGCCGCTCCCAAAACTGAACCCACCGGAAGATGTGGCACCCGGAACTACAATAAAAAGATTACTGCCCATAGCAGCGATGGTTTGATTGATTTTAGTTTGAGCACCTTGACCAATGGATAACATTAAAACGACAGCAGCCACGCCAATAATCATACCCAGCATCGTTAAGCCTGTACGCAAGCGATTCTGCCGCAAGGCACGTAATGCTTCACCGATAATTGCAAACAAGTTCATTGCGCCAACGGAAACTGGTCGTGATTATTATGTATTGGAGTGGGATTGGAAATAATGATTAGATCAACTGAAATCATACAGCCTCATGTAAATTTGTCTCAGCAGCGTTGTTCTTATCTACAATGATATAACCATCTTTCAAGCGAATTAATCGCTTTGCATAAGCTGCGATATCATTTTCATGCGTAACAAGCACAATCGTTATGCCCTCGTCACGATTGAGTTGTTGAAACAATAGCATGATCTCTCGACTGGTGTGCGTATCCAGGTTTCCTGTCGGTTCATCAGCCAGAATCAGCGGTGGGTGATTAATCAATGCGCGACTGATTGCGACACGCTGTTGCTGGCCACCGGAAAGCTGATTGGGCTGGTGCATCGCAAAACTTTCCAGTCCAGTACGACGAAGAAACTCTAATGCTTGCTTGCGACTATTGGAACGGCTGATGCCGGCATAAAGTAATGGTATCGCCACATTATCCAAGGCGGTCATGCGTTTAAGCAGATTAAATCCCTGAAATACGAAGCCAATATTCTGATTGCGGATACGAGCGAGCTCGTCGCTGGAAAGCACGGCAACATTCTTGCCGGATAACCAAAAAGATCCGCTCGTCGGTGTATCTAGGCAACCAAGTATATTCATCAGTGTTGATTTTCCTGATCCTGAGTGCCCCATAATGGCAACAAATTCCCCCGGATTGATGGTCAGATTGATATCGAATAAAACCTGGTTAGTGATGGTTTTGCCATTGGCATCTTGCAGACTATAGCTTTTACAAAGATTCTCTATACGAATAAGTGGACTGGCGGGGTGATTGGACTGAATCGATGACATTAGAATATTCTTAAGCGGAACTTGCTTTCGGATTCTTTTTTATCGGTAATCTCACTGATAATTACTTTATCACCCGCCTTTATTGCGCCATTAATAATTTCAGTGAAATTGCCATCAGAAATTCCAGTAATGACATTAACAGGCGTGTGGTGATCTTCTGATAGAAGATACAGTATCGATTGATTAGCCGATTTGGCCATTTTACTACCCTCGCTTAATTCAATATCTTTGGGCTCAAAACGTAAAGCGGCATTGGGTACACGTAAAACATCATTTTTCTGGTTAACAACAAAATTTATGTTGGCAGTCATGCCAGGTAATAATGTTCCATCGTCATTATCAACCATGGCAACTACGTTATAGGTGACAACATTCTCCTGAATCGTTGGATTAAGCCGAACTTGTTTTACTATGCCAGTAAATTTACGTTGCTGAAATGCATCGACGGTAAAATTAATGAGCTGACCGATATGTAACTGACCGATATCGGCTTCAGCGACACTGATGTTGATTTGCATTTGCCGGAGGTCTTTGGCGATTTGAAATAAGGTCGGTGTTTGAAAATTGGCAGCCACTGTCTGGCCAATATCAACATCCCGTGCGATGACTACTCCCGATATAGGGGAGCGGATAACACTATAATTGAGGTTGGTTTGGTCTCGCTCAACTTGAGCTTTACTGATTGCCAATTGCGCTCGTGCCACTTCCATTTCCTGCTCAATCACTTGTAATGCTTCAAGTGAAATGAATTCCTTTTCTTTTAGCAACTGATGGCGTTTCAATTTGCTATCAGCAATTCTTAACGTAACTTGCGCATTAAGAAGATTTGCCTTGGATTGCTGCAATTGAGCTTGCAGTAAAGCCGGATCCAGTTCAACCAATTTCTGTCCAATTTCAACATGATCGTTATAATCCGCATGCAATTTAGCCACAGTACCTGAGACCTGAGTGCCGACGTTGACAAGCACTACAGGTGTCAGCGTACCGTTAGCAGAAATTGTCTGTATGATGTCGCCCCTGTCAATGCCCCGAGTTTTATATTGACTCTCTTTAGACTCTTTTTTCCCACCGGCAACCCAGTAGTAGGTGGCTGCGAAAGAAATCAGAATTAAAACAATGACAATTCGTTTATTGCTAAGAGTAAACATTTAGAGACAGTTGATGAGATGCAATTTGGGATAAATAGTAATCAGAAGACACGCTAAAAAAATTAGATGTAAATATTGATGAGGTCTATCAAAAATTATTTGAGTGCTTTTAATTTTCTTTATCTTCTTCTGCTTTCAGTGCTTGTATTTGTTTAAGGCGTGCTTCTACACTGGATAGCTGGTAAAAATTCCCATTGCTATTTTGCAGTGCGGTTTGCAATTGATCAATAGCAGCTGCATAGTGTTCCCTTTGCATATAAGATTCTGCTAGAGCACGGTGCTTAAGCATTCTATCACCTAATAAGGCGTAGCATTGGGCCTGTAAGCTAAACAGTTGTGGATCATTTGGAATAAGCAGTAATTTTTTGTTAATAAACTCAAGTGCTGTTTCAGTCTGTTTGTTTTGTATTAAAGCATGCGCATACCCGTGAATCAGTGCGCGATGCTGCGGGTAAATTCTTAATGCAGTTTTATAAATATTGAATGCTTCAGCAATTTTCCCATTAGCCAGTTTGACACTGGCTGAAAGTGTTTCAATCATGGCGCCGGCAATCACATTCTTATTTTCTACGCGCACTGTTTTTCCCAATGGGTGATTAGTCAGAATTGCTGTGGGAAGAATCACTCTGCAATATTTGGTATAAATGAGCGAGTTCGTTATTTGCCTGGCTGTTCTTTTTATCTCGCAATAAAGCTTGGATATAACCATAACGTTCAACGGCTTCATTGGTATATCGCTTCTCATCTAAACGTGATTTGAACTGCACGACCGCATCATGTGGCTTTCCCTGCATAGCACGTAATTTAGCGCGCACCAATAAAAAATCGATACTATCGGGAACTTGGCGGTATGGCATTCCGCGAATGCGATTCTGGATATCTGCAATACGCTCATAAGTGATAGGGTGAGTACGTAAATAAGAAGGCGCACCATTTTCATGAAATCGCCCAGCTCTTTGCAGGCGTTCAAAAAAAGCGGGCATCCCCTGCGGTTCAAACCCTGCATCCAGCAAGATGCTTAAACCAATCCGGTCTGCTTCCTTTTCATGCTTGCGGGTGAAATCCAATTTTGACTGAATGGCACTGGCCTGGGAAGCAACCAAAATGGCTTGGCTTGCTTGCGGATTAGAGCGCGCAGCAATAATAGCGACTGCAAGTGTCGCTATCGACTTTATCATATCGAATTTTTGTCCGGCAATCATGCGTGCCAGGTGTTTTTGTGTTACATGCGCAATTTCGTGCGCCATCACAGCAGCCAGTTCAGATTCACTTTGTGCAGCGATGATCAATCCGCTATTAAATCCCATGAATCCCCCAGGTAAAGCGAATGCATTAATCGTTGAATCCTGAATAGCAAAAAATTCAAAAGATTGCTCTGCTCTGGTTTCATCAGAATTAGCAATTAATTTATGCCCGAGGTTACTGAGATAGCTGGCTATTTCAGGGTCATCCAAATAACTGGGATCGGCACGAATCTGTCGCATAATTTGTAAACCAATTTGTCGCTCCTGATGTGGTGTGATGGTTGCCTGAGATACATCCCCCAGATCAGGTAATTCATGCGCATAACTACTTTCGGAAACAGGATTGATACCGCGATATCAATAGATAAAGTTCATGACAATAGGATATCGATTTACTATTCAAGTTCCATTAATCCTATTCATCTCTTGGTTGTATATGTAGACCAGACTTGATAGCTGGAAGTGATGGGGTAATGCCATGCCGTACCAAAATCGCAATGCGTAATACGAACGCCCGGGGGAGACTGGCGGCGTTTATATTCATTCCTATGAATTAAGTGTATGACTTTATTAACATCTGCTTTGCTATAATTCAACGCAATAATTTCCGCTGGTGAATAATTTTTTTCAATATAAGCCTCTATAATGGCATCTAAAATTTCGTAAGGGGGCAAAGTATCCTGATCCGTTTGATTAGGCCGCAGTTCAGCAGATGGCGCACGTTGAATGATGCGCTCAGGAATGACCCGGCTAATTTGATTGCGATATTCACAGAGCTGATAAACCAAGGTCTTACTGACATCTTTTAATACTGCAAAGCCACCTGCCATATCCCCATACAATGTGCAATAACCAACCGCCATCTCGGATTTGTTACCGGTAGTCAGTACAATCGAACCCGAATGGTTTGACAGCGCCATCAATAATGTCCCGCGTATGCGCGCCTGTAAATTCTCCGGCATAGTATTCGATGGGGTGGAATCAGGTGAAATTTGGAAATCACTTTCGATTTTTGACAAATACTGTTCAAACAATTGCTGGATACTGCATTCGAGGAGTTTAACACCTAATAATTCAGAAATTTCATTGGCGTTTTCCAGACTGATGCTGGCCGTGTACTGTGTGGACATCATGACAGCCTTGACCTTGTCTGCACCCAGTGCATCGACCGCAATCGCCAGTGTCAGTGCTGAATCCACTCCGCCGGAAAGACCTAACAGTGCGCCGGGGAAACCATTCTTCCAGATATAGTCTTTAACCCCTAAACATAACGCCTGGTAGATGCTGGCAATGGAAAGTTGCGGAGATGCCAGCCTGGTTTTTATAGGTTGATTGTTTTGAATATCAATCCATTCAATGGTTTCAACAAATTCGCCGAGTTGATGAGTTAGTTCTCCTTGCCGATTCATTGCAAAAGAAGCGCCATCAAAACCAGCTCATCCTGTCCGCCAACCAGATTAGTGTGGATAATGGAAATGCCAGTCTGCTCAATAAATTGGCGGGCAATCTGATAACGAGAATCTTGCTTGTTGATACGGTAAGCCGAAGCACTGAGTATTAATAAAATATCGAGACCAGCGCAATCGGCTGCGAGAGGGGGATTGCTCAGCCAGAAGTCAGCGCAGATAGCAACGCCAAATTTAATCCCGCCCAGTTCAAATACACACGATTCAACGCCGGGATCGAAATAATTGGATTCGTTAAAGAAGGGAGATTTATTGAGAATCCTTTTGTAATAGGTGTGAATGATACTGCCGCGCTGAATCACGGAAGCTGCATTATACAGTTTGCCTTCCTGGTAACTGGGATAGCCTACAATCAATGTTATGTCATCAATCGCCACTGCCAAGTCCGTTAGTGCATTGTTACAAGATTGCCAGAAAGTTTCGCGTAATAATAAATCAGCAGGAGGGTACCCGGATAGTGCTAATTCGGGTGTTATTACCAACTGAGCGCCAGCTTGCTTTGCCTGCTTCACCGCATCCAGTATCTTTGCAGCATTCCCTGTAAGATCACCTACGGTGCAATTAATTTGGGCAATGGCAATGCGCATAAAGTGCCGGGAGTAGGGAATATTATCTCTGGCTAAAAAGGGAGTTGAGCATCCGGTTTGGCATGCAGAATATTGTGACGGAAATCTTCCTGGATTCGTTTCAAGGCTGGCTCATTATCGGCTTCAAAGCGTAATACAATAACCGGCGTGGTATTTGAGGCACGTGCCAAACCAAACCCATCACTGTATTCAACCCGCAAACCATCAATGGTGATAACTTGTTGCGGATTATTGAAGACTGCATTTTTTTGTAACTGTGCAATCAGTGTATGATTTTCCCCTTCCGACGTGCGAACCTGCAATTCCGGCGTATTGATGCTATCGGGGAGATTATTCAGCGTGGCATTAATATCCGCTTCGCGGCTCAGTAGCTCCAGTAATCGGGCACCGGCATATAGCCCATCATCAAAACCGTACCAGCGTTCTTTGAAAAATAAATGCCCGCTCATTTCTCCGGGCTAATAGAGCCTTTGTCTCAATGAGCTTGGATTTGATGAAAGAATGCCCGGTTTTCCACATCACAGGGGTACCGCCGTGTTGACTGATCCAGGGAGCCAGATTACGTGTGCATTTTACATCAAAGATGATTTTGCTTCCGGCATTGCGTGACAGCACATCGGCTGCAAAGAGCATGAGTTGACGATCCGCATTAATAATATTGCCATCTTAGTAACGATACCGAGCCGGTCACCATCGCCATCAAAAGCCAATCCGATTTCTGCATCGCTAGTTTTCAGTGCCCTGAATGACATCTTTCAGATTATCGGGTACCGATGGATCGGGATGGTGATTGGGAAAAGAGCAATCCACCGTGCAGAATAATTCAATCACCTCACAACCCAAACCACGATAGAGTGCCGGGGCAAATGCACCCGCTACACCATTGCCACAATCAACAATGATTTTGATGGGGTGGGTGAGTTTGATATCACCAGTGATGCGTTCGATATAAGCAGCGACGATATCATGTTCGGAATAATTGCCTGCGCCCTGTGCGAGGTCGTTATTTTCGATGCGTAAACGCAACGCCTGGATCGTGTCAGCCGCTAACGTTTCGCCTCCAAGCACAATTTTAAAACCATTGTATTCAGGCGGATTATGGCTGCCGGTAACCATTACTCCAGAATATTGACACAGTTCATGTGCGGCATAGTACAGCATTGGGTCGCTACCATACCAACATCCACCACATGTATTCCGCTTTTCTGAATGCCGCGAGCGAGTGCTCGAGATAGCTCGGTTCCTGATAATCTGCCATCCCGGCCGATGGCGATAGCAGTCAGATTTCTTGCTCGGGCTTCGGAGCCAACCGCATGGCCTATTTTCTCAACATTATCAGCAGTGATCGTTTTGCCAACTATGCCGCGAATGTCATATGCCTTTAAAAATCTCATGAGGAATTGCTTGCATAATTTAATCTCTTAGAAAGCGTGATTGTTAAAACGCGACAAATAATTACTGATAAATAGCTATAACCAATCAATCAGCAGAATGCAAGTTCTTCTCAGAAATTCAATCGCTTTAATGGTGTCCGGCGACCGCACCACCTTTAAGAATGTAGTGTGTTCCGCAATAGGGACATAGCGCCTCGCCCGTTGCTTCTATCGGAAGAAAAACCCGCGGATGTGAGTTCCATAACAGCATGGATGGCGTAGGGCAATGCAGTGGCAGGTCTTCGGTTGTGATTTCTACTTCACGTGTTTTGTTATTGGTTTGTTGATTCATAAAAAGTAACTCCAATGTAGCTGATTAAACAAAGGTAAGCCAGTCGGCGTGATTTTTAGCTCTGCCTTTGACGCAATCAAAGAATAGGGTTTGTATTTGTGTGGTGATCGGCCCGCGCTTGCCGGGTCCAATCATGCGATTATCAAGTTCGCGAATCGGTGTCACTTCAGCAGCGGTACCGGTAAAAATGCCTCATCAGCACAATAAATTTCATCACGCGTAATACGTTTCTCGATGACAGGAATGCCTATTTCTGCAGCCAGCGCAATCACAGACGCGCGAGTGATTCCTTCCAGACATGAAGTTAAATCAGGCGTATAGATTTTGCCTTGTTTAACAATGAAAATATTTTCTCCGGATCCTTCAGCGACAAAACCTTCGACATCCAGTAACAAGGCTTCATCATATCCATCCAATGCAACTTCTTGATTGGCCAGAATCGAATTGGCATAAGTCGTGACCGATTTGGCGCGGCACATGTTGATATTGACATGATGCCGGGTGAAAGACGAGGTTTTGACGCGGATACCGTTCACTAAACTTTCAGGCCCTAAATAAGTACCCCATGGCCAAGCAGCGATAGCGACATGTGTAGACAGTGTTCTGGCTGAAAGTCCCATCGCTTCAGCACCATAGAAAGCGATAGGGCGGATATAACCGGAGGTAAGTTTGTTTTGTTTGACCACATCACATTGCGCTTGCATCAAAGTAGCCTTGTCATAAGGCATTTTCATCATGAAAATATGCGCTGAGTTAAATAAGCGATCGGTATGCTCCTGCAAACGAAAAATCGCGGGGCCTTGCGTGGTCTCATAAGCACGCAGCCCTTCAAAAACCCCTAATCCATAATGCAGGGTATGCGTTAAAACATGCGTATTGGCATCCCGCCAGGGAACCATCTTCCCGTCATACCAGATTAAACCGTCACGGTCAGCCATTGACATTCAGGAACTCCCGATAAATATTCTAAAAGACATATTCTAACTTATTTTTGCGAATCGTTGAAACATGCCTGTATGTATAGGCTATGAATAGTTAACTTGCTCCCCAAAAACATTCAAGCGAATCGGAGGATTTTAAATTACATCGATCATAACTAAGTACAGGATCAATATTGCTTTTTGCTCGGATGCGGCAATCTGTCGCATTGCTAACGGTAGGGTTCTGGCTGAGAATGCTCACCTGCAGTTTGGGTGGCATGTTTTTAAAGAGAATTAGTGTCACTTCAGCCAATCCAAATTTTCTTCATTGTCCGCAGGACAACTTTACTATCCTGGATTGGTTGATATACATCACTCATTGGAGGAGCTCGTTATAATGTTATTAAAATTCATCATTCAAAGTCTGTTAGCACTGATCGTTCTGTCCGGTATCCTTTTCCAGAATGCATTGGCACATACGGTGATAGACCCGCCGCAAGTTACTGAAGGGAAACAATCGAACAATCATGTTGTGATTACACATGGGTGTGGAGATGGGGCTGTCATCGGCCAGAGTCTCGTCGTTCCAGACGGAGTCAGCTCTACCATTGTTGCAAATGGCGCTCCCTATACTGGACCGCTCAGCGATTTCCTTCAGAATTGGGGAGGGGGGATTCAATTTGTGCAGGATCGCTCGTTATTTAGCGAGCAGGATCGAAAAACGGATGCGAATGGAAATACAATCGGATTCTGGTTTGGTGGTGGACGAACGGTGGCATCATATGCATGGGGACGTATTCCGTTTGTTTCGAAGGCAATACTGTTTGTACCTGAATCCTGTGCCAAGGTTGTGCGGTTTGCTTTCGCGGTGGCTGATATTTGTAAAATAACCAGTATTAATGATATGAACGAAGAAGGTGCGGTTAGTTTTTGGGCTCCCGCTGTTGGATCAAAGTACGACGGAATACCGGGAGGGCATGCCTATGATTTTCCAGTATATTTTACTGTAAATCGAGATTTAGAGACGAATCCTTTGCCGGAATCCTGCGGAGCAGGTCAACAGGTAACGGTAAAACCGTCTGCTGCACAGGTTGATCGGGATTTGCCTATTATTTTTAACGGGACACAAGTGTGGCCACAGCCATAATTCATAACAATTATAGAGCACAAATTTAAGGAAAAAGTACGATGGCACTCACTGAATCTCAACAAACCTCAATCCTCCAACTCACCCAGGCAATGTTTAATGCCGCTCCTGGAGCGGTTTACCTGGAAGCACTGGGTTCACAAATTACGGCAGGTCAATCTTTGGTAGACTTGGCGCAATCTTTGGCGGGAAATGCGTTATTTCTTGGCAAGAATTATGCTGCCGATTTAGCACCTGAAGCGTTTTCAAATGCTTTTATTAATGACTTGATTGGTGATAATGCTTCTGCTGACAATAAAACGTTAGCAATCGATTATATTGTCAGCAGAATGACTGCCGGAGCAACGCAAGGAGAAGTCATTTCAGAAGTAACCAACATTCTGTCCGTCTTTCCCGCAACAGATCCTGTTTGGGGAGCAGCTGTATTAGCCTACAACACTGGAAACGCAACAAAGATCGTCGATAATCTGGGGTGACACGGTGGCAGTTGACGACAAAGCGGACGCAGTCAATTATATTTTGGCACAAATGGCTGCCGGACAAACTTTCGGCCAAATGACCGGCTGGGCTATCACTGCACTGGATGGGATCGATCATGAGATGTCGCCACGGTTGCAACGGCCAAGGCTGCCGTCGATAATCTGCTCGACAATCCCCCCATCAACCTGGCGGATCTCAATGGTAGCAATGGTTTTAAGTTGGATGGCGTATTGGGAGGCGACAGAACAGGTTTTTCCGTCAGTGATGCTGGGGACGTTAATGGCGACGGTTTTGATGATGTAATTGTTGGCGGTCCCCATGCCTGGGATTATTCTTACTCAGGTGCCAGCTTTGTGGTATTTGGCAAGGCTACGGGTTTTAGTGCTTCGTTGGCCTTATCCAGCCTGGATGGTAGCAATGGTTTTCGTATTAACGGTGGGACATTAGGAGAAGCTTCAGGTCTTTCTGTGAGCAGTGCGGGGGATTTCAATAGCGATGGTTTCGATGATTTGCTTATCGGCGCACCACTAGGCAAAACTAGCCCAGGCATCAGTTATATAGTATTCGGCAAAACCTCCGGTTTCAGTGCTGCATTGGAGTTATCCAGTCTGGATGGTAGCAACGGCTTTCGCTTGGATCCTCCATCTACCGCCCTGGAAGGCTGGTCCGTCAGCGGTGCGGGAGACGTCAATGGGGATGGATTTGACGACGTAATTATTGGAGCACCTTATGCCCCGAAAGGAGATAAGATCGGTAGCAGTTATGTCGTTTTTGGTAAGGCATCTGGTTTCGGTGCTAAGTTTAATGTATCCAGCTTGGATGGCAGCAACGGCTTCCGCGTAGACGGACTGGTTGCGGAAAGCCAGACTGGTGTTGATGTTGACGCTGGAGATGTTAACGGCGATGGATTTAGTGACTTGTTGATCGGTGCTTATAAGGCTAGTCCGAACGGTGAATATTCCGGCTCGAGCTACGTGGTATTTGGCAAGGCTTCCGGCTTCGGTGCCGTAGTGGATGTATCCAGCCTGGATGGCAGCAATGGCTTCCGTTTAGACGGAGTAGCAGCGGGTGACCAATCCGGTTATTCAATTAGCACCGCTGGGGACGTCAACGGCGATGGGTTTGACGATATGATCGTCGGTGCAAGATTTGCTAATGTCAATGGTGAAAAATCGGGCGCCAGTTACGTGGTGTTTGGTAAGGCATCGGGTTTTGATGCCACAATGAATTTATCCGGCTTGGATGGCAGCAATGGTTTTCTCTTGGAAGCGAGGGGCAGCTGGAGATCGTTCGGGTAGATCGGTTAGTACTGCGGGAGATTTCAATGGCGATGGTTTTGCCGATTTGATTATTGGTTCGGTTTCCGCCGATGTGAATGGCGAAGATTCAGGTGCCAGTTATGTGGTGTTTGGTAAAGCCACAGGTTTTAATGCTTCGCTGGACTTATTTAATTTAAGCAGTAATGATGGCTTTTCCCTGGCTGGATTGGCAGCAAGTAATGCGTTGGGTCAATCAGTCAGTAGTGCAGGAGATATCAATAGCGATGGATTTGATGATTTGATCATTGGGGCTCCCTATGCCGAAGGCGGTGCTTTCAATTCGGGTGTCGCTTATGTAATATTTGGCCATAGTTCCGCGGGCGGTTAGTTTAAAAACACATCTGGATTGGATAGCTCCGATGTTAACAATACCCAGGATGCTTGCGGCGCTGTTGATTGTGGGGTTAATGTGGCGACGGATTTGATGTCGAGCCCGGTATCTCCATATCGTATGAACTACACAAATGAAGCTTTCAGTTTTTAATGGCTACTAGCGAAACTCCTATCACCCCAACCCTCGAAATCACAACTTCCCGCCAAATGCTATCTTGGCTGGCTGAGCAAAAAATTTCTATTGCGTTGACGACTTACCAGATTGGTAAGCTGTATTTTATTGGTCTGAAGCCCGATAATTCACTTTCGGTTTTTGAGCGCAGTTTTAACCGCTGCATGGGATTGTGCGCGACGCCGAATGGCTTATATATGAGCAGTCTGTACCAGGTTTGGCGTTTCGAGAATGCGTTCGAGGCCGGACAGCAGCAGGATAGTTTTGATCGGCTTTATGTGCCACGAGTGGGTTATACCACCGGTGATCTGGATATCCACGATATGGCCGTGGATAGTAATGGACGATTGGTATTCGTCAACACGCTGTTTGGCTGTTTGGCGACATTGAGCGAAACGCATAGCTTTAAACCACTGTGGCAACCCACTTTTATCAGCAAGCTGGCGGCGGAAGATCGTTGCCATCTGAATGGCCTGGCAATGAGAGATGGGCAACCGGCGTATGTCACTGCGGTGAGTCAATCTGATGTTGCCGATGGCTGGCGTGAGTACCGTAATGATGGCGGCATTGTCATCGACGTGAATCGCAACGAGATCGTTTGTTCCGGGCTGTCAATGCCGCATTCGCCGCGTTGGCACAACGGCAAGTTATGGCTGCTCAATTCCGGAACCGGGGATTTCGGTTGCGTCAATCCGGATACAGGATACTTTGAGCCGATTTGTTTTTGTCCCGGTTATATGCGCGGCCTGAGCTTTCAGGGTGACTTCGCCTTAATCGGTTTATCCAGGCCACGCCACAATAAAACCTTTAGTGGCTTAGCGTTGGAAGATAATCTTAAATCACGTAATGCTGAGGCTCGCTGCGGCATCCAGATTATTGATTTGCGCTCGGGCGATGTGGTGCATTGGCTGCGCATGGAAGGCATAGTTGAAGAGCTTTACGATGTGGTTACTTTACCCAATGTGCGCCGTCCCATGGCGCTGGGTTTCAAGACTGATGAAATTCGTCGAGTATTGAGTATTGAAGTTTAACTTTAACGGCTACCGCTGATAAATTTGTTCGAGATAATCATCAAATTTCAAACGGACATTGCGAGGGTTTTGCACAATCGTTTTTATCAGTTGAAAAAGTGGATAATTTTGCGTGTCAAATAGCTGATATTGATTGATCATCTTTAAGGTATGCGGTCCTTCACCAGAAATATCATGTGTTTCTTCTCTGGCTAATCTACGGCCTAATTCATGGTGATGAGAACTTTCGCTGGTGGCGGTAGTGATGAGATCTCCCAATCCTGCCAGATGATACGAACCGCCTGATTGTCCGCCCATTGTGTGCACAATCTGATTCAATTCTAGTAAAGCCGCTACCACAAGATAACCGCGCATGTTGTCACCCAGCTTGAGTTCATCGGCCATGCCAAACGCCATTGCATAAACATTCTTTAAAATTACCGACCAGCTGATACCGGTGATATCGAAAGTATGTTCAATGTGCAATTTAGTGAGACAAAAACAGGTTTGGATTTTATGAAATGAAGCGATATCACTGCAACCGAGTTGTCCAAAAGCATAGCGGCCCGCGCGGATTTCCTCGGAAATCATTGGGCCATAAAGCAGAGCATAAGTCTGATGTACTGTTAGGTTTTCTGTAAAGATTTGTGCTGCTGTTTTACCCGTTTCATCCAGTCCCTTGGCAATGCTGACACAAAGGCAAGTTTTTTTGAGCAAGAATGCGATTTGCTGAATCACCTCACGATGCGGATTAACTGGCAAGCAGAACAATACGATATCCGCATGCGGCGCGCTTTTTCTTAAAACATCTGAGGAGAAATGCTCATGTGGAAACTTTTCCCAAATACTCAATTGATGGTGATCCTTGAGCAGATATTCCATCGCATGTCCCATTTCACCGTAACCCAGTATAAGAATATTAAAGTGTGCAGTCATAACGTAAGTTTGTTTTTTATCGCGAGTTCATATTGTCAATTGTCTGGTGCTTCTTACCTTGCAGCTGATTGTAAATTTCTCATTCACTCGATTGCGACAATTAGTCGCATTGCTAACGAAAAAATTATAACTGACAATTCAATACCTGACTCAAGGCGCTATTTTTGAATAAATGTTGTTTTGTCCCTGACCTTTTCAATGAAATGTAAGTGGCAGCACTATTACGAATTGCTTGAAAAATAAATCACAACCATACACGGAAAATCAGAGTATGACACTCACCGTTCAACAGCAAACTTCAATTCTTCAGCTCATATTGGCAATGTTTAATACTTCCCCGGGTGGGGCCAATCTGAAGGTACTTGGTTCACGGTTGCTGAATGATCCATCCTTGGCAAATTTGGCACAATCTTTGGCGGAAAGTCCGCTATTTTTTGACAAGGATTATGCTGCTATGAGCCCCGTAGAATTTGCTGCTATTTTCGTTGACGATCTGTTCGGTAATCGGGTATCAATCAGCAATAAAACCCTAATATTCGATTTTATTGCAAATCAAATGGCTACTGGTGTCACTCAAGGTGAGTTGATTTCAGAGCTGACAGGTGTTTTTTCGTCAATTCCTACATCAGATCCCAATTGGGGGGAAGCTGCTGCGCACTACAACACCCATAATGCTACAAAGATTGTAGATCATTTGTTGGCTGACACGTTTACGCTAACTGACAAAGCAATGGTGGTGGATCATATTCTTACACAAATAGCCTCAGGTAAAACTTTAGGTCGCATGATCATGTGGGCTATCAATACATTGGTTGATGCCGATCATAACAATCCTGTTTGGGGTAAGGCGGCAGTGCTTTTGAATAATCGAATTGAAGTCTCAAAATATTACTCAATTGATAAGGCGAGTTCTGCTATAGCGCTAGTGGCTTTACAACAAATCCTATCTAAGGTAACTGGTGATGCTGCCACGGTTGCTGCTGCCAAGACTGCGATAGACAATTTGCTCGACGTCAGAAATGGCTTACCGGATAATGTTGGTAAAGATTTTCAATTGAATGAAGAGTGGCAAGGTAAAAGAAGTAACTTGTTGTCAATGCCCCTGAGAATATCAATAGCGACAGAATTGATTTTTTGAGCACTGGAATTGTATTTCCTGATTAGAGTGCTTCGAATTTTGGTTTTAGTAAATAATCTGGGAGCAATCTCCAGAGGTTTCTTCTTTTAAAAACCGCCTTCCCTGAAATTATGCAACTTATTCCCAACAAAGAATAGGGTTTTCTTAATCTATATTTGGTATTATTTGCGCACAAGCATCCTGGCTCAAGATATTTTGAATGATCTGTTGCAATAGGTAAATAGTCCATGCCTCGTATTGAAGCAGTATTTAAGAATCTTCAAGGCGAATCTCTGTCGGGTTTGCTGGAAATGCCATCAGGAGCTATTAAATCCTATGCACTATTTGCTCATTGTTTTACCTGCTCCAAAGATAACCTCGCGGCCACCCGAATTGGGCTTGCACTAGCTGACTTGGGAATTGCGGTATTACGATTTGATTTTACCGGACTGGGAAGTAGTAAAGGCAATTTTTCAGACACCAATTTCTCGTCCAATTTGCAGGATTTATTAGCCGCAGCTAATTATCTTGAGCAGCAATATGCTGCGCCATCCCTTTTAATCGGACATAGCCTCGGAGGCTCCGCCGTACTGGCGGCGGCTCAAGATCTGCCGGCAGTACAGGCAGTGGTATCCATTGGCGCACCGGCAACAGCAGCGCATATCAAGCATATATTTGCAGATTCTTATCGTGAATTGCAGGATAAGCAATCCGTGCAAGTTGAATTGGGTGGAAGAAACTTTAATATTCAACGCCAGTTTATTGATGATTTGAAGAAATATAATTCTGTTGCGCATATTCAAGCCTTAAAGAAAGCCCTGCTGATATTTCACTCGCCTGTGGATGCTTTGGTCTCAATCGACGAAGCGCAAGGATATATACCGCAGCCAGGCACCCCAAGAGCTTTGTGTCGCTGGATCGCGCAGATCATCTGTTGTCAAATCCTGAAGATTCTCGATATGTGGCAGAAGTTTTATCCGCCTGGGCGAGCCGCTATCTGAAAACGGACCGGATTCCAGATAAGTATGAAAAAGCGGAAAGGCCGTCAGTCGGACAAGGCAGCGTGATTGTGCGGGAATGCGACAAAAAATTTACGCGTGAAATTCTGACGCAGCATCATCGTCTTATCAGTGACGAGCCGATTGCACAGGGTGGCGCAGATCTTGGATTCAATCCTTACGAATTATTACTCGCCGCATTGGGCAGTTGTACTTCAATGACATTACGCATGTATGCAAATCATAAGCAAATAGATTTGCAGGCTATCCGAGTCGAATTGCATCACAGCCGGGTTCATGCGGAAGATTGTGCCGATTGCGAAAAGCAGACGCTACTCATCGAAGTGATTAAACGCAATATTCATTTGACAGGCAACCTGGATGACGCGCGCACTCGGTTGCTGGAGATCGCTAATAAATGCCCGGTTCATAAGACTTTAGAAAATAAGCTGCAAATTAAGACTAATTTAGTAGATTAACTCTGCAATGCATCAAGATAATAATAAAGAGAAATATCGCATTGATAAGTGGCTGTTTGCATCGCGTTTTTTTAAAACTCGCTCGTTGGCCGCCGAAGCAATTGACCGTGGCCGGGTTACTTTAAATGGTCACCGAGTAAAGCCTGCCAAAGTAGTTCTGGTGGGGGATATGCTGACAATTCGCATCAACAATTTCCAATATCACATTGAATTATTGTTATTATCTAATAAAAGAGGTTCTGCTATGCAGGCACAGCAACTCTACAGAGAAACCGAAGAAAGCCGGAGGCAGCGGGAATTGCTGGCGGCCAGGTTAAAAGCGCAACCTCAGCTATTTCTTACCAGAAGTCGCCCAACCAAACGCGATCGGCGTGAAATTGAACGATTTATTTCCAAACACGACGATCTTTGATTTTATGAGATAAAGCCACGCCAACATTTTCTTTAATGAAAACAACAAGTGAGACAACATGAATAACAAAACTTTTAATCTGGATAAGGAGCAGTTGATCAAGCAATCCTTCGTTCAGATGGATACGCATCTGCAAGGAACAATTTACACACAGGCACAGAAACTCGCGCTGACTTGCCGTATTTTGTTTGATAACGGGCACGATTCGGGTTTGGCCGGACAAATCACCGCGCGGGGCGAGAAACCAGGAACGTATTTGACGCAAAGACTGGGGATGGGTTTTGATGAAGTTTGCGCGGGCAATCTCTTGCTCGTTAATGAGGATCTGGAAGTTTTGCAAGGTGGCGGAATGGCGAACCCGGCCAATCGCTTTCATTCATGGCTGTATCGTACCAGACCTGATGTGCAATGCATTATCCATACGCACGCCGTGCATACCGCCGCACTCAGCATGCTCGAGGTGCCGCTGGAAATATCGCACATGGATAACTGCGTGTTATATGATGATGTGGCTTTCTTACCCAAGTGGCCGGGTATACCGGTGGGAAACGAAGAGGGCGAGATAATTTCCAAAGCCATTGGCGGCAAGCGTGCCTTGTTGTTAGGGCATCATGGCTTGCTGGTTGCGTCTTCAAGTATTGAAGAAGCCTGTATTTTATCCATTGCTTTCGAAAGGGCTGCACGCATGCATTTGCTGGCAGCTGCTGCGGGCAAGATTCAACCCATTGATCCTGACTTAGGGCGGGAAGCACATGACTGGATTCTTCGTGGACCGCGAAATGCGGTAGGTTTTTCTTACTATGCGCGCCGCAGTCTGAGAAAGAATGGTGATTGTTTGATATGAGAGATGAATTTTTAAAATCAGTGATAAATTTCTTGCAAGTCAGTATTGGTTTTAAATATCAAAAGCTATTCACATTCTCACAAAGCAATTCTTTTTTTCGATTTCTTGAAACCCATACCGGAATCAATGATATTCCTCTGTGGAAACATCATTTCTTTTATTGATTTATTTCAAACATGAAAGAGATTCTGTCTAGTTTTCTTTGAGGGAAGCATGTAAAATTGAAAAATTTTTCATTCTAATATTGGATTAATAATCGGTGGCATTTTACGTTCAAAAATATGGCGGCACATCAGTTGGCAGTACTGAGCGGATAAAGAATGTTGCGCGCAGAGTAGCAAAATTCCATTCGGAAGGACACCAAATTGTGGTTGTGGTTTCAGCAATGAGTGGTGAAACGAATCGCCTTATTGCCCTTGCACATGAAGTTCAGGAAAATCCTGATCCACGTGAATTTGATGTGATGGTTTCTACCGGTGAGCAAGTATCCATTGCACTGTTAGCTATGGCATTGATGGCGCTTAACGTCAAGGCTAAAAGCTATACAGGTCCGCAAGTCCGAATACTAACTGATAGCATGCATACCAAAGCCCGAATATTAAGCATAGATGAAGCAAAAATTCGGACGGATTTAGATGCCGGATATGTGGTCGTAGTCGCCGGATTTCAGGGGATTGATGAAAAGGGCAGCATTACCACATTGGGTCGTGGAGGATCAGATACTACCGGGGTTGCTTTGGCCGCTGCTTTAAGGGCTGATGAATGTCAGATTTACACGGATGTCGATGGAATCTATACGACAGACCCACGCGTAGTTGCTGAAGCAAGAAGATTAAATACAATAACCTTTGAAGAAATGCTTGAAATGGCAAGTCTTGGCTCCAAGGTTTTACAACTAAGATCTGTTGAATTCGCAGGGAAATATAAAGTAAAGTTGAGAGTTTTATCCAGTTTCGAGGATGCAGGTCAAGGTACTCTGATTACTTTTGAGGAAGATGAAAATATGGAACAAGCGGTCATTTCAGGAATCGCATTTAATCGTGATGAAGCGAAAATTACTGTAATAGGTGTTCCCGACCATCCTGGTATTGCTTATCAAATTCTTGGGCCCGTGGCTGATGCTAATATTGATGTGGATATGATCATCCAAAATGTAGGCCACGATGGTTTGACAGATTTCTCATTTACCGTTCATCGCAACGAATTTAAAAATACGATGAATATCCTGAAAGAAAAGATCCAGCCTCATATTGGTGCGCGCGATTTACTCGGAGGTGATAGAATTGCGAAAGTTTCGGTAGTTGGAGTTGGCATGCGTTCACATGCTGGGATTGCCAGTAAAATGTTTCGTGTGCTTGCAGAAGAAGGTATTAATATACAAATGATTAGCACTTCCGAGATAAAAGTGTCAGTTGTTGTCGATGAAAAGTATATGGAACTAGCAGTCAGAGTACTACATAAAGCATTTGATCTTGAACAGGCACTTTAGCAAAATTAAAAGTATTTATCAGATAATTGTTTTGCCGCAATAAATAACGGAGAGATGGCCGAGTGGTCGAAGGCGCTCCCCTGCTAAGGGAGTATAGGCACAAAAAGCTTATCGAGGGTTCGAATCCCTCTCTCTCCGCCACGATATAAATTTAAGCAATTGAAATTAAATAGAATAGTTTTTTAATTATATTCTACAGAGCCTTATACCCATCTTATGTCGCTGGTTAGTGACGGACGCTACTGGATAAATGTGGAGCAGGTATTGCAGAGTATGCTTAAACTGAAACAATCCTAATTTTTTAGTTTTGTGTCAAATGTGCGTCGTATATCATATGATTGCTTAATTTCTTCTCCTTCAAACTAATTGAATAGAAGACGATATGATTGGTCAGGCGGTACATAAACTCTATTTCTTCGCTAATGCAGTTGAGCATATCGGCAGTAACTCAGTAGAAATTATCTATGCAATACACAAATTGACTGAATAATTGGCATCTTCTGTCAAAGATAATGCCCTCGTGCATTCCCACTAAGAATTTTTCTATCCTCTCTTCAGAAACGACCAACTCCATATGGACGCCCACATTTTTGCAAAGCCTTCAATCCATGGTCTCAAGAAGGTAAAGATTGCAGCCATACATCCGACTTAGTGAAGCGCATTGCCTCTGTCCCTGATGGAATTTGCTTAGTAGCACCTTATCATCTTCATGTTCTATGCACTTGGGCTAAGTCAGGTTTAGCTACTCACGGTCTGACCTGTCTCGCCATCACGTCATGATTGCCTGTGCAATCGGTGGTAACTTTCTTAAACTCGTTTTTAAGCAACATACCCATACGCTTCATCAACCCTCACGATCAATGAGCCGCAGCAGTAGTTGTTGCCATAGTGTGATCGGGTGAAATGTCGCTTTCTGGGTGAGCAATGCCCGGATGATGCGAGCGTTCTTATTTGCCAGGGCAACAGCAACGTTCTTATTGCGCCGTGTTATCAGCTTGCGAAGCCAGCTTTCTGGCTCGGCCTTCTTCTCGGCAAAGCGGATGACTGCTCTTGCTCCATGGATCAAAGCAGGGTGCGAAGATAAGATTATCCCCGCGTTTGCTGATACCAAGCAATAACTGTTTGCCACCGCTTGAATGCTGCTAGGCACTAACCCTAGCCATGCGGGCCAATTGTCTACTGCTCTTGAACTCTGTAGCATTCCCAGTTGCCACAATGGCGCTCGCTGTAATCGGCCCAACACAAGGGATGGCTTCCAGTCTTTGGCTGGCTTCTCTCTCCTTGTGCCAAAGCTTGATTTGCAACTCTAACTCTTTCACCTGCCGCGATCCAGCTCCTTCAGGTGGTCATTCAGTCTTTCCAGTAATCGGCGCATTGTTCCAGGCAAACCATTCTCAGCATCTTCCAGAATGTCAGGCATGCGTTGCCAATCGATTGGATCCCCTGAGGAATGACGATGCCCAAACCCGGAGAGTAGACCGCGTATCTGATTTTGCTGTGCAGTTCTCGCCTTGACAAATCCCTGTCTGCCTCCGGTGCACTGAAGAATGGCCTGTTGCTCAACATTCTTGATCGGTACAAAGCGCATATTGGGTCGAGTAACTGCTTCAGAAATCGCTTCTGCATCGGCCATATCATGCTTGTTAGTCTTGACATAGGGCTTGACGGACTGGGGCGACATGGGCTTGACAGTATGCCCAAATCCACCTTACTCTCGCCCAGTGGTGGAACTACCGCACGCTTCTAAGCCAACTCTGGCAAGGCCCCAGATTGGCAAAGAACTCCGTCATCTGTCCGCGGCGTGTTGCACGCAGCACAGCCTTGCCATACTCATCTACACCGTGGATCTGAAACACCTCTTTTGCCAAATCAATGCCTATTGTTGTAATCTTCATGTCGGACGCAGTCCTCTCTGTTTTAGTGGTCATTGCACACCATCTTTGGCCCATGCCGTTTTGGTGAGTGGGCGTCCATTCCATTATCTTCAGTCAAGAACCGTCCAGAAACCGTCGTTTCACTGTTATTATCCGGCCGTTAATTTTATAAGCATTTGAATAATATATGAGATCGTATTTTTCTCGTGCGTTGTAGTGCCATAATATAGTTGTTTTATATCGACACACACCCCTGGCATAGTAGGCTTAGGGTATGTATATCAGACATAAACCACCACCCGCCCAAAAAGATGGCAGCAGCTACCAATCCTATCGATTGGTTGAATCTTTCCGTATCGGCAACAAGGTCAAACAACAAACGCTGCCGGATCTGGGTGCCGAGTTTTCCATACCGCGTGAGTACTGGGGTGAATTGACCAATCGTGTTGAAGCCATCCGGGTATCACCAGTCTACTTCCTGCTTGACGAAACCATTGAAGCGAGGCGCAGCGCATAGCTTCAATTTACTGCTGCGTAAAGAGTATGCGCCGAGTGATGAGCGCATGGCGACAGCAGATTATTGCACGGTGATATTGATAGCATCGAAAGCTCCGGAACTGCTGCGCAGAGTTGGGCTGGAGGATGTGCCTATGCCGCATTGCGTCTTGCAGCTGGATGTTCAATTAACGGCTCAGGGACTGAATCGTGCGGAAGCGGCCACGCCATTGGCACGATCGTTGGCCGAATGGTTGCCCGGAAGTGAGTTATCTACACATCGCTGGTTTGTGGGAGAGTGACGGTTGAGATCATCGATTACGATTTCCACCAGTAGTTTGAGTCGCCTGTATCGTGTTTCCCCAGATCAATTGTTAAGGCATCGATGCGCTGAAACCTCCTGTTTATGCGTGAATGTACGTTGTTGGATCTGAACTGGCACCAACACGCTGTACAGATCTGACCAATCGGTCTTTGAAGGCAGCGGCAAATACAATGATCAAGCTGCTCGTGGCCGTTCAAAGGAAGCGGTGCGACTGCCCGTTGGTTACTGGGTCTGGTGCTTGACAGTAGCGGGTTCCGCGCAGCAGCCGGGTTTTTTGCTGGTAATGACAGTGAACCAGCCACGCTCGAGACGATGGTTACATCACGCTAGCTGGCGCAAAGGCCAGCGCATTGATTGTGATGGATGCGGGCATTGCGACGAAGCGAATCTTCAATGGCTGCAGGAACGAAACTATCGTTACCTGGTGTTTGGTCGGACGCAAGCGCCAAGTGGAATGGGACGAGGAATTATCGCAAATTGTGTGCGTGTACAAGGCACGAATGAAGTCCGGATTTACAGCAAACCGAGTGACGATGAAAGAAGTGGAACTGTATTGTCGCTCAGCAGCCGTGCCAGGAAGTCGCGATGGATCCCTGTTTCAGCTACGCTTTGAGACGCAAATGCGTGCGCTGGCGGGATGGATGAACAAAAAGGGAAGTACCAGGCGGATGCGACAAGGTATTACAACGTGTTTACCGGCTGCAGAGAAATATGCGCGAGTGGCCCGGCACTACACCATCGAAGTGGAAAACACCCGCATAGCAATCTTGCCACCAGGTTATACTTTGAGCGCACAAACGTTGCAGCGAAGGAATACGCTGGCGTGTACTGTTTGCGCACCAACATGCTGGACTGGGATGCCGGTAAGCTCTGGCGCACGTACATCATGCTGACTGATCTGGAGGCTGTATTTCGCAGCCTGGAAAATCGGAATTAGGCATGCCCCCGTCTACCATCAAACGACCCAACGCGTGGAAGCTCACCTGTGGATCACATTGCTTGCCTATCACCTGGTGCATCAGTCCGTTTGCGTTTAAAGCTGCGGATATCCATGACAGCTGGGACACGCTACGCCAGCGCATGCGCAGCCATATGCGCGTCACAACAACAATGGCGTACCAAGGGATAACAAGACACTGCACATTCGCAAAACTGCTCGCCCTGAGCCTTGGCAGCAAGCAATCTATCAGGCATGGATTTACCTCAAAATCCCGGAGGAATACTTGCAAAACAATCATTCCTGGCTAGAATCCAAATTTGTAGTGCCAACAGGTATTGTGTGCGAGATTAACCTGTTGTAAAATGGAAAGTTTGAGGTGTTGCGTGAAGATAATGGAATGAGCGCCCACTACCCAAAACGGCATCAAAGTGCCAAAGTAATGGTGCGGCGACCACACTAAAACAGAGAAGGCATCCGACATGAAAGATTACAACAATAGGCATTGATTTGGCAAAGAGGTGTTTCAGATCCACGGTGTAGATAAGGTATGGCAGGCTGTGCTGCGTGTGTGAATTACGCCGCGGACGGATGACGGGTTCTTTGCCAATCTGGGGCCTTGCCTGATTGGCTTAGAAGCGTCGCGGTAGTTCCCACCACTGGGCGAGAAAGTTGGGTGGATTTGGGCATACTATCAAGCCTCATGTCGCCCCAGTTCGTCAAGCCCTATGTCAAGACTAACAAGCATGATATGGCCGATGCGAAGCGATTTGTGAAGCAGTTACTCGACCCAATATGCGCTTTGTACCGATCGATCAGGGCTGTTGAGCAGCAGGCCATTCTATCAGTGCGCCGAGCCAGACAGGGATTTGTCAAGGCGAGAACTTCACAGGCAAATCAGATACGCGGTCTACTCTCTGAGTTTGGTATCGTCATCCTCCGGGGATCAATCGATTGGCAAACGCATACCTGACATTCTGGAAGATGCTGAGAAGCGGTTTGCCAGGAACAATGCGCCGATTACTGGAAAGACCCTTAGACCACCTGGAGAAGGAGCTGGATCGGCAGGTGAAAGAGTTAGGATTGCAAATCAAGCTTTGGCACAAGGAGAGCAGAAGCGTGGCAAAGACTGGAAGCCATTCCAGGTGTTGGCTGATTACAGCGAAGCGCCATTGGAACAACTGTGAGGAATGCTACAGGATTCAAGAGCGGTAGACAATTGGCCGCATGGCTGGGGTTAGTGCCCAAGCGGCATTCAGGCGGTAACAAACCTGTTACAGCAATGCAATCGGCAAACGCGGGGATACTCATCTTCTTGCCTGATCCATGGAGCAAAAAACGTGCATCCGCTTTGCCGGGGGGAAAACCGAGCCAAAACGGCTATAAGCTGATATTACGGCGCAATAACCACGTTGCTGCTGTTGCCCTAACTGGCGACCGCTCAAACATCGTCTGGGCATTGCTCGCACCATGATATTTCGCCGATCACTGTAACGTTAACATACTAACGCGACTCGTTGATAAATGAGTGCGGCGCGGCGCATGGGTATGTTGGATGCGAACTAGTTTGAAAGATGACTACCGATGACGCAGGCAATCATGACATGATACCCAGTCATAATCGGGCCGTGCATGCTGGAACTGACCCAGCCTCAATGCATAGAGCAAATGCAATGGTGATAAGGTGCTACTCAACTTTAAATTCCATCCGGGACTGAAGTAATAAGCTGCACGCAAGATCCGGATGCATGGCGTGCCATACCTTCTTGATCATAGATGGACTTTAAAATGTA
>JADKHF010000046.1 GCA_016721865.1 Nitrosomonas sp. | reverse complement strand
TATTAAACCCTCCTACCACATAAATTTTACCCTCAATTGCCGCTGCAGCCACCTCTGTTCGTTGTGTGGGCGCTGGAGCAGCTATTGTCCATATTCCTTTGGTAATATCAGCCAGTACTGGGTTAATAGGGATTAAAGCGAGAGAAAGAATAGCTACAAAAATGAATGATTTTGAGATAAACATGGAAAAATTCCTCTGGAAAGTAGTTAATCTTAGCAGACTCAACTCTGATTATTTTTTATTGTGAGCCTCTTCTGCCCAACCCATACATGGACGCCCACATTTTTGCAAAGCCTTCAATCTATGATCTCAAGAAGGTAAAGATTGCAGCCATACATCCGGACTTTATGTGAAGCGCATTGCCTCTGTCCCTGATGGAATTTGCTGAGTAGCACCTTATCATCTTCACGTGCTCTATGCACTTGGGCTAAGTCAGGTTTAGCTACTCACGGTCTGACCAGTCTCGCCATCATGTCATGATTGCCTGTGCAATCGGTGGTAACTTTCTCCTTAAACTCGTTTTTAATGCAACATACCCATACGCTTCTAATCAACCCTCACGATCAATGAGCCGCAGCAGTATGTTGCCATAGTGTGATCGGGGTGAAATGTCGCTTTCTGGGTGAGCAATGCCCAGATGATGCGAGCGTTCTTATTTGCCAGGGCAACAGCAGCAACGTTTTATTGCGCCGTGTTATCAGCTTGCGCAGCCAGCTTTCTGGCTCGGCTTCTTCTCGGCAAAGCGGATGACTGCTCTTGCTCCATGGATCAGCAGGGTGCAAAGATAAGTATCCCCGCGTTTGCTGATACCAAGCAATAACTGTTTGCCACCGCTTGAATGCTGCTTGGGCACTAACCCTAGCCATGCGGCCAATTGTCTACTGCTCTTGAACTCTGTAGCATTCCTCACAGTTGCCACAATGGCGCTCGGCGTAATCGGGCCAACACCCGGAATGGCTTCCAGTCTTTGGCTGGCTTCGCTCTCCTTGTGCCAAAGCTTGATTTGCAACTCTAACTCTTTCACCTGCCGATCCAGCTCCTTCAGGTGGTCATTCAGTCTTTCCAGTAATCGGCGCATTGTTCCTGGCAAACCATTTTCAGCATCTTCCAGAATGTCAGGCATGCGTTTGCCAATCGATTGGATCCCTGAGGGATGACGATACCAAACTCAGAGAGTAGACCGCGTATCTGATTTTGCCTGTGAAGTTCTCGCCTTGACAAATCCCTGTCTGGCTCGGTGCACTGATAGAATGGCCTGTTGCTCAACAGTCTTGATCGGTACAAAGCGCATATTGGGTCGAGTAACTGCTTCACAAATCGCTTCTGCATCGGCCATATCATGCTTGTTAGTCTTGACATAGGGGCTTGACGAACTGGGGCGACATGAGCTTGACAGTATGCCCAAATCCACCCAACTTTCTCGCCCAGTGGTGGAACTACCGCACGCTTCTAAGCCAATCAGGCAAGGCCCCAGATTGGCAAAGAACTCCGTCATCTGTCCGCGGCGTAATTGCTTACGCAGCACAGCCTTGCCATACTCATCTACACCGTGGATCTGAAACACCTCTTTTGCCAAATCAATGCCTATTGTTGTAATCTTCATGTCGGACGCTCCTCTCTGTTTTAGTGGTCATTGCACCACTACTTTGGCACTTTGATGCCGTTTTGGGTAGTGGGCGTCCATTCCATTATCTTCGTCAGGAACCCGTCCAGAAACTGTCATTTCACTGTTATTATCCGGCCGTTAATTTTATAAGCATTTGAATAATATACGATCGTATTTTTCTCGTGCGTTGTAGTGCCATAATATAGTTGTTTTATATCGACACATACCCCTGGCTATAGTAGGCTTAAGGGTATGTATATCAGACAAACCACCACCCGCTCCAAAAAAAGACGGCAGCACTTACCAGTCCTATCGATTGGTTGAATCTTTCCGTATCGGCAACAAGGTCAAACAACAAACGCTGCTGAATCTGGGTGCCGAGTTTTCCATACCGCGTGAGTACTGGGGTGAATTGACCAATCGTATTGAAGCCATCCTGCATCACCAGCCCAATCTACTTCCGCTTGACGAAACCATTGAAGCTGAGGCGCAGCGCATAGCTTCTAATTTACTGCTGCGTAAAAAGAATATGCGCCGAGTGATGAGCGCATGGCGACAGCAGATTATTGCACGGTAGATATTGATAGCATCGAAAGCTCGGAACTGCGCAGTGTTGGGCTGGAGCATATGGCTATGCTGCATTGCAGTCTTTGCAGCTGGATGTTCAATTAACGGCTCTGGGACTGAATCAGTGGAAGTGGCCACGGCCATTGGCACGATCGTTGGCCGAATGGTTGCGCCGGATAGTGAGTTATCTACACATCGCTGGTTACAGCGGGAGTGGCTTGGGTGAGATCATCGATTACGATTTCAACCAATGTAGTTTGAGTCGCCTGTATCGTGTTTCAGATCAATTGTTAAGGGCATCGTGATGCGCTGGAAACTCACCTGTTTATGCGTGAATGTACGTTGTTTGATCTGAACTGCACCATCACGCTGTACGATCTGACCAATACTTTCTTTGAAGGCGGCGGCAAATACAATGATCAAGCTGTTCGTGGCCGTTCAAAGGAGAAGCGGTGCGACTGCCCGTTGGTTACACTGGGTCTGGTGCTTGACAGTAGCGGGTTTCCGCGCAGCAGCCGGGTTTTTGCTGGTAATGCCAGTGAACCAGCCACGCTCGAGACGATGGTTACATCGCTAGCTGGCGCAAAGGCCAGCGCATTGATTGTGATGGATGCGGGCATTGCGACTGAAGCGAATCTTCAATGGCTGCAGGAACGAAACTATCGTTACCTGGTGGTCAGCCGCAAGCGCCAAGTGGAATGGGACGAGGAATTATCGCAAATTGTGCGTGTACAAGGCACGAATGAAGTCCGGATTTACAGCAAACCGAGTGACGATGAAAAAGAAGTGGAACTGTATTGTCGCTCCAGCAGCCGTGCGGCCAGGGAAGTCGCGATAGATTCCCTGTTTCAGCAACGCTTTGAGACGCAAATGCGTGCGCTGGCGGATGGATTGAACAAAAAGGAAGTACCAGGCGATACGACAAGGTATTACAACGTGTTGGCCGGCTGCAGGAGAAATATGCGCGAGTGGCCCGGCACTACACCATCGAAGTAGAAAAACACCCGCATAGCAATCTTGCCACCAGGTTACACTTTGAGCGCACAAACGTTGCAGCGAAGGAATACGCTGGCGTGTACTGTTTGCGCACCAACATGCTGGACTGGGATGCCGGGAAGCTCTGGCGCACGTACATCGTGCTGACTGATCTGGAGGCTGTATTTCGCAGCCTGAAATCAGGATTAGGCATGCGCCCCGTCTACCATCAAACGACCCAACGCGTGGAAGGTCACCTGTGGATCACATTGCTTGCCTATCACCTGGTGTGCATCACATCCGTTTGCGTTTAAAAGCTGCGGATATCCATGACAGCTGGGACACGCTACGCCAGCGCATGCGCAGCCATATGCGCGTCACAACAACAATGCGTACCAAGGATAACAAGACACTGCACATTCGCAAAACTGCTCGCCCTGAGCATCAAAAGTGCCAAAAGTAGTGGTGCAATGACCACTAAAACAGAGAGGAGCGTCCGACATGAAGATTACAACAATAGGCATTGATTTGGCAAAAGGGGTGTTTCAGATCCACGGTGTAGATGAGTATGGCAAGGCTGTGCTGCGTAAGCAATTACGCCGCGGACAGATGACGGAGTTCTTTGCCAATCTGGGGCCTTGCCTGATTGGCTTAGAAGCGTGCGGTAGTTCCCACCACTGGGCGAGAAAGTTGGGTGGATTTGGGCATACTGTCAAGCTCATGTCGCCCCAGCCCTATGTCAAGACTAACAAGCATGATATGGCCGATGCAGAAGCGATTTGTGAAGCAGTTACTCGACCCAATATGCGCTTTGTCCCGATCAAGACTGTTGAGCAACAGGCCATTCTATCAGTGCACCGAGCCAGACAGGGATTTGTCAAGGCGAGAACTTCACAGGCAAATCAGATACGCGGTCTACTCTCTGAGTTTGGTATCGTCATCCCTCAGGGGATCCAATCGATTGGCAAACGCATGCCCTGACATTCTGGAAGATGCCGAAAATGGTTTGCCAGGAACAATGCGCCGATTACTGGAAAGACTGAATGATCACCTTAAAGAACTGGATCGGCAGGTGAAAGAGTTAGAGTTGCAAATCAAGCTTTGGCACAAGGAGAACGAAGCCAGCCAAAGACTGGAAGCCATCCCTGGTGTTGGCCCGATTACAGCGAGCGCCATTGTGGCAACTGTGGGGGAATGCTACAGAGTTCAAGAGCAGTAGACAATTGGCCGCATGGCTGGGGTTAGTGCCCAAGCAGCATTCAAGCGGTGGCAAACAGTTATTGCTTGGTATCAGCAAACGCGGGGATACTTATCTTCGCACCCCTGCTGATCCATGGAGCAAGACAGTCATCCGCTTTGCCGAGAAGAAGGCCGAGCCAGAAAGCTGGCTTCGCAAGCTGATAACACGGCGCAATAAGAACGTTGCTGCTGTTGCCCTGGCAAATAAGAACGCTCGCATCATCTGGGCATTGCTCACCCAGAAAGCGACATTTCACCCCGATCACACTATGGCAACATACTGCCGGCTCATTGATCGTGAGGGTTGATTAGAAGCGTATGGGTATGTTGCATTAAAAACGAGTTTAAGGAGAAAGTTACCACCGATTGCACAGGCAATCATGACATGATGGCGAGACTGGTCAGACCGTGAGTAGCTAAACCTGACTTAGCCCAAGTGCATAGAGCACGTGAAGATGATAAGGTGCTACTCAGCAAATTCCATCAGGGACAGAGGCAATGCGCTTCACATAAAGTCCGGATGTATGGCGCAATCTTTACCTTCTTGAGATCATAGATTGAAGGCTTTGCAAAAATGTGGGCGTCCATGTATGGGCCAAGAATATATGAGAAATTCACACTTGAAGATTTATTCGGTAAAGGCTGAATACAACATCGTAATAATCGTGATTAGAATCAGTAAAGATATAGCCGCCATGACAAAATCGGCAAGGAAAGGGGATAAACTTGCGTTAATCTATCCATGTGTTTTTTTGCGCGCCCTGTTCAATTCAGCCATTGCGGGAAAATCCCGTAATGTGCCTTACCAGAACAAGCATTTCGTATCAAGCCGTTATGTCACTCAAACAAGACCAGAAAGACCGGATTTCTCGTCAATCTGTATTACAGTTTTCCATGCATCAGAACGTTTAAAATATAATCGGGAGGATGTCCTGTTACTGTATCAACTCAATACAGGAGAGAATACAAATGCCAATTAATATTGACGGACCAGTAGTGTTTGGAACTTCCCTATTCCATAAGGAGAAGAATGTGACTAGGGGGCGTTAACAATTAATGCAATTTCTGCAATAATTTACCAATAGATTGAATATGAAGGTGAATTAATGATGATCAGGAATGTGTTGATTGATGAGCAGTGGAAACGAATAGAACCCTTGTTGTCGGGCAAACCCAGTGATTGCGGGGTAACAGGGAGAAATAACCGCTTGTTCCTGGAAGCCGTACTGTGGGTTTGCCGCACAGGCGCACCATGGCGCGATCTGCCAGAAGCTCTGGGGAGCTGGCATACCGTGTACACGTTATAATCGATGGTCTAAAAAGGGCCGTTGGGAAGCGATATTCAAGACCTTATCAGAGGCCAGCGACTTTGAATATTTAATGATCGACGGTTCGATTGTTCGACTGCATCAGCATGGTGCTCCCCTAAAAAAACAGCAGGAAGAGGGCGATTGGGAAATCAAGAGGCGGTCTGAGTACCAAAATACATGCAGCAGTTGATGCTCTGGGCAATCCTGTTAGACTGCGACTGACAGAAGGACAAGCCTCGGAGTACGGCCAGGCAAACACTGATTGAGCAGATTCAAGCCGATTATATTTTAGCGGACAAAGGCTATGACGGTGATGAGCTTATTAATAACATTGAAGCGTCAGGTGCAGTAGCGGTAATTCCTCCTCGACAAAACCGTATAGTTCAGCGGAGTATGATCGAGAAATTTATAAAGAACGAAACCTGGTCGAACGCCTGTTTCAGAAGCTTAAGCAATTTCGCCGAATGCAACACGGTATGAACGATTAAAACGAAACTATCAAGCCATGCTATATTTGGCTAGTTCCATGATATGGCTGGCAATTATTAACGCCCCTAGGTTAAGTGGTATGCAAATAATATTTTGCCATCAAGCGTGGCGCTTGTTACGAAGATTGTTGATTGGATTGCTGATGATATGTGGAATGTTCCCTTCATTGGCCCGGGCTGAAATTTGGCACAGCACACCGACCAGTGGAATGAGAGATGTCGCGATCGCACCTAACGGGTTAATCTGGCTTACCGGCGGAGACGGCACCGTCTGGGCATCGGATAATATATACGGTTCCTCGTTTACGCAGATTGGGGCAAGTGGTTTTAGTCGAGTTTCTGTCGGACCGGATAACACTGTATGGGCAATTGGGTCTAATGGCGCGTTGTGGAAATTTGTTACGGATAGCTGGGTCGAAACAACAGCAAACGGAATGGAGGATGTCGCTATCGCGCCAGACGGCAAAGTTTGGCTCGTTGGGAAAAATGGTACTATATGGTTTAGTGACGACCAGGAAAGAAGTTCACGCAGATTGAGGCAAATGATTTTAGTCGAATTTCTGTCGGACCAGGAGGCGTTGTATGGGCGGTTAAGTCTAATGGTACGTTGTGGAAGTTTGCCATGGGCAGCTGGACTAAAACAGCAGCAAGCGGGATCGGAGATGTTGCTGTCGCCCCCAAAGGTATAATCTGGCTTGCCGGCAAGAATGGAACCATATGGAGTTCACCGGATAATGGTGTCACCTTCAGTCAAGATGAAGAGGCGAGTGGTATAGAAAATATTGCCACTGGAAAGGCGGGGGCATGGGCGATTGGGTTAAATGGCAAGTTATGGCGTAAGCTCTTTTCTCCTCAGTTCTAACATCTGCACAACCATAATGGCATCTCTAAAAATTCAAAGTTCTAAAAAAAACGAGGCATGAACAAAAAATGGTTACACAGCATATGTCTGATATGTAAGGAAACATTTTTTGCGAGCAACAAAGTGTTGTAACGAAATTTGTATTTTTAGAGGTGTCCACAAAACGCAATAATCAGTAGTGATGAATCCAGAGCACTTGCAGCTATTAGTTACCCGGATCATGCCTTATGGCAAGTACAAAGGACGTTTGATTGCCGATTTACCTGGAAATTACCTTAACTGGTTTGCTCGCAAAGGGTTTCCTCCTGGCGAAATCGGAAAACTATTGGCATTGATGCATGAGCTAGATCACAATGGTTTGTCATCGCTATTGACTCCCCTTCGAGAGCGGCAACACAATTGCTAAAATAAAAAATACTATTGAAATACTGGTAAATTGTTACAAGATACTATAACGCACTCTGGATAGATTAATTCAGGTTCTGTTTTTCTATTTATCCCGTAAAATTGTATTTAAGATGAGTATCAAAATAAGCGTATTATTACACTGATGAAAACTCCAAAAAGAATTGAACCATTGATCCAGGATGGCTTTATCGATGAAGTCATCCGTCAATTAATGAGCGGCAAGGAAGCATCGGTTTATGTGGTTCGTTGTGGAGAAGAAATACGTTGCGCTAAAGTATACAAAGAAGCCAACAAACGTAGTTTTCGCCAAAGTACGGATTACACCGAAGGCCGTAAAGAAAAAAACAGCCGTCGTGCACGCGCCATGGAAAAAGGAACTCGGTATGGACGTAAAGCGCAGGAAGAGTCCTGGCAAAATGCCGAAGTAGATGCACTGTACCGACTCGCCGCCGCTGGTGTGCGTGTGCCCAAGCCGCATAACTTCCATGAAGGCGTACTATTGATGGATCTGGTCACCGACAGCAATGGCAACGCAGCCCCGCGGCTCAATGATCTGGTACTGACTGCAGAGTTATCTCGTGAATATCACCGCATACTAGTTACGCAGGTGGTTCGCATGCTTTGCGCTGGGATTATTCATGGTGATCTGTCTGAATATAACGTGCTAGTCGACAGCACAGGGCCTGTTATCATCGACTTACCACAAGCTATCGACGCAGCTGCCAATAACCAAGCCTGTAAAATGCTGCTACGTGATGTCGAGAACTTGGCTATTTACTTCGGTCAGTTTGCTCCTGAATTGCTAGCCACCAGTTATGGTATGGAGATATGGTCACTCTACCAAAGCGGACAACTACATCCGGAAAGTGTTTTGACAGGGCACTTCGAGCGTACTGAGAAACCAGTCAACATTCAGAGCGTTCTTCGTGAAATCAATGACACGCTGAAGGAAGAAGAAGCAAAGAAACTTTATCGTTCACTACATGCACATCAATGACACTCAGATTGGAATTCACCGTATGTCGTTGGGCATGGACACCCAGACACGCCAGGATGCCGAAGTAGTGGTGCAATAAAGGTCTACCCAGTAGAGGGGGTATGATATGAAGATTATGCAATTGGCATTCACGGTGTTGGGCGTGCGCGTAAGGCTGAAGAAGGGCAACATTTCCAGGTAATTGGAAATAACCATTAGAAGCATACACGATTACAAACCATCGGCTGATTTCTACTAATTTGCCCGCATTAAATTGTTGATCTGACACCAATATAATTTGAGAAAGGTCTTGGCAAAGTCTCCGGGTCTTTTTGATAACAACACAATTATTGATTGGATCTTATGAATTGTTTAACCGAGGGGTGGTGTGATGCCGACACCTATTACTTCTAGCAAAATTATTTCTACAGGATCGCCAAACGGTAACTATCTTATAGATGCATTGATTTGGGGCACTCGTTGGGTCGGCTCGTCAATAACATACAGCTTCCCTGTTACTGATGCATACTGGTCTACCTATTCATTAACGGGCTATGGTCCGAAGAGTAATCCTGAAGGCGAACCTTGGAATCCATCATTTACACCGATTTCCTTATCGGATCGGACTTATTTTAATGCTGCACTGCAGCAGTGGGCGAATGTTGCAAATATTCAGTTTACGTTAGTTCCGGAGTCTTCCAGAAATGTAGGTGATATTCGTGTGGCTTATACCTCGATTGATCCTGGAGCGCAAGCATACACCTATAAGCTGCAGAATGGGAATGCTAAAAGCGGAGATATCTGGATTGGGATAGATACTACAAGTGCATCTGAGGAATGGATACCAGGCACTTACCCATTTCTCGCAATAATGCATGAAATTGGTCACGCGTTGGGTCTCAAGCATCCTTTCGAGTACTCACCAACGCTTCCTTTCCCGTGGGACACGAAATCTGAGACTATTATGAGTTATTCAGCTATTGCAGGAGATCAAAGTTCATTTCTTACATTTAACCCCACAACCCCTATGCCACTGGATGTTCAATCTATTCAATATATATATGGCAGAAACAATACGTACCATAGTGGTGATGATAATTATTTATTTAATGATTCTCAGATTTATCATGAGACGATTTGGGATAGTGGTGGAGGCAATGACAGGATTGCCTATGCTGGTTATCAAGATTTAACAATTGATTTACGTGAAGGTATGGGATCGTATATCGGCAATCCGGTGTATGCAGAATCTGCGACCACCAGAGACCGCATTCCAAGCGTCTGGATTGCTTATGATGTGTTAATTGAGAATGCGTATGGTGGTTCTGGAAACGATGTCATAGTGGGAAATGATTCTGATAATATTCTCAACGCTGGAGATGGCAATGATGATCTTGATGGAGGAATAGGGAGCGACACGCTTTTTGGAAATATCGGGAATGATATTCTGCGAGCAGGCTATGGTAATGACATGCTTAATGGGGGTGCCGGCAATGATACCTTCGGTTTTTATGCGCCAGGGCATTTTCAGGTAAGTGATTTTATTATCGGCGAGGATCATCTGTTTTTCGATTCATCGAAAATCGAGGTTAACAATTTACATAATTTAATCGGTTATATAACAGATATTAATCAGATGAGTGATGACGTTATTGTTGAGTTTGGACCCCATGCATCTATTGAACTCGTTGGTATTAATTTAAATGAAATTACAACGCATATGGTTGTGTTTGCACTCTAGCATGCCATTTCAGAACAGGAGGGCTAATTTAAACTTGCGATTCTTTTCTGTGACGCGCCATTAATCCTAGCAATCCTAATCCAGCCAACAGCATGGCGGAGGTTTCTGGTTCTGGCACAACAGGAATAACAATATTTGTAAATATAAACGCCTCATCATCATAATCACGATCTCCACCGCCACGTAAATCCTCAAACCCTACATATGTTCCAGTCGGTATGCCATGAGCAGCATCGCCAGAAAATAAAGTTGAGTAGACGTGATTTACTCCATCAGCATTTAATAATTTGTCAGAATAAAAAGTTCTTCCTGTGGTAAGCACATTTAATTGAAATGTGAGCACATCTCCTGCTTGCACGGAACCAAGGTTAACAAAATCCCCCTTACTTGAAGTGTGATTGTTTAATACCCCAGCAGCAGATTCTGGGGTTATTACACCATTCACCAGTAATACCAAGGTATTAGTATATACGGCTTCTGAATTATAGAAGTAAGCGCCAATCTCACCCGTAGTTGCTGCTGTGAAGGTGTAGAGATCTATATTTTCAGTTCCAGCGCTTGAATATAGGTTTACAGATTTTGCATTTGATACCGATAAAAAACCAATCCAAAGAACAACAGAGATCACTATTAATCCTAACGAGCTTCTCATTATCTAACCTTCCAATAATTTTGAAGGTTAAGAATGACATAAAGTTGATAGAACCAATATCCTATAAATAGGGGGAAATACCCCTTATTTATAAAATAAGTAAGCTTGGATCATTCTGCCTGAAAAGGCATTAAAGAAGGATACCCGATGCCAGAAAGACAAAAGGCGAGAATAATGCAGAAGACGTGTAGCGATTAAACCCATTATCTGGTACCTGAGCCGGATTATAGAATGGCAGGAAACTATCTGAAAGACGCTATCGGCGACCGCATCAATCTGCTGATGGCTGATGGCTATTTTTTGGCTCGTCTTCACATGGAGAAACTACAAATTTATTGGATTCCGTGATGTAAATTTAAACCACCACGGTATCCATTTTGGTCGGAAACCATTTTCTCTGGAGGCTTTCCAAGAACAAATGTTGTTTGATACTTTTTCAGGGGCGACTAGCGAAAATTATAAGCCCAATTTACCGTTCATACGCCAACACCGGTGCCAGCCATTTCTCCGTTTCTTCCATTGTCCAGCCTTTACGTTTGGCATAATCTTCCACCTGGTCTTTGCCGATTTTACCGACGGCGAAGAAAGTGGATTCGGGATGCGCAAAGTAAAATCCGGATACCGCAGCGGTCGGCACCATGGCGAAGGATTCAGTAATAATGATACCGGCATTTTCAGCCGCATTCAGGACTGCGAACAAGGAGCCTTTCTCGGTGTGATCGGGGCAGGCGGGATAACCCGGTGCAGGGCGAATGCCTTTATATTCTTCATTAATCAGTTGCTCGTTGGTTAAGGTTTCATCCTTGGCATAGCCCCAAAATTCACGGCGTACTCGCGCATGCATATGCTCGGCAAAGGCTTCTGCCAGGCGATCCGCCAATGCTTTGAGTACGATTGCGCTGTAGTCATCGTGGGCATCTTCAAAGGCTTTGACGCGGTCATCAATACCAAATCCGGCGCCAACGGCGAACAAACCGATGGTATCTTTGACTCCAGTTTCCTTCGGCGCGACAAAGTCGGACAAACAGCGATTGGGCTTGCCGGCCGGTTTCAGGTCTTGCTGGCGCAGGCAATGATACGTCATGGCTAATTTACGGCGCGTTTGATCGGTGTAGATCTCGATATCATCGCCGACGGAATTGGCTGGGAACAAACCAATCACTGCATTGGCGCTCAACCACTTTTGCTCAACAATTTTCTTCAGCATCGTCTGCGCATCGCGAAATAGATGGCTTGCTGTTTCTCCGACGACTTCATCCTGCAGGATATCCGGATAGCGCCCGGCGAGTTCCCAAGCCTGGAAGAAAGGCGTCCAATCGATATAGGGAACAATCTTTTCCAACGGGTAATTATTCAGCGTGCGGATACCGATCAGTTCGGGCTGATATGGCTGATAATTTTTCCAGTCGGTCTTATACGCATTAGCGCGCGCTTCGGCCAAAGTCAGAAGTTTTGCCGGTCCTTTCTTGTTTTTGTGCTGTGCACGCACTTTCTCGTATTCGTCTTTTATTTCCTGCACATAATTTTCCCGCAGATCCTGTGACAGCAAATTACTGCACACACCGACCGCACGACTGGCATCGGGAACCCATACAATTGGGCCTTCATAATGGGGGGAAATTTTGACTGCGGTATGCACCCGGGAAGTGGTTGCGCCGCCGATCAACAGTGGAATCGTGAATCCCTCGCGCTGCATTTCTTTGGCCACATGCGCCATTTCTTCCAGGGAAGGTGTGATCAACCCGGACAAACCAATAATGTCAGCTTTTTCACGCCGCGCCATATCCAGAATCTGCGCGCTAGGCACCATCACCCCCATATTGATCACTTCGTAGTTGTTGCACTGTAAAACCACGGTGACGATATTCTTGCCAATATCATGTACATCGCCTTTGACGGTAGCGATGACAATTTTTCCCTTCGGCTTGTTATCCCCCGATAATTTCTTTTCAGCTTCGATGAAGGGCAGCAAATGTGCCACCGCCTGTTTCATGACCCGCGCGGATTTAACCACTTGCGGCAGAAACATTTTACCGGCGCCAAACAGATCGCCCACGACGCTCATGCCTTCCATCAATGGTCCTTCGATCACCTGGATCGGGCGGCCACCTTTTTTTTCAATTTCCACCCGCGCCGCTTCGGTATCTTCCACAATAAAAGTGGAAACGCCTCTGACCAAAGCATGCGTCAGCCGTTGTTGCAGTGGTTCATCGCGCCAGGCCAAATCTTCAACCTGTTCCTTTTTCTTGCCTTTGAAATTTTCTGCATACTCAACCAGGCGTTCGGTCGCATCCGGACGACGGTTCAGGATGACGTCCTCTACCTTTTCCAGTAACTCTGCAGGAATATCCGAATAAACACCCAGTTGCCCGGCGTTCACAATACCCATGGTCATGCCAGCTTTGATCGCATGGTACAGGAAAGCGGTATGGATAGCTTCACGAATGGGCTCGTTGCCGCGGAAGGAAAACGAAACATTAGATACCCCGCCGCTCACCTTGGCATACGGCAAGGTCTGTTTGATGATACGGGTAGCGTCGATAAAATCGACACCATAGTTATTATGTTCTTCAATTCCCGTCGCAATCGCGAAAATATTCGGATCAAAAATAATATCTTCTGGCGGGAAACCAACCTGATCAACCAGCAGACGATAACTGCGCGTGCAGATATCCACCTTGCGTTTCAAGGTATCTGCCTGGCCTTGTTCATCAAACGCCATCACAATCACCGCCGCGCCATATCGGCGAGCAAGCCTCGCGTGTTTGATGAACTCTTCCTCACCCTCTTTCATACTGATGGAATTGATGACGGATTTACCTTGCACACATTTCAAGCCCGCTTCGATCACTGTCCATTTACTGGAATCCAGCATAATCGGTACTTTGCAGATATCCGGCTCGGCGGCCACCAGATTCAGGAACGTCACCATGGCCTTCTGCGAATCCAGCATGGCTTCATCCATGTTGATATCGATAATCTGCGCACCGTTTTCCACCTGGCTACGTGCCACATTTAACGCTTCTGCATAATCATCGCTCAGTATCAAACGGGCAAAAGCTCTGGAGCCCGTGACATTGGTTCGCTCACCGACATTCACAAATAATGAGTCATCACCGATATTCAGCGGTTCTAAACCGGACAGGCGCAGTTTCTTGGGGATTTCGGGTATTTTGCGCGGCGCGATGTCACTGACCGCTTGTGCAATCGCCTTGATATGCGCCGGCGTGGTGCCGCAGCAACCTCCGACAATATTGACAAAGCCCGATTGCGCGAATCCCTTGATTTGATTTGCGGTATATTCGGGCGATTCATCATAGCCCGTTTCAGATAACGGATTCGGCAAACCGGCATTGGGATGCACGCTGGTATAAACATCCGCCACACCGGCCAGTTCTTCGATATACGGACGCATTAATTCGGCACCCAGAGCACAATTTATACCGACAGATATCGGCCGGGTATGGCTGATCGAATTCCAGAAGGCTTCCGGTGTTTGTCCTGACAGCGTGCGGCCGGAAGCATCGGTAATCGTGACCGAAATCATGATCGGCAGACGGATGCCATGGTCTTCGAAGTATTGATCTATGGCAAAAAGCGCCGCTTTTGCATTGAGCGAGTCGAAGATGGTTTCGACCAGCAAAATATCCACCCCGCCATCCACCAGCCCACGAATTGATTCGGTATAGTCAGCTACTAACTGATCATAAGTGATACCGCGAAAACCCGGATCATTGACATCAGGAGAAATGGAAGCTGTTTTGGTGGTAGGCCCGATCACGCCGGCAACAAAACGCGGTTTCTCAGGTGTTTTTGCTTCGAAGCCTTGCGCTGCTTCGCGTGCCAATTTCGCGGCAGAACAATTCAATTCATAAACCAGATCCTGCATGTGATAATCAGACATCGAGGCAGCATTGGAATTGAATGTATTGGTTTCAAGGATGTCCGCACCCGCTTCCAGATAACCGTTATGGATTGAACGGATAACTTCCGGCTGAGTGAGTGTCAGCAAGTCATTATTTCCTCTCAGATCATGTGGAAAATCGGCAAAACGCTGGCCGCGGAAATCCGCTTCGGTCAGTTTGAATGTCTGAATCATCGTACCCATCGCGCCATCCAGAATCAGGATGCGTTGGGCAAACAAACTTTCCAATAAAGTAGTACGGGGACTTTTATTCATTGATAAAAATATGCTTAAAAAGTGATGGATATGTCATTATACCTTACCTCATCTGCCCGCTACTGCAAAACCGGCTACAGGTAAAGCAACAGCAGGCGGTAACCCAGCGCGTCCAGCTGGCTGCTATCAAAATCCAGCCGGATCTCAATCTCATTATAGGGTTCAATAAATTGTAGCGATTTATCTTGATCCAGCAAATAATCCTGGGCCGTAAAAATACGGCTGGTTATGAGTTGATCATGAGCATCCAGCAATGAGAGTTGCAGTGCTGGCAGTGCCTGCGGGAAAGGTGCATGATTGCGTATAGTCGCCTGCATGCTCGTAACTTCAGGTTGTCGTGTTAGAATCTTTTGCAAATCTGATGCTTCAATACCCAGTTGTTTGATATCTTGCGGATAGGGTATCGTGCAGGCAATGAACGTACAATAGCGTTCCAGATAAGGTCTGATTTCCGGTGCGATAATTGTCAGTTCGGTACGATAGGCATACGCTATCTGCCCGATCAACAACAGCAGAAGAAGAGCATTTGCCAACCCCCAACCCCGCGATTGATTGTCTGGCTTTTCATCATCAAAGAGATGGTCCGAAGTTTGAATTGTTGCCTGATCCCAGTCAGGAGAGACCGGAAGATCCATTGCGTTGCCTGGACTCGTGGCTACTGCAAGAAGGCTTTCTGTTGATGCTTCTGGCTCGCTGATAGATTGCGATTGAAACTGAGATACGGATTCAATGGCTGATTCATTGACGGTAATCAACGTAGCAAACCCATTGAATACCCATTGACAATGTCCGCAACGCACCTCACCGCCGCGAGCTTGTAATTGCGCGGCATTCACACGAAAAGTGCTGTCACAACTGGGACAGCGTGTTACCAGCGCCATTCGCTACTCCCGTATTTGATCGCAATGAATGTCAATAACCGGGTAATTAGATAAAAATCAGTTTTTTTCTGCATCAACTTAAAATCCCGGTAACCCTCGTTAACACAGATATTATTTCACCTTTTGATTCCGGTTAACAGCACCCATCCTTCTTGTTCATTGGCAATGTGCATATCAAACCAGTGTTGATAAACGCGCCTGACGTCCTCGGCCTGCTCCTGCAGAATGCCTGATAGCACAATATGACCACCTTCCCGGACTGCTTGCACAAGGATGGGCGCCAGTATAATCAAAGGATTCGCCAGAATATTTGCAACCACAACATCCACGCGCTCATTCGGTTGCAAATCTTGGTCAGCGGCTTTATGCGTTGTTGCAAAAACAAATTTCGCTGGATCGCAGTGATTGCGCAGCGTATTGTCTTGGCTGGCTGCGATCGCTTGGGGATCAATATCGATACCGGTAACGTGATCTGCACCCAGCTTTATTGCTGCAATCGCCAGTATTCCGGATCCACAGCCATAATCAATGACTCTGTCTCCGGGCTGCAGATTTTGATCCAGCCAACCTAGACATAATTGCGTCGTAGGATGACTGCCGGTGCCAAAAGCCAGACCGGGATCGAGTATCAGATTAATCGCTGCTGGATCAGGTGATTGATGCCAGGTTGGAACAATCCACAAGCGCGGCGATATTTGAATCGGATCAAACTGTGATTGCGTCAAGCGGACCCAGTCCTGCTCTTCTACGCGTTCGATACGGTAATCGGGTTGGCCTTTGATATGCGCGACATGTGCCACATTACGCATAATTTCGTCGAAATCCACGCCTTGATTAAACAAAGCAGAAACTTCGGCATTCTGCCAGATTTCTCCGCTTGGCTCCCCGGTTCTCCGAATAGCATCTGTTCTTCTTGCGTATCGGCGGCGGCGTCATGAATGTCCACTGACAGCGCGCCTTGTTCCATCAAGGCGTCACTCATCAGCTCGGCATGCGCCGCATCAGCTCGGATAATCAGCGTAACCCAGGACATGCTTTATAGAGACTGTCAACGGTCAAATTGAATGGAAATGATCATTTGCCTGTCATTCAGTCTTGTTATGCAGGGCAAGTTTCTGTTCCAGATAATGAATCGCGACACCGCCGCGCAGGAAGGATGCATCGGTCAACAAATCCAGATGCAATGGAATATTTGTTTTAATGCCGGTAACCACCATTTCGGATAAAGCAATCCGCATGCGTGCGATTGCCTGTTCGCGCGTATCCCCATAGGTAATAATCTTGCCGATCATGGAATCATAATAAGGCGGCACCATATAATTATGGTAAACATGCGAGTCAACCCGCACACCCGGTCCGCCCGGTGCGTGATATTGCGTAATACGTCCGGCGGAAGGTGTCAGTTTGTAAGCATCTTCCGCATTGATACGACATTCTATCGCATGTCCCTTGATGACGACATCTTTCTGATTAATCGGCAACACCAGACCGGCTGCAACATTAATTTGCGCCTGTACCAGATCAATGCCGGTAATTGCTTCGGTCACTGGATGTTCTACCTGCAAGCGCGTATTCATTTCAATGAAGTAGAATTCATTGTTCTCAAACAGAAACTCAAAAGTGCCCACACCGCGATATTTAATACGACGACAGGCATCGGCACAACGCTCACCGATTTTATTGCGCAATTTTTCCGATATTCCGGGCGCTGGCGCTTCTTCGAGAATTTTCTGGTGGCGGCGCTGCATTGAACAATCTCTTTCGCCCAAGTGAACAGCATTGCCATGTTCATCCACCAATAATTGGAATTCGATATGGCGCGGATTCTCCAGATATTTTTCTGCATAAACAATCGGATTCCCAAACGCTGATTGGGCCTCGTTACGCGTCATGATAACTGCATTGGATAATGCCGCTTCGGTGTGGACGACCCGCATTCCGCGGCCGCCGCCGCCGCCGGAAGCTTTAATGATGATGGGATAGCCGATCTCGCGTGCAATCTTCTTAACTTCATCAATATTTTCAGGTAACGCGCCATCCGATCCCGGCACACAGGGAACTCCGGCTTTTTTCATGGCATTTTTCGCGCTGACTTTATCACCCATCAGGCGAATCGTTTCCGGCCGCGGACCGATAAACACAAACCCGCTCTTCTCCACCCGCTCGGCAAAATCCGCATTTTCAGACAGGAACCCATAACCGGGGTGAATGGCTTCCGCGTCGGTCACTTCTGCAGCACTGATAATCGCCGGCACGTTCAGATAGCTCTGCGCCACCGGTGCCGGGCCAATACAAACCGATTCATCGGCCAGCTTGACGTATTTTGCTTCCGCGTCAGCTTCAGAATGCACTGCAACAGTTTTGATACCCATCGCACGACAAGCGCGCTGGATCCGCAAGGCAATTTCGCCACGATTTGCTATAAGAATTTTTTCAAACATATTTATCTGATCTCTATTCAGATAATCATTGAATTACGAATAAGGGTTCGCCATATTCAACAGGCTGACCATTTTCGAGCAAGATCGCTTTGATGACCCCATCTTTATCGGCCTCAATTTCATTCAACAGCTTCATTGCCTCAATGATGCACAATGTATCGCCTTCTTTGACCCTTTGCCCGACTTCAACAAATGCGCTCGCACCGGGCGATGCTGCACGATAGAATGTTCCCACCATGGGAGATTTGACAATATGGCCATCCGGAATTAAATGCTTGTCAGCAACTGAAGAATCATTGACACTCACTGCTTCCGGCCCAGATGTTGGTGTCTGCTGCTGAACAGGCGGCATAACAGGCGGCATAAATGCATAATTCTGCACCCCGGAACCAGATTTACTGATACGAACCTTTTCCTCACCTTCAGTAATTTCCAATTCAGCAATACTTGATTCTTCAACCAGTTCAATGAGCTTCTTAAGCTTTCTTAAATCCATATCCAATCCTCCGAGACAATGCCTCGTTTTAAGGTTGTTTTGAGAAAAAATAATATTTAATGTAAAAATGAGCTAGATTGCCGCTCCGTTGTGAAAAAAATAATTGAAGTTTAAATTGAGATTTATCGATAACCCGGATTCAATATCGGGCCAACTTAAGATGTCATTGCATATTCCAGTGCCAGTTCATATCCTTTAGCACCCAAGCCACTGATAACACCTATTGCCAAGTCGGAAAAATAGGATCTATGACGAAAAGATTCACGGGAATAGATATTCGACAAATGCACTTCGATAAAAGGCAGTTTTACAGCCGCCAGTGCATCTCGCAGAGCAACACTGGTATGCGTATATGCGGCTGGATTGATGATAATAAAATCTGTCCCGTCATTTATAGTTTGCTGAATCCTGTCTATCAGAGCCGATTCGGCATTGCTCTGAAAAAATCCAGACTAACACTCGCATTTTCAGTTAATCTGTTTAAGTTATTGTTAATATCCTGCAGTGTCGAACCACCATAAATATCCGGCTCACGTACCCCAGCAGATTCAAATTGGGCCCGTGAATAATCAAGATATTTTTCGAATTTACATTTTTCGAATCCATTAGTTAATTATGGACTCTTATGCCAAAAATGTACAGTTTTTAAAGAATTTAACCGAACTTAAGAGAAATTTGTTGAAAAAACATTGAATCTAATCGCACAAAGAAACACAATCGCAACCACCTCACAGGCAAAACATAATCAAACCTCAAATAATTTAATCCCGTTCTTTATAATTTGCCCGCAATTGCCCAAGCATCTATAATAGCCCGCTTAATTCAAGCCACAGCTGTTGTAGCTCAGTTGGTAGAGCAACTGATTCGTAATCAGTAGGTCCGCAGTTCGATTCTGCGCAACAGCACCAATTAATCATAACGTTATCATGTTAATACCCGCAGAACCATTGCGGGGTTACACAAGGGGTTACGTTTCAAAAAAAACAACAAGCAATAAAAAACCAGCAGCTGAAGAGCACCGGTAAAGGAAAATATACAACCATCCGGCTATGCAAATTTTTATGCACTGGTTGACGCGGCCACATCAAACCAAAGGAGAGTCGATTTATAGTTTTTATAGAGTTAGCCTGACATTCATTGGTTCCCCTAACAATTTCATCGCATTTATTCTCTGCCGGATATTGCATGAATTGCACACGCCCTCACTTGTCTCTTGATTCCACAACATATTTGTCTCAGCCGGGTGTATGAATAACCACACCGCTTCTTCGAAAAATCCTTGTAAAACCAATATCATGCGTGTTCATCGTGCGAATTCATGCAATATCCGGGCTAGCTATTCTGAGATTATCGCCATTGGTGCAATCGATACCTTGCCCCCTTTTTTTTGCCTATAAGATAGATCTGCAATCTTGGTCGACACCCTAACCCATTGAGACATAACACACCGAGGGTCATATGTCCTGATAAATAAGGATATGACTTATAGACAGCAGCAGTTAATTGGATCTATCATTAATCGCCATAATTTATTTGTGCTGCGATAGATTATTTTGCGCAATTGGATTTTTTCGGCAATCAATCGAAAAGGAAAATAATGAACAATAAACTTTCAAAAATTAAATGTATTGCAATCTTTCTTGCTGGAATTTCCACTGCTTCAATACCGGCAGTAGCAAATGCAACATTAGAAAGCCGTTTAGGAGGCCAGGCATTTTATGACACGGGTCTTGATATTTCTTGGCTGGCTGATGCAAATATGAACGGCGAGCAAACCTGGCAAACTCAAATGACCTGGGCGGACAATTTAATTATTGCCGGTACTGATGGATGGAGATTGCCAAGTGTTGGGGAACTGTATTATTTGTTTTCCATAGAACAAATCAGACATCCATTTATGGGTATAGAAGGCAACGACCCATTTCCATTTACAAACATATCTTGGACTTATTGGACTAGGGGGCGTTAACAATTAAGCCAGCCATATCATCGAGCTAGCCAAATATAGCATGGCTTGATAGTTTCGTTTTAATCGTTCATACCGTGTTGCAATTCGGAAATTGCTTAAGCTCTGAAACAGGCGTTCGACCAGGTTTCGTTCTTTATAAATTCTCGATCTACTCCCGCTGAACTATACGGTTTTGTCGAGGAGGAATTACCGCTACTGCCCTGACCTTCAATGTTATATAAGCTCGTCACCGTCATAGCCTTTGTCCGCCAAAAATAATCGGCTTGAATCTGCTCAATCAGTGCGTTTGCCTGGCCGTACTCCGAGGCTTGTCCTTCTGTCAGTCGCAGTCTAACAGGTTGCCCGGAGCATCAACTGCTGCATGTATTTTGGTACTCAGACCGCCTCTTGATTTTCCAACCGCCTCTTCCTGTTGTTTTTTTGGGGAGCACCATGCTGATGCAGTCGAACAATCGAACCGTCGATCATTAAATATTCAAAGTCGCTGGCCTCTGATAAGGTCTTGAATATCGCTTCCCAACGGCCCTTTTTAGACCACGATTATAACGTGTGTACACGGTGCCAGCTCCCCAGAGCTTTGGCAGATCGCCCATGGGCGCCTGTGCGGCAAACCCCCTCCAGGACAAGCGGTTTTTCTCCCTGTTACCCCGCAATCTGGGTTGCCCGACAACAAGGGTCTATTCGTTTCCTGCTCATCAATCAACACATCCTGATCATCATTAATTTACCTTCATTTCAATCTATTGGTAATTATTGCAGAAATTACGTTAATTGTTAACGCCCTAATCACTCATTTGATAATCACTTAGCTTACATATTCGGGTTCAGTGATTATTTTGGCGACCCTTCTTTGTTGAAAATAGCTCTCAAGTCACACAACGCGTTGGCTGCCTGGGCAGTGCATGATGGTGACGTTGGCCAACTTTCCCTCATCTCACAAGTCCCAGAACCAGAAACCTACGCAATGCTATTGGCTGGTTTAGGATTACTGGGTTTCATGGCACATCGCAGAAAAGAATCAGCAGTTTAAATTAGATTCAGATTAATCCAGAACGGGGGCTTAGGCTCCGTTTTTGTTTCTTTGGCGAGTTGCCCATTTACACAACAAAAACCCGCCATAAAAATACGGGGTTGTGAATCGAAAGCATTGTCTTCTAATTCTGAGGGCGATCACCCGTTGTTTGTTTTACTGTTCCGGAAGGATTGGTTTCATGCGCTTTAGCTGGGTCGGCCGTATCGGTTGTATTGCATGAACTAAATAGTAAAATAGCTGCCCCGGCAATCAGTCTTATTGCTATATATCTTGGAACCATAAAATCACCTCTATTTATCAAAAAAGAATTTCCATGATCCAGGAAATGTTGATGCCGGTCTGTGCGTAACCGTACATTTAATTGATCTACCCTCTGTTTTACCCGCAACAACGTCACAATCCAATATTGGTGCAGCTTCTACGGTTACGCTTCTGTTACCTGTTACTATTTCAGCTATAACACTTAACCTGGCTACAACGAAGCGCTATGATTGCCTGTGTGAAACGAACCGGCCTTTCGTTTATCGTAGATAACCTAAGCCAGACCAGATATGAATTAATCTACTATGTTTTGTTAAAAACAGACCAACCTCACTGAATTGAATAAGTTAAAGGAAGCGATTCTGTCTGAGGATGAGCATCCAATGTGGGGAATAATGGAATCTGAACATATCCTTGAGTTGATGGATAAATGGGCTGCATAAGAAACCGACAGTCCGTTTTATGCTGAATTATTACATTACTGCAGTCGTGATCGGTAATACAGGTTTGGGCACATTACGGACGATGGATTCCGCAATCAAAATGAATGATTTTATAAATGCTCTTCAAGATCCATGCGGCCATGCAGGATACGAACAATCTCAATTTGATCTTCTCCTTTATGACGATAAAAGATCAAATGCTTGCCAACACCATATTTATAATAGCCTTCACGTATATCATTGCATGCGCGCCCTATACCCGGTTTATCGGCAAGATCGTGAAAGGCTGTATCGAGTTGACTCAGGTAGCGCCTTTGCTGTGTCTTTCCCCATTGCGTCCGGGTATAACGGCCTATCGAGAGCATATCGGATCTTGCTTTTTGGGTGAGGGTGAATGATCCCATCTAACCGTCACTTTCCAGTTCATCCAGAATACCTTGCAAAGAATAGTCGGACGTGCCGCTTTGTTCACCTTCAATCAAAGCATGGCGTAATGCTTCCAACTTGGTTTCATGTTCTTCAAGCAAACGCAACCCCGCCCGTATGGCCTCGCTGGCCGAACCATAACGCCCGGTTTCAATCTGATGCGCCAGAAATTTCTCAAAATGTTCGCCCAGCGTCACACTGGTATTTTTTTGAACAGGCATAGAAGTCTCCATGTAAAACTTACTAATATTTTATTATAATATTTATTGGTATTTTGCAGAAATTTTCATCAAAGATAATCAACTATGCGCATTAAACCGATCAAGCGCGTTGAAGCGACCTGCGGTATCAAGACAGTGAATGAAATAGGTTAGGAGTTTGGTGTACATCCGACGCAAGTTAGTTTGTGGAAGAAGGAGCTGCAAGAGCAGAAATCCAACCTATTTGATGTGAAACGCGGTCCGAGACCTGTCGATCCATCAGTCAGTTCCGAACGGCTCTGTTCTGAAATCGGGCGGTTGAAGATGGAACTGGACTGGCTCAAAAAAAGTCTGGGATCAGCCAATAGAAGCGCGTAAGCAATGGATTGGCGTGACTGAACCACTGGCACTGGTTCGGCAATGCGAACTGACAGGGGTAGCGCGCTCTACCGTCTATACGCTGCACCCTTTTTACGGCAGCCGCAAGATCAAGCATTACCTGCGTAGTTTAGAGGCGCCCTATATCACAATTCAGCAATTGACCAGTCGATAGAGTTCCGTGCTGTTAATCCGTTGACCGCGCGTTCGGATCGCGCGGCTTGCCAAAATAATTCAACTTGCGATTCCCCGTGGTCTTGCCACGGGGTTGTTTATTTAAGTCTGACAGGTGCATAAGCACTAAATCAAGATTAATGCGTACGTGCCGGTGTATAAGCGCCCTCCGAAGCCCTTTCCGTTTTACGAGCGGAATCGATAGCCTGTTGAAGTTCGGGAAGGAGAGCCTTCAACTTCTCAGATTTCTCTGCCTGTTCTGCAGGAGCTTGAATGATTTCTCAACTTGACTGCGAACATTATCGACCTGTTCATAAACATCAAGACCGCGAGCTTGTTTTACTTTCGGCGTTGCAGCTTCAGTCGAATCAGAAGTTACCCCAGGACAAGCTGCTTTTGTCTGATGAAACGATTCTCGCTTTTCCTTAAAGTGTTGCGCAATCTGTACTCGTTTTGGAATAAAAAAATCTGTCAGAAGTGGTGAAAGCTTTCCATTTTCATCAATATGCACAAAAGAGAGGGTTTTTCCGGGCCAAGTAGCGCCATTACCCAGTTCCTTGCCTGCAGAAAAGTCATGGCAACCTCCACAGGTCATAGTTCCTGCACGATTGATCAATTGCACTGAGGAAACACCGGATAAATCAGTCAGCGCAGCAAGACGATTTTGTACTTGTTCCAGCAATTTCACATCGGTGTTGTGAGCAAGATCATCTACATTACCTTGTGAAATCGATTCAAAATCATTGAACCTGGGATCGTAACCCGCACTGATACCATTAATAATATCCGAAGGACTTGCTTTCGCATCAATACGATCTGGATTAACCAGATTGCACAATGATTGACCAAGAAACGACTGACGAAAATCATTCTGATCAGCTTCATCAAAACCAGGAGGCAATTCCATAATCGCACGGAACAGTGCAGAAACGGGTGAATCGTCGACAGGCTCGGGTTTGAAATTAGCTTGACCATGCTGATCGAAACCAACTAAAAATTCACGTAATGACCAAGGAATTTTGCCTGGTTCTGGGGTTTTAAACAGATTGACACGCAATTGCCCCAGCGGCATACCGTAATTCTTCGCATTTACAACTGGTTTTACCCCAGGAATTCCCTGGTAATAGAATTTCTCCAGTTCGCTGACTGTTTGTGCTGCATCAATGTCATTTGACCGCTTCGCCCAGAAATCAGTAATAGGCGCGCACCCAACCAATCCTTCATTGGGATTTGGATTCGGAACCCTTGCCTCAAAGATCATCAGCAATCGATCATCAAAGTTGCTTGAATTTTTTGCATAAACAATCCGGTACTCGCCACAATTGCTTCCATCGGCGGGTGCCAGATCAAACCGATTGAATAATCCGACAGGAATCATGCCGTCCGGCGATTTTGGATCTAATAAATCCTTTGGATTCAGTTTGGATTCCAATGGGCGGCTGGTTACTTCGATTGATTTTCCTGAAACAGGATGAATAAATGAATTTTCTGCAAATGAATCTATCATGCTTTGCAACATTGACTCAGAAGTAGTCGAAATTCCACCAGATGTAGCAGCTATTTGCTCCATTGTTTTTTTAAATGAGAATGGAATTAATAACTTACCAGGGTCATTAAATACAACGGATTTCTCAGTAATTGGCTTTTCTGGCGGAGGTGGAGGATTTTTATCTTTGTTATCACACCCGGAAAGAGTAACAGCAGAAATTAATAGAAGAGCAGAGAATGTTTTGTATGCTAATGATCTATTGATTATATTGTGCATGATGAGTCTCCAGAAAATTTCAGTTGTTCATAATAACTGTCAGAGATTCTATGACGGTGAATGGATTTGCACTGCGAGTTTTGTCACAATCATTCCCGAAAGGTGAAGCAAGTCCCGAGCAACAACCCGGTAAGGAAGTATATGCCGTTAAAGCTATTTAGACAAATGTCGCCCTTGTTGGCTCAGAGTTTAAATTGACCACCTTTGCTGGTTGAAAATCAGGTATTCACGGAAAAACATCCGTCGAAGTTTTATGTACATAACCATGGTAATTAACTCCGCGTCTTGTTTACTCTTGCCTGGAAATTAGGCAGGGAACCAGCTGCAATTGGCGAAGAAGTCAGCGAGATAACTGGTGCCTGAGCGACCGCTGGCGAGGGTGAAAATTACAAGCTGAGTACTGCTCATACATTCTTTCAGGAGGCTATCACCTGGCCAACCACCACTTCCGCCAGCTTTTTCTGTAATTGGCTGGCTTGCGTGATGCGGGATCTGAGTTGGTCGCAGAGAGTCATGAGTTCGTCGAATCAGAAAATAACGGAGAAGCAAAAACAGTGCAGGAAACGTGCCGCGATTGACTCCATTATCGGCCACCTGAAGTCGGATTATCGAATGGCAAGGAACTATCTGAAAGGCGCTATCGGCGATCGCATCAACCTGCTGATGGCTGCCGCCGCCTGGAATCTGAAACAACGGCTGCTGGCCATTTTGGGCTCTTTTCCCGTGGCAAAAACTGCAAATTTATCGGATTCCGTGATGAAAATTTAAACTGCCGCGGCATGCATTTTAGTAAGAAACCGTTTTCTCGAGTGGCTTTTCCAGAACGACTGTTGTTTGATACTTTTTCAGGGACGACTAATTACTACATAGCCAAATTAATGTTAATACCAATACCTGCATTATTCGCATAGTAGCGCCTCATTTAAGAAAACTGAATCAGATTTGGCTGAATATAAAGCAAGAGATCCGACTTTTAATCTAAGATATTCCCTTAATGATCAGTTATCTGTATTCAGAAACAAGCACAGCTACTATTCTTACGGGCTAGAAGTTAACGGATGCGGACATATCATGTTGTACAGTTTGAAAAAAGTATCGCCAACATATTTTATTTGTTCTGGAGTATGCGCGGCATTTACACTGCATCGGACCAAAGATTTACCTTCTGGAGCAGCTGGCGGCAGAATTAAATTCACATAAATATTATGTTCGAGCAAACTCTGCCAAAGCTGGAGAGCCTGTTGCGGCGTATCAAGAATGGCGGCAATTACTGGACCTGGATCGGGACCAAGCAGGTAGCCAGCTTCCTTGAGCTGTGAATAAAGTTGAGTACTATTGCTCCACAATTGCTTGCGTAGATCACTTCCTTTACTAAGAAGTATCAATGCTGCACGCGTTGAAGCAATCGTTGCGGGCGAAGGCGATGCTGTAAAAATATAGGGATGACTGATATATCGTAATTGCTCAAGCTGTGGGTGATTGCTTACACAAAATCCGCCAATACTGCAGAGACTTTTGCTAAAAGTACCAGTGATAAAATCGACTTCTTTTAACAACCCCGTTTTTTCTACGAGACCTTGGCCAGTTTCACCCAATACGCCAAGCGAATGCGCTTCATCAAGCAGTAAAAAGCAATTATATGCATTCTTTAATTTAACAATTTCAGCCAAAGGGGCCTGATCGCCAAGCATACTATAGATTCCTTCAGCAATAATCAGTGTCGTTTCAGCACGATCACCCAGTCGACGTAATCGTTTTTCCATATCGACCATATCATTATGCTTAAAGCGAATGATATCTGCACCACTGAGGACACAACCGTCATAGATACTCGCATGGGAGTCCCCATCAATCAACACGGTATCTCCAGGACCTACCAGACCTGAAATAGTACCTAAGTTAGCTTGATACCCAGTAGTAAAAACAATACCAGAGCTGCATTGATAAAAGTCCGCGAATTCTCTTTCCAAAGCACGGTGACCAAAATAACTGCCATTTGCCATCCGGGAACCTGTGGTACCCGTGCCTTCTTTGTCAATTGCTTCATGCGCTGCACGAATACATTCAGGTGCAAAGGTTAAGCCCAAATAATTGTTAGTTCCAAGCAGAAGTACACGACGATCTCCAATTCTAGCTTCCGTCGCCGAATAAACTTCTTCAATCGGGATACCAAAAGCCCCCACACCATTAGGCAAAAGTGATTTTCTTGCAGCTGCTGCTGCGTCTAATTTTTCAAGTAAATTCATTATGAAGCAGATTTTATTTTATGTACCAAGTCAGCCAATCCTCTGACGGTGTGAATATCTGTCAATGCATTAATAGGAATTGAAACATCAAAAGTATCTTCAATTTCCATAATCAGGTTAAGTAATTTAATAGAATCAATCGATAGTTGGCTAATCAAGTTCGTTTCAGGCGTAATCTGAGTATCAGAATTGGTTAAACTGCTTAGTCGATCGCAGAGTAATTGCATGATCTCATCATAATTACTTTCAGTCATAGGTTAATTCAGAGTAGTTAAATTTTAAGGCTAGATTACTTCAGATAAAACATCTTGTAAACGAATACTCGGTTGCCACGCAGGAAGAACTCGGATTAAAGGAGCATTATCACATACCCAGTCGCTATGTTGTAACTCATTAACTTTTCCTGGTGTCAGCATGGGGGAATAATGGAGTAACCGAGCAAGCCATAGATTTGATAATGCGATACTCTGTATAAGAAGATTAGGTATAGGAATGCAATGAACAGGACGCCCCCGCACCTGCTGCGCTAGGATAGCTAAACTCTGATAGCTGTATCCGCCTGGCGTCCCATCATCAAGTTCAAATACTCCATTAATCGATATGTTGGAAGCTAGCCAGACCTGAATAGCTGCAACCAGGTCATATACATGTATTAACCCAAACCGATTATTAAGTTCTCCGACAACAGGAAGTAGGCCGCGATGCATCGTCTGAAAGAATGGCTTTAGTTCCTTATCTCCCGGACCATAAACAGCCGTAGGCCGAAGTATCATCCATTGCATTTGTTCCGAGTGGTCAATCACCTCAATCTCAGACAGATATTTGCTTTGAGCATACCATGACAATTCTGGTTGCCTTGCGGCTAAGGATGATATTAATAAGAAACGAGGAGGCTGTTCCTGTTTTTAACGGCGCATAAAATATTTTTAGTGCCTTCGATATTTGTATGTGCGAATTCTTGAAAAGATCTTCCTCTTACTGTTGCAGCACAATGAATAACAAACGCCACATCATTAACCAAATGATGCAGCGCAGTTATATCATCTAAATCCCCTTGAATCCAATGAATGGATTTATTATCGGATGAACGATGTGATCGTGTTAGTGCTCGAATTGTCCATCCATCTTGAGCCAATTTCTGTACCAGTACGTTTCCAATGAATCCAGTAGCGCCTGTTACGGCTACCAATTTTGGCATGTACCCTTCTTATCTGTCACCTGATTCTACAAAAGACAATTGGCCTGGCATGTTTGTTCTCTGAATATAACCTTGCCTTGCTGCAAAACGTGAAAGCTTCCCAGATGAAGTCCGCGGCAAGGTATGCGGTGGAACCAATTCAACAATACAATTAACACCAAATGCCATATAAACAATCTGTTGCAATCTTGTTGTTAGTGATTGCCGCTCTATCACTGAGGTGAGCCTGCATTCAATGACCACTACAATCGTTGTTGTTCCATCTTCATCATTCACCCCAAATGCAGAAGCCTCACGTGACCTAACTTCCGGTTGCTGTTCAGCTAACTCTTCTATGTCTTGGGCACGGATATTGCGACCGTTAACAATAATGACATCTGTACGACGTCCTGTTATAAATAAATCACCTTCAAACAGAAATCCAATATCTCCAGTATCCAGCCAATTATCGGATTTAAGTGCTTTGTTAGTCTCTTCTGGATTGTTATAGTAGCCCATCATCACGCTATCGCCATGCACTAAAACACTGCCAACCATCATTTCTGACAATTGCTGGCCATCCTCATCGACTATTTTCACGGTATGTCCAGGCAACGGACGTCCACAATTTACAAATTCATTTTGTTTGCGCCCATCCGCTTGCAATCGAACAGCCATCCGCTTATCGATCAGCGTCTTACTATCAACTTGTATACTTTTGCATCCTTTACCAATTTTTGAAAAAGTCACGGCAAGCGTGGATTCCGCAAGACCGTAGCAGGGCAAAAAAGCGTTCTCATCGAAACCTGCTGATGCAAATTTTTCTGCAAAATTTCTCAATGTTTCTGGCCGAATCATTTCAGCACCAATACCAGCAGCCCGCCAACAACTAAGATCCAACTCTTTGAGATCAGACTCTCTTAAACGCAAAGTGCAAAGCTTAAGACCAAAAGGCTGACTGAATGCAATGGTGCAACGGTTACGACTTATTAACCGCAACCATTGCAAGGGTCGAATTGCAAAATCTCGTGTCGCCAAATAATCAACAGAGATTTGTGTAACCATTGGTGCCAGAACTAACCCAACCAATCCCATATCATGATAAAAGGGTAGCCAAGAAGCAGAACGATCGTCAGGTTTAATCTCCAATCCATTGCATACAATACCTTGCAAATTGCACATCAAGGCTCGTTCAGTAATAACCACACCTCTCGGTGTACGCGTACTGCCTGATGTAAATTGCAGGTACGCAGTTTCATCAGGATAATTAGGTTGTGGTTCAACACTTATTGCAGGTAGCTCGTTTAACTTTCTTGGTGTTCCTACCCACTGTATACAAGTTGTTTCTTCTACAGCTTCTTCCAGAAAATTAATATAATCAATATTAGCCAGAGCAATACTTGCTTGACTGCTTTCAAGCATGCCTCTTAATTGCTGAACATATATTGCATGGCTACCGAGATTAACCGGAATTGGCATTGCAAAAGGCACTAAACCAGCATAACGACATGCAAAAAACAACTCGACAAACTCTGGGGATGTATCAGCAATGATCGCTACCCGACTACCACGGGGCAAACCAAAACCAAATAAACGTTGAGCTAAGATACGGGCATTCTGTCTAAGTGCGCTGTACGGCAGAATTGAACGTAAATTACCCTTCGCGTCATAAAAGTTATACCCCGTTATCCCCTTCGCTGCATATTCTAAAGCGCTAGTTAGGGTATCAAAGCCCGATAACTGCTGAGTTAGTGTATTGAGTGTTGGCGTCGGCGTTAATTGTAATTCGCTTGAAGGTTGAGAATTAAACGCTTGCGTTAGCGGAGCGTTCAACTTGGTTATTGTCGAACTCAAGATCTTCCCCTCGAAGTAATAGTACTTGTCATCTTGCTCGCATAAGCAAGAAATCCTGGTTGAGCGTGCCAACGCTGATTATTAATCTCTAATAATGCACTTTTTGTTGGCTGGAAAATTTTCATTCAAACGCTTACCACTGACATTGCTTAATAAATATAAGTGTGTCATATTTGACCACTCCGCAGCTTATATAAGGCGCTTTTTCCTGTCAAGGCAATATTAAATCAGTGTTGCACCAAAACAACAATCGCTCTAATTAGCTTTGAGGGAGTATACTTCTCGTGAATCAAAAATTAGTTTATGTCAGTGCGGCATTGTTATGAATATATTAGAATTTAGCGTGAAATAAGCCGTTAAATATTCAACTTGTTAAAAATAAATCGCGGCAGGTGACGAATGATCATCATGATCAGAAACCATTTTCCCGGTACATAAGCCTCTGCCTGACAGCGATCAACTGCATCGACAATCTTTTGCGCAACATCTTCAACAGAAGCCAGGTTCGCACCTTGCTCCTTAAGATGGGAAGTCATCGGTGTGTCAGTCGGACCCGGTTTGATCAGAACCACTTTTACCGCTGTACCAGAAAAACGGTGCTGTAATCCCTGCGCATAGCGGGTGACCAGGCCTTTTGCCGAGCCGTAGATGTAGTTGGATTTCCGTCCTCGGTCGCCCGCCACCGACCCGATCAGAGCGATGATTCCATGGTCGGCTTGTGCCATATGCTTCGCGAACGCCTCTGCATACAGCACAGGCGACACACCGTTGACCTCCAGCGCATCTCTGCACGCCCGGAGATCGTTCTGGCAACCTGCCTGTTCTGGCAGGGAGCCATGGGCGATCAGAACGACATCTACTGCGCCCTGGCTAATGATTTCATCCACCGTATCCTGAATAGCGACTGGTTCGAGAAATTCCGCCTCCACTACGCGGATATGCGATTGCGGGCTTCGAACCTTGAGGTCTGCTGCAACCCTTTCGATGCGACCGGCATCGCGCGCGACCAGTGTTAAGTCGACCAACTTACCCTGCGCCCATTAATCTGGCACAGTGCTCGGCCATGGCTGATGTAGCACCGATAATGACAATTCTCTTCTTGTTATTCAATTTAGCTTCCCATCAAACGGCGTGAGAGCGCGGAGCTGATGCCCGGATCACGGTATTTTAGAAATTCATTCAGGCGCGGATAACCTGCCTCGAAGAGATCACGCGGCATGCGCGCATCCTTGCCCGGATAGATGCGGCCACCGGCTTCGCGCACGATTGCGTCCAACCGCTCGAACAGCTTGTGCGTGCGCATCCCATGATTCGGAAAGTCCAACGCCAGGGTCACACCGGGTTGCGGAAAACTCAACATGCCTACCGACTGGCGATCACCAAAGGTCTTCAGGACGGCGAGGAATGAACCATCATTGGAATGGGCAATTTCTTCCAGCATGGCTTGAACAGCGTCTTGACCGACTTCGCGAGGTACTACGCTCTGGTACTGGAAGAAGCCCTTGGGGCCGTACATCCGGTTCCACTGCAGCAGATTATCCAGCGGATAGAAGAACGGCTCGTAATGAACAATAGCGCGCTCAGCCTGCCATTTCTTGAAGTTGTAGTAAGCAATGTTGAACGGCCGCAGAGAGAGTCGATTGACCAGAGAGACGGGAGGCACAAACGGCATCGTGCGCTTGCGGCCCTTGGGTTCGGGAAGTTGTGTGACATCGGTTGGGTTGCCGCGCATGAAGAGGCCCCGCCCTCTGTCACCCGAGATGCAGTCAATCCAGGATACGGTGTGCTCCCATTCAGCTTCCGAGTCATCAGCCAGCTGGAAGAATTCATCGAGACTGGGGTATGGAACCGTTTCGGTATCCAGCCAGGGGCCGGCAATGCGGCGCAGCTGAATCTCGGCCTCGACGATCACTCCCGTCAGCCCCAAACCACCGACTGTAGCGGCAAACCAATTCGGATTCGTCTGTGGACTGCATTCGATCGCTTCACCATCGGTGCGAAATAGCTTGATTCGCTGAACGTGATTGCCGAAAGAGCCTAGCACATGGTGATTCTTGCCGTGCACATCATTAGCAATAGCCCCACCGACAGTCACCATCTGAGTGCCGGGTGTAACCGGCAATATCCAGCCGCGTGGTATGCCGAGGCGTTGGATGTCTCTCAGCTGCACCCCTGCTTCGCAGACCAGGCGACCAGTGTTGTCATCGAAGGCGATGAAGTGGTCGAGTCCCGTAGTAAGCCAAAGCACGCCACCAGGATTGAGGCAGACATCACCATAGCTCCGGCCCATGCCATGAACAATGCCTGGCTTATTACTGCCAGAAACAAGGGAGGAAACTTTGGCCGGATCACTCAGCGCGATGACTTCATGCTGATCCGCGCTCAGGCGCCCCCAGGAGGATACCCTTCTCATACGATCTCCGTGCGGAAGACGTAGCGCTTGTCGAGGTGATACTTAGTCAGGTAGCCGATGGCCAGGCCGATGATGCCGCCCAGGTAGCGCATCTCTTTGGTCTCGAAGAGGTGATGAAACCCGAACTCAAAGCCCCAGAAGATCACCGTAGTCGCCAGCCCCATCAATGTGTAGAGGGCGAATGTCTTACCATCATGCACCGTATCACGGGCACGGAAGCGGAAAATATATCGCTTGTCGAGGATGTACTTAACGACGAGACCCACGCCGGTACCAACGGCCACCGAGGCCAGAATGTCAAAAGTGCCGCTGTAAATGCGAATCACCAGATCCTGAGCACCGATGTTTACTGCTGTCGCGATTAATGCGAGAATTGCATAAGTAATAGCCAGATTCATCAAGCAAACACTTTAATAATGACTTCAAGGTTAAAAACGTATGCATGATACCGTAGTAACCCGCTCCCTGCTAGCGCAGCTTATCGGCATGATAATGCTGATGAGGCCGAAACAGTGGGTAAAAAACGGCTTTGTCCTTGCTCCGCTACTCTTCGCTGGGGAATTTCTCAATCCTGGTGCCGCGAGTCACGCCCTGTTGGCTGTAGCGCTGTTCTGCCTGGCTTCCTCAACGACCTATATCATCAACGACATCCACGACATCGAGCATGACCGTCGTCATCCCAAGAAATCCAAGACCCGTCCACTGGCCTCCGGCATCGTCTCGGTGCCAGCTGCCCTGGTCATGCTGGCGGCGTTGTATGCCGTGCTGGTTTGGGGATGGTTTCTCGCACCGAAGGTAGTGATGGTAATCGCCATCTACATGACGATTAACCTAGCTTACACCTTTGTATTGAAGCACCAGCCCGTAGTGGACATCTTCACGATTGCCATCGGCTTTGTGCTTCGCGTTTATGCTGGCGCCATGGCGCTGGATGTGCCGGTATCCGACTGGATGTCTGTAACCACGCTTTGTCTTGCCCTTTATCTCGCGGCGGTGAAGCGTCGGCAAGAGCTTAGCCAGAGCGGCACGGAAGGACGCAAGGTACTGCAGAAATACTCGGTATCCCTGGTAGATCGTTATGCTGAAATGTCGGCGACCGGCGCATTGATTTTCTACAGCATGTTCGTGATGTCGGCCAAGCCGGAACTGGTCATCACCGTGCCGTTGGTTCTTTTCGGTCTGTTCCGCTACTGGTATGTGATTGAAGAACTGGATGGTGGCGAGTCACCGACCGATGCGCTTCTGGCCGACTGGCAGTTGCTTCTCACAGTAGTGCTCTGGGTGGCTGCCTGCGCTTGGTCTTTGTGGCCGACGCAGGGGTGATCATGGATTTCTCCTATGCACTGACGCCTTTCCTGGCTTGGCTCGTCGCTGGGATCACGAAATTCGTGATCAACAGCATCAAGAGCAGGCAACTGGCCTTTGGCTTGATTGGCTACGGCGGCCTGCCAAGCAACCACAGCGCAATCGTCAGCAGTATGGCCGCACTCATCGCTTTGAAAGAAGGCATCGATCATCCGGCATTCGGCGTGGCGATTACCTTGGCGTTCATCGTGACGCTCGATGCGAACAGTTTGCGTCGTCAGGTGGGCAAGCATGCGGTGGCAATCAACAAGTTGTCTGCCACGACTACAGATCATCAGCTCCTGCGGGAGCGCATGGGACATACGCGCATCGAGATTGCTGCCGGTATCTTGGTGGGTATCGCTGTTTCAGCTACAGTTATGGAGGTCTATGACCAATGGGTTACTTCAGGGTAACCCATAAACCAGGTCAGGCATTTCAACGATCCGCTCCGCATCTCGAACTCTGGCGCAATCTATTTTATTCACCATAATGATGGCGATAGTGTCGTACTTCGATATGGTTATTCTGGCAAATCGGCACAATCTTGGTAAAGGTCGTCTCATCGATGCCGTTATCTGCACTGTGTGTTGTGGTTCGCACCACTAAGAGACTGGAAATATGTATTAAACAAGTTACCGTTCAAAGAAATACGCTGGCAGTTCTAAACACCATTTACACAAAATATAGGACGCCCTTCAAATGAAGAATAATAGATTTGTTCTCTGGTTTTTGATCCCTATTCTTATGTTTGCAATCGCTGGCGCGTTTGCCATGAACATGACAGCTTTTTGGTACGACGAGCATATGTATATTACTGCAAGCGTCTTTGTTGCTCAAGGCAAAGAACTATACAAAGACTTTGCATACCTCCAAACGCCCTACCTTCCTTTTCTATACGGGAGTCTTTATAGAATACTCGGCATAGAGTCGTATTATTTTTTTATAGGGAAACTGCTTAGCTTTCTATTTCTCATTATCTCATCAGTAGTTCTATTCTTGCTGGCTCGACGTGTTCTACATGATCTTTTTCTTTCTCTTGGCATTGTTACACTCTTTTTATTGAATATAAACATTTTAAATTCAGCTGCACTTGCCACTAACTTTATGATGCCTGTAGCTCTTTCAATAATAAGCTTCTACCTATTTTATATTTCGTTTATCGAGAATCAAATCAAGTTAGTAGGCATTACATTTGCAGGCATCTTTCTTGCACTTGCGATTGGAACAAAATTCACTTATGCCACAGCTGTCATTCCCTTCGTAATGATAATTATTTGTTATCTTGCAATGGAAAAATACTCCTATATAAATATCAAAAAAAATAGCATTTATAGTCTTTTATTTTACATAGCTGGGCTAACCGTTGGGCTGCTCCCCATTCTATTCTTCATATCAGATTTTGACTCTTTTAGCTTTAACAACCTAGGATTTCATAATGTCAACACCCACTGGCGTCAGATTACTGATTTTGATGGGCCTATGTCGCTATATGCAAAATTAGCATTTGCACACAAACAATATTTCAAATCCGACACCCTGATTCTTCTGTTAGGCATTATGCTTGGGGCTGGACTATCTATCAAAAGTTCGCAAACTATGAGACAGGCCATCCAAAAAATACATTCAGGAGCATTCTTAACTTTCTTTTTAGTATTAATTACAGCAATAACTGCATTGATACCAACCCCCTCATGGCCACATTACTACTCTATACCCATAGGTTTTCTGTTCATTCTATTCATTTTTTCATGCGTATCTGATTCAGAAAAAACATCAATTTTACATAAAAGACTAGTGCTTATTCTCATATTTGTAACTGCAGCATACAATGGACCTCATTTGCTCTGGAACATTTCGCGCCTAGCTCATAAAGAAACATGGATTGCACTTAGATCACATGATGTCTCCACAAATGTGCAGAATGTCCTAATAGAAAATGGTATTGCCACTGATCGTAAAATTGCCACTTTGTCCCCAATATACGCCATAGAATCTAACCTTCCGACATACTCTGAATTATCTACCGGCCCATTTCTTTTTAGAGTTGGTGATCTTCTTACCCCTGAGCAACGCAAGCACTTTGCAGGAACCTCTGCTGAAAGCCTAGACGACCTTTTCGCTGAAGATCCACCTGCAGCCATTCTCGTCGATTATGAAGGAGGTGATTTGGTGGATTTAAATAAACCTTTTATTGCATACGCAACCATTAACAACTACAAAAAAGTATACGTCGCCGGGTTAAATGGAGAGTTTTATGTCAAACCTTGAGCCAAGGTACAAATAGTAGTCGTTCATGATAAAAAATCCAACAACAAAAATACCATCCTAAAAGTAGGTGGTTTAGCGCAACAGCCTGATCACCCAAGCCGTTTGTAGTGGAATGCAGCTTTGGCAGAGTCAAATACGCTGGTTTTTATGCAAAGTCCAGAATTACATGAGCTTAGCCAGAGCACATGCCTGGCATATGTAGAGCTTACTCAAAAAGTATAACTAACTGTTTTAATTGAATAGTATTTCATATTTTGGTAAAATGGTGCACATAAATATGTGAATTAACACCAAAAACCGTGCACTATGATTCGTTATATCAGCCAAAAAACTGCCCCTCAAAGGATTTGATACACCACCGGGCATGATTCTTGATCCCTGATGTGGTCTAATAGACTCGGACACTCCAGTTAAGAGAAAATAATCTTAATTGGAGGAAGAAATGGAAACGAGGAAACAATATACAAAGGAATTCAAACTGGATGCAATCAGTCTGGTTCTGGATCAGGGATTGACGATAGCAGAAGCTGCCAGGAGCTTGGAAATCAGGGCTAACATGCTTGGGCGATGGATCAAGGAGAACGAGGCGGATAATAATGGCCAGGCATTCCGGGGTAATGGGAAACTGACGCCGGATCAGGGAGAAATTCGGCGACTTAAGATAGAAAACAAACAATTAAAGCTGGAGCGGCAAATATTAAAGGAGGCGGCGGTCTTTTTCGCGAAAAAAAACGAAGTGAAGTATTCGTTCATCACCCAAAAGAAAAAGACCTGCCCGGTCGGCCTAATGTGTCGGCTATTGGGTGTCAGTCGCAGTGCTTACTATGACTATGAACAACGCCGTCGCAATTGCCCGGATGATCTGCACCACAGACAACTTCTTGATGCTGTGAAGAATATTGCAAAATCATGCGATTACACCTATGGCAGTCGCCGAATGAAACGAGCGCTAAATGCCTTAGGCTATTCGATTAGCCGCTGGAAGACGAGAAAACTAATGCGTGAGGCTTTCGTCACTGTCAGGCATCGGAAGAAATACAAGGTGACGACAGACAGCAATCACCAGTTGCCGGTATTTGAAAACCAATTGAATCGGCAATTTGATGTTTGCCAAACTGGATCAAGTTTATGTTTGCGATATCACATACATCTGGACACAAGAAGGCTGGCTGTATCTGGCAATCGTAATAGATTTGTTTTCCAGAAAAGTGGTCGGTTGGAGCATGAGCTCACGGATGAAAGCAACACTGGTTTGTGATGCATTGCGAATGGCTATCTGGTTGCGTCAGCCACCGCCTGGCCTGATCGTGCAGCAGGACTCGCGGGTCGCAGTATGCCGGCAAAGCATACCGCAATCTACTTAAAGCATATGGTTTTATTGGCAGCATGAGTCGTCTGGGAAATTGTTGGGATAATGCAGTTGCGGAAGCTTCTTTGGCAGCCTCAAGCAGGAACGTTGCCAATGGCGGCATTACCAAACCCGCTATGAAGCACAGCAGGACATTTTGCAGTATATCGCCGTGTTTTATAACAACCAAAGACTGCATTCATACCTGGATTACAAAAGTCCGAACCAATATGAAGCTGAAGCAGCAAAAACGATGAAAGTTGTAACTGAGGTGTCCGGTTTTACTTGACCAGGTCACCACTGGGACGTCCACCAAAGAGTACACCTGAAAACAAAGATGAATTAATGCACTTGAAAGCGCAACGTCGACAGGAATATCGCGAGCGCATTCCAATTGAAGGAAAGTTTGGCCAGGGAAAGTATGGTTATCGGCTCAACAATATTCGAGTTAGGCGCGCTGATACGTCTGCCGCATGGATTAATAGCATCTTCCTGGTTATGAACCTGCTCATCTTGGTGCGGGTTTTTATTTGTCTGAGGAATCTTGCTGGCAAAATGGCATCTTCGACAGCAAGAAAGAGCATGTCCAGAGAAATCGGGTTTGCACGTTCCTGCCAATTCTTCTCAAACCGGAATTTCCACTTGGCAGCGCATAACTGATCGCTGAATTTCTGAGTAAACTCTATGTAGCATAGCCATAGCGTAAAACCTAAAAAGATTGCCAGACTGTATGTCGATAAACATATACCACGGTTATCACAAAAGAAATGCATCTTCTGAGTCGATTAAGTGCATTAGATTGATTGCTTTCAGGTCTTATTGCGAAGAAGTTACAAAAATACCACCTGATCATCGTCCAGAAATCAGAATTTATAGGGCCTCTTCAAAAATTCAAAGCCCTCCTTTAACGAAAACTATTCGTGCGATATTGCTTCCAACCATTTGATCTATAAAAAGGCAGATTTATAACTTTTATTTTTGATAGCATATTTATCTGATTGTTAAGTCTTGATGCTTGAAGCCATCCTATTACGGGAATGTTCTGCGGCTGCAATTTCTGCTCGTATTCTCGCAGTTGCTGCAGCGGTTGCTTCTTTATCAGCTTGGGAACGCGCAAGCAGTGCTTCCTTAGCCATAACTTCAACAGCTTCCCGGGCTATTGCAGTTTCCAGCGCTTTCGATTCCAACGCTATGCGCTCCTCCATGACGGCAAGAGCAGCCGATTCGGTTCTAGCTTTTTCCAATGCGATTCTGGTAGCAGTTTTTTCTGCTTCAAGTTGCGCTTTGGCTTTATTGGTAGCGATAATTTTCGCTTGTGCTCTAGTAATTGCCAATCCTGTGATTTTTTGTTCAATCTCAAATCGTTCAGCGACGGCTTGTTTTGCATCGGCTATCGCTTTGGCACGAATTTCCGCATCTTCCAGCAAACGATGTTCAAGATCCTTTTGGATATTAGTTTCTTGAACAGCAAGCATGTCCATTCTGGCTTTTGCCTCCGCTGCAGCTTTTAATCTTATTTCAGCTTCCATCTTGCTTTTGCAGCATTCCTTGCAGCTTTCTCAGCTTCTGCACGGGCCTCAGCTTCTTTAATGAATTCTTCATCCGCCTCGATACGTTTCTGATACTCTTTGTTCGCGTTGACCTCCGCTTTCTTCTTCTCTTTTGCAACTGCTTTAGCTTCTTTTTCTGCTCGCAAAGCTGCATCTGCAGCCGCTAACGCTTCAGCCTCAATCTGCATCCGATGATTGGCTTCATCCAACAACTCAGATTCTGCAACAAGACGAGCCTTGATCGCATCAGTGGCTGCGTTCTCTTTTGCAAGTATGGATTCCGCTATTCCGGCCGCCACTTTTCCGCATCTGTTTTATCACGTGCCGCGATAGTTGCTTGATTGTCTAATTCAGCTCTTTTTTCTCGCCTGCTCTGCTGCGAACGCTTCAGATTCGGCTTTCTATCGCCGCATGTACCGCAGCAGTCTCAGCTCTTAGCCTATCCTCTTCCGTTTCTCTTACTTGTTTCTCTGCATCCAGACGCCGGGCAGCTTGTGCCAATTTTTTTGCCTCTATTTTCGAACGTGTCTGCATTTCTTCAATGATTTGCCTTTCAGTTTCTTCATTGGCGCTAGCTAGTGCCATGTTTTTCTGGGCTTCATGAATCTTTGCATTTGCAAGCGCCATTGCGTGTGCCTCTGCCTCTATAACAGCCAGCGCAATTAAGCGTGCCTCATCAGCTACTTTGGCTCGATGCACTGCTGCTTCGGCAGCTTCATTCTCTCTCAGTGCAGTTGCATGCGCTTTATCCAAAGCGGCAGCTTCTTGTTCAACGCGTTTCTGCATTTTCTCAACAATCGAAGCTTCTGCTTTGATTCTGGCTTCCAATAGCGCATTCAGGGATTTCTCAGCTTTAATCTTCTCTTCCGCAAGCTGCCTGGCTTTTATTTCAAATTCCCGGCGGGCATTGGCTTCTCTAACTGCCAAAGCCTCAGCTTTAGCTCTGGTTCTGGCTTGATCAGTAGCAATCGCTTCCGCCTGGATTCTTGTTTCAGCCAAAATTCTGGCGTTAGCTTCGGCCCGGGCTCTCGCCTCAGCAGTCACTCTTGCAATATTTTCTGCTTCAATTCGCTTATGCGCTTCCTTAATTGCCCGATCTTCCGCGCTTAACCGATCACGATACGCAGTATCAAAAAGTTGTTTAATTTCATCAGTCGATGCAAATTGCTGATTAGAATTTAATTCACTGTTTAATTGTGAACCTTCTGCAGACGTAACGAACTCTTCATCGTGATGCAACTCCGACGATGAAGAGAACTTGCGTAGTGAACTGAGTAAACGTGACTTAAATGTCATAAGTTATTAACCAAACCAGCAATTCTTTGAACTGCCAATGTTAATAAATAGTTTTGATAAATGGATGATCACTTTAACAGTTCCGGGCAAAATACTTGAATTGAAAAAGAAGGGAAATATTGTCTGTTTATACATTGAGAATCAAAAAGTCTATCCACTTATTGGCCCCTCTAGAAGTTCGGGTCTATGTGAAATACCGTGGGTAAGATAAAGTCAGCCTTCCACACAGGAAATAGATTATATTGATGTAGTTCTTGACGTTTCTAAAGCCGCGAGCACGTCGTTTGTCCAATTGGATTTTGCTGTTGATGCTCTCCAATATTGCATTGGTAATGTTCGATTCGACAAAGTGAATGATCCCCGACCAATGCGCTCTGAGTGTGTTGGCAAACTTCTGAAAGGCTGAAAGGCTGAGATTTCTGCCTTCTAAACCTGAGCGCACCAGCCGTTCAGAAAGGCATTCGCCGCTGGCTTGCCTGGCCCATACATGGACGCCCACATTTTTGCAAAGCCTTCAATCTATGATCTCAAGAAGGTAAAGATTGCAGCCATACATCCGGACTTTGTGTGAAGCGCATGGCCTCTGTCCCTGATGGAATTTGCTGAGTAGCACCTTTATCATCTTCACGTGCTCTATGCACTTGGGCTAAGTCAGGTTTAGCTACTCACGGTCTGACCAGTCTCGCCATCATGTCGTGATTGCCTGTGCAATCGGTGGTAACTTTCTCCTTAAACTCGTTTTAATGCAACATACCCATACGCTTCTATTCAACCCTCACGATCAATGAGCTGCAGTAGCAGTTGTTGCCATAGTGTGATCGGGGTGAAATGTCGCTTTCTGGGTGAGCAATGCCCAGATGATGCGAGCGTTCTTATTTGCCAGGGCAACAGCAGCAACGTTCTTATTGCGCCGTGTTATCAGCTTGCGAAGCCAGCTTTCTGGCTCGGCCTTCTTCTCGGCAAAGCGGATGACTGCTCTTGCTCCATGGATCAGCAGGGTGCGAAGATAAGTATCCCCGCGTTTGCTGATACCAAGCAATAACTGTTTGCCACCGCTTGAATGCTGCTTGGGCACTAACCCTAGCCATGCGGCCAATTGTCTACTGCTCTTGAACTCTGTAGCATTCCCCACAGTTGCCACAATGGCGCTCGCTGTAATCGGGCCAACACCAGGATGGCTTCCAGTCTTTGGCTGGCTTCGTTCTCCTTGTGCCAAAGCTTGATTTGCAACTCTAACTCTTTCACCTGCCGATCCAGTTCTTTAAGGTGATCATTCAGTCTTTCCAGTAATCGGCGCATTGTTCCTGGCAAACCATTTTCGGCATCTTCCAGAATGTCAGGCATGCGTTTGCCAATCGATTGGATCCCCTGAGGGATGACGATACCAAACTCAGAGAGTAGACCGCGTATCTGATTTGCCTGTGAAGTTCTCGCCTTGACAAATCCCTGTCTGGCTCGGTGCACTGATAGAATGGCCTGTTGCTCAACAGTCTTGATCGGGACAAAGCGCATATTGGGTCGAGTAACTGCTTCACAAATCGCTTCTGCATCGGCCATATCATGCTTGTTAGTCTTGACATAGGGCTTGACGAACTGGGGCGACATGAGCTTGACAGTATGCCCAAATCCACCCAACTTTCTCGCCCAGTGGTGGGAACTACCGCACGCTTCTAAGCCAATCAGGCAAGGCCCCAGATTGGCAAAAGAACTCCGTCATCTGTCCGCGGCGTAATTGCTTACGCAGCACAGCCTTGCCATACTCATCTACACCGTGGATCTGAAACACCTCTTTTGCCAAATCAATGCCTATTGTTGTAATCTTCATGTCGGACGCTCCTCTCTGTTTTAGTGGTCATTGCACCACTACTGGCACTTTGATGCCGTTTTGGGTAGTGGGCGTCCATTCCATTATCTTCGTCAGGAACCCGTCCAGAAACTGTCATTTCACTGTTATTATCCGGCCGTTAATTTTATAAGCATTTGAATAATATACGATCGTATTTTTCTCGTGCGTTGTAGTGCCATAATATAGTTGTTTTATATCGACACATACCCTGGCTATAGTAGGCTTAAGGGTATGTATATCAGACAAACCACCGGGGGCCCAAACAAATTGATCCCGGGGGGTTGGGGTTTGCCTTTTTTTTTTCCCTTCCCGGGGGGGTTGCCCCCCCCCCAAAAATTGAAGTTGGCACCCGCTCCAAAAAGACGGCAGCTACTTACCAGTCCTATCGATTGTGACCTGGTCAAGTAAAACCGGACACCTCAGTTAGTAACTTTCATCGTTTTTTGCTGCTTCAGCTTCATATTGGTTTGGACTTTTGTAATCCAAGTATGAATGCAGTCTTTGGTTGTTATAAAACACGGCGATATACTGCAAAATGTCCTGCTGTGCTTCATAGCGGGTTTGGTAATGCCGCCATTGGCAACGTTCCTGCTTGAGGCTGCCAAAGAAGCTTTCCGCAACTGCATTATCCCAACAATTTCCCAGACGACTCATGCTGCCAATAAAACCATATGCTTTCAGTAGATTGCGGTATGCTTTGCCGGCATACTGCGATCCACGATCTGAATGCACAATCAGGCCTGGCGGTGGCCGGCGCAACCAGATAGCCATTCGCAATGCATCACAAACCAGTGTTGCTTTCATCCGTGAGCTCATGCTCCAACCGACCACTTTTCTGGAAAACAAATCTATTACGATTGCCAGATACAGCCAGCCTTCTTGTGTCCAGATGTATGTGATATCGCAAACATAAACTTGATCCGGTTTGGCAACATCAAATTGCCGATTCAATTGGTTTTCAAATACCGGCAACTGGTGATTGCTGTCTGTCGTCACCTTGTATTTCTTCCGATGCCTGACAGTGACGAAAGCCTCACGCATTAGTTTTCTCGTCTTCCAGCGGCTAATCGAATAGCCTAAGGCATTTAGCGCTCGTTTCATTCGGCGACTGCCATAGGTGTAATCGCATGATTTTGCAATATTCTTCACAGCATCAAGAAGTTGTCTGTGGTGCAGATCATCCGGGCAATTGCGACGGCGTTGTTCATAGTCATAGTAAGCACTGCGACTGACACCCAATAGCCGACACATTAGGCCGACCGGGCAGGTCTTTTTCTTTTGGGTGATGAACGAATACTTCACTTCGTTTCTTTCGCGAAAAAGACCGCCGCCTCCTTTAATATTTGCCGCTCCAGCTTTAATTGTTTGTTTTCTATCTTAAGTCGCCGAATTTCTCCCTGATCCGGCGTCAGTTTCCCATTACCCCGGAATGCCTGGCCATTATTATCCGCCTCGTTCTCCTTGATCCATCGCCCAAGCATGTTAGCCCTGATTTCCAAGCTCCTGGCAGCTTCTGCTATCGTCAATCCCTGATCCAGAACCAGACTGATTGCATCCAGTTTGAATTCCTTTGTATATTGTTTCCTCGTTTCCATTTCTTCCTCCAATTAAGATTATTTTCTCTTAACTGGAGTGTCCGAGTCTATTAGACCACATCATCGTGATGCGCTGGAAACTCACCTGTTTATGCGTGAATGTACGTTGTTTGATCTGAACTGCACCATCACGCTGTACGATCTGACCAATACTTTCTTTGAAGGCAGCGGCAAATACAATGATCAAGCTGTTCGTGGCCGTTCAAAGGAGAAGCGGTGCGACTGCCCGTTGGTTACACTGGGTCTGGTGCTTGACAGTAGCGGGTTTCCGCGCAGCAGCCGGGTTTTTGCTGGTAATGCCAGTGAACCAGCCACGCTCGAGACGATGGTTACATCGCTAGTGTCTAATTGCATAAGTTAACGATTGTATTTCTGAGTTGAGCACCTCTTACCTCGCGCTTCCTCCAAATAAACGGCGCAGCAGTTTTATTGTAGTGTTTCACGAACGCTTTGATGGCTTGCGTCAGTTGCTCCGTACTTTGGAAGCTTGCCCCATTCAGTGTTTTGGTGTAAAGATGCCAAACCAAATTTCTACTTGGTTAAGCCAGCTTGCTGAAGTAGGTGTGAAGTGGAAGTGGACGTTAGGATGACGGGCTAGCCAGTCATCATTTCTCTTGTGGGTTGCGTAGTTGTCCAAGATCACGTGAATTTCTTGGTTGACAGGCACTCAGCCACTACGTCATCAAGAAAGGCCTGAAGTCTGGACGCTTCTTGACTGCCGTGACCTTGGATTGGATTACGCCAGTGGCCACGTTCAGCGCGGCAAATAAATTGACGGTACCGTGACGTCTGTACGTGCTTTTGATTCCGCGCACGATTTTTCCGCTGCTGGTATGAACGTAGCCAATTTTTCTCTCTAAGGCTTGAATCGATGGCTTTTCATCAATACTCAGAACCAGTGCGTTGGTGGGTGGCCCCAGGTACAAGCCTATCACATCTGCTGCTTTGGCCGCGAATTCTGGATCAGTACTCACGCACCAAGAACGCATGCGCCGTAGTTGAATGCCCTCCTTGCGAAGAATGCGCCAGATAGCGTCATCTGACACGCCCAGTGCCTGAGCTAGCGTTCTTCCGTCCCAACTGGAAAGCCCTTCGGGTGGAGTAAGTTCAAGCTGTTTGCGTATTCTATCGCGCAAGTCGCTGGCATCGTAGATGGGCGGCTTGCCACTGCGCGCTCGGTCATGTAACGCCGCGATGCCGCCCTCCATAAATCTCTTGCGCCACATCGCTACCGTATTCGCCTGCAACTTCATGCGTGCCGCAATCTGGTCGTTACGTTCGCCCGCCAGACAGCCCAACACAATCTTTGCACGCTCGACCAAACGAGCTTGATCAGTGCGACTAGATCCCAGTCGCTCCAATTCTTTTCGATCCTGATCGCTGCATGTTACCTTTGCTGCTACCCGTGTCATGAGAGCCTCCTGCTTACGTTAAACAAACAGGAGATTACTTAAATATAACTATTTATGCAATTAAACACTAGCATGTGCGAAGAATGGAGACACTACGACAACTTTCTGATCTGAGCCCTATGATTGATAATGCAACGCGCACTATCAATCATAGGCTTATTGAATACTGCTGCTCGTTTTAACTTACTTAATAATCGCGTTCAATTCGCCTTTAGCATAGCGATTCGCCATACTTTCCAGCGAAATTGGCTTGATTTTACCGGCTTGACCAGCAGAGCCGAAAGCTTCAAAGCGCGCTTTACAAATGTCCTTAGCTGCGGCGGTCGCTTCTTTCAGGAATTTTCGTGGGTCAAAATTGCTTTTATCTTTTTCCAGACTGCGGCGAATTGCGCCGGTCATGGCTAAGCGGATGTCGGTATCAATATTGACCTTGCGCACGCCATATTTGATTCCTTGTTGGATTTCTTCAACCGGTACGCCGTAGGTTTCTTTGATATCACCGCCGTATTGGCGAATGATTTCCAGCCATTCTTGTGGCACTGAGCTGGAGCCGTGCATCACCAGATGGGTATTGGGGATACGTTGATGAATCTCTTTGATGCGTTGAATGGCCAGAATATCACCCGTTGGTTTACGCGTAAATTTGTAAGCGCCGTGAGAGGTTCCAATAGCAATCGCCAAGGCATCCACGCCGGTTTTTCGCACAAAGTCGGCAGCTTCTTCTGGGTCGGTCAGTAATTGATCATGAGACAATACACCTTCTGCGCCATGTCCATCTTCTGCTTCTCCCATGCCTGATTCCAACGAGCCCAGACAACCCAGTTCGCCTTCTACCGAGACACCAACCGAATGTGCGATATTGACCACATCTGCCGTGACTTTGACATTGTATTCGTAGGTGGACGGTGTTTTGGCGTCTGCTTGCAGTGAGCCGTCCATCATGACGCTGGAAAAACCGCTACGGATTGCATTGACACAAACAGATGGAGAAGCGCCATGATCCTGATGCATCACAATCGGTATATGTGGATAGGACTCAACGGCTGCTTCAATTAAATGGCGCAGAAATGCTTCACCGGCATATTTTCTCGCGCCTGCTGAACCCTGCATAATGACCGGGCTATTGCATTCATCAGCGGCCTGCATGATCGCTTGAATTTGTTCCAGATTATTAACGTTAAAAGCAGGCAAGCCATAGCCATTTTCTGCTGCGTGATCGAGTAGTTGTCTTAATGATACGAGTGCCATTTAAATCTCCTTCAAAAAATTATCTTAATATGCTTCTGATCCAATACAAACGCTTGTTCTTATAAAATTTCTGATTCTTTTCGCCGTTGCTATCTTTATTCCAATATAGAAATTGCATCCAGCGGGCTTACGTGACATCCATGCCTTGGCGTAATTTCCTTCACCTACTTTAATAATCTTCATCGTATTGGTACCGCCAGACTTGCCTACCGGCTCTCCGATCGTCATCACCATGATATCACCATTCCGCACAACACCACGCTGGAGTAATTCCTCTTCAGCCAGATTAAGAATAATTTCCGGATCATTAAGCCCTTCGCCAAATTCAACCGGGTAAACTCCCCTGAATAGCGTAACTCTGCGCCGCGTTTCTTCATTGGGACTCAGCGCAAAGATAGGCACTTTAGAACTTCTCCGTGACATGAGCAGTGCTGTCACACCGCTTTGAGTTAACGCAGCGATCGCGCGAATCTGCAATCCGCTGGCGGTGAACATGGTGGCACGGGCAATCGCTTCTTCAATCGTGCCCGGACTTGTATTTGCCATCCGCTTGTCATGACTGACCAAATATTCTTTTTCGGCCTCCAAACAAACACGTGCCATGGCTTCTACTGATTCAACAGGATATTCGCCCGCAGCAGATTCTGCTGACAGCATGACCGCATCGGTGCCATCCAGTACTGCATTGGCAACATCAGATACTTCGGCACGTGTTGGAATCGGATTGGTAATCATCGACTCCATCATCTGCGTTGCTGTCACAACTAATCTGTTATTGGCTCGTGCGGAACGAATCATTCTTTTTTGCAGGGCTGGAACAGCCGCATCTCCAACCTCAACCGCCAGATCGCCGCGCGCTACCATAATAGCATCTGATGCTTCCACAATATCATCCAACGCAAGAATGGCTTCTGAGCGCTCGATCTTTGCCATGATCATGCCTTTCCCGCCCGCCTCTTGCATCAGCGCCCGTGCCTGCCGGATATCATCACCGGAGCGAACAAACGATACGGCCAAATAATCGGCACCCAGTAGTGCCGCTGTTTTGATATCCTCCAGATCCTTGCTCGTCAGTGCAGGCGCACCCAGTCCGCCGCCTTTACGATTGATGCCTTTATTGTTCGACAGTATCCCGCCTTGTTCAACGATGCAGAATACTTGATGACTTTTTACGTGCGAAACACTCAGCACAATGCGGCCATCATCCAGCATCAGCGTGGCACCGGCTTCCAAATCGTTCGGCAGTTCTTTATAGTCTAATCCGACTCTTTCCTGATTACCCAGCTCACAAGTCGCATCCAAAATGAACTGGCCCCCCACTTCAAGCCTGATTTTACCGTGCTCAAACCTGCCAACACGGATCTTAGGACCCTGCAAATCAGCCAGAACACCGACAGTAAGACCCGCTGCTCGTGCCAGTGAGCGGGTTAATTCCGCGAATTCAATATGCTGTTCACGCGTACCGTGAGAAAAATTGATCCGACCAACATCCACACCAGCCCGGATCATGCGTTCCAGTATTTTTGGGTTACTACAGGCAGGGCCGAGTGTTGCAACAATTTTTGTTCTTCGAATCATTATCTCTCTTGACGATTAGTTAGCGCGTGTTTCTAATATTTCTACCGCGGGTAATTTCTTACCCTCTAAGAATTCGAGAAATGCGCCACCTGCCGTTGATATATAGGATATTTTGTCATAGATATCATATTTCTGAATTGCAGCAATAGTATCACCCCCGCCCGCCAGCGTGAAGGCGCTCGTTTCCGCAATTGCACGAGCAATTTTCTCAGTTCCTGCACCAAACTGATCAAATTCAAATACACCCACCGGACCGTTCCAAACGACTGTTCCCGCACGCATAATGATATCCACCAACTCTTGTGCACTTTTGGGGCCAATATCAAAAATCATGTCGTCGTCACTCACATTATTCGCGTCTTTCAATACCGCTGGCTCGTTGGCATCAAACTTTTTACCCACTACCACATCAACTGCGATAGGAATCGATGCATTACGCTTAGCCATTTTATCCATCAGTATTTTGGCTGTTGGAACCAGATCATCTTCACACAGTGATTTGCCTACATTTTTACCGGTTGCCTTCAAGAATGTGTTGGCAATACCGCCACCGACAACCAATTGATCAACTTTCTCAGATAACGACTCGAGTACTGTCAGCTTGGTTGAAACTTTGGAACCCCCGACAATAGCCACCATAGGACGTGCTGGATTCAGCAAAGCTTTGGTCAGCGCTTCCAGCTCTTCTGTTAGCAGAATACCCGCGCAAGCCACCGGCGCATACTTAGCGATGCCATGGGTTGACGCTTCAGCACGGTGTGCGGTGCCAAATGCATCCATCACAAAGACATCGCACAATTTCGCATACTTCTGTGCAGTATCTTCCGAATTTTTCTTTTCTCCTTTATTGATGCGGCAATTCTCCAGCACAACCAATTCTCCATCTGCCACATCAAAACCGCCATCCACCCAGTCGCGGATTAAACGCACAGGCTTATTTAAACGGCCAGCAATATTATCCGCGACCGGTTTTAGTGAATTTTCCTCTGTCCATAAACCTTCTTCAGGACGGCCCAGATGAGATGTGACCATCACCTTGGCACCTTGTTTAAGGCAATGATTAATCGTCGCCATTGAGGCGGTAATGCGCGCATCCGATGTCACTTTACCATCCTTCACAGGCACATTCAGATCAGCGCGTATAAATACACGTTTACCTTTAAGATCAAGGTCAACAAGTTTAATAACAGACACGGCAAGCTCCAAAATTGTCTTTAAGAAAATATAAAGGATAGCAAACGCTACCCTTTATGTCTTAACGAATTGAATATTAAATCAGACAGCAATCAAGATATCAACTAATCTCGATTGCTATCTTCAAATACAATACTACTTGGCAACAGTGCGAACCATTTCCAGCACTTTGGTGGAATAGCCCCATTCATTGTCATACCATGCAACTACTTTAACAAAGCTTTTATCTAAAGCCATGCCTGCTTCCGCATCAAAAATGGAGGTACAGCTTTCCCCACGAAAATCAGTGGATACCACTTTTTGATCGGTGTAACCCAGTACGCCCTTCATTGAGCCTTCGGAAGCATCCTTCATCGCTTTACAAATTTCATCATAGGATGCATCGTTTTCCAGTTCAACTGTCAAATCCACAACAGATACATCCGATGTTGGAACACGAAAAGCCATACCGGTCAACTTCTTGTTCAATTCAGGAATCACGACTCCAACTGCTTTGGCAGCACCCGTTGAAGATGGGATGATATTTTCCAGAATGCCGCGGCCTCCGCGCCAATCTTTATTGGATGGACCATCTACAGTTTTTTGTGTCGCTGTTGCGGCATGAACTGTCGTCATCAGTCCGCGTTTAATGCCCCATTTATCATTCAGTACCTTGGCTATGGGGGCCAAACAGTTTGTGGTACAGGAAGCATTGGAAATAATGCTTTCACCTTTGTAAGATTTATCATTCACACCATAAACAAACATTGGCGTGTCATCCTTGGAAGGTGCTGACATAATGACCTTCTTGGCACCTGCCGCCAAATGTTTTCACAGGTTTCCTTGGTCAGAAACAGGCCTGTCGATTCAACCACAACTTCAGCACCCACTTCATTCCATTTCAGCTCGGCAGGATCTTTAATCGCCGTCAATCGAATTCTTTTACCATTGACGACCAATGTATTTCCATCGATCGCGATATCGCCCTGGAAACGGCCATGTACCGAATCATGTTTTAACATGTAAGCCAGATAATCCGGTTCTAACAAATCATTAATTGCGACGATTTCAATGTCAGGAAAATTCTGTACCGCAGAGCGGAATACCATACGCCCAATACGACCAAACCCATTAATACCAACCTTAATTGTCATACTAAAACTCCTTAAATAAGAAACTTGTTGCTTTCCAGGTGAAAATGCAATTTCACCCAACTGCTGTAAGCATAAATTAGATTAGAGAATACCTTTTACTGTCTTGACCACGTTCTCGACGGTAAAGCCAAAATGCTTGAATAACACATCCGCCGGTGCCGATTCACCAAAGGTATCCATACCTACCACCGCGCCTTCCAGACCGACGTATTTACGCCAAAAATCTGTCACACCGGCTTCTATGGCAACCCGCTTAACGCCTTTAGTCAAGACACTGTCCTTGTAAGATGGTTCCTGACGATCGAATACATTCGTGCATGGCATGGAAACAACGCGCACATGGATACCCTCTTCAGCCAATGCTTTTTGTGCACTCATGGCCAAACCAATCTCTGAGCCTGTCGCAATCATGATGGCTTGTGCTTTCCCGTCGCCTGCTTCAGATAATACATAGCCACCCTTATCAATCAACTTGATCGTAGCTGCATCGCGTTTCTGGAATGGCAGATTCTGACGGCTAAAAATTAATATTGAGGGACCGTCTTTACGTTCGATGGCACGCACCCAAGAAACTGTTGATTCAACGGTATCACAAGGCCGCCATACATCCATGTTGGGGATATACCGCAATGTGGCTGTTTGTTCTACTGGTTGATGCGTCGGACCATCCTCACCCAAACCAATGGAGTCATGGGTAAATACGAATATATTACGAATTTTCATCAATGCAGCCATGCGCAGCGCATTACGGGCATACTCAGAAAACATCAAAAATGTGGCGCCATAAGGAATCAAGCCGCCATGTAACGATAATCCGTTCATCATGGCACTCATGCCAAATTCACGCACGCCATAGTAAACATAATTACCACCGGTTTTCTGGCTAACTCCCTTGGAGCCTGACCATAAAGTCAAGTTAGATCCGGCCAGGTCCGCAGAACCGCCAATCAACTCTGGCAGAATTGGCGCCAAACCTTCAATTGCGTTTTGTGAGGCTTTGCGGCTGGCAATCGTCTCTGCTTTTGCGTTGATCTGATTGATAACGCCATCGACATGACTGCGCCAGTTTGCAGGCAAGTCTCCCGCCATACGACGGTTAAATTCAGCGGCTTCAGCTGGATGTTTTTCTGCATATTCAGCAAATTTCTGGTTCCACTCAGTTTCAAGTTTCTGGCCTTTCGCTCTTGCATCCCAAGCACTGTAAACCTCTTGCGGTATTTCGAAAGGTGCATGATGCCAGCCAATGTGTGGACGAGTAGCCGCAATCTCTGCATCACCCAATGCGGCACCATGCACTGAATGGGTATTGGCCATATTCGGAGAACCCAGTCCGATAACCGTTTTACAGCAAATCATCGATGGCTTATTGTTTACCTGTTTAGCAGCTTCAATGGCCGCTTCGATCGCTTCCGGATCATGCCCGTTGACATTGGGCACAACATGCCAGCCGTAAGACTCAAACCGCTTTGGCGTATCATCAGTAAACCAGCCTTCCACATGACCATCAATGGAAATACCATTATCATCGTAAAAACAGATTAGTTTGCCTAAACCTAAAGTACCTGCCAAAGAGCAAGCTTGTGCGAGATACCTTCCATCAGGCAGCCATCACCCAGGAAAACATAGGTATAGTGATCCACAATATTATAACCAGGACGGTTAAATTCAGCAGCCAGCACTTTTTCTGCCAACGCCATGCCTACCGCATTGGTAATACCCTGACCTAATGGACCTGTTGTGGTTTCGACACCAGGGGTATAACCATATTCCGGATGCCCAGGTGTCTTTGAGTGAAACTGCCGGAAACGCTTGATCTCTTCCATTGGCAAATCGTAGCCGGTCAAATGTAATAAGGCATAGATCAACATGGACCCGTGCCCATTGGAAAGAACGAACCGGTCACGGTCGACCCACTCCGGATTGCCAGGATTATGACGCAGATGATGAATCCACAGCACCTCAGCAATTTCAGCCATACCCATCGGCATACCGGGGTGACCAGAATTGGCTTTTTGCACGGCATCCATCGCCAATGCGCGAATCGCACTGGTCAAATCTTTAAACACCGGCGCGTCAAAATCCTTAAATGTACCCATCGATACTAACTCCCCTATATTTTCAACAAATGGATAATGGGCTATCTGCATATTTATATCATATGCATTGCCAAAAAAGTTAGCATTATCCCTCAAGATGGGTGATACGACAACTAGAGACATTCATTTTTCGCCTAAAAACCAATCCAGTAGAAAAACTCCTTACAGAATCAGTTTCCCCACAGTTTAATCCCCAATAATTTTATCTTACGATAAAGATGTGGCGCTCTAGTCCAGCCCTATCAGCCACACGCGTCATATTGCCACTCTCTTGATCGATTAACCTTTCAAAGTAAGTTTTCTCAAACAAATCACGTGCTTCACGCAATGAAAGATCCAGAGGAATTTCAGGAGCAACAGATGTGGAAGTTGATTCTGGAAAAACCATTGCCTGTTGAACGGCTTCAGCCGAAATTTCATCACCGGTACATGTCAATGCCAAAGAATGCACTACACCCGTAAGCTGTGTAAGATTACCAGGCCAATCATAATTCCGTAAGCAGTTAAGCGCCGCAGTGCTAAACTGCAAAACTGATGAAGCCTCACCTGATTCAACAAAACGTGACAAAATTTGACCGGCCAAATCAGGAATATCCTCCCGATGCGCTCTCAATGCTGGAATGCCTATACTTAAACTGCTAAGCACTTCGTATAATTTGGGATGATAAACGCCTTGCGCCGTTAACTCTGCCAAAGGTTGAGATGTCGCACAAACCAGTCGTACGTTATATTTATCCAGCTTGCTCAACAATAACAACAACCCTTTCTGAGCCAATTTGCTGATCTCACCTACATCTTTTAGAAACAGCAGGCCACCACGTGCAAGCTCAAGTAAATCCAGTGGTGATTCAGCCAGTGAAATCAATGTCTCTGGTTCCACCCAAGGTGTATTAGGACGATGCATGAAACGTGCACATATCTCCGCACCAGAACCCGGTTCTCCCATCAGAAGCAAGGGCATTTTCAGATTTGCAACTTGCTCTAGTCTTTTCCTGAGATCTGTAATCAAGGCACCCTTACCCAGACTGGCGAGGGAAAGTGTTGATTGCTGTTTACTTTGCCCACCTCGCAAGGCCTTACTAACAGTACTCAACAGCTTTTGCAGCGGTATTGGTTTCTCCAAATAACTAAATGCACCAATACGCGTCGCTTCGACTGCTGTATCGATAGTGCCATGCCCAGACATCATGATCACCGGCATCGTCAGCATGCCGTTACTGGCCCAATCTTTCAGCAATGTAATACCATCTGTATCAGGCATCCAGATATCCAGCAGCACCAGATCCGGACGCGTCTGGCTTCGCCAGATTCGTGCTTGTTCAGCATTCTCTGCCAACGCCACACGATATCCTTCATCACGCAAAATTTCAGATAGCAATTCGCGTATACCAATTTCGTCATCAACAACAAGTATTGTATTGTTTGTTATCATTTCAAATTCTCTCCATTAACGAAATCCAATCAGCTTATCGATAACTGTCAAATTTCACGATCATCTATGGATTCCAAGTTTTTTGGATTGACGAGTGCCAGACTATGAAAGATTTTATTCATCTTTTCTGTATTCACTGATTCATTAATTTAACTTAACGCCAGTTTGTTATTTCCCGCAGAGATATTCTTTTCTACCGTTGGCAGGATAATTGAAATTTGTGCGCCACGGGGTTTAATATTTTCAATGTGAATCAAACCTTCATGTTCTTCAACAATTTTCTTGACGATGGGCAGCCCCAATCCAGTACCTTTCGACTTGGTCGTGACATAAGGCTCAAAAACCCGCGCCCTGATCTCGTCTGAAAAACCGCAGCCATTATCGCGCACACTCAGTTGCACACCCCCATGCACCATTTCGGTTTTAACCTCAATTAGAGGTTCTGATGTATCAATCAATGCATCCTGCGCATTCTGCAGCAAGTTATGCAGCACCTGCCGTAACTGTGCAGCATCCCCTCTGACCACAGGCAAGTCATCCGCCAATGCCGGTTTGATACGTATGTGTCTACTATCATCCGTTGCCATACTTGCAGCTTCATAGAGTGACAATACTTCTCGCACCAGTTGATTAAAGTCAAGTTGACGTAATTCCAATTCAGGAACACGCGCATACTGGTTGAACTCATTGACCATTCTTTTTAGTGCTTCAACCTGATTGACAATCGTCTCGGTAGAACGACGCAGTATTCTTGCATCTTCTTCGTCCAGCTTATTTATCAATTTATGCTGCACTCGTTCAGCAGAGAGTTGAATCGGCGTCAGCGGGTTCTTGATTTCATGTGCGAGCCGGCGCGCAACCTCACCCCAGGCAACTGCACGCTGCACTTGCAATAAATTAGTAATATCGTCAAAGACCACCACCCCGCCGCCACCCGATATTTTGGGCAAACGTGTTCCCCGTAAAAGCAAGACTTGATTATCACCATCCCCTGAACGCGTTAATTGACGCTGCCAGACACCTGTCTCTCCAGAGTTGAAACCTTCTCTGATCTCAGCGATTAAAGTATCCAGTTGCGGCTCATTATCCACACAGCCTTCAATGATTGACCCATCCAGACTGATCATGGGGATTTGCAGTATTTGCTCCGCGCTGCGATTTGCCTTGGACAAAACCAATTGATCATCAAACACCAACACACCAGACGAGAGATTTGCCAGAATACTTTCTAAATGCGCACGCGCGCTCTCCACTTCCTGCTGATTATGTTGCGCTGTCGCTTGCGCTTCCTCCAGTTGTTGCGTCATCAAATTAAAAGATTCTGTCAACACACCCAGCTCATCGCTACTCTGGACCAAGTGACGGCGGCTGTAATCGCCTTGCGCAATAGCACGCGTACCTTCCGCCAGCATGCCGAGCGGAGCGCTCAATTTTTCACTGAGCAATGAAGCAGCCGCCAATGCTGAAAACAATGATAAAAGCAATGCCAGTGTCAATGTAACGCCATACAACCTAGTTAGTCCCTGTCGGGACAAAGAAAGCTCCTGATAATCCCGGTACCCAGCCTGCACCCGTTCGGCATCTTTTGCCAATTGTTCAGGGACCGGTTGCAAAAGCTGAAGCACCCGAATATCTTCTTTCAGACTCAGTACATTGACAGGCGCAACCACGCGCAAATACAGACCCTTATCTGCAACAGACTCAATCGCGCTGTAAGCTTTTTGAATTCTAATGTGCCGCAAAACCATTGTATTGGGCATTTCAGGAAATAACGCCAGATTACTTTCACTAGAAAATGCAATAACTTTGCCATCCTGGTTAAACAAAGTCGCTTCCTCAATTTGCGATTGCAACAATAATTCATTAAGCACTATCAAAGGTTGGCTGGAAGGTTCAGACAATATCAATGCAGTGGCTTGTGCTTTCTTTTGCAATTCTCCCAGCAAATTCTCAAGCATAGTTTGCCCCAGACTCAAACCACCTTCAAGCGCACGATCCACCTTGACATCAAACCAGGACTCAATACTCTTCCCGAGAAATTGCACAGATACGGCATACACCAACACCCCGGGAAGGATCGCCATCAATGAAAAAACCAACATCAAACGTAATGCCAACCTGGATCCGAATACTCCCGACTTGAGTCTGCGCCTGAACCGCAACAACAAAAAACCCACGATAAACATGAGAAATAATACAAAAGCGATATTGATTCCCAGCAACAACCGGTATTTTCGTTCAAAAAACTCTGTATTGGCACCTGCTGTAGCCAGCAAAAAAAGCATAACCGCTCCCAGCCCAGCACCAATAATGAGAACATATTTCATTAATGGCCTTTCATCTGGAACGGTTGCTCTGGTGTTGGTATCTTCATATGCCATTCCAGTTTCTCTGAACTCAGATCCCACTTACTGGAACCCAATGCTTCAACCTGGAATGGTTTTGGCATACGTGTCAAATCAAGCCAGATACGCAATGATGCAATATAATCGACATCGTTTTTTAATTCAGGTTTGACAGTCAATGGATAATCACGCAATTGACCCAAAGCCTGCAACGCTTCCGCTAACGTATTAAAGTTTTGTGAAAATGATGGGTGGTTTAAATGATATTGGCGCGTCAGCGCATAATACCTTAACCCAACTCTTAATTTACCCCGTGCAACTTCCTCGTAAAGCCAATACCAGCGCGAATCAACCAGACTGAATCTGGTTACAAAGTAAAGCACGATGCCTTTCTCAAGCGCTTGTTCCAGAGTACTATTAAGAGTAATTTCAGAATCAATGCTGATTTCGTATCCTTGTTCAACCGCTGCCATACTGACAGACTTTATCTGGATGCCTTCCGCCTGCGCGACCGTGACCGGCAACAACAGAATCAACAGCAGAAGGATCAGATTAGCAAACTGTCTGTGCCACATACTTTGGCTAGATTTTTTGCAACAATGTATAAAAGAAGCCATCATGTTGAGTATCTGGTAACAGTTGCCCATCTACCATCGCTGCTCCAGAAAGCGGTAATGGACAGGCATCAGGATGATGTTTAAGAAATTTCTCTATCTGCATGGAATTTTCTTCGGCAAAGATTGAGCAGGTTACATAAAGCAACTTACCATCCCTGTTTAAAATTTTCCACAATGCATTCAGAATTGCCTGTTGACTTGCTGCAAATTTGACCAGATCAGTCTCACGCCGTAACCATTTAATATCTGGGTGCCGGCATACTACACCAGATGCAGAGCAGGGTACATCTGCCAAAATACGATCATACGGCTGACCATCCCACCATTCATCGGGATTCGAGGCATCTCCACACAACAAACGTTCAGCTTTCACATCCAAGCGCTCAAGATTTTGCTGAACTTGAGAAAGCCTTGCTGAGTCATTATCCAGTACCGTCAGTGACACTCTGGCCGATTCCAGCAGATGCGTGCTTTTACCCCCGGGCGCCGCACACGCATCCAATACTCGCATACCGTCACGCACATCCAGAAACGTCGCTGCAAGCTGGGCACCTGCGTCCTGTACTGTTATCAGACCCTCTGTAAACCCAGGTAAGTTTTCCACCATAACCGGCTGATTCAGTTGAAGTGCGCCAGACCCTAGCAACTCTGCGTGCATCGCTTTCTCTGTCAACAGCCTACGGTAACTTTCTACACTGATCTTACGTTGATTAACCCGCAAAGTCATCGGAGGACGTTTGTTGTCTGCCTCCAATATGGCATGAAAGTTTTGCGGGTATTGCCAGCGCAATTTATCGATCCACCATTGCGGATGCGAATAACGCCCCACCTCATTTTCAGCGGCTTTTTTCAACAAACTATCGCGCTGCCGGATAAAATTCCGCAATACCGCATTCACCAGTCCCTGCATTCCTTGACCATGCACTAAAGATCGTGAGGCCGAAACTGCCTGATCAACCACTGTGTGCGGCAATGCCTTACTGTATTGCAATTGATATAAGCTGACTAACAGTAGATGATGCAAACTCTTGTCACGTAGCGTTTTCTTCAGCAACGAACTAAGAATTGCTTCCAGTTGCCCATAAAATCGTAATACACCATAACTCAAATCCTGAATAGCGCCTCTTTGCTGCTTCGATAACGTGGGGTCTGCGCGCCAAACTTCCTGCAATACTCCCGTCAAACTTGCTCCGGCCAGCACTTTACTGATTGCAGAAGCCGCGACAATTTGGGTTTTAATCATGCTTTGAACTGGAATGATTCACTGCAGAAAAATTTTCACCCGGCTGCAAATTATTCCCCGCCAGAAAATCTGCACTGCTCAATTGCTTGCCACCGGGTTTTTGCACTATTTCAACCTTTAGCATGCCAGAACCACAGGCCACTGTAATGCCTTCACGATCTACTGAGACTATTTCTCCTGGTTTACCCGCCACTTTCCCTGCGACCACTTTTGCTTGCCAAATCTTCAAAAGAACATTCCGGAAATGAGTATAGGCGCCTGGATTTGGATCAAATGTCCGCACAACACGATCAATTTGCTCTGCGGTCAGCTGCCAATCAATTTCTGCTTCAGATTTTTTTATTTTAGCGGCATAGCAAGCCAATGAATCGTCTTGCAAGGTGGGGACAAGTTTTCTCCGTTGCAGCAATTCCAGAGCCTCAACGATACTCTGCGCACCTAACAGGCCCAGCTTGTCGTGCAATGATTGCGTGGTGTCATCCGGTGCGATCGCTATGCCATGCTTTAATAAAATGGCGCCTGTATCCAACCCTGCATCCATTTGCATGATTGTAACGCCGGTTTCATGATCACCCGCCAGGATAGCCCGCTGAATCGGCGCGGCTCCACGCCAGCGCGGCAATAACGAAGCGTGAATATTCAAACAACCCAGGCGGGGAATTTTTAATACTGCCTCAGGTAAAATTAATCCATAGGCCGCCACAACCATCACATCTGCGTTTAATGCCAATAATTGCGTTTGTATTTCTGGAGCTTTAAGCGTTAATGGTTGCAATAACACAAGACCATGTTGTTGGGCAAACAACTTGACCGCACTGGCGACCGTTTTCATTCCTCTACCGGCAGGACGATCCGGCTGAGTCAACACCAGTACAATCTCATGATCTGCTTTGAGTAATGCATCCAGTGCAGTAGCAGCAAAAACGGGAGTTCCAGCAAAAATGATTCTCATCCTAGGCACATCAATCTTTCATTCATTATGGTTCCCGAATCGCAATGGCTTTGACAGAATAAAACTATTAATCCCTGGAATTCAAGAGTGCAAGTCACATCTCATTTTTATAAAAGAACGGGGTTACATGACGCTGCGCTGTTTTTTCTTTAATCTTGCCAGTGTGCGCATCTGCTTAAGCCGTGACCAGTATTCAACAAATACTTTTCCTGCCAAGTGATCCATCTCATGCTGAATACACACTGCCAATAATCCATCAGCATCCAGAACAAACGACTCCCCTTCAGTATTCAAAGCTGTCACAGTAATAGACTCGGCACGCCGCACTTTTCCATAGATACCCGGAACTGACAAGCAACCTTCCTCATAATCAGATATGCCATTACTGGCAATAATTTCAGGGTTGATCAAAACAAGCAACTGATCATGCGTTTCAGAAGTGTCAATAACAATCACACGTTCATGCACATCCACCTGCGTCGCTGCCAGCCCTATCCCAGGTGCAGCATACATCGTTTCAGCCAAATCCTTTATAAACAAGCGGATTTTGTCAGTGACCTGCGCTACGGGGGCCGCCACAGTATGTAGCCGCTCATCCGGATATTGTAATATTTTTAGAATAGCCATGAAAAATTTGTTTAGTTTAATAGACTCAATATCGCTTTTAGACCGTATCATTAGATAATCATTCTGTATGCTTTATAACCTATCATCGGGATCGTTCATGCGAAAGTCTATTATAGCTATGATTTTATTCCTGGTCTGCTTTCTACTATTATGCCAGTTAAAGCAGAGTACATTAAACTGCGGGGTGACACGCCCGATCACCATGTGGTTGTACCCGGGGATACCCTGTGGGGGATTGCTTCACGCTTTCTTAGAGACCCCTGGCGCTGGCCTGAGATCTGGGGATTAAACCGTGAACAAGTGAAAAATCCGCACAGAATATACCCCGGTGATGTAGTGATAGTGGAAAAAACACCCCATGGCAGCCGACTGCGTCTCGCAGAAGATGAAGGTGATATAAAAACAGTCCAACTATCGCCTAGAATACGTACAGAACAATCGAGTACTGCAGCTATCCCCAGCATACCGGCTGCTGCTATCGAGCCTTTTCTAAGTCAGCCGTTAGTCATTGAGAAGGATGGTCTTGCCGATGCACCGTATATACTGGGCTCCAGTGAAGGCCGGGTGGTTTTAAGTACCGACAATACGGTTTATGTCAGTGGACTACCTGAAGACAAAGGCACAACATGGCAAATCTTCCGCCCCGGCAAGGTGCTGAAAGATCCGGACATAGAAGGCTTGATCCTTGGCTATGAAGCAGCCTACCTGGGGGATGCCAAAGTAAATGTTTTTGCTGATGTCAGCACGGCAACCATCACTCGTGCTACGGAAGAAATTCTCAAAGGCGACCGTCTAGTTCCCGCCCCTGATACCTTATTCAATAACTACGCACCGCATGCGCCGGAAATTTCAATCAGCGGAAGAATTATTTCTGTCTATGGTGGTGTCTCTGAAATTGGCAGAGGCGACATTGTTACGCTGAATAAAGGCGAGATGGATGGCTTGGAAATGGGGCATGTACTTGCCATCTATCGAAAAAGCCAGGCTAAATCCCTTAGAGGAGAGATGGTACAATTACCTGATGAAAGGACCGGATTAGTATTTGTATTTCGTGTTTTTGACAAATTATCCTATGCGCTGGTCGTACAAAGTACACAATCCATTAAAATCCTGGATGCCGTTAAAACGCCCTAAAATTAATGCCGTACATTCATGAAACATGCACCGGATATTGAATCATGGCTGAATCTCAACCTCATTGACGGCCTCGGTGGTGAATCCATCCGTCGACTTCTAATTGCTTTTGGCAGTCCTTCGTCAATATTTTCAACACATCCTACCGCACTCGAGCGCATCGTAAAGAAGCCAATTGCCGAACGCATTAAGCAAGGCGCTGATCGCAATAAAATTTCTGGCGCCCTCAAGTGGCTGGAAGATCCTGCCAATGCCATCATTACCTTGGCTGATTCGGATTACCCAAATCAGCTACTTAACATTGCCGACCCTCCTCCGTTACTTTACTTCAAGGGTCAGCGAGAACTCTTGCGAAAACCTGCTCTGGCGGTAGTTGGTAGCCGCAATGCTACACCACAAGGTTTATCCAATGCAGCGGCTTTCTCCGAAGCAGCCAGTAATGCCGGATTCTGCATCATCAGCGGCATGGCATTAGGTATCGATACAGCTGCTCATCAAGGCGGTTTGCGCGGCGCAGCTGCCAGCATCGCTGTTGTCGGCACTGGTTTGGATATTGTTTATCCTGCTAAGAATCATCTTTTGGCACATAAACTGGCAAAAGAAGGCGCACTAATTTCCGAGTTTCCTCTCGGCACACCTGCCATCGGAAGAAATTTCCCACGCAGGAACCGCATTATCAGTGGCATGAGTCAGGGTTGTCTGGTGGTAGAGGCTGCATTACAAAGTGGATCACTGATCACAGCCCGGCAGGCATTAGAACAAGGACGGGAAGTAATGGCGATCCCGGGCTCTATTCATTCACCACTCTCAAAAGGCTGCCATGCACTGATTAAGCAAGGTGCAAAGCTGATAGAAAATACACAGGATATTTTAGATGAATTAAATTATTTTCCATTAATCAGCAATGAAAATCTCGACAAAAGAAAAGAATTTGCTACCGAACAGTCAACTAAAAATACCTTATTACTCAAACATATAGGCTATGATGCCGTAGATATCAATACGCTATGCGCTCGCAGTGGCTTGACGGCTGAAGTTGTATCAGCCATGCTATTAACGCTTGAGCTTGACGGTCAGGTCAGCAGTCTGCCGGGAGGATGCTATCAGAGAATCCAATAACATCGGATAAGATCAACCAAAGATTGCCGGTCTTGAAACTTACTTGCAACTTATTAGAATCAATTATGTTCGATATACTCGTTTATTTATTTGAAAATTATTTTGACTCAGGAAGCTACCCTGACTCTGCCACTCTCACTCGCAAACTCACTATGGCTGGATTTGCAGATGAAGATATTAACGAGACACTGACTTGGCTCTCCGAGCTCGCGCGCCACGATATTGGCAATTACCCCGCGAGCTTTGCAAAGAATGATTCTTTCCGCTGCTTTACCGAGTATGAAATAGAAAAAATTGACACCGAAGGTCGAGGATTTATTTTCTTTCTGGAGCAATCTGGCATCATTAACCCGTTACAGAGGGAACTATTGATTGATCGTGTGCTGACGATGGATGAAAATTCATCCAGCCTTGAAAAAATAAAACTGATTGTTTTAACAGAATTATGGATCCAGAACCAGCTCACTGACGATGCCATACTTGAGAAATTGTTGATTGTCAGCGATTCTCATTACCGGCATTGAGACTAATCACAGCCTTTATTTATCTATAACGGATAACTACTGGCGCGAGATGATCCAATACAATCATCAAATATGCTTGCAATCCCAATTCATAATAAACGCTCAGCAGTAACAAACATGCTTGATTTTACATTAGCGGCAGGCGGATTTCTCCGGGAAATTCATGAGTAAATCGCTGATTATTGCTGAAAAGCCTTCTGTTGCAGCAGATATCGCACGGGTATTAGGTAACTTTACCAAACACACTGATTACTTCGAAAACGACCAGTATGTCGTATCCTCGGCAGTCGGCCATTTGCTCGAACTGGCTATTCCAGAAGAATATGAAGTAAAACGCGGTAAATGGAGTTTTGCTAATCTACCGGTTATTCCACCGCATTTTGATTTGAACCCAATCGAAAAAACTTCCTCACGTTTAAAATTGCTCAGCAAGCTCATCAAACGTAAAGATGTGGATACGCTTATCAATGCATGTGATGCAGGACGTGAAGGTGAGCTGATTTTTTATTATATCCTGCGCCATGTCGGCACCAATAAACCTGTCAAACGCCTTTGGCTGCAATCGATGACACCTGATGCGATTCGGCAGGGGTTTACCAAATTACTGGATAACTCAGAAGTACAGTCTCTTGCCGAAGCTGCCGTCAGCCGCTCAGAGTCGGATTGGCTGGTCGGAATCAATGGTACGCGCGCCATGACTGCCTTTAATTCCCAGGAAGGGGGATTTCATAAAACCACAGTTGGGCGGGTACAGACACCCACATTAGCGATTCTTGTCGAACGTGAAGAAAAAATCAAAAAATTCCGTCCTCAGGATTACTGGGAAATTCATGCCACATTTGCAGCTGACAATGGCAACTATACCGGCAAGTGGTTTGATGAAAAATTCAGCAAAGATAAAATCAATCAAGAATTAAAACCTGAACGGCTCTGGGAACAGAAGAAAGCCGAGGTCATTCGTGACAAGTGCCAAGGGAAGCCCGGTCAAGTAAACGAAGAAAGCAAGCCAAGCAAAGAAATCTGCCCATTGCTTTATGATTTGACCAGCTTACAGCGAGAAGCCAACAGTCGCTTTGGTTTTTCTGCCAAAACAACACTCGGTCTGGCTCAAGCATTATATGAAAAACATAAGGTATTGACTTACCCGCGAACTGATTCACGCGCACTACCGGAAGATTATATCGCCACAGTTAAAGATACTTTGCAAAGCCTGAAAAGCACAGATTATGGAAAATTTTCCCAACAAATCCTGACTTCAAACTGGGTAACTCCAAACAAACGTATTTTCAACAATGCCAAGATCTCGGATCACTTCGCCATTATTCCGACGGCATTAAATCCGGCCAAATTAAACGAAGCCGAAGCAAAGCTTTATGATCTGGTTACCAAACGTTTTCTGGCAATTTTCTTTCCCGCTGCCGAATTTCTGATTACCACCCGCATCACCCGGGTTGAGAACGAACCTTTTAGAACAGAAGGCAAGATCATGGTCAATCCCGGCTGGCAGGCGGTATATGGCAAGTCAGCAAAACTTGATGATCTGGAAGATGACACAGCACTTGTTGCAATTACACCGGGTGAATCTGTTACCACTGAAGAAATTAAAATTATCGCTAATCAAACTCGCCCACCCGCGAGATTTAACGAAGCCACATTACTTTCTGCCATGGAAGGAGCAGGCAAACTCGTTGAAGATGAAGAACTGCGTGCGGCCATGAGTACAAAAGGTCTGGGTACGCCGGCAACACGCGCAGCCATCATTGAAGGTTTGGTATTTGAAAATTACCTGCAACGTGTAGGGCGAGAGCTTCACCCAACAGCAAAAGCCTTCTCATTGATCACGTTATTACGTGGTCTCAAAATTCCTGAACTTATTTCACCTGAATTAACAGGAAACTGGGAATTTCAGTTACGTCAGATTGAGCAAGGTCACCTTAAACGCACTGCGTTCATGGAGAAAATTGCCGAAATGACAAGCCATATTGTGGAACAAGCCAAAACCCATCGTGGAGAAACCATTGCGGGAGATTTCTCCATACTTAAATCCCCCTGCCCTAAATGCGGTGGCGTCGTTCATGAAACCTATAAAAAATTCCAATGTCAGAAATGTGATTTTGCACTCTGGAAAATTTTGGCCGGGCGTCAATTTGAGGTTGAAGAAATGGAAACCTTGATTACCCAACGCGAAGTGGGACCACTGCAAGGTTTCCGCAGCAAAATGGGGCAATCATTTAATGCCATCATCAAACTTACTGACACGCTTGAAATGAAATTTGATTTCGGCAACAGCGATGAGGATCATGAAGAAGTTGATTTCAGCGATCAAGTCGCCTTAGGGAAATGTCCAAAATGCAATCATGCTGTTTACGAGCATGGCCTGCAGTATGTTTGTGAGAAATCTGTCGGAGCAACAACCCGTACGTGCAATTTTAAAACGGGAAAAATCATCCTTACACGCCCGATAGAGCGCGAACAAATCACCAAACTGCTGGAAACCGGAAAAACAGACCTGCTCACAAAATTTATTTCCAAAAAAAGGCAGGACCTTTTCAGCTTACTTAGTCCGAAATTCGGACGGAAAAATAGGATTTGAGTTTGAGCAGAAAGCCCCCAAGAAAGCAACCGAAACAAAACCAAAAACAAAACCTTCAAAAGCCAAAACAACCAGCAAGGCTACTTCATAGCGAGAATAATCCAGGGTTTATTTCTTTTTTATCGAGAAATCAACAACGAAAAACAAACAAGACATTCGGGTATCGTTTGATCACGCCGAATGTCCCCAGTCATCTCCAATATGCCTAAAGATCACGCAGCATAAAAGTTAAGGATGTACTTAATTACTCCTCCGGACCCCATAATAATCATGATGAGTCCTCCCACAATGGCAGTTCCCTCTAAAATGATAGAAACAAATGCCCGTGCTGTGTTTTCAAATTCTTCTTCACCTAAATCATTTCTCCGTTTCTCTCTGCGATTCTTTACCCATAACTGCAACCAGATAGCCACAGGAATAGTCAGTAACGAAAACATTAAAGCAATTTCTGCATCTTCCATCAAATCAACCTCTTATTTTTAAAAAAATACGAAAATCTTGCTGCACCAATTTTATTCCCGCATCAGATAGCGAATAACAAATATTTCCTTGAAAGCACTTCAAGTCAACAATGTATTCTACGCTAGAAATTTACTGCGATAGATTACCCTAAACAAGATAGTTAGATAAAGATTTTTCCCGATCCAAATTTAATCGATAAATTAAGAATATTCCAGTCGTATCCGTCGCTCCCAAAGAGCAATAAAATTACGCTCTGAGTGTTTTTATGGGATATTATCTAGCAATTTTTACTACTGCATACATCATGGAATGGCTTGATCTCCCGTTTGCTAAAAATGCTCATGGCATCGTACGACTGCCTGGATCAAAGAGTATTTCCAATCGAATTCTCCTGCTTGCTGCATTGGCCGAAGGTACCACACAGATTCATGATTTATTGGCTTCTGATGATACGGCACGTATGCTGGATGCGCTTATCAAACTGGGGGTTTCAATTACACAAACAGGTAAAAACGATTACTGCATCACCGGAGAAAAAGGAAAATTTCCCGTTACAAAAGCTGATTTATTTCTCGGCAATGCCGGCACTGCATTTCGGCCTTTAGTTGCAGCACTATCTTTAATGCATGGGCATTACCGGTTAGCCGGCGTGCCACGAATGCATGAACGGCCTATTGCAGACCTGGTCGACGCATTACGCCAATTAGGTGCAAATATCACTTATTTAAACAATCCCGGCTTCCCCCCTCTGGAAATCAAACCAGCCGATTCACGTATTAAAAGCGACACCATTTCTGTTACCGTAAAAGGCGATGTTTCCAGTCAGTTCCTAACCGGGTTACTGATGGCGCTGCCACTCAGTGGAAAAGATTCCTTCATCAATGTCTCTGGTACTTTAATCTCTCAACCCTATGTCGAATTAACACTCGCACAAATGCACCATTTTGGTGTGCGAGTCGAAAATATCAACTGGCAGAAATTTATGATCCCGGCACATCAAAATTATCGTAGCCCAGGTCATATTACTGTTGAAGGTGATGCATCATCAGCCTCCTATTTTCTAGCTGCAGGCGCTATTGGGCATGGCCCGGTGCGTGTTCAGGGAGTCGGTCGCGATAGTGCGCAAGGTGATATCCGTTTTGCTGCAGCACTGAAAATGATGGGAGCACAAATATCCATGGGGGAAAACTGGATCGAGGCGAGCGGAGCAGGCGCAAATCACTCCGGGAAATTTCTTCATGCCATCGATCTGGATTGCAACCATATTCCAGATGCCGCCATGACGCTTGCGGTCACCGCATTATTCGCTGAAGGCGTCACAACGCTACGCAATATTGCCAGCTGGCGCCTGAAAGAAACAGATCGCCTTGCGGCCATGTCTAATGAGTTGCGCAAATTAGGCGCGACTGTTGAAGAGGGCGCGGATTACTTGCGCATTACTCCTCCTCCCAATGGTTTGATTCCACATGCAGCAATTGACACATATGATGACCATCGCATGGCCATGTGCTTTGCACTGGCATCTCTAGGAACACCGTTGCGCATCAACGACCCCGGTTGTGTTGCAAAAACATTTCCCGATTATTTTGAAATTTTTTCACAAATCGTCCATCCTGAACAACCAGATAACAAGACTAATTAATGGATACGTATAAAATTCCTGTCATTACCATTGATGGACCATCAGCATCCGGCAAAGGCACCGTCGCCCAGTTGGTCGCCAAAAAACTTGGATTCCATTATCTCGACAGTGGCTCGCTTTATCGTCTGGTTGCATTAAAAACAATGCAAACCCATACCGACATTCACAACACAGAGCAACTCGCCGAGATCGCCAGGAACCTGGATGTGGTTTTTAAGAATGAAGATATTTATCTGGATGGCTCAATTGTCACTGACGCTATTCGGGCAGAACAATGCGGCAGCCTAGCCTCCCAACTGGCTGCCCATCCACAGGTTCGTGAAGCGCTTACCGAACGTCAGCGCGCATTCTGTCAACCGCCTGGATTGGTTACAGATGGGCGTGACATGGGATCCGTCATCTTCCCCGAAGCCATTCTTAAAATATTTTTAACCGCCAGCGCTGAAGTACGCGCACAAAGACGGTATAAGCAGTTGATAGAGAAAGGAATAGATGCTAACATTGCCGACTTATTGCAGGATATTCAGAAACGTGATGAACGCGATAGCAATCGCAGCATTGCGCCTTTGCGACAGGATGCTGATGCGAAACTGCTCGACACGACTTCACTAACCATATCCCAGGCGCAGGATGCTGTCCTCTCTTGGTATAATGAAATTCATGCAATAAACCCACGTTTGAATATGAAATAACACCATTTTTCTTTACCAGACGATTTACAGAAAGAAAAATGAATTTATTGTTCAGACATTTTATTAATCAACCCAATCCGTTGGATATCAATCCAACCGGAATGATCAATCAGGTATTTTTTTATAATGACTACAGCTTCCACTGCAACCCAGAAATCCCCCGAAAGTTTTGCCGCGCTTTTTGAAGAAAGCCTTACACGTCAGGAAATGCGGACTGGTGAAGTAATCACCGCCGAAGTTGTCCGTGTTGATTACAATATCGTTGTTGTCAACGCCGGCCTTAAATCCGAAAGTTATATTCCTATCGAAGAATTTAAAAATGACCGCGGCGAAATTGAAGTTAAGCCGGGTGATTTTATCAGTGTTGCCATTGAATCTCTGGAAGACGGTTATGGAGAAACACACCTCTCACGTGATAAAGCCAAACGCCTGACTGCCTGGCATGATCTGGAAGAAGCGATGGAAAGTGGCAAGATAGTAACCGGTATGGTCAATGGCAAAGTAAAAGGTGGCTTGACTGCAATGATCAATGGCATTCGTGCGTTTCTGCCTGGCTCGCTAGTGGATATCCGCCCTGTCAAGGACACCACACCTTATGAAAATAAGGAAATGGAATTCAAAGTCATCAAACTTGATCGCAAACGCAATAATGTTGTGGTATCACGCCGCGCAGTACTGGAAGCGACACAAGGTGCAGACCGCGAAACCTTATTGTCCAGCCTCCAGGAAGGTTCAGTTGTTCAGGGTGTAGTCAAAAATATCACTGATTATGGTGCATTCGTTGATCTGGGCGGAATTGACGGACTGCTGCATATTACCGACCTGGCATGGCGTCGTGTTAAGCATCCATCCGAAGTGGTCAATATCGGCGATGAAGTCACCGCCAAGGTGCTAAAGTTTGATCAGGAAAAGAATCGTGTTTCTTTAGGCATGAAGCAACTCAGTGAAGATCCATGGGTTGGTCTGTCAAGGCGTTATCCGGCACGCACTCGCCTGTTTGGCAAGGTAACCAATTTAACCGATTACGGTGCCTTTATCGAAATCGAGCAAGGTATTGAAGGACTGGTGCATGTATCTGAAATGGACTGGACCAACAAAAACGTTTATCCATCCAAGATGGTACAACTGGGCGATGAAGTCGAAGTGATGATTCTTGAAATTGATGAAGAACGCCGCCGTATTTCTCTGGGCATGAAACAGTGCCAAACCAATCCATGGGAAGAATTCGCCGCAAATCATGAGAAAGGCGATAAAGTCCGCGGACAGATCAAGTCCATTACAGACTTTGGTGTCTTCATCGGATTACCCGGCAATATCGACGGTCTTGTGCATTTGTCTGATTTATCCTGGAATCACCCCGGTGAAGAAGCCGTTCTCAATTATAAAAAAGGTGATGAGATAGAAGCAGTAATTCTTTCCATCGACGTTGAACGTGAACGTATTTCACTGGGCATCAAACAAATGGAAGGTGATCCTTTCACCAATTTTGTTGCAGAACACGATAAAAACAGCATCATTGATGGCACAGTGAAGTCTATTGACGCCAAAGGCGCTGTGATTGCATTAACCAATGAAGTGGAAGGTTATTTGCGCGCATCTGAAGTCTCACGTGATCGTGTAGAAGACATACGCACGCACTTGAAAGAAGGAGATAAAGTCGAAACAATGATCATTAATGTGGATCGTAAGAATCGCACCATAAATCTCTCGATTAAGGCGAAAGATAAATCGGATGAATCCAGTGCAATGCAAAAAATCAAAGCGCCTGTCAATGCTGGAACAACGAGTTTGGGCGCTTTACTGAAAGACAAAATGGATAGCAAAAACACAGAGCAATAAGGAAAATTCATGACTAAATCTGAATTAATCACTCGACTAGCGGCACGTTTCCCGCAACTAGTCACCAAAGATGCTGAGCTCTCAGTCAAGACAATTATCGACGCAATGGCAAAAAGCCTAGCTGAAGGCCAGCGTATACTGAAAGTTCCTGTTATGGATTGTCACTTCCGATGCATATTTACCCTCACATCATCTAGTAATATTTTCATCAATCGGCTTTCTTTAAGCTTATAATTAAACGATTATCAACTTATATGGGCTAAACACATCATGATGAACTTAATCGCCTGGCTTTTGCGCATAGCAGTCTTTGTGATTCTTGCTGTATTTGCTTCAAAAAACTCGCAAACCATTCAATTGCAATATTATCTGGATAAATCAATCGAACTTCCTTTGGTTGTAGCGCTACTGATATTTTTCGCGCTGGGCACTCTCATCACCGTAATTTTTGTGCGATGCCGTTGTAACTCCCATAAATAAGATCCCTCCCATGCCTTCCTCGCGTATCATAATAGTGGCACTCGACTACTCCAGTGCTGAAGATGCGCTGAGGCTAGCTGAAAAACTTGAACCCCGCTTATGCCGCCTCAAAGTGGGCAAGGAACTGTTTACAGCAGCCGGACCGAACCTGGTAGAAAGCTGATGCATAAGGGCTTCGATATCTTTCTTGACCTCAAATTCCACGATATACCCAATACTGTAGCCAATGCCTGTAAAGCAGCCGCTAATTTAGGCATATGGATGATTAATGTCCATGCGCTGGGGGGACGAAAAATGTTAATGGCGGCACGTGAAGTCATCCCACAAGGATCGACCAAACTTATCGCAGTCACTTTACTTACCAGTATGGATCAGAATGATCTCGCTGATATTGGATTACAAGGCACTCCTGATCAAATTGTGGAGCGCCTGGCACGATTAGCTCAAGACTGCGCTCTTGACGGCGTAGTTTGTTCCGCATTGGAAGCAGCAAGTCTGAGACAACAACTAGGAAAAGACTTTTGTCTCGTGACACCCGGTATCCGTCCAGCTGACAACCAGTCTGATGACCAGAAAAGAATCACGACTCCGCAACAGGCCATACGTAACGGCGCAGATTATCTGGTCATCGGACGACCGGTCACACAGGCAAAGGATCCATTGATGGTGCTGCGTCAACTGAATCAGACTATTGACAACTGCCTTGAACCTGCTTGATTAATAACCGCCATTCAAAAGCCACACGAAACCGGTAACACAGGTAAGTCTTAAAAGCATCAAGCGATTTGCAAGGCCTTCAAAATGGGTAGACGTTTTTCAGAAAACTCGATAGCCTGGGTAGTCAATTCTGCAAGATTCTCCTCAATTGACGCAATCGCAACCCCTTCTTTTGTAAGCCTTTGGTTAAGCGCCTCCAAGTGCTGCCAAGTAAATTTAGCCCATTCCTGTGGCTCCTTCTTGCCTTGTAGCCTGGCGAGTAAAAACAGTTGCTGAAAACGATTGATGGGTAAAGCTCCACCAGTGACAGGACTGGCTAAATAAGCCATATCATTGCTGCTTCGGCACTTATTCATCAGATATACGTTCAGCTTATCCGTACTGCGCTTGGCTTTTGAAATTACTGCATCATCTTGCACCAGAGTTATATCTCCCTTGCCTATCAGAATCAATGCGGCTTGCAGTACTTGTGCAAAAACCACCCCCTTCGTCTTCATGGCCTCCTCAATCTGACCAAGACTATGCGGCTTGTGGTTTGCCAGGAGATCAAGAATTGGCGTATATACCTCTTCATTCAGCGTGGCTGCGCCTCTTGATCCGTTCACTTTCAACTCCACCGCATTGCGCTCGTTCACAAGGACAACTCGCTGCGCACGCAACAAATCCCCGCGTTGGAAATTTTCCAAATAACGCGCGCCTTTAATCCAGTAATCGCGCCGGAATTGAGTATTACACATAAAGTCCCGCACCGTCTCCCGGAAAATTGCATCCGGGATCTCCTTCATGAATGCCTGCTGTTCATTGCTGAGATTGACTGCATCCACATGGTCCGTGTAGTGGGCTGAACAAGCAAAATTGAGCTTGGCCGCGGATAACCAATCGGACATTCGGGCAAATGACATAGGATGCCAGTCACGATTGAAGTACTCGTGCGCTAGGTAATTACGGTTTTGATCCTTCATTTTCTTGATACGATCAACCACTTGTGGATTGACTTGTGCATAGATTGGGTTAGTCGCGAGCATTCGGTCTGCGAAATCAAGTGCGGCATCAATTCGATTGACGATACCCTGTCCGCTGGCACCCATTACGTCGGTGTGCTGATTTAGAAGCTCACGCATCGGCAACATGGATGCCCAACCCGGCTGGGTGTTATAGCTGATATACAGCACTCCGCCCACTTTCAGTTTACGGCGCAGGAAATCGGTGATGACATTCCTGTTTTCATCGCTGATCCAACTCCAGATGCCATGCAAGCCAATGTAGTCGAAATCGGGCAAGTCTGATCTTGCACAGAAATCCGAAAAGCTCTGGTCGAATAGCTTTGCATTCGTACCTGAGATTGCGGCGATTTCCTGCGCAAACCCTGCCTGCGATGGATTGAAATCAGTGCCGTACCAAGTGGTCGCTGAAGCTGCGGCGTGAATACTGACGCTCAAGCCTTGACCGAAGCCTAACTCACAAGCTGTTTCAACTTCAGGAAACGCGAGGCCTGAAGATAAAAAGGGAAGTTTCAGTCGCTGGGGGTTCAGTTCGGTGTAATAGCCATAGGTATAGCCTATATCGGCCACATAGCCAGCAGTCCAGTCGTTCATCACAAATCCTCTTTGTATTTCCACTTTATTTAGCAGGGTTTTATCTTGATGATCGTCAGATCAATTAAATCGCAATCAACAAGAAAACCCCCGCCCCTTATACAGGAGACGGGGTTGTAATAACTTCTAGCTTGGGAAATAAATAACTTTTCCCAAGTTTTTCCAGAAGGAATTAGAAGTTGATATCGGTTTCAGCGATGCTGGTAACACCAACAAACTTAGTAACAATATCATCAGCGGCTGTGAAATTACCGTCTTTGTTTGCGTCTACGAACACGTAAGTGTCAGCTCCAATATTGGAGTATGCAACACCACGATCACCCGCGACAGAGCTAAACAAATCAGTGACGCTGAGTAATATCGGTAGTGCCTGTGACCAGAGCAGAGACGTCTTCCACACCACGCTGTGCGCCCGAGAAGGCAAAGTTGGTCAGGTCGAGACGGTCAGCAGTAGCACCGCCACCGGTAAGAAACGCAGTGATCGAATCGTAACCAGTATCGGTATCCAGTGTGATCTTAGCGTCCTGGAAGTATCCGTGACTTGTGAGTCAGTGGAAGCTTTAAGCACGAATGTGTCACGGACAGCGCCGGACAGAACTATAACGTCAGCGCCCTTACCGGTGTAGATCGTGTCGCCTTTAGCAGAACTTGTATAAGTGTCAACACCTTCAGAACCCGTGTACGCAACTGAATTGGCTTGCGTAGATAGGTTCAACTTCACATCGCCGGTCGAAGCCGAAGCATCAACCTTGCTGACTACACCAATGGTTGTTACGCCGGAAAGATCCACGGAAGCATCACCTTTAACTGTAATTTTCTCAGCGGCAGCCGCAACAAGGTCAACGGTCAGGGTGCTCTTAGAAGCGGCCAGGGCTTTGCTGCCGCCATCGAGTGTTGCTGCCGTTGCTTGAACAACCAGATTTTCCACATCAGCAACAGTAACCGTTTGTGCATTGATGTTGCCATCAGCGACATCGTCCTTGTTACCATCGTTCAAAGCGGCAACCAGAGTAAATGTCTCTGCCGTACCTTTAGTAGTCGTTCCAGCGTAGTCTTTTCCGGTTACTGTGGTGTTCTTAACAACGTCAAAATCACCATCTTCAGCCTTGGAAGCAACTGTCAGCGTAAAGGTATCAGGAGCATTCGTGAATTTAACGTCACCAGCCAAAGCACCGGCAATTGCCTCGTCAACTTGAACGGTTGCAAAAGTGTTCAGAGAGACGTCGTAATCACCTGTTCCGCCCGAAACATCCAGAGTTTCGAAGTTGGTGATGTACTTGGCCGTAGTGCTGGTCAGTTTAGAACCGTCGGTAATATTGATGATGTCAGTACCATCGCCACCGTTGGCTCCCTTGTCAAAAGAAGCCAGGTTAGCACCGACGAAAAAGGTGTCGTTGCCTGCGCCCAGATCGGCGGAAGAACCAGCGGTGGCAATAGCATCAGCGTCGATCACGTCAGCACCGCCACCGGTGAGAACGGCCACAGCCTTAGCAGCATTGGTCAACTGTGCCTTAACATTACCCGTTGAAGCGGAAGCATCAAAGGTCGTCACTGCAGATAAAGGTACATCATTCAAATCAACCGAACCCGCACCCGTTACAGTAACCTTCGTCAAAGTAGCGCCACTGTCAGTGAAGAGAATCTTGTTGGTACCCGTTGCTGCGATGTTCGCAGTGGTGAACACATCCGCGTTGTTGGAGTCGATATTGACATAGGCATTATTCGCAGCAATGTTCGCAGTGGTCACCTTGCTAGCATTGTCATCACCAAGATCCAGAGTGATGTTGGCATCTTCGGTGCCCACGGTATCGAGAGCCAGCGCCACCGTTGTGGCACTGCCTGCGGTACCTCCAATGTCAACGTTCTGATTCTGGTTCTTAATGGCCAAGGAGGCGATGGAACCAATGTTGTTGATGGTACCAGCGGTAGTGCTGTTAGCCACGGCAACGGTTGTTATGCCGGTGGCATTGGACAAGTCCAGGGAAGCACCCGCATCGGCAAAACGCGCAATGACATTTTCTATGTTCTTAATAGTAGGCGCCACAGCCACACCCTCGGACAGGGTTGCGTTAAGGATATCAACAGCACCAGCTCCGCCATCGATAACGTCAACATTCTGTAGTGTGTTAATCAAATTACCTGCACCATCCTGGGCCGCACCAGCAACAAAGGTATCGTTACCGGGGGTACCGGTTAAAGTGTCTTGATTAATCGTCAGTGGAAGTATATTACCTGATCCAGATCCGGAACCTGCCAGCACAGCCTGAACATCTGCATCTGTATAGGGCTTGTCACCAGTGACATTGCTCAGAGCATTTTGCAATACCGTCAGATCGGTAGAAGAATTGGTTTTAGAAAATTCCTCGGCGACCTTTGCTTTATTATCCAGCAATGTCGCCGTTTCCGTGAATTGTGGCAACGGAGTACCTGACAAATAAACTATTCCCTCATAAACTATCTGCCCCCACCCTTGACCGGCTGTAAGTCCAGATACCACGAATTCTATAGCGTCAGTAGCCGCACTGCCAGGAATATCATCACGCACAAAACCAAAATTGTTCAATATTGCTTCGGCCTGATCTACATATGTAACTCTACCAGCCAGGATATCATTTATGAACAATGGAGTAGCAGCCAAAATATCGGATAATTGACGACCGGATACTCCACCTTCAATTAATTTCGCAATCTCATTCAGATAATGTCCGCCGGGTGCTGCATTGAATAAACCTGCAACGATCTTCAGCGCTTCAGTTTCTTGTGGTTTCGTTATAGCCATGGGAGCTCCCTTGATATAAATTAAAAATAATTACAAAAAGAAGTAAATTACTTGCAAGTTTTTCACTTTTCACTTTGACTCTCTGCAACCTCTGCGCAACTTATACAGTTGCTCGCAGGATATACCATAAAAGCCAAGTTAGCGTGCATTCTGCACAAAACGAACTGGCTTTGCAAGTTTGCGATCGAAGTTTACATTCAACATGTTGCCTATTTACAACAAACTATTACATTAAAAACCAAACTCATTCAACACAAACGTTTTAACTCATACCTTGAACTCCAATCGTGAATTTATACAATCCAGCTAATTACCAAACACTTGAGATACTCAAAGAATCAACATTAATACAGATTCTGTTAATGTTCACTCAAACAAACTAATTGTTTTATTGAGGGTTACTTCCGGCAGTTCCTTGAAAAGGAGTGACAGTCAGATCTTCCAATCTATATTGATAGCTCTCTACCTTATTTTCGATAGTAACATTAGCCAAACCAGTTAACGGTTCAAATTCGCCGAACTTTTGCCAAAAACTTTTTCCCTGATACAGATTCAATAATTCCTGATTAGTTTCCACTAAATTTACATTTTTAATCGTGCAGTCGTTTATCCATTGCTCACGCTCTTGTACCGCGGCCACCAACAATTGATTATCATTCTGAATTTTGCGCGCTTCAGCAATGATTTTCTGCTGCTTCCGTATGAGCGTTTGTTTGTTTTTTGCGCCTTATCCAGGCGCGATTCAAGTGTGCTTTTAATACCCTGAAGATTTTCAAGACATCGGAACATCAACTATTGGGTGACGAGAAGAGACAGGATGATTACGATTCTGGCAAAAGGAGATAGAAAGTTATTCCAATTGTAGTTGGAAGGAAATTCACAAATACGTCTTTCCGGGTTTATAATATTGGGCACTCGTGTGATCACGATCCTCGATATCTGCGATAATGTCATATTCAGTACATCAGAATCCTTCTCTTGCATCCGTTGAATATTCCATTTCTTAATGTTTTATTAAGTCTGATACGGCACTACCCGCTCATCATGCAAATGATCAAGCGAGAAGTGATCGGACGATACCGAGGTTCATTTCTGGGATTATTTTGGTCGTTTATCAATCCCATTTTGATGCTGGCAATCTATACATTTGTCTTCAGTGTGGTATTCAAGACACGTCTGGATCAGTCGGATAACGCTATTTATAATGATAAATTTGCCTTTGCTTTATCATTATTTGCCGGGCTGATCATATTTAATCTGCTTTCCGAATGCCTTTCGCGCGCCCCGGGACTCATCCTTGCCAATATCAACTATGTTAAAAAGATAATATTTCCTCTGGAAATTCTACCCTGGGTGGCTTTGGGTTCTGCACTTTTTCATGCGAGCGTTAGTTTTCTGGTATTACTGCTTCTTTTACTGCTTATTGATCATCCGATCCACTGGACACTGATATACTTGCCAATCATTGTACTTCCACTCCTGCTGCTCATCATGGGCTTATCCTGGCTATTAGCTTCAATCGGGGTTTTTGTTCGCGATATTGGGCAGTTTATTGGCCTGATTTTGACCATGCTGCTGTTTATGAGTCCCATTTTTTACCCCGCATCAGCATTACCGGAATCCGTTCGTGATTATTTGTTTCTCAATCCTCTAACTTTTATAATTGAACAAGCTCGCGCAGTGATCTTATATGGCCAGCTTCCGAATTGGTTTGGACTCACTGTTTACTACATGATTGCTTTGCTTATTGCCTGGGCTGGTTTGGTATGGTTTGAGAAAACCCGGAAGGGGTTTGCTGATGTCCTTTAATTTTACCGACTCTGAAGCAGTCATTAATGCCGCAAAGCTATCTAAATGCTATCAGATGTACCAGCACCCCAGAGACCGTTTAAAACAATTTTTGTGGCCACACAGCTGGTGGGGCTCACGTCAATATTACCGTGAATTATGGGCGTTGCGCGACATCGATCTGACTGTGAGGTCGGGAGAAGTGGTTGGGATTGTGGGTCAAAACGGCTCAGGGAAATCAACACTGTTGCAATTGGTTTGCGGTACTTTGACACCCACCCATGGTGAAGTGAAGATAAATGGCCGCATCGCAGCCTTACTGGAACTTGGGGCCGGATTTAATCCTGAATTCACCAGGCGTGAGAACGTTTTAATGAGTGCAGCAATTATGGGATTAACTCCATCAGAAATTGCCGATCGCATTGAAGGTATTATCGATTTCTCCGGCGTTCGTGATTTCATTGACCAGCCGGTCAAAACCTATTCCAGCGGCATGTATGTTCGTTTGGCATTTTCGGTCGCGATTAATGTAGATCAGGATATTCTCGTCATAGATGAAGCCTTATCGGTCGGTGATGGTGCTTTTGCCCGCAAATCTTTTTCCCGTATTATGCAAATGCGCGATGCGGGAAAAACAATTCTGTTTTGTTCACATTCCCTGTTTCAGGTTGAATCGTTATGTAATCGCACCATCTGGATTAATCAGGGAAAAATTGTCATGGATGGGGAGTCGGCTCAGGTGGTAACCGCTTATCAGGCATTTCTGGATAAAAGCACGCCGATTTCAACACCTGAAACATTGACAGGCAGCACTGACCCCCGGATACCAGACAGAAAATATGTGTTGGGCAATGCGCATCTTGAGAAAATAAAATTACAGGCAGATGGTACCAGCACGCAGCACGCCAGCATCACAAGCGGTCAATCCAGTATCAGGATATTGATTACTTTTGCCTCTGACCCGATACTGCCTTGCCCCAATGTGGCAATGGCGCTGCAAACTCAGGATGGCCGCATCATTACCAGCGCAGCAACCTGGGAAGATAATTTTCCTTTGCAACGGGCCTCCGATGGCTCAGGTCAGCTTTCCATAAAATTGGATCAATTGCCGCTGCTCAAGGGAGAATATCTGATCAGTGTATATCTGCTATGTGAACGCGGTTTGCATGTTTATGACTCAGCAGAAGGCATAGCAACCTTACAAGTAAATCAAACAGGCCGTTTGCAGGGTTACTTTTCAATTCCCCATCAGTGGGAAAACAGCACCATGACAACCTATAATGACCAAGACTATTAATCACAATCTGATGCAATCCAGCATGCAACTTTTTCGTCAAGCCGATCATATCTTTCCAGTTGCCACAGTAACACCTTCTCCGTTCAAGAATCTGCCCTTCCCGTTGAACGTTTATGCTCATGCCTTATTGTTACAGGAAGGCAGCGCTACTTATCTGCATTATGGATTGTTTCAAGATGACAAAACCAGTATGCAGGCGGCACAGCAATTTTCTACGGACCTGCTGCTGGCTAGATTGCCTACTCTCCTGTGCCGTATTCTGGAAGTAGGCGTTGGTTTGGGTACCACTTTTTCCCTGTTAACCCAGCGCGGTTATTCTGTTCATGGCATTACCCCCGATGCGCAACAAATCGCCTATATTCAGAAATCCATCGGGGAAGACGCCTCTGTGACTTGTCAATCACTGGAAGGTTTTAACGCGCAACCGGAAAGCTTTGATGTTGTTTTATTCCGGGAATCAGCACAATACATTGAACCACTGGTCATTTTTGATAAAGCACTGGATCTGCTGCCGCCATCGGGTGATTTGTTCATTATCGATGAATTTGCATTAAAGTACGATAAAGCCGGAGCAGGCGGTCTCCATCTACTTAGTGGTGTGGTGACATTATCAGAGCGATTTGGGTTTGAATTGGTTGAACATATCGATCTATCCGCTATGGCCGCCCCCACACTGGATTACCTGCTACAGGTCACCACCAAACACCGGAAAAGTCTGATCAATGATCTTGCTCTGGATGATACGCAATTAACCCAACTGGATGAATCGAACCGAACATATCAAAAAAAATACGCCAGCGGACATTATGGCTATGCCTTGTTACATTTCAGAAAAAAAACAACGCCCAAATGGCGTCTGCGGATTCTGGATAAAAACCAGACTCCGGAATTGTTTGACTTGTTTAAAAAAACATTTAATCACGATATGTCTCCGGCCTTCTGGCAATGGAAATATGGCTCAAATTCAGGACGTGAAATAGGTGTCTGGCAGGAAAATAAACTAATCGCCCATTATGGTGGCATCAACAGAAAAATTCTCTTCTTCGGGCAGCCCCAAGTCGCCGTGCAAATCGGCGATGTGATGGTTGATGCGAGTGTACGCGGCATGCTTACCAGAAAGGGACCTTTTTTCCTCATGGGGGCAACCTTTCCAGAACGCTTTGTCGGCTATGGAAAACCCTATCTGGTGGGCTTTGGCTTCCCGAACGAACGGGCGATGAAAGTAGCAGAGCGGCTCGGATTATATGCTGAAGTTGGGCATATGGTTGAATACTCATGGAAGCCCTTGTCAAAATTCCCGCTGTGGGGAACACGTCTAAATTATATTGATCGCAATCAAATGAACTTCGCAGCGCCTGCTATTGATGAATGCTGGCAACACATGGCCGCAGATCTGCAAGAAGCAATCGTCGGTGTGCGCGACTGGAAGTATCTGCAACACCGATACCTCGAGCATCCCAATCAACAGTACCGGATCGTATTGGTAAAAAATCGTTTTAGTGGTCGTGCACGTGGCATTCTGATACTACGTTTTGATCCTGAAGGTTGCGAAATTGTTGACTTAATTGCATCTTTAGCCGAGATTCCATTATTAATCATTCATGCCAGACGACTGGCCGGCATCCACGGCGCTACACGAGTTTTTTGTCATATTACAGAAAATTTTACATCCTATTTTGCGACAACCGGCGGAACCCAAAGAAGCGCAAATATCCGCATACCCGCTACAGCCTGGAGCAATGGACCGACTCCGGAAACACTGAAGAATCGCTGGTGGCTAATGAGCGGCGACAAGGATTTTCGGTAAACTGTTACTACACAAGCTCGCCCGCTTCCTGATTTGACCGGAATGCACAAAATACTCAGGTTAAAATAATCGGTTTTTTTCACTAATATCTTGGCATACAAAACCACCCCATAATTGAGGTTCTTTTGGAAAACACACTCGTTCCTTATCAGGCCATTGCAGCTATCCCCTGCACACATGCCCTTGTATTTGCCCCTCATCCGGATGATGAGGTATTCGGTTGCGGTGGGGCCATTATGCGTCACGTTGAACAAGGTGTTCCTGTTCGCGTCGTTGTGGTATCCGATGGTGCGCATGGTGTAAGTGAAGAGAATATAACCGAGTATATCCTGCAACGTCAGAATGAAAGCATCGCCGCCGCTCGTATCCTTGGCTATGGCACTCCTGTTTTCTGGCATTACCAGGACCGGCAAGTCTGTTATAGCGAAAAACTGATACGGAGAATTTCAAAAGCCATTCGTAAAACGGGTGCTGACCTGGTTTACGCGCCATCGGTTTTTGAGATGCACCCGGATCATCGAGCACTGGGAATGGCCGTTATCGAAGCAATCAGGAGAATAGGCAAGACAGTACGCGTGGCACTGTATGAAGTAGGCATGCCTCTTCGTCCCAATCAATTGCTTGATATCAGTGATCTGGTTACACGCAAAACGGCTGCCATGGAATGTTTTGTGTCACAAAATGCAAAACAACGTTACGACCTGCATATCGCCGCACTCAATCGCTATCGCACTTATACCCTGCCCGCCAGCGTAACAGCAGCAGAAGCCTATATCCTAATCCCGGCTGAAGAATTATCCCATGATCCGATCAAACTTTATCAGTCGGAACATACCCGTCAGAAAGCTTTGGGGCTGGTTATGGACAGTAGCGACCTGCCGCTCGTCAGCGTCATTATTCGTAGTATGGACCGCCCCACGCTATCAGATGCATTAGACTCCGTTGCTTTGCAGACTTACCCGAATATCGAGGTTGTGGTGGTAGACGCAAAGGGAGAAAATCATCGCAAAATTAGCAAATGGTGCGGGAGATTCCCGCTACGGATATTTAGCGCTGGCAGCCGATTAAAGCGCAGCCTTGCGGCAAACTTCGGCCTGGACTCTGCCAGTGGTGAATACTTTATTTTTCTGGATGACGACGATCTTTTCGATCCCGACCATATTGCCAATCTGGTCGAGACCTTGAAAAACTCAAAGAATTGTTCAGTTGCTTATGCAGGCGTGCGGGTCGAAAACGAGACGGGAGTAATTTCCGGAATCTACAACCAAACCTTTGCCGCAGCCCGCTTTATGGCTGGAAATTTTATTCCCATCCATGCCGTGCTCTTCAAGCGCGATCTTGTTGCACAAGGCTGTAGATTCGATGAGAATCTTGACAGCTATGAGGATTGGGATTTCTGGCTTCAAGTTGCCCGGAAAACAGACTTTGCCCATACAGTAAAGGTAAGTGCTGTTTACCGCGCGCAATTGGGCGATTCCGGCATGTCGCTACCCCTGGCCCGTCATTTACCGCTACAGCGGCAATGCCGGTTGACGGTATGGCAAAAATGGTGGCCAGATTGGACAACCGAAGATTTTGATAATCTCGTGACGGATTTTCACCAGCAACTCGTCTTACTGCAGCAACAGTTGGGAAGTTCCGTCCATTCCGAAAATGAATTGCGGCGCCTGCTCGCAGAAAAGGAACGATTGCAAGCCGAGCACGAAGTGCGGATCGTTACCCTTAACCAAGCGGTGTCCGAAAACGAAGAGCGCATCGCCACGCTTGACCAAACGGCGTCCGAACGCAATGAGCAGATTATGCAACTGAGATCCACTATTGCAGAAATTTTCGATTCGAGAAGTTGGAAGCTGACAGCGCCTGTTCGCTTTTTTAGCCGAACGACACGAAAAATTTTGCAATACGGAAGACCCGTTTCCCATTTAACCCTTCAATACTATCGCCGCGAATCAGGTTATAAACTCTTGCGACGTACTTTTAGCATCCTACGTAACGAGGGCCTAAACGGAATAAAGTGGCGTTTGAGGGCACTTCACAAAAACCACGGGACAATAGCTACCGGACTAAAGGCCAAACCAGCAGCAAGATTAGAAAAACACAATTACCTGCCGCTATCGACCATCGACATTACGAAATACGACTTTTTTTTCTTCGATGTATTTGACACAGCGATTATCCGTCTTTTTAAAGAACCAATTGATTTATTTGAATATATCTCGTTTAAAACACAAGATCCTGATTTTCATCCCAGGCGCGTTCAGCAGGAAACAAAAACCCGGGAGCAGTATAAGGATCGCAAAGAAATCAGCATCTTTGAGATTTATAACAACTTGCCAAGTGACTCAATTGAAGAAGAAATTTCAGCAGAACTTAAATTCTGTGTGGCTCACCCGGAAGTCTATGATTTTTATTTAAAACTACTGGATGCCGGAAAGAAAATATATTTCGTTTCGGATATGTATCTGGACAAAGAGACCGTCTCCAGGATTCTAAATGAGAATGGGTTTTGCACTTATGAAGGCGTACATGTTTCATCGGAAGATGATCTATTGAAGGGCGATGGCAGCAGATTCGAATGGCTGAAAAAGAATATTCCTGAAAGCATCGGTTCTACAATTCACATTGGAGACAATCGTATTTCCGATTTTTCACAGCCACAAGCCCATGGATTTGACGCATTCCATTTTATGGAGCACGACGTATATTATCGGCAAGATTTATTTCTGTATTCCAAAGTAGACTTTCTCAATTCGAAGCACAGTCTTGGTTTGTCTTTCTTACTCGCTACTTTCCGCTACTGGAAATCAGGCTTTCACGATCAACCGCCTGATTATTGGAGGTAGTTCGGTTTTTTGTACGGCGGTGCGCTGATATCTGCTTTCTGCGGCTTTATCCATGAACAGCTTTCGAGGAAAAAATTATCGTGCGATAAAATCTACTTTCTCGCGCGTGATGGCGACATCATGAGTCAAGTGTACCAATTGCTTTATGACGACGTACAAGCCGTATATTTAATGGCCTCTCGCCGCTGCATGCTTTTCCCTTCGCTCAAGAGTCTGACACATGCGGATGATGAGGAAGCACTGAAACAATTCATTGGGCCATTGGGCAATACCAGTGCGAAAGATATTTTGGAACGATTCGGCTATACCAATCTGGATAACCTGGAAGCGGACCTGAAAAACATAGGCCCGGATCCGTCTAAATGGACTGACCGAGACATACGCGCTTGCATTTTACGACACAAGCAGTCGATCATGGAAAAAGTTGTCTCGGAGCGTAACATGCTTTTTGATTATCTCTCGGAGATGAATTGCTTTGACCAGAATGATATTGTCATTGTCGATGTAGGCTGGGGCGGAAGCATACAGAACTCTCTTGTAAAGTTGCTGGAGCTTTGGAATTACCCCAAGAAAAGTCTGCATGGAATTTATCTCGGTGTGAATGACGGCGTGGCATACAAGCAAAACAAGACAGGCTTCTTGTTTGAAGGAAATCATTCGCAGTTTCTTGAGTATTTTAATTTGATCGAGCTTATAACTTCATCTCCCCAAAATGGCGTAGTTCGTATTGATCGTGTTAATGGGAATTTTGTTCCAGTGACTGGAACAAGTAGTGAACATGAGAAAAAAAGGCAACTTGTTTCAGCGGAGATCCAGAAAGGCATACTCGATTTCGCACACCTGATTAAAGAGCGAAATATTGATACCATGAATTTCATTCACGCGGACGATTTCAAGACATTATTTGAATCATTACGAGATTACGCTACTGAAGAGGATATTGTTCAATTTGGACAACTTAAACACGCGATGATGATCGGTAACAGCTATACACATCCAGTACTTAATCTGAAAACTCAATGAGCATTATCTTAAAAATTTTTTGTTGAAACATTTGTAACCACTCAAGTATTTTTAATCATCATAAGACATTATTATAGAGTTTTCGTAGATAGGTTATTTTGGGATATGCAATAAGAGATCTCTGCATAACTCTGTATGTGTGATACAGAAAATCAGTCCCTCAAAAATTCCAAATTAACCAGAAAATTAATTTTGCAAAAACCTAAATGCCATTATGATTTTAATAAACTCTATTTATCAACAAGTTACTTGCACTTGAGTGGTTATCAGAATTGTCAATTTTGTGCAGATCCGTTTGACAAAAAATTAGGCGTCCATGGCGTCATCTCTTTCTGGTGGAACATGGTTTCTTTCAGCGCAACATCGCACATTTCAATGTTTATTGCACGGAGATTAGTATGCACGACATAAAATTGGTGACCGTTTTCATTACCCCGGAAATGTACAACAGGTTTTTTATATCTAATCCTAATGTGAATTGCTATGATTTAATCGGCATTGATAACAGGCAACTCAATCGCGGTTTACCCGTCATTTATAATGAAACAATTGAAAATCACATCAATGATGATTGTTGGCTTTTTTTTGTTCATGAGGATTTCGAGATTAAGTGTGACTTGGCTACAGTTGATGGCTTAGATCGGAGGAACGTTTATGGTACTTTCGGTGCAAATCTTGAACATGACGTATCCGTTGGATACGGAAAGCATATTTGTAGCAAGAAAGATGGCTCGGGTCCACTTGATGTTGGAAATGTGGTACTCGATACAGTCAAAGTGCAAACCCTCGATTGCCAGAGTATTTTGGTTCATACATCACTGCTCGCTAACCATGCGCTCCTTCGCTTTGATGAGAACTTGACATTTGACTTGTATGCAGAAGATTTTTCCATCAACGCCCAGGAAAGGCATGGAATCGATGTAAAAATATTTCCGCTTAGATTTCAGCACTACTCATATGGAAAAGTGACGGAAAGGTATCATGCAGGTCTTCGCTATCTGGCAGAAAAATATCCATCAGTAGCCGTTGCCGGGAGTTGCTCTTTTATTGGCGGAAAGGCCCATGAATTGGAAAAAAAGTTTACGTACGACATACCCGCAAATCCGAATAATAATAAACCGGTGGGCATTTCTTATAGAATCAGGCGCTTCGCAAGCCGCCTTGAATCATTTCTTTTATCACGGTTTAAATGAAGGAAGGCATGTTTTGCATTTCTACCTCACCTTGGTGAATTCCCTTACCCTACTTCATCTGAATGGCGATATGCCCGATGAAAGTACCGAATTTCCAAGTAAGCGCCAAGTGATTTCAATTTTAATCCACAGAGCAATCGATTGAAAAATTCGTATACGGATATTGTGCCGGTAGTCGTCACTTATAACCCCGATGAATCTACATTGATTGCAAATCTCACTGCATTACTTTCCCAAGTCCAAGACGTTGTTATTGTGGATAATGATTCGAGGTGTGATGTCGTTGAGATCACTAAACGCCTTGATAAAGCGTACTTCAATAGAGTCAATCTGATCAAACTGCAACATAATGATGGCCTTGGCAAAGCCTTTAATACCGGCATATCGGTTGCGCGTGACTTGAACGCTGCTTTTGTGCTGCTGATGGATCAAGACAGCATCCCGGAATCAGATATGCTGAGCAAATTGCATGATGCATACCAGAATCTTGAAAAACAGGGTATCTTGGTTGGCGCTGTCGCGCCGCGTTACCGCGATAGTACATCTTCACAACTATCACAATTTGTGCGCATTTCCCGATTTGGGTTAGCGCGAATAACCAATGACGACAACACCAACTACACACGTGCGGATTTTCTGATTTCCTCTGGTTCACTCATTGCAACGCACGCATTGGATCAAGTGGGTGATATGGATGATGGACTTTTTATTGATCACATTGATACGGAATGGTGTTTTCGGGCACAAACCAAAGGCCTTGCGTTATATGGAGTATGTGACGCTATCATGCAACATTCCTTAGGTGACAAGCACATTCGCTTCTGGTGGGGACGCTGGCGAAATATCTCCTTTCATCAGCCTTTCCGCTATTATTATATGTTTAGAAATAGCGCGTTGCTGTGGCAACGTCCTTATATGCCTGAAGCGTGGAAACGGGCCGACAAGCTGCGTATTCTATGTATGCTATTTTTTTTCACGTTATTTTCACCCAATCGAATAACCAATTTGCGCATGATGCTGAAAGGCCTGAAGGATGGATTTAACCGGCGAACAGGAAAACTATAAAGAGCTACCAATGAATACGGAAACGCACAATCTGCAATCAGTATCAATACTGATTGTAAATCACAATGCCGGTCAGCTATTAACCCGGTGCGTTCACGCCGCGCTTGAACAAGCACGGGAAGTCATTATAGTCGACAATGCTTCGGAAGATCTAAGCATGGAACAACTGAGACATTGTTTCTCTGATGAAAATCGCTTAAATTTAATTACAACCGGTAAAAATCCGGGTTTTTCCGTCGGCTGCAATACCGGTCTTTCTGCATCAACTCAGCCCTATACACTTTTCCTCAATCCCGATTGCATTTTAAGCAGCGGTTCATTACGGCGCATGGTTCAGGTATTGGAATCAGATCCCCATATCGGCATGGTCGGCGGTTATCTGATTAACCCGGACGGTTCCGAGCAAGGCGGTGGACGGCGTGCCATCCCTTCACCGTGGCGGGCATTTGTGCGCGCCTTTGGCTTGTATCGCCTGGAGAAATACTGGCCGCAGCTATTTTTTGATTTTCATCTGGATAAACAACCATTGCCACATGCTCCCATTGAAGTTGAAGCGATTTCAGGCGCATTGATGCTGGTACGACGTGAGGCAATTAATGATGTGGGTCCATGGGATGAAAATTATTTTTTACATTGCGAGGATCTGGATTGGTGTATGCGATTCAAGCAAAAAAACTGGAAGATTGTTTTTGTACCGGATGCTCCGGTTACCCATTTTCAGGGAACCTGCAGCCGTGCCCGGCCATTCTTTGTCGCCTGGCATAAACATAAAGGTATGCTCCGTTTTTACCAGAAATTTTTTCGGCATCAGTACCCCCGTGCACTGATGGGACTGGTCACCTTCGCCATATGGCTTCGCTTCGGTATCACTGTGATACTCTATCCGCTACAAAACCTTCATAAGCTGCTGAAACTAAAACATGAGTGAGCGACATGTCGGATTGCTCGGTGCAACCAGTCTAATCGGTGAATGCTTGCTGAAACAATTGATACAAAACAATTGGCATATCACCGCTTTTTCTCGCCATCCGATTACACAAAGCCATCCGCGAATCACCTGGCAACAGCTTGATACCACAAATCAGCTAAGCATCAACTCAAAGAAAATTAATATTGCCGTTTGGTTATGCGTTGCTCCCATTTGGATATTACCTGAGCACTTTGATCTCTTATCAGCCTATGGTGCTCGACGGATTGTTGTACTATCTTCCACCAGCCGCTACACCAAGAATCATTCATCCGACCCCAGCGAACGAAAAATTGCGCAGCAATTGATAAAAGGTGAGGAATTTGTGCAAACATGGGCAGCCACGCATGGGGTAAAATGGATTATTTTGCGCCCAACGTTGATTTATGGCTATGGACGCGATAAGAATATTGCTGAAATTGTCCGGTTTATCCGCCGCTTTGGCTTTTTCCCATTACTGGGACCGGCCATGGGATTGCGGCAACCTGTTCACGTTGAAGATGTCGCGTCAGCATGTTATGCGGCACTTGGCACTAAACTTGACTAATCGTTCCTATAATCTAACTGGCGAAGAAACTTTACCTTATCGCGAAATGGTTAAACGCGTGTTTAAGGCACTGAATCGTCCGCCACGCATGTTGACGGTACCGCTCTGGCTTTTTCAGATAGCGACATGGGGAGTTAGCTGGGTGCCACGTTACCGCAACTGGACATCTGCAATGGCGAGAAGAATGAATCAGGATTTAACATTTGACTGCTCAGATGCAAAACGGGATCTAAACTTCCGCCCTGGATCGTTTAAACTGAAAGCCGAAGATTTACCTGTTAACTAACAATGTGCAATCATAATTAATTCAGCACATTCCAATTATTGAATGGGTGACACAATACATGGCATTGATAAATGAAATTCAAATTTAAAACGCCTCAGAATGAAGTAGCACAGGTATTAACCAGCTTCAAGAAAACCTTTAGAAACATAGGTGTCTTTAGCGCAGTCATCAATATGCTGATGCTCATGCCAGCCATTTATATGCTACAGCTCTATGACAGCGTATTAACCAGCCGCAACGAAATGACTCTGTTAATGCTGACACTGATCATGCTGGGCGCTTATGTTTTTTTGGGTGCACTGGAATATGTACGTACCTTTGTATTGATCCGCGTCGGAACTCAACTCGACATGAAATTGAATAAGCGCGTCTATACTGCGGCTTTTGAGGAAAACTTAAAACAAGGTAATAGCAGTGCCGGACAGGCTTTAAAAGATCTAACCAATTTGCGGCAATTCCTGACCGGCAACGCATTGTTTGCCTTTTTTGATGCACCATGGTTTCCAATTTATTTATTCGTTATATTTATGTTTCATCCTGCTCTGGGTACATTCGCCTTATGTGGTACTGCCATATTGATCGTTTTGGCCTATATTAATGAAAAAATTTCACACAAACCTTTAGCCGAAGCTAATTCAATGGCAATCGCTTCGACCAATGTAGCATCAAATAATTTGCGTAATGCCGAAGTGATTGAAGCCATGGGTATGCTGCCCAATATTCAATCACGCTGGTATAAATTGCATAGCCGTTTTCTTAACTTACAAGCTGAGGCAAGTGAAAAAGCAGGTATTGTCACCGCACTGTCAAAATCTTTTACTGTCGCATTGCAATCACTCATGCTGGGATTAGGCGCTTTACTTGTTTTGGATAACAGTATTACCCCCGGAATGATGATTGCCGGTTCAATACTATTAGGTAGAGCCATTGCACCGGTCCAGTTATTAATCAGTGTTTGGAAGCAGATTGGCAGCACGCGTAGTGCTTATGAGCGCTTGACTAAATTACTTGAACAAAATCCAGCCCGTGAAGCGGGCATGGCGTTACCTAAACCGAAAGGTGTTATTGCTGTTGAAAATATTACAGCGGCTCCGCCCGGTGGTAAATTTCCTGTTATCAAAGGATTAACTTTTTCCCTGGCCGCCGGTGAAGTTCTCGGATCATTGGTCCGAGTGGATCCGGAAAGTCCACTTTGGCGCGCTTACTGGTTGGCGTATGGCCAGCTGCTGCAGGGAAAGTAAGGTTGGATGGTGCGGATGTTTATCTCTGGAACAAGGATGAGCTGGGGCCGCATATCGGTTACTTGCCCCAGGATATTGAATTATTTGCTGGCACTGTTTCCGAGAATATCGCGCGTTTCGGCGAAGTGCATGCGGATAAGGTTATTCTGGCCGCAAAAAGGGCGGGTGTTCATGAAATGATTCTGAATATGCCATCCGGCTATGACACACCGCTGGGTGATAGCGGCACAGGGCTTTCAGGTGGACAAAAACAACGCCTCGGTTTAGCGCGCGCCATGTATGATGATCCGTCATTGATTGTACTCGATGAACCCAATTCAAATCTCGACGATGTGGGAGAGCAGGCGCTTCTGGCAGCCATTATTGATTTGCGTAAACGTGGGAAAACCATCGTCCTGATCACACACCGCACCAGTATTATCAGCGCAACAAACAAGCTGTTACTATTACACGATGGCATGGCAAAAATGTTTGGTCCGACAAATCAAGTCATAGAAGCATTAGCCCAACAACAACAGCAGGCGCAACAAGCGCTCTTGGCACAACAAGAAGCCAAAAAACAAGCTGCTCAGAACCAGATGACTCAGGCTGCCAATGTAGTCAACTCAAAAACCGAATAAATGGCGCGCCGTTCAATTTCAAACTGAGAAAGCATCGATCATCGAACAGGGATAATAATGAAGCTTGTAGCTGAAGAAAAGGAAACAATTATTGAGAATGTTCCCGTCGATTTATCCAATCAGGTTGAAACTGATGAAACCCAACATACCAAACTTGGCTGGTGGATTGTTCTGGCAGGCTTTTGCGGATTTATTCTGTGGGCATCTTTCGCACCGCTGGACAAAGGCGTGCCGATTTCAGGCACAGTCACTGTAGCTAGTAATCTTCAGGCGGTACAACATCAAACCGGGGGCACTATAGATCGCATCCTGGTGAAGGAAGGAGATCATGTTACGACAGGCCAGGTAGTAGTACGTATGAATGATGTTCAGATCAAAGCCCAAGCCGAAATAACCCGCAGCCAACTTTATACTGCGCGCGCAGTGGAAGCACGTTTATTGGCAGAGCGTGATAGCAAAAATGAAATTACATTTCCTGCGGAATTACTATCACTGCAAAGTGATCCGCGTGTTGCCAATAACCTCATCATACAAAATCAGCTATTTACATCGCGCAGACTGGCCTTGCAACACGAAATAGCTGCCCTTGATGAGAGCACATCCGGCCTAAAAGTACAACTGCGCGGGCTTGAAGCATCAAAGATCAGTAAAAATCAGCAATTGAAATTTCTGGAAGAACAACTTGTTAATCTTCGGGACCTGGCAAAAGATGGGTTTGTACCCCGTAACCGGGTTCTGGATCTTGAACGTAGCTATACGCAACTTGCGGGTGAAATTTCCTCGGATAACGGAAATATTGGCCGCACTCAAAGCCAGATCACAGAATTGGAACAGCGCCGCATTCACCGGCAACAGGAATACCAGAAAGAAGTACGTCAGCAATTATCTGATATACAGCGCGAAGCGGATGGTCTTAGCAACCGTTTGAGTGGGCAGGATTTTGAGTTGGCTAATGTAGAGGTTAGAGCTCCTGTTGATGGCATCGTGGTAGGCATGAATGTGTTTACTGAAGGGGGCGTTATCGGACCAGGATTTAAGTTGATGGATATTGTTCCTAGTGATGATCTGTTGGTCATTACTGGGCAAGTGCCTGTTCATTTAATTGACAAGGTTCATGTCGACCTTCCTGTTGATCTGATTTTTTCCGCTCTTAATCAAAAGAAAACACCCAATATCCCAGGCACCGTCACACAGGTATCAGCGGATCGTCTAATGGATGAACGAACTGGACTTCCGTATTACAATATGAAAGCTAAGGTGACTTCAGAAGGTATTAAACAATTGTCCGATCAGCAGATCAGAGCAGGCATGCCGGTAGAGATATTTATTAAAACGGGTGAACGGTCATTAATGAGTTATTTATTCAAACCAATACTTGATCGTCTTCACTCATCCCTAAGTGAAGAATAGTTGCAATGATATTCACCTGCAAAAAGTTTCTTGGTTTAGTCTGTATTATTATTCTGTTCAGCCAGATGAATCATGCCCGTGCATTAAGTCTGCTGGATGCTTACGAGGCTGCATTACAGCATGACCCAACCTATCGCTCCGCATACCATGAAAATGAAGCGGGGCAGCAAGAAGAGGCTATCGGTCTAGCCAGTTTATTGCCTAATTTATCAATTTCCCATACACAGAGCAAAACTACTGGAACACAGGCACTTTCCAGTGGTGCCGGCGGTACCGTACCACTCAATTTTGATAGTGAAGTGAGCACCCTATCATTGCGTCAACCCTTGATTAATATAGAAGCTGTCGCCAATTACCGTCAGGGCAAAGCGAAAGCTGATTCCAACCGCGCCAAATTTACCGGTCGTAGCCAGCAACTTGTAGTACGGTTGGTAGAGGCCTATGTGGAAACATTATTGGCGCAGGACCACGTAAAGCTGGCTGAAACACAGCTTGACTCCCTCGCAGAACTCAAACGCGTTAATGAGCGTATGTTGCAAAAAGGTGAAGGGACCACTACCGATGTGCTTGAAACACAGTCCAAATATGCCATTGCACAAGCACGTGTTATTGAAGCCAATGATGAACTGGAAGGAGCTCAACTTAAACTTGAGGCAATTGTAGGACATAAAATTACCCATCTGAATCGTTTGTCTGACATGTTCAGTTCGCGTGCCATTCAACTGCAAGACTATGACAGCTGGTATGCATTAGCGCTTGAGCGCAATGCTGAACTGGTGACACAACGCCATGCAGTAACTTCCGGAAAAGAGGAAATCAGAAAGAGCTACGCTGGCCATGCTCCTCGTGTGGACCTCGTCGCCAGCTTAACTCATAATAAATCCGGATCATTTGTTACCGCAAATCGAGAGTTTAATCTGGCTGCGGCAGGTGTCGAGATCAGCATTCCTTTATACGCGGGTGGCCGCGTAAATGCTATCACCACTCAGGCAAAGGCCAGGCATGCACAAGCTGAAGCTGATCTGGATGCCATATCTCACAAAGTGCTTGTTGAGCTACGCAAACAATATAATCTTTTACTCAGCGGTGTCAAAAGAATTGAATCGCTGGAACTGGCTGTCAAATCAGCCGAACTGCTTGTGGATGCAACACAAAAGAGCATTCGGGGTGGCATACGCATTAATTTAAATCTTTTAGACGCTCAGCAACAATTACACACCGCACGGCGCGATCTTGCGGAAGCAAGATATAATTATCTGCTCGCGTATCTTCGCCTTCAGTTAGCTGCTGGTACACTGGTATTAGATGATTTGAGAAATATAGCCAGCTATTTTACAGCTCATAACTAGATTCTGCGATCAACGGTCAATGTCGACAAGACACTGGCAGAATTGGCTGAATACTTTGATGTAACCCCCGGAAAGATCTCGGCATGGAAGCAGCAGTTGCAGGAATCTGCAGCCGACATATTTGAAAGCAGTCCGGCTCCAAGCATAATCAACATCAATACGCAGCAGCTAATTCCAGCAAATGCAATTCATAACCAACTAATACACTGTAGCCAATTAAAACCATATACTTAAGATGCCTTACACGCATTCTTCCAGTCAGCCGAACGTTATGGTGAATAACGAGCAATATAAGCGCCAACGATGTAAGTGCCAATTTGAAGATAACGAACTTTTCTACACTGTCTTCTATAAGTACCGCCATAAACCAATTAAGTTCTTTGCCGCCATTAGCCAGGATATTCAGCGTAAAGAAAGCATCAGCCATACTTAAAAATAGAATGCCAATGACACACAACATCAAATGTGCTGCATAACAATCCACATACACTGGTTCCCCTCTATTCGTTGTTCTTCGTTCGCCTATTCTTCTTCCAGCTTTTATTCCCAAATGAAAAGAACAGAAAAACGGCGTACTTTGCCGACGATCCTGACTGCGATTGTTAGAAATTGCGACCGCATTAACCATACGAATTCCTCATATTATTTATTCAGATAAAATAAAAAAAGCTACTTTTTTACCCCATCTAACTTATAGGGCAATAAATTCTTAATTCCCCATTATTATGAAAAATAACCGCTTCTTTAATACCATTTAGTTAGAAAAATGTAAAGCCATCTCCTGGGAATTGCCACGGCAAATTTGTTCTAACCTCAGAAACCAAGAAATTCAGCTTTTTCGAATAACCAGAAATTATATATTATTGATTTCATAATGTTTAATCAGATCTTGTTAGTGTTTTTTGGATACTAACCGGAAATCAACGTAACATCATGCTTTTGAATATATTAGCAATCAGAACAGATTAGCCCTGTGGGAATTGCAATCAACCCAGATTTCCCATAAGGGTACGAGATGCTGCCGAGTCGATTTCCGAGCAGATTTTCGTCCGTTTGACGAGGCAATAGCAAGGCTATTGGTAAGGAGAAAGAACGGGCGGGCGGCAAGAATGCCGGAAAGCGGCCTGCAGGACTCGTGCAGGTGCTTCGTACCGCCTAAATCTGGGACCAAGTAAGAATCCCCTGAACTATTGCAATACACAATTATTAATAATCACAGAATCACATTATGTATTGCTCTTCCAAGTACAAATACAATTCTACATATAATTATTATCTTAGGATATTTTTCCACGCCTATTACTTATTCTATTTTATGAGAAGGTAGAGCAGATTCATAAAAATGATATTGACATCAGACCCCATAACAAGTTGTAATACGCGGTTCCATTGACTAAATAAATTTAGAGAGAAAAATGAAACGTACTTATCAGCCTTCCGTTACTAGAAGAAAGCATACCCATAAGTTTCTTGTGCGCATGAAAACGCGCGCTGGTGCCGCGGTGATTCGAGCTCGCCGCGCAAAAGGTCGTGCTCGATTGAGTGTTTAATTTTATTGGATAAAATTTTTTTATTTTTAGATTTGTTGAAATTCACTCCTTGCCGAGAAATTGCAGACTGCATAAAGCAACAGAATTTTCTGAAATAATTAATTCAAAACAACAGGTTAGCGGCAATTTAATTCGGATTTATATGCGGCCGAATGAGCTTGGATATGCGCGACTTGGGCTAATCGTTTCTAAGAAAATTGAGCGGCACGCAGTCAGGCGCAACTGGATTAAACGTATACTACGAGAGACATTTCGCAGAAACCGGCTCAACGATCAAACAAATAAAAAAGATTGGATAATACGATTACATCGTTCCGTTGCCAGGAATGAATCGATAAAACTTGCGACTGAAACGCGATTATTAATGCTCCAACTACAGCAATGTCACGATTAATTATTGCCTTAGTAAAATTCTACCAGTACTTTATCAGTCCTCTTTTTGCGCCTTCATGTCGTTTTAGTCCAACCTGCTCACAATATACCTGTGAGGCATACACAAAATATGGACTATTCCATGGAACACGATTAAGTATCTGGCGCATACTGCGATGCAATCCCTGGAGTAAAGGCGGTTACGAGCCGGTTCCCTAATGAAGTATCGATTTCCGCCATCGCGGATAGCTAATCGACTACTTTATACCTGCAAAAATAATCGACAAGGTAACTATGGAATACAATGAGAATACAGCAAAGCATCCAATTGCAGAATCGATTGGCACGTATCGCACACAAGTAGTTTTGTCAAAAAAACCAACCTGATCAGATAAATAATGGAAACAAAAAAACTTGTACTTATTATCATTTTCTCCACCTCATTACTCTTTCTGTGGGATGCATGGCAAAAGGAAATATACCCGCCTGCGTCACAAGTAATTTCTGGAGCAGCCACGGATTCATCAAACCAGCGACATGACCCGCTTCCAGTTCCAGGTGATGAACTCACTTCGTCAACAGGGGAGTCTCGGGTTTCTTCTGGAATAGAAAGCACCAGTCCATCCGTTACTCCCAACCTATTCACGATAGGTGAAAAAATTCACATCAGAACGGATATGGTCGTTGCTGAAATTGATACAGCAGGCGGCGATATACGGCAACTTGGTTTAATCAAACATCCATCCAGAGAAGATAAAAGTAAACCATACGAGCTACTATTGGATAAAACAGCGCGGTTCCATGTCGCGCAATCAGGATTGATCGGCGATGGGTTACCTAATCACAAAACAAAATATACTGTAGATTCTAATAATTATAACTATGAACTAGAACCTGGTCAGGATAAGGTAGTGATACGCCTCCTGGCACCCGAAATGGATGGTATACAAGTAGCCAAGATTTACACCTTCCATCGCGGTAGCTACGTAATTGATGTTAAATTTGAAATAGCTAATCATAGTGAAACTACAATTATTCCATTCTCATATTTTCAGATGTTACGGGATGCAAACGACCCTACAGGTGCTAGTACAATGGTCCACTCCTATACAGGAGCTGCGATGTACACGGAAGCGGACAAATTTCTAAAAATAAAATTTTCCGACCTGGACAAAAATAAAGCGGAATACCCAACCAATGCAGATAATGGCTGGATAGCGATGCTGGAGCACTATTTCTTGACTGCCTGGCTACCTCCTCAAAACACGCCCCGTGAGTATTTCGCAAAACACTTGGCGCCAAACCAATATACTGCTGGTGTTATTGCGCCCATTGGAGCAATTGAGCCAGGCCAAGCTAAAAACATAACAATGCCTTTCTATGCAGGTCCGCAGGAACAAAACAAACTTGCTGAACTGTCACCAGGACTTGAGCTTACGGTTGACTATGGCTGGTTAACAGTACTTGCTGTACCGTTATTCTGGTTGCTTTCCTTTTATCACACATGGACAGACAATTGGGGTGCAGCAATTATTCTCCTGACGTTGACTGTCAAGTTGATATTCTTCCCATTATCTGCAGCAGGCTATCGCTCCATGGCTAAGTTACGGGTGGTCACTCCCAAATTGCAGCGGATACGTGAACAATACGCAAGTGATCGCCAGCGTATGCATCAAGCAATGATGGAGTTTTACAAAGAAGAAAAAATTAATCCAATGGGCGGTTGTTTACCAATCCTAGTCCAGATTCCTGTATTTATTGCTTTGTTCTGGACTTTAATGGCTGCTGTTGAACTGCGCTATGCGCCGTTTGCTTTATGGATTACTGATATGTCTGTACCCGATCCCTATTATGTGCTTCCGGTAATTATGGGCATATCGATGTGGCTCCAATCCAAACTCAGTCCTACACCTGCAGATCCAATGCAGGCAAAAGTAATGCAGATTATGCCTATTGCATTTAGCATTTTCTTTTTCTTTTTCCCGTCTGGACTTGTACTTTATTCACTCTGTAACAACATCCTTTCAATCACCCAGCAATGGCAAATAACGCGGAGCAAGGAAAAAATAAAAGACTATTCACCGGTTATACATCATTATGAATAACCGACAACTTCCAATGGCAACCATGGAGATTATTCATAGCAAGCTCTGATATCATTGCAGCAATTGCAACACCCCATGGAAAAGGCGGGATTGGCGTAATACGTATTTCTGGCGGTAACCTCAAACACGTGGCAGAAATGATACTTGGCAAACTCCCAGAACCACGCCACGCCTGCCTCAGCAATTTCCTGGATACTGACAGTCAAATCATTGATCAAGGTATCGCGCTCTATTTTCCGGCACCCAATTCATACACTGGCGAAGACATACTTGAATTACAAGGACATGGCGGACCAGCAGTCATGGATCTGTTACTTAACCGATGCCTTTCTGCAGGTGCCCGCTTAGCGCAACCCGGTGAATTTACACTACGTGCTTATCTCAATAATAAAATTGACTTAATCCAGGCCGAAAGTGTGGCTGCCATCATCGAAGCCAGTACGCATGAAGCTGCACGTTGTGCAATCAATTCTTTGCAAGGCCGTTTTTCAGCCCGGATTGAAGAATTGGCAAGTTTATTGATCGCACTTCGCATGCTTATAGAAGCAATTCTTGATTTTCCAGAAGATGAGATTGATAATTTACAGGCATTGCAAATTAAAGAAAGACTGAATCATATTGATTCATTACTTGAGCAAATATTCGACGTAGCACGACAAGGAAACTTGTTGCAGGAAGGCATTAAAATTGTTCTCGTAGGCGCTCCCAATGTGGGCAAATCAAGTTTGTTGAACCAATTGGTTGAAGATGATGCCGCCATCGTAACAGAAATCCCGGGAACCACTCGTGACACTATCCAGAGAACTATCGCCATTGCCGGCATACCCATTCATATTATTGACACAGCGGGTCTGAGAGAAACCAGTGATATTGTCGAGCAAAAAGGCATTGAACGCACGCATACTGCGATTAGAAGTGCCAACCTTGTGCTTCATCTGATAGATAGTAGCCAGCATCAACCTGATACGAAAGATCAAATACAGAAATGTATTCCCTCTGACAAACCCCTAATCACTGTATTCAATAAAATTGACCTTCTGGGTACTCAGTCAAGAATTGAAGGTAAAAAAACTGACATCAGAATTCATATTTCTGCCAAAACCGGAGAGGGTATCGAATTACTACGCAAAAAAATCCTAGATATCGCCGGCTGGCAATTCAATCAGACCTGCGAGGGGGTGTTTATGGCCAGGCAACGCCATCTGGAAGCACTGACACAAGCCAAGAAACATCTGAGAAACGCCCAGAGATTTACTGCAAATGAATCTCAGTTGGAGCTTCTCGCCGAAGAACTCAGACTTGCACAATGCGCTCTATCGGCAATAACAGGTAAATTTACTGCCGATGATCTACTTGGAGAAATTTTTTCTCATTTTTGCATTGGCAAATAAATTCTTTGTTTCTTATTTATTCGGCCATTAATAGTTTTAAGCAGTCTATTTTACGAGCGGATCTTGAAAGTAAGTTCACAACTGCAGAAAATTTGCGTCACACCAATTTAACCAAAAGCATAACAAATAAAACTACAACAACAATGGGAATGACAAAACCCATCCAATCTTCCGATGACCCCTTTGAACTATTCCTCATCATATCCCGGGTAGCTGGTAACAGGATAATAATAAACATCACTAGCGCCAAAGCAGAAACAATTTCCATCCAGTCCATATTGCCCTCTTCCTGAATGCCTTCTTCTACAAAGCCCTTTTGTCCAAAACAAAACCCCGGCTTAACCGGGGTTTTGAATATTCATTCCTATCGTTAAGAACTAATCGTCATTGCCCATAATACCCAGTATTTGCAGTAGGCTAATAAAGATATTGAAGATTGTCATGTACAAGCCGATGGTCGCTAACACATAATTGGTTTCACCACCGTGAATAATTCGACTGGTGTCATACAAGATAAAACCGCTCATAATCATGATAACTACAGCTGATATCATTAATGACATGGCTGGTATCTGTAGGAATATATTTGCCAGTGCCGCCAATAACACCAAAAGAAAACCCACCATTAAAAAGCCGCCCAGAAAACTGAAGTCTTTCCGTGTAGCCAGTGCATATGCTGACAATCCCATAAATATGGCACCGGTGCCTCCAAGCGACAACGTAATGATATTTCCACCATTAGGCAATGAAGCATACATACTCAGTATTGGCCCCAATCCAAATCCCAGCATACCCGTAATGAGAAAAACAATTCCTATACCGGCTGATGAGTTAGCAAAACGAGGCAGAACAAACATAGCAATCACCATACCGCCAATAACAGAGATCATATAAGTCATCGGTGGCATATTCATGAACATTGAAAGTGCAGCAGTAAGACCGCTGAACAATAATGTCAGGGATAAAAGCATATATGTACTGCGTAACACTTTGTTTGTCGCAATAGCTGACGACGATCTTTGAGCAACTGTTGAGTAATTTTGATTCATTATAAATTGCCTCCACTATAAAATTAAAACAAGATTATTCTAACGACAAATAAGACTATAAAATCCCATATATAGTTCACGGAATAATACCATGAATTAGACCGGCCGATTAATTACCCTGTTCTTGTGTAGCTTTCACTAATGTAAAATTGTAGACAAGAAAATATCCTCCTCGTTCTAACAAAGTTATATTAAGGTTAACAGGCCCAGTATCAAAATTTGCAATGCCTGAATAATTGATGCGCTTCTCACCCACAAGTGAAAATGCACTGACAGTACGCGAAAAATTAAGCTCTTGAACAGACCGGAATCGACCAAAGCTACGATACAGATTCATCAGTTTATCCAATTGTTCATCACTCACTGTTTGCTTCGCTTCAGGCGCCAAATGAGTCAGGAGCACTTGTTTTTCCCAGCCAGAGATTTCAGTCAGTATCCTGGCAACAGCAGGTTCTGCGCTTTTACTGTAATAATCTTTTTCTCGATTGGTATAAAAATACAACATAACAACCAATGTAAGTAATAAAGCTACGATGATGCGTAATGTTTGAATTTGCATAAGTCGTGAACGATAAAATGATTGATTATAAGTTATTCTCTTCCCAGAAATCGCCGCTTAACCCATTTCTCGGCAAAGCGATGCCAAAATGTTGATAAGTTGCTGCAGTTGCCATGCGGCCCCTTGGCGTACGCTTTAAAAAACCTTGTTGAATCAAATAAGGCTCAAGCACATCTTCAATTGTGTCACGCTCTTCACTAATTGCCGCTGCGAGATTATCAACACCAACTGGCCCTCCACTAAATTTTTCTATTACAGCAAGCAACAACTTTCGATCCATGACATCCAATCCAATTTCATCCACATCCAGCATACTTAAAGCCGAATCTGCTACTGCATGAGTCACATGTCCATCGGCTTTAACTTCAGCAAAATCTCGCACACGGCGAAGTAATCGATTAACAATCCGTGGAGTGCCACGCGAACGACGCGCAATCTCAAATGCACCATCGGGTGATATTTCTACTTTCAATAACCCGGCAGATCGGATGACAATCTTGCGGAGCTCTTCCGGCGTGTAAAATTCCAAACGTGAAACAATGCCGAAACGATCGCGCAATGGATTGGTAAGCATACCGGCGCGTAGTAGCACCAACAAGGGTAAATGCAGGTAAATCCAGTTTCACAGAACGCGCAGCTGGGCCCTCACCAATCATGATATCCAATTGATAGTCTTCCAGTGCTGGATAAAGTATCTCCTCCACCACCGGAGACAGGCGATGAATTTCATCAATAAATAAAACGTCGTTAGGTTCAAGATTTGTCAGTAAAGCTGCCAGATCACCGGGACGTTCCAGAACTGGACCAGAAGTTTGGCGCAGATTAACGCCCATTTCTCTAGCAATAATATGCGCGAGCGTAGTCTTACCCAGCCCCGGGGGACCAAACAACAAAACATGGTCAAGTGCCTCTTGGCGATTTCTAGCTGCTTCGATAAAGATTTGCAACTGACCACGAATTTTTTCCTGACCAACATATTCTTCCAATTGCTTGGGACGTAGTGCACGTTCCAGAATTTCTTCCTGGGATGATGAAGTGGCTGCGGCAACTAGTCGATCTGTTTCAATCATTCATTAACCCGATTTGTGCTCTTGTTACTTTTCCTTAGACAATAGTTGCAATGCTTGCCGTATACCATCGGACACGGTTGCATTTAATGCTATTTGCTTGATGGCCCAATCGGCTTCCTTGTCACTATAACCCAATGATAACAAAGCATTAAGTATATCCCCGCCATTAGTTGGAGCAGATAGGCCTTGGTCTAAATTGATCACTGCAGAATCCAGCTTATCCCGCAACTCCAGCAGCAAGCGCTCAGCCGTTTTTTTCCCGATGCCGGGCACTCGGATGAGTCGCGTACTATCCTGATCTCCCACAGCACGATACAAATCAGGCACACTCAAACCCGATAAAAGAGCCAACGCAGTTCTTGCACCCACACCCGAAATCCTTATCAACTGGCGAAAAGTCAGGCGCTCTGATTCCGTTGCGAAGCCAAACAACAGATGCATATCTTCACGTATCACAAGATGTGTATACAATGTTGTGTGCGCACCAATCGCTGGAAGATCATAAAAAGTACTCATCGGCACATCTATTTCATAACCAACCCCCTGCACATCCAACAGCACCTGCGGTGGATGTTTTTCAAGCAAGATGCCAGTTAATCGTCCGATCATACTAAACGTCCGCGTTTCATGCGGTAGCCTGTAGTTGCAATCTTCCCTAAACCCATTCCACCATGGGCATGACAAATCGCACAAGCCAAAGCATCCGCCGCATCAGCACTTGGGCTGCCGACCAGATTAAGTAATCGCATGACCATATCCTGCACTTGATCTTTTTTTGCATGGCCATTGCCCACCACTGCTTGTTTTATTTGTAATGCAGTGTATTCACTCACCGTCAGATCATTCATCACTGCTGCACAGATAGCCGCACCTCTTGCCTGACCTAGTAATAATGTTGATTGTGGATTGATATTGACGAATACTTGTTCTATGGCGACGTATTCAGGTTGATATTGCGTGATGACTTCATTCAAATTATCCAGAATCAACTTAAGACGCGAAGGCAATTCACCTTCAAAGGTTTTAACACTGCCGCTGCTGACATAGGTTAAATTACTCCCATTTTTATCGATCACGCCAAAACCAGTAATACGCAGACCAGGATCTATGCCAAGAATACGGATTTTGTCACCTGTCAATATAGTTCTTATTCATCAAGGATTGCTGTGGTGTATACATTCTGCACATCATCAAGATTTTCCAAAGCATCCAGTAGCTTCTGCATTTTTATGGCGTCATCGCCGGTTAATACAGCCTCATTGCTTGGCTTCATGGTCGCTTCTGCGAACTCAGCCTTAAATCCTGTTTTCTCCAATGCTTCTTTAACGTTTATAAAATCATAAGGAGCAGTAATTACTTCGATGCTACCATCATCATTACTGATCACATCTTCAGCCCCTCCCTCCAAAGCAGCTTCTATGAGCTTATCCTCATTGGTTCCTGGGGAAAAAATTAACTGACCACAATGTTTGAATAAGAAACTGACGGAACCGTCTGTACCCAGATTTCCGCCATACTTAGTAAACGCATGGCGCACATCAGCCACAGTACGAACACGGTTATCAGTCATGCAATCAACCATCACAGCAGCCCCCCCTATTCCATAGCCTTCATATCGAACTTCTTCGTAATCAACACCATCAAGGGCACCACTACCTCGCTTAATCGCGCGTTCCACATTATCCTTCGGCATATTTTGATCGTATGCCTTATCCACCGCCAGGCGCAAGCGCGGATTACTATCCGGATCTCCGCCACCCATACGAGCAGCAACAGTTATTTCCTTAATTAGCCGTGTAAAAACTTTACCGCGCTTTGCATCTTGCGCAGCCTTTTTGTGCTTGATATTAGCCCATTTGCTATGACCAGCCATTTATCTGCGCCCTTTATTAAAGTAGATTTACGTTACCACTCCATGGCTTATGGATAAAGTACCGAACTTTAAACACATGAAACAAGTATCTGTTTTGTATGACCTGTATTGATCTTGAATAAAATAATTCTCCGCGTTCCCTGCGGCAAGACAACGGGAATCGCAAGTTTAACCGGATTCTTATCAGCTTGCACAATGCGCTGCAATACTACGGTAAATGACGTAGTGCTATAATCGTCCACCGCTCGTCTTCGATGGATAATTCATAAAGCATCTTCGCCACTATCACCGTTAGCATTACTGGTTAACGGTATAGTAAACGCTTTGGTCGAAGCCACACCACTCCATGAATCTACACGGGTAAAAAAACGCAAATCTGTTTGCTATAACAAAGCATTTTCCTGTACATTGCAAATAGCAAGCCTCTATTGATGACTAAGTTTCTTCCGATTGGAAATACCAACCCCAATAAATTGGGTGATATAGGCTGCTGGCATTGAATGCCATTTACAACGTATTTGCCACAACGCTCAGTTTGTCAAATACTTACTTCTTGATGAAGTGCGCATAAGGCAATTGTCACTGTAAAATCCGTTGCATGTAAGTGCAGCGACATCACTCTTTTCCAAGCAAAACATATCTCTGCTTGCTTTTATTCAGAGGGCATCGCAAGTTACCACTAATCCGGCAGAATCATACCCTTGATATTTTAAACGTAGCATTCCTTCCAATAGTACTGAAACGACATTATCGTTGAATTACTGCATCATTAGTACCATTTTATACTTTTGTCTTTTGAGGACGTTTCCATCCAGCAATACTGAGTTGCTTCGATCTGGATAAAGTAAGCTGGTTCTCTGGCGCTTCCTTCGTGATAGTAGATCCAGCGCCGATTGTTGAGCCCTTAGAAATTTTGACAGGCGCGATAAGCTGAGTATCTGATCCGATAAATACATCATCCTCAATGATTGTTTGATGCTTGTTAGCACCATCATAATTGCAAGTAATTGTTCCAGCACCAATATTGACATTCTTTCCTATGATGGAATCACCAATATAGCTTAAATGATTGGCTTTACTTCCTAAAGCGATCTGGCTATTTTTCACTTTGACAAAATTACCGATATGCACCTTGTTAGAAAGCTTGGTTCCAGGTCGAATCCGCGCATAAGGACCAATCTTGCAGTTCTCACCTATCTCTGCATCTTCAATCATGCTGTACGGAAGTATGGTAGTGTCTGCTGCGACCTTTACATTCTTCAATATGCAGTGCGCTCCCACCTGAACAGAATCACCAAGCTTGACGATTCCTTCAAAAATACATCCAATATCAATTGCAACTTCAGATCCGCAGGTAAGCTCTCCTCTTATATCAATTCGCGACGGATCTATCAAACAGACCCCCAGCTGCATGAGCTTATCAGCACAGTGTCTTTGATAGATTCGTTCAAGCTCTGCAAGTTGAGCTTTGTTATTAATGCCCATTACTTCCCACAGATTTTCTACTTGTGACGAGGCGACCTGAACGCTTTGTCTTACAGACAAAGCAATTATATCGGTCAGATAATACTCATGCTGCGTATTTTTGTTTTCAATTTTTGGCAACCAGTCATGTAAATAACCATTGGGTATCAGCATTATTCCTGTATTAATTTCATAAATCTTCTGTTGCTCATTCGTAGCGTCTTTTTGCTCAACAATGGCTTTTATTTCTCTTGTTTCAGGATCCCGTACGATTCTGCCATAGCCAAAAGGATTTTCGATCACAGCAGTCAACAATGCACAATGTTTTTCTTCTGCTTTAGCTATTAATTCTCGCAGCGTTTGAATGCTGATTAATGGAACATCTCCATACAACACAAGTGTCAAGCCATCCTTATCAAGATATGGCAGTGTTTGCATTAATGCATGACCAGTGCCCAACTGTTGCGCTTGCAGAACCCAAGTCAAATCATCCCCAACGATCGATTGCTTAACAATTTCTCCGCCATGACCAATGACAACGCAGATTTTATCCGGTGATAACAATCGGGCAGTGTTAGTGACATGCATTAGCAATGAATGGCCCGCCAAAGCATGCAATACTTTCGGGAGAGAAGAACACATACGTTTTCCTTCACCTGCTGCGAGTATTACAACATTAAGCTTTGTCACAATATTTATCTTCCATTCTTTCCAATTATTATCAATATGATTCAGTCAACACTGATGAATATTCCCACCTGTCAGATTATAGTTATAGTTGATCAGAAAAGAATAGTTATGCTCAAAACGATTTCATTTATTAAACATCCTAAAGATATGTAAATTAAAGCAATCAAAAAATATTTTGGACACAAAAAAGGCGACATATGTCGCCTTTTTGTTTTAGCACTTAAATTAGTGTCCGCGTTTTCTAAGCTTGTCAATTGCAGCCAATTGCGCCATGGCTTCTATTAATTCAGCCTGGGCTCTCGCATAATCCAACTCAGACTCTCTATTGCTCATAGCCTCTTCCGCTGCGCGTTTTGCTTCGATAGCTTTGGCCTCATCGAGGTCATGACTACGCACTGCTGTATCCGCTAGTATGGTAACAATATCAGGTTGAACTTCTAACATTCCTCCTGACACGTATATAAGTTCCTCATCTTTTAATTGTGCTTTGATTCGCACCATCCCAGATTTGATTCTTGTCAACATCGGAGTATGACGTGGATAAATACCTACTTCACCCATTTGTGCTGGCGCAACTAAAAATTCCACTGGGCCAGAATAAATAGATTCTTCAGCACTAACGATATCAAGATGAAAAATGGTACCCATTGATATTTTCTCTAAATTTATTGAAGGGTCTTAGCTTTCTCAACAGCTTCTTCGATGCTACCTACCATGTAAAACGCCTGTTCTGGCAGTTCATCATATTCACCTTCAACAATACCTTTGAAACCTTTGATCGTATCTTTTAGCGATACATATTTTCCTGGAGATCCAGTAAAGACTTCAGCAACGTTAAATGGTTGTGATAAGAAGCGTTGAATCTTTCTTGCACGACTAACTGCCAGTTTATCTTCAGGCGACAATTCATCCATGCCCAAAATAGCAATGATATCCCGTAATTCTTTATAGCGCTGTAAAGTTTGCTGAACAGCGCGAGCCGTATTATAGTGATCTTCACCTACAACCAGTGGATCAAGCTGTCGTGAAGTTGAATCAAGCGGATCAACGGCTGGATAAATACCTAACGAAGCAATATCACGGGACAGCACAACGGTTGCATCCAAGTGGCCAAAAGTTGTTGCTGGGGATGGATCCGTCAAGTCATCCGCTGGTACATAAACTGCTTGTATTGATGTAATTGAACCAGTTTTAGTCGAAGTAATACGCTCTTGTAGACGCCCCATTTCTTCAGCCAGTGTCGGTTGATAACCCACAGCTGACGGCATGCGTCCGAGCAGAGCGGATACTTCTGTCCCTGCCAATGTATACCGATAAATATTATCGACAAAGAACAGCACATCACGACCTTCATCACGGAATGACTCGGCCATAGTCAAGCCTGTCAGCGCTACCCGCAAACGATTTCCAGGTGGTTCATTCATTTGCCCATAGACCAGTGCAACTTTATCAAGGACTTTGGATTCTTTCATCTCATGATAAAAGTCATTTCCTTCACGAGTACGTTCACCCACACCCGCAAATACAGAATATCCACTGTGTTCAATCGCAATATTACGGATCAACTCCATCATATTAACGGTCTTACCAACACCGGCACCACCAAACAATCCAACTTTTCCACCCTTTGCAAACGGACAAATCAAATCAATCACTTTAATGCCAGTTTCTAACAATTCAGTAGAAGCTGACAATTCATCAAATGCGGGCGCCTCTCGGTGAATAGACATGTTTTGTTCTGCACCAATTTCACCCATTTCATCAATGGGGCGACCCAGAACATCCATAATACGTCCCAATGTTTTGATTCCGACAGGTACAGTTATCTGTTTACCAGTATTTTTAACCAGCATTCCACGACGCAATCCATCAGAAGACTAGTTCAGAACCTTCCATTATTAACGCATCATATACCTTCGGGATGAACTCACGTGAGAATTCCACATCAATCACCGCACCAATACACTGAACAATTTTTCCTTGACTCATTGTTGTTCCCTAACTAAATACTAAAAATGTTTTAAACAGCCGCCGCGCCGCCGACAATTTCCGACAATTCCTTGGTAATTGCCGCTTGTCGAGATTTGTTATAAATCAATGTCAACTCATCAATGACACTTCCTGCATTATCAGATGCAGCTTTCATAGCCACCATTCTCGCAGATTGTTCGGATGCCATATTCTCAGTGACAGCCTGATATATCAACGCTTCGACATAACGTACCATAATATCGTCTATAACAGGCTTTGCTTCAGGCTCATAAATATAATCCCATGAAGCTTTTGGTTTATCGTTAGTTTGCTCTTCTTTCTGCATACGCACATCTGTCAATGGAAGCAACTGTTCCATCACTGGTTCTTGCTTCATGGTATTTATAAAGCGATTATAAAAAACATACACTCGATCAAATTGATCCTGTGTATAGCCATCCAAAACCACTTTAACTGCACCTATGAGTTTTCCCATATCGGGAGTATCCCCAAGTCCTATAACCTGTGACATCACATTTGCACCGATCCGGCTCATGAAACCAAGCCCCTTGTTGCCTATACAGCAGACTTCAATTTGTTCACCATCCGCCTGCCAAGCCTTCATTTGATTAATAGCTTTACGTAGAACATTAGTGTTCAAACCACCACAAAGCCCTTTATCTGAAGTCACAATAATAATGCCAATACGTTTTACCGTATCCCGCTCTATCAAAAATGGATGTCGATATTCTGTATTGGCCCAACTCATATGCGCTGCAACATTACGGATTTTTTCACCGTAAGGCCGTGCTTTTTCATACGATCTTGCGCTTTACGCATTTTAGAAGCCGCTACCATTTCCATGGCACGCGTTATCTTTTGCGTATTCTTTACACTCTTTATCTTATTTCGTACTTCTCTGCTGCCAGCCATTATTAGTATGTTCCGTTTTGCTTGAATTCTTTGATTGCAGCGGTCAAATCCTTTTCAGTTTCCGCATCTAGTTCTTTAGTATTTTCAATCTTATCAAGAATGATCCCATGCTGATTACGAATATAACTCTTCAGTGCAGATTCAAATGCCAATGCTCGCTTCACTTCAACATCATCAAAATAACCATTATTAATAGCAAACAAAGTAAGGGCCATCTCAGAAACACTGAGCGTTGCATACTGTGATTGTTTCATCAGCTCTGTTGCCATTTTTCCACGCTCAAGCTGCTTGCGTGTCGCCTCATCCAAATCGGATGCGAACTGAGCAAATGCAGCCAATTCACGATATTGAGCTAATGCCAGACGTATACCACCGCCTAATTTCTTAATAACCTTAGTTTGTGCTGCGCCACCAACCCGAGAAACAGATACACCTGCATTAATTGCAGGGCGAATACCTGCATTAAACAAGTCTGTTTCCAAAAATATTTGTCCATCTGTAATCGAAATAACATTAGTTGGCACGAAAGCGGTCACATCACCAGCTTGCGTTTCAATTATAGGCAGAGCAGTCAATGATCCAGTCTTACCTTTTACTGCACCATCGGTAGCCTTTTCGACATATGCAACACTTACTCTTGCTGCTCTTTCAAGCAAACGTGAATGAAGATAGAACACATCACCCGGATATGCTTCACGACCTGGCGGGCGCCTTAATAACAACGAGATTTGCCTATATGCCCAGGCTTGCTTCGTTAAGTCATCATATACAATCAGAGCATCCTGACCTTTATCTCGAAAATATTCGCCCATAGTGCACCCAGAGAAAGGCGCAATAAATTGCATCGCCGCTGGTTCTGACGCTGTTGCTGCCACCACAATGGTATATCCCATTGCACCATGCTCTTCCAGTTTACGTACCACGTTTGCAATCGAAGAAGCCTTCTGTCCGATCGCAACATAGATACAGAACATGTTTTGACCTTTCTGATTAATGATCGCATCAATAGCTACCGCAGTTTTCCCTGTCTGACGATCGCCGATAATCAATTCACGCTGTCCACGTCCAACCGGAACCATTGAGTCTACGGATTTCAAGCCTGTCTGAACCGGTTGATCGACTGATTGGCGCCAAATTACCCCAGGCGCTATTTTTTCGATAGGCTCAGACCTAACTGCTGTTATCGGTCCTTTTCCATCTATGGGCTGTCCTAACGCATTCACAACACGTCCCAACAAGCCTTCACCAACAGGTACTTCTAAAATACGTCCAGTACATTTAACTGTATCGCCCTCACAGATATGCTCATATGCGCCCATAATAACTGCGCCAACTGAATCTCGTTCAAGATTTAGTGCCAAACCGAAGGTATTACCGGGAAATTCCAACATTTCACCTTGCATCACATCTGACAAACCGTGAATACGCACAATACCGTCCGTTACAGAAACAATAGTTCCTTGCGTACGGACTTCTGCTGTATCAACAAGTCCTTCAATCCTTTTTTTAATCAGCTCACTGATTTCGGATGGATTTAACTGCATTTCATTTAACTCCTAGCTTTTAAGGGCAACGGCCATGGCTTCAAGTTTACCGCGAACTGAGGCATCAAGAATCTCATCACCAATTTCAACTTTAATTCCACCTATTAATTCCGGATCTACACTTACTTGTGCCTCTATCTTGCGCTTAAATTTTTGTTCGAGATCATCGATCAGTTTCTTTAGTTGCTTACTTTCCATTGCAAACGCACTCACAATTTTTGCTTCCAAAACACCCTCATGCTGCGCTTTTAATTGTTCAAATAATTCACTAATCTGCGGAAGCACAGTTATCCGTTTATTTTCTGTTAGCAACATCACCAGATTACGGGATTCAGAATTGAATTTATTACCTCCAATCTCCAGAATTATTTCACCGAGTTGTTTTGCAGAAACCATAGGATTGCCACCGAGTAACTTCACATGCTCATTCTCAGCAATCGCCGCTGCTAGTTGCAGCATTTTTGACCACTGAGTCAAAGTATTACTCGCAACTGCCAGCTTATACACAGCCTCTGCATAAGGTCTTGCAACTGTAATCGCTTCAGCCATTATTTCAAATCTTCCTCAATAGAAGTAAGCATATCGGCATACGCTTTAGCATCAACTTCACGTGCCGCCAATCCATCAGCAATAGTTTTTTGACGCTCTTCTATTGCACGCAATAACGGCGGCCATACAAATTTAACAGTGAACCAAATAAATATTGAAAAGGCTATCGCCTGAGAAATTAAAGTAAAGTTAATATTCATGACAAGCCTGTAATATCTGATCTATACAGCAATAACATTATTATTGAATAACTGCCAGCAATGGATTACCAAATGCAAATAGCATTGCCAAGCCTACAGCAATAATAAAGGAAGCATCGGTTAAGCCGAGCAAAAGAAATACCTTGCCTTGCAAAGTAGGTATCATTTCTGGTTGGCGTGCCGCGCCTTCAAGAAAACGGCTACACATCACCCCCACTCCGATACATGCGCCCGCTGCACCAAGTCCAATCATCAAACCAATACCTATTCCGGTATATGCCTGAATCATTGCCAAATACTGCAAATTCTCCATTTTAGATTCCCTTTGTTAAAGATTAAAAATATGCTACTGCTACAAAAATAAAGCTTATAAATCTAGTGAGATTCATGCGCCATGGATATATAGACTACTGTCAGCATCATAAAAATAAATGCTTGCAAGGTAACAATCAAAATATGAAATATTGCCCAACCTGCTCCTAGAATTGCACCAAAAATTGCACCGGAAACACCTGTCGCTGCCCACATCCCCAGTAGCAAGAAAATTATTTCGCCTGCATAAATATTCCCAAATAGACGCAACGAGTGGGATAGTGGTTTAGACACATACTCTATGAAATTAAACAACAGATTCAACACCCAAAGCAGCGGATTTTTTCCAAATGGCGTGCAAAAGAGTTCATGCATCCACCCGCCCCACCCTTTGACCTTTACATTAAAGAAAAGCATCAGGAACCATATTGAAAGTGCTAAAGCAAATGTTGTATTTACATCGGTTGTCGGCACTGTTCGCCAATTATGCAAACCGAATGCGTGCTCATAGATCCATGCCATAATGTCTATTGGCAGGATATCCATAGCGTTCATCATCAAAACCCACACAAATATGGTTAACGCTGTGGGCGCAACGAATACATGCCGGTTACCATGAAATGTATTTTTAACTTCATTATCTATGAACTCAACTGCAAGCTCTACAAATGCCTGACGTTTCGTTGGCACACCCGGTGTTGCCTTACGCACCACCAGCCAAATAAACCCAAAACTAACAATACCGAGTATCAAAGATGTAACCAACGTATCAACATGCAGTACCCAGAATGAACCTTCACCGACCTGTGTGGTTAAATATGTTAAATGATGATCAATATATGATGTTGGAGTAAGTTCTGTATCTGATGCCATGCGCTGCCTGCTCTACCATTAAATTTATCTTATTTTGTATCGTCTGATACGAGTAACGCCATGCTATAGACCAAAACATTGAGGATAAATGCTCCAATAAATGTGAATGCATTTACATCCTCATAATTTTTAAACACTACCCATAACAAGCTTACAGTCAATATTATTTTTACTGCTTCAGCCCTTAATGCGGTTCTAATTGTCCTTCAGCTGTATATCCTTTGTGTCGGGACACAATCATTGCAAATGCTGCTGAGGATATTACACTTACCGCCCCGCCAAGCACCGCAGATACCGCACTTTGAATATCAAGAAATAACCAAATAACAACTGCCACTATCGATGTAACAAGCAATTGCAATTGTAGAACAATTTTGAGCGGCCTATTCTTAATCCAAGACACTTACTTTATACTCACCCTTGGGAACAGACAGCGTTACCTGCACTTAAAAAAGGCGTAACTATAGCCTAATCACTCTACCCAGTCAATGCAGAATTCTGATCTATAATTTTTTAAACCAAACTTTTAAAGCCTTTCAAATACTCCGGCGACTCCCTGGCCGCCGCCTATGCACATTGTCACCAGCGCATATCTGCCGCCACACCGATGCAATTCATAAATTGCCTTAATAGTCAGGATACTGCCTGTTGCACCTATTGGATGCCCCAACGCAACTGCACCACCATTCGGATTGGTTTTTTTCGGATCAAAATGCAGTTCTTTTGCCACAGCGCACGCCTGTACAGCAAAGGCTTCGTTGGATTCAATGACATCAAGATCCGCTATTCTAAGATTTGCACGCCTTAAAGCAATCTGAACTGCCGGTATCGGCCCGATACCCATAAACTTTGGATCAACACCGGCATGCCCATAGGAAACCAGTCGTGCCAACGGCTTCAAGTCACATTTCTGCGCTGCGCTGCTTTCCATGAGCACCAATGCAGCGGCGCTATCATTAATACCGGAGGCATTGCCTGCTGTTACGGTGCCATCTTTTTGGAAAAAAGGACGAAGCTTAGACAAAGTCTCCATACTTGTGTTTTCACGGGGATGCTCATCCGTATCAAAAGGATTTTTTCTTTATGGGTCGTTATTTCAATAGGCAATATTTGCTCTTTAAAATAACCGTTTTTTATCGCATGCAGGGCGCGTCGATGACTTTCTGCTGCAAATGCATCTTGCACTTCGCGGCTGATTTGCCATTTAGCAGCAATGTTTTCTGCAGTAATACCCATATGTACGTTATCGAACGGATCGGTCAGTGCTCCAATCATCATATCAACCGTACCGCCGTCATTCATGCGTTGCCCCCAACGCAAAGCAGGTAACAAATATCCTCCACGACTCATGGATTCTGCACCGCCAGCGACTGCCACATCGGTGTCATTCAGTAGAATATTTTGACTTGCCGATATTATCGCCTGAAGGCCGCTCCCACACAGACGGTTCACTGTCAGCGCTGAAGTGTGTTGTGGTAAACCGCCATTGACACAAGCAACGCGCGCCAAATACATATCGCGTGATTCTCCATGGATAACATTGCCAAAAACCAGGTGTCCAACTTCATCTGGATCAATTCCGGCACGCAATACTGCTTCATGTACTACCTTTGCTGCCAAGTCTGCTGGAGCAACATGTTTGAGTGCGCCGCCATAATCACCAATAGCCGTTCGCACGCCACTCAGAATGACAACATCCCTCATGTATTTTCCTTTATTAATACCCATGGAGTTAGCATCGCAAGAAATATGAAAATACCCTTAAAACCATGCCTTTGCACAGAATCTAAGGACACTGGAGCAGACAACAGAGAATCGTGATCAGTCTTTCCAAAAACCCTGATTCATCCACAGGATCTAATTGAAGCATGTATCGAGTTTTTCCCGATTAAGCAGAGGATTATTTATTGAATAATTCTTATTTTACAGAATAGAAGCTGTTTTTTTATTTGTGATTTGTGATTTTCGACACAATCCTTTTGATCGGTATCGGCCAAAGTTGAGTCAAGATGTTGATTTGTATAATCATTAATTATGGTTTAGGACTTATGCTCTGGATCATTCAACCATGCATATCTGTAAAAACACCCAGTCGTTCATTTCTGATCGCCTGACTATCATTTATTCGTATTAATACTTCAAAAAACCAGCTCAGCACTAGCGAGAAGACAATGTTGCCAACACGAATTGTCTTCTCAATTTGTTTAGATTTGTTATTTTTTCACGAAATCAACCAACTTCTGATAAGTGAACAAGTAATCCTGTGCTTGTAATGGTGTATGACATTGCACACAGTTCAAATCGTTACTTTTGCAGTACCCTCAGGATTGTAAAGAGCGAATCCCCAATCACCGGTCCGACTCTCCTTTGGAAAAGCGTTATCCCAATTACTCCTATTTTCCATCACTGCGACTGCTGCCAGCGAATCAATTTCAAAGATACCGTCACTACCCGCAATAGGTTTGCCATCCGCACCTTTTTTGGGTGTATATATTTCCATAATAACGACAGCACCGGAAGCGCTCTTATTTCCTTGTGTATAACTGGAAATTGCGACCTCGTTGGCGTACAACTTGGCAACCTGTGTCTGATTCGCGCGATTAATAGTTGCATATTTTGTGAAGGCTTTTTCATAACCTTCTGGAAATTTAACGTGCTCTGGATCTCCACCCGCATAAGCATAAAGCGGCGCTATGACAAGTATTGCGGCGACTGCTCTCAAAGTAAATTTCATATTTTTCTCCTTCTTGGAATGATGTTTCTGGATTTGGGTAACTATCATACCGCATTCGATGAATATTGATGACCGCGTTATCTTTTTCATTTTATTATTTTGCAAGATCGAGAACCAGTCTGACAGACAAATAAATAACCAGCAGCGCAAGTACCGAATGGATTACAAAACGCACAGGATTTTGCATAACTATATCTACAAAGGTTTTATGCTTTCCCTCCCGTTTCAATCGAGCGTATTCTTCCCGCATCCTGACCGTTCGTTCACTTTGATAGGCATTCAGTAATGCTTTCGCCTTCTCAAATTGATCGTCATCGCTGAGCCATATTGCCGGCATTGATACCCCCCAGTTACCCGACGATGTTTCATAAAAGTCGATCGCATTTCTGGTTAACAATTCGCGAACATCGTTCGTTTCATCATCGGATACGCCATTAAGGCGGAATAAAATTTTTGCCATAAACGGTCTTTTCTTATGTTATTTTCTGCTATTGAAAGGTTTGTATTGCTAATTGATGCTATCTTCGCATCAAATCCGTTGTCAAGTTATGAAAAATAACCGGCACAAAACTATACATTCTAAAGGTTAATCCTAACAGATGAAAAAAACCATACTTATTACAGGATGTTCAAGCGGGATCGGCTACTGTGTAGCCAAAGCACTGCATGAACGCGGCTATCGTGTGTTTGCCACAGCCAGAAAACGGGACAGCGTTGAAATGCTGCTGGCTGAAGGTCTGGAAAGCTTCCGCCTTGATTTAACCGATTCAAACTCGATTCACTTTGCTTTTGAAGAGGTCATGCGCCGTACGGATGGTGAACTGTACGCCTTATTTAATAATGGCGCATACGGCTTGCCGGGTGCCGTGGAAGATTTGAATCGCGATGCCCTGCGCGCGCAATTCGAGACCAATGTCTTTGGCTGGCAGGAGTTAACCAATCTTGCGATCCCGGTCATGCGCCGCCAGGGCTACGGGAGAATTATCCAGAACAGCTCAGTGCTGGGTTTCGTTGCCTTACCTTTTCGCGGCGCTTACAATGCATCAAAATATGCCATCGAAGGGCTAAGCGATACGTTACGGCTGGAATTGAGAGGCAGCAATGTCCATGTCAGCCTGATTGAGCCGGGACCGATTGCCAGCCAGTTTCGCATGAATGCCGCTAAAGCACTGGAAAAGTTTATCGATATCGAAAACAGTTTTCATCGTGAAAAATACCAGGGTGTTCTGACCCGTCTGCACAAACCGGGACCGGCCGTTCCCTTCACGTTACCGCCCGAAGCTGTGCTCAAGCGGGTGATTCACGCGTTGGAAGCTGACAAACCGCAACCACGTTATTATGTGACATTTCCAACTTATCTGTTCGGTATCCTCAAACGCTTACTCAGCACACGCGTTCTTGATGTATTGCTAGCCAAATCAGGGAATAGCAACTGACAGCATTAGGGCGCCTCTAAAAATTCAAAGTTCTAAACAGAACGAGGCGCGAGCAGAAAATGGTGACGCAGCATATAACTGATATGCGAAACACATTTTTAAAAAACAAAGTTGTTGTAACGAAATTTGGATTTTCAGAGGTAATGGAATGGACGCCCACTACCCAAAACGGCATCAAAGTGCCAAAGTAGTGGTGCAATGACCACTAAAACAGAGAGGAGCGTCCGACATGAAGATTACAACAATAGGCATTGATTTGGCAAAAGAGGTGTTTCAGATTCACGGTGTAGATGAGTATGGCAAGGCTGTGCTGCGTAAGCAATTACGCCGCGGACAGATGACGGAGTTCTTTGCCAATCTGGGGCCTTTGATTGGCTTAAAAGCGTGCGGTAGTTCCCACCACTGGGCGAGAAAGTTGGGTGGATTTGGGCACACCTGTCAAGCTCATGTCGCCCCAGTTCGTCAAGCCCTGTCAAGACTAACAAGCATGATATGGCCGATGCAGGAAGTGATTTGTGAAGCAGTTACTCGACCCAATATGCGCTTTGTACCGATCAAGACTGTTGAGCAACAGGCCATTCTATCAGTGCACCGAGCCAGACAGGGATTTGTCAAGGCGAGAACTTCACAGGCAAATCAGATACGCGGTCTACTCTCTGGGTTTGGTATCGTCATCCCTCAGGGATCCAATCGATTGGCAACGCATGCCTGACATTCTGGAAGATGCTGAAAATGGTTTGCCAGGAACAATGCGCCGATTACTGGAAAGACTGAATGACCACCTGAAGGAGCTGGATCAGCAGGTGAAAGAGTTAGGTTGCAAATCAAGCTTTGGCACAAGGAGAGCGGAGCCAGCCAAAGACTGGAAGCCATTCCGGGTGTTGGCCCGATTACAGCGAGCGCCATTGTGGCAACTGTGGGGAATGCTACAGAGTTCAAGAGCAGTAGACAATTGTTCGCATGGCTGGGGTTAGTGCCCAAAGCAGCATTCAAGCGGTGGCAAAACAGTTATTGCTCGGTATCCAGCAAACGCGGGGATTCTTATCTTCGCACCCTGCTGATCCATGGAGCAAGAGCAGTCATCCGCTTTGCCGAGGAGAAGAGGCCGAGCCAAGCTGGCTTGCAAGCTGATGACACGGCGCAATAAGAACGTTGCTGCTGTTGCCCTGGCAAATAAGAACGCGCATCATCTGGGCATTGCTCACCCAGAAAGCGACATTTCACCCCGATCACCTATGGCAACATACTGCTGCGGCTCGTTGATCGTGAGGTTGATTAGAAGCGTATGGGTATGTTGCATTAAAAGCGAGTTTAAGGAAAGTTACCACCGATTACGGGCAATCGCTGATATGATGGCGAGACTGGTCAGACCGTGAGTACTTAAACCTGACTTAGCCCAAGTGCATAGAGCACGTGAAGATGATAAGGTGCTACTCAGCAAATTCCATCAGGGACAGAGGCAATGCGCTTCATGTAAAGTCCGGATGTATGGCTGCAATCTTTACCTTCTTGAGATCATAGATTGAAGGCTT
>JADKHF010000045.1 GCA_016721865.1 Nitrosomonas sp. | reverse complement strand
GGGCGTCTAAAAATCCAAATTTCGTTACAACATGCTTTGTTGCTCGCAAAATATTTTCTTACATATCAGACATAATAACGCGTCACCATTTTTGTTCACGCCTCGTTTTGTTTAAAACTTTTGAAAGATTTTAGAGGTAATGGAATGGTTTTCCACTACCCAAAACGGCATCAAAGTGCTAAAAATGGTGGTGCAATGACCACTAAAACAGAGAAGGGCGTCCGAGGAAGAGATTACAGCAATAGGCATTGATTTGGCAAAAGGGGTGTTTCAGATCCACGGTGTAGATGAGGTATGGCAAGGCTGTGCTGCGTAAGCAATTACTGCGCGGACAGATGACGGAGTTCTTTGCCAATCTGGGGCCTTGCCTGATTGAGCCGAGAAGCGTGTTAGTTCCCACGACTGGGCGAAGAAGGTTGGGTGGATTTGGGCATACTGTCAAGCTCATGTAGCCCCAGTTCGTCCAGAAATACTATGTCCAGACTAACAAGCATGATATGGCAGATGCCGAAGCGATCTGCGAAGGAATTACTCAGCCCAATATGCGTTTTGTACCGATCAAGACTGTTGACAACAAATAAATTTCTATCAGTGCACCGAGCCAGACGAAGTTTGTCAAGGCGAGAACTTCTGAGCAAATCAGATGGGTGGTCTGCTCTACAGGTTTGGTATCGTCATTCCTCAGGATCCAATCGATTGGCAAACGCATGCCTGACATTCCGGAAGATGCTGAAAGTGTTTTGCCAGGAACAATGCAACGAGTGCTGGAAAGACTGAATGACCACCTGAAGGGAGCTGGATCGGCAGGTGAAAGGGTGAGGGGATTGCAAAATCAAGCTTTGGCACAAAGAGAACCAAGCCAGCCAAAGACTGGAAGCCATCCCTGGTGTTGGCGGGATTACAGCGAGCGCCATTGAGCAACTGTGGGGAATGCTACGAAGCTAAAAAACGGTAGACAGTTGGCCGCATGAAAGCCAGGGTTGTCCCAAGCAGCATTCAAGCGGTGGCAAACAGTTATTGGCGGTATCAGCAAACGCGGGATACTTATCTTTGCACCCTGCTGATCCATGGAGCAAAACAGTCATCCGCTTTGCCGAGAAGAAGGCCGGGCGGGGAAGCTGGCTTCGCAAGCTGATAACACGGCGCAATAAGAACGTTGCTGCTGTTGCCCTGGCAAATAGGTAGGCTCTTGCATCATCTGGGCATTGCTCACCCAGAAAGCGACATTTCACCCCGATCACGGTATGGCAACATACTGCTGCGGCTCATTGATCGTGAGGGTTGATTAGAAGCAATATGGGTATGTTGCATTAAAAACGAGTTTAAGGAGAAGAGATTACCACCGATTGCACAGGCAATCACGACATGATAGCGAGACTGGTCAGACCGTGAATGGCATAAACTTGACTTAGCCCAAAATTCGCAAACGTGAAGATGATAAGGTGCTACTCAGCAAATTCCATCAGGGACAGAGGCAATGCGCTTCACATAAAGTCCGGATGTAAGCAAACTGCAATCTTTACCTTCTTGAGATCATAGATTGAAGGCTTTGCAAAAATGTGGGCGTCCATGTATGCCTTGTTCACTACGAAGCCGTAAGCGGATGCTTGTTGATATAATCCAGCCGTATCCCCACATTACGAAGACTCTTGACTTCGCCATCAAGAAGCCCCAGTCCCAAAGGTATCTTCCGCATCAAACAAAAAGCTGAACGGTATCCAGCGAATCAAGTCGAGCTCGCTAATTTTGACGCGACAGTGATCGGCGTGTCTTAACGTTCTCAACTTTTGAAGCTACTAAAATACGATGACTTTTTCTTCAGTTCTTTACCATATCTTGATTAATGCCATGTTAAATTGTTGTAAAAAAGGCATTTGGCGTTGTTTCCGCCGAATCCGAAAGCATTGCGTATGCCGGTTTGTAATTTTCTCTGGACGGCGTGATTCGGCGTGTAATTGAATCGCAATCCGGATCGGCTTCGTCAGAGATTGATGAAGCGATTAATATCATGCCGGTATGCAGCGTCATGATAGTGGCAATGCTGCCGATCGCGGCCGATGCGCCGATGCTATCCGATCATCGATTTGGTGGCGCTGATACTGATCTCCCGCGCGCGTTCTCAAAAAGCTGCTTTATCGCCCTAGTCTCGACGGCAGCTCCCCGCAGGGGTAGAAGTCGCATGCGCGTTGATGTAATCCATTTCTCCGGTTTGCATCTTAGCGTCCTGAAGAGCAGCCTGCATGGCCGCCGCCTGCCCATCCATGTTCGGCATCACGATATGCGCCGCGTCGCAGGTGCAACCGTAGCCGGGCATATATTTTGGCTCCGCCGCCGTGCTTCTTCCTCTTTTTCCAGAATGAGTATACCCGCGCCTTCTCCCATGACAAAACCGGGTTACGGTTTCTGGCAAAAGGCCGTGATGCACGCGCCGGATCGTTATTAAAGCCAGTAGCTAAGGCATGCAGCGGCGAAACCCGACATGGTCAATGGCAATACACATGCTTCCGCGCCTCCTGCAATGACGGCATCGGCTTTTCTCCGTGCGCAACAGATCAAGTCCTCATCCGATGCATTCGCACCCGAAGAACATGCCGTGCTACGGGTAGGATTTGCTCCTTTAAGTCCGTATTTGGTAGCTATCCAAGCTGCTGCGGAATTTGCCATGATGCGGGGGAACAGTGAAGGGTGGCACGGATTTTTTTCTGGAAACTTACGGGCAGCGGAGAGGGATTCGAATGTTGAAAATCCGCCCGTTCCTGATCCTGGGCTAACGGCCAGGCGGTCTGGCATAAGACTCAAGACTGCCGGTGTCTTCCAATGCCAGGGCAGCGCACAGCGCCAATTTGCGTAATCGATCGGTTTGTTCGACCTGTTTTGCTGACAGAAAAGTGTTAGGGTCAAATTCTATTACTTCGCCCGCAATCCGGGAATGCTGACCAGACGCATCGAAACTTTGAATATTGGCGTATTCCACTCGTACGAATAGCCGCATTTCAGAACTGGTCAATGCCGGTGCCGATCGGTGAAACAATCCCCATTCCAGTAACAACTACGCGCACAAGACTGACCAGAGGGGTTTTTGCCCTGGGATATAAAAATATGGTTATATTTGTATGAATATACTCAAAGCCGGATGGGCTGTCAAACGCGTTGATTGCGATCCATATTATCAATACTGAAGATCGTTGTGCATCCGCAGCCGGCCGCTCGGTTGCTGGCAAACGTATTTCTCGCCCCATTAACGTCTTATAAGCTAATTTCGGCCGCTGCCAGGTTAGCAGCCATTCCTTTTGCCCAGATGGTGTCCTGACTCAGTCCCTCGACAAGCTCAGGACAAACGGCAGAACCAGGATTCCCTTCATGACGGGCTTGTCGAACCAGGGACGGAATCGACTTATCCGGAGTATTCTCAACACCCCTCTGTCCATCACTGGGGAACAAAAACTGTTCAAGAACATCCCGATAAAACGTGCGCCTTTCCCGCAACCTTTCCATGAATGGCATCAGGCCCAAACCAGCTGATTCCTGTTCGCAGGCGGAATGCAAACGCGATGCCATATCGATCAAATCCCACGATGCACTGCTCGGGCACGGCACCGTTTCAACTTGGGGGTAACCGGCAGAAAGGATAAAAAATATTGCGAAAAAAGATGTAGCGCCGTTCGGAAAGATCTTCAATCGAATCCATCGGCAGATTGGTCACGACAATCTGCGCAGACTGTTTTTGCAACTGCTCAACGCACCATTCCACCTGCTGCAGAATTTGTTCCAGCGCCGATTCGTACAAAATATCGTTACCGATATCCGTCAGCAAAGCATAAGTGGGACGGGGATTCGTTGCTTCCAGTTGCGGCCACAACCCGCTAGCCGCAATTGCCGGCAATCCACGCGACAGCATTTGACTGGATACGCCATACGCACGGCCATGCCCGACAGCCGCCAGAATTTCACTTGGCCCGTCGAACCGCTGCTGCATCAGGTGGATAACCAGGCGTAACGATAAAGTCAGGTTGCTGGCACCGAGCAGGATGATGCGGGTTTTAGGTGGTTTGCGATAAATATTTATTATTGCCCGGTAATTTAGCCCATTGGCTTGCGGAACGGTATCTTTTTGCATACCGTTATCGCAACCACTACTTTTGCCCAAACCCAGGAATCCAAGTCCACAAACCCCATTACGCTCAATCCGATCAACATCACTGCTACCCGCAGTAGCGCTCACCAACGCAGATTCCGTAACAGCATCACGCAGATCACCCGCAATCCGCAGCATAACTATCAGCCGGCGACGTTGGATGAGTTTGCGCGCGGCACGCCGGGAGTTTTCTTTCAGAATCAGTTTAACTTCACGCAGGATTTACGCATTGCAATTCGCGGGTTTGGGGCGCGGTCGCCGTTCGGGGTGCGCGGCATTCAGGTGCGCGTGGATGGCATTCCGGCCACATTGCCGGACGGGCAGACGCAACTGGATTCGATCGATCCTTCGTTGATCGAACGCATGGACATAATCCGTGGGCCTTCCGCAGCTTTGTATGGCAATGCATCCGGAGGCATGATCGACATCACCACGCGCGAAGCGCCACAAGAAAAATTTGTCATCATGCCGCGCCAGGTGTTTGGTAATGCAGTTACTGAAATCGGAATTGTTCATGGGCGGGCGGCAAGAGAATTCGGTTACCAGTTTGTATGGTTCGCACTTGCAGCAGGACGGCTGGCGCGATCACAGTGCGATGCAAAACACGTTTTCACAAATCAAGCTGAATTTCCAAACCAGCGTGAATTCCGATTTGATGTTGATATTCCGTGAATTTTATTCACCGCTGTCCAAAGACCCTGGCGCCTTGACTAACGCAGAAGTACAGGCCAATCCCCGGCAAGCATCTCCACGTAATGTTCAATACAACGCCGGTGAGGAAATCCGACAGGAAGAAATGGGAGTGCGTTTCCGTCAAAGACCATCTGCGGGAAAAGAGTTCAGCGTGACTGCACACATGTTGCACCGCGATTTTCAAAACCGCCAGGCGTTTTTTGATGGTGGGCAGGTGCAGCTTGATCGCTGGGTGGGCGGATTAATGGTGCAATTTGTTAACGATCACACTTTATTTAACCGGCCCAACCGATTTCTGGCTGGCGTCGATTACGGTGTACAAAACGATGACCGCCAGCGTTTCAATAACAGATTCGGTATGCGCGGTGCATTGAACTTGAGTCAAATCGAGCGCGTACAAAGTGTCGGACCATTCTTGCGCAATGAGTGGAACATGGCCGACAAACTCGATCTGGTCATTGGTGGCCGCTGGGATTGGTTGAATTATCAGGTGAAAGATGCCTTCAAGACAGACGGCAACCAATCCGGTTCCAGAACAGTTTCGCAAGCCAGCGGCTCGGCCGGATTGGTCTATCACCTGACTGAACAGCAGCAGATTTATACGCATGTCGCTTCGGTATTTGAAGCACCGACCACGACCGAACTGCTCAACAACCCCGCCGGAAGAGGCGGATTCAATCCCAATCTGAATGCACAGACATCGCTTAGCAACGAACTGGGTTTTCGCGGTAACACGGCTGGATTCCAATACGATACAGCAGTATTTTTCATCCGCACCTGGGATGAAATCACGCCGTTCGAATTGCCCTCCTCGCCAGGCCGGGCGTTTTTCCGCAACGCCGGACAATCGCGCCGGATCGGCGTGGAAACACGTCTCGCTACGCCGGAATGGAAAGGGCTGCGTGGGGAAGTCAGCTACACGTATTCGGATTTTGAATTCGAGAAATATGTGGTGAATGACGCGAATCTGAGAGGCAATATTTTTCCCGGCATCCCCACGCACCGTTGGGAAGGGTTGGTGCGCTATTCGCACCCGTTCGGTTTCTTCGGGCAAATTCATGTACATCGTGTCGGCGAGTTTTACGTCAATGACGTCAATACCGCAACCAATCCGGCTTATAACCTCGGGGCAAAGCTATGGCTGGCTGGGAATTAGCGCAATGGAATCGAAGGTTCTGTGTTTTTTGGTGTCAACAACCTGTTCGATGCGCAATACAATGCTAATACCCGCATCAACGCCGCACTCGGACGTTATTATGAGCCCGGCCCGCCACTGAATGTGTTTGGCGGAATTCGGGTTCGTATTGTGGCCTTCTAGGTTGAATTTTTGCCGTTACAACTTCATAAAATCAACGGATTTGGTCACCAATGTCTTCCTTATCGCCAGCAATCAGTATCCGCAACCAGAAGATTTTGTTAATGATTTAGATTGCGCTTGGAGTTTCGTTGTTTCCGGTGCACAATTTAACGACCGCTGCATTTAGCGGATACCCAATTTTGCGCAACTATCTGGAGAAATCATGAAACGAAATCTAAGCACACTGTTATTCAGTATTGGGTTAATGTTGTCGGGTAATGTATTTGCTGCTGATTCGACGCCGCACAGGGTCACACAGGCTGAATTTAATGCAGCCATTGCTAATCAAGCAACCATAAACACTGCACTAAAAAATGATATTGCTAAACTACAAGAAGCGATTGAAAAGCTCACTGTCAAAAAAATAGGCGACCATTTTGGAGGCGGGATAATATTTTATGTTGATACAACCGGGCAACATGGATTAATCGCTTCCTTATCCGATCACTTATCCGATCAAAGCTTCTTCATTCAATGGTTTAACGGCATAAATAAGGTTACTGGCGCTACAGGTGATGGAGTAGGTGCGGGTGCAACGAATACTGCAATCATAGTGGCCGCCCAAAGCAACGACACCCCCAGGTGGAAACTTTGCTGCAAAAGTCGCTGCAGATTATAGCGTACAGGAAGACGGTCTTACCGCCTGCACAGGATCAATCAATGAGGTTTGTTACGGTGACTGGTACTTGCCCTCCAAGCACGAGTTAAATCTGCTCTATCAACAGAGAGGCGTTGTGGGTGGTTTTACCGATAGCTTCTATTGGAGTTCTACCGAAGGCGATGCTGCCCACGCGTGGTACCAGGTCTTCGGCGATGCTACCCAGGGCAACGGCGTTAAGTACAACCCGCTCAGAGTGCGTGCTGTCCGGGCTTTTTAATTATTTAGCGTTTAAGGGTCTGACTCCTTTATCGTTATCTTGGCTTTCTTGAGTTTCAAATACCAATTCGACGAATCGCTCAACTTCTTCAACCCATTTCAATACATGAGTAGTTTGAATCGGTGCTACCTTACCAACTTCTTCCTCCCTGTCGATCCTATCAGCACGATGGACAATGCCGTGCCGCCGTTTAATGGCAGTATCCAGTTGAGATAAATCGAATTTTTCAAGAGTTATGGCCAGCGACTTCAACGCCTTTGAAATATCCCCTGAGCTGTTATAGGTCGCTCGTCCTAGATACTCGAATACAACATCTTTAATTAGTTCATCTACTGTTTTTTCACGGTACTCTGCGACTCTTCCCAGTTGAATTTTATACTCTGTTTTGTGGAGTTCGCTTGGCAATGCAAATGGAAGTTTTGAATACCAGAGAGTCGAGCAGACAATCTTCCAATGCCGTGAAGTAATACTACTGCCGCTCGTGAACATCAGTATTGTGTTCGCTTTTATCGTCTTTTATTCGCTCGTAGATTTTTACCAGATTTCGCACGCGATTAATGTTTTCGAGTGTTCTTTCATAAATTGCTGTTACCATGAGAATCCGCTCTCTTCAAGCTTACACATACGATCTGACTCTAGCTGCCCCTTCCTTTGAAGCTGCCTCTGCTGATAAACCCAATTGGCAAGCTGTTTATTCTCACTCCAGCCACTTGGAACATTACAATGCCCATTGGCTTTCTTATACTGAAGGAGTTCCTCGAAGCGATTTCTCCATTTTGCGTCTCTCGTATTAGACCCATCCCATGGAAACCCAATCGCATTTAATTTAGCAATACGATCTTCAGAAAGTTCGCCATTGTTTTTATGATACCGCGTTATATTTACGAATTGATATAGTTTCGATTGGTCTTTAGGATGCGGCTCAAAGTGTCCATATTCAGCCTTGAAATCCTCCAGCAAAGGCAAAAGTTTCTTCCCAAGTCCTCGCTTTTCCAATTGCCAGCTAAACCCCAACCTCGTTCGTAAAGAAATTTGGTCATCTGGCATTTCCCCTTTTTTTATAACGAGCACGCTGTGCGTTTACCCACATCGATAGTTTGGGATTATCCATAAAACGATCAGGTACATTGGCATTGCCATGGGTGCTATGATATCGCCTTGAGTTGGTTATACATCTCTTGCCATTTGGCATTTGACAGGCTGCCACTCCAGTTAACCCCAATTTCATCTAGCATCTCCTGCCTGTTAGCTTGCAATATCCCGCTAGCCTTGCTCGATCTTTGAGTCATAACCCAAGACAAAAGACCTTTGTCAATATTTTTCTCAACTTCAACATCGCAATGCCCATGCTTTGTTTTAAATGCCTGAAGTTCGCAAAACTTTTCCATCCACAGACCATCGCGTGCATCCCAGCGAAAACCGAGCTTATCGAGAAGGTCAATTTGATTTTGATCTAGTGGGCCTGCGGAACTTGTCCCCTGCCGCCTCTGTCGCTGAATCCAAACCCAACTTGCAAGCTTCTTGTTTGTATAAGTTCTCGGAACGTGTGGATTACCATGCGCCACTTCATACATCTGTAATTCCTTATACCACTTCATCCAAGTTTCAAGAACTTTAATACTTTTATAGTCCCACACAAACCCAATTTCATCGAGACGGCAAATCCGCCCGTCACTTAAGATGCCTTTTTTACGTTGGGTACGCTGAGAGCTTACCCACCCTGCAAGGCCAATGATTTCAGTCATGCCAGCTACCACATTACAATGACCATATTGGTTCTTGAAACCTTTTAATTTACCAAACCAGCCATACCAATTATCTGAGAGTTTTTCTACACATTCAGTTGTAATTGATTGCCGAATGCAATCTAATGATACACTCGGCCCCATTACTTCCACGCGCTCGCTGAACCGGCTTTCTTCGTAGCCGCCGGTTTTGCCTTTGTCCTCTTGCATCTGGCGGATGATGTCGGTGAGCACATCGTCCTGCTCTTTCATCGCGCCGAGTAAGTCCCAGACATCGTCAAAACCGGTGCGCTGCAACGCTTCTTCGATGGATTCGTCGGCGGCCTGTTCGACAAACAGCGGCACCATGACATAGCCGAGTTGTTTGCCGGTCTCGTCCGATTTGCGCATGGCGCGGCCAGTCGCCTGCACAATATCCACCTTGCTTTTGCGCGGGGAGATAAAAGCCACCATATCCACGGCGGGCACATCCACGCCCTCAGTCAGGCAACGGGCATTCGACATCACGGCTTTATCGGCTTGACGGAAGACCTTCATGTGGTCTTCACGGCGGGCTGTCGACATTTCACCGCTGACGTGCAGCGTGGTGAAATCGGGCAGGTGATTTCGGATGCCTTCGCCGTCTTCGGAGGTAAATGAACGTGCCGCCGCAACCGAACCGTGGAAGGTGAAGATGCGGCTCACGCCGTATTTCTCGACTGCTTTTTGCAGGGCAATCTGCAATGCCACTTGGCGGGCTTTGACCGTATCGCCATCGACAATGACTTTGCCGTGCTGAAGCAGATGGTCGTTGACCATTCCGGAAGTCACTACCGAGATCACCACCTTGTAATCGCAGATGATGCCGCGCCGTGCGGCTTCGGCAAAACTCAAGGTGTGAACAACTGGCCCATAAATTTCCGGCTTGTCCATCGAGTAGACCAGCGTGTTGTCGCCTTCCTTGTCTTTCTTGCGGATGTCGTAATGACGTGGAGTGGCGGTAAAGAACAGCCGCTTACGGATCGGCAGGTTGGTATCTGCCAGCGCGAAGCTGAAACGGGTTCCGTCGCGGCTGGCGGTTTTGTGGGCTTCGTCGAAAACGGCCAGATCGAACGGTTGTGCCATGCCATCCGCGCCAACCGGCATACCATCGGCCACCACCTGCGCCGATTGATAAGTGGAGAAAACGATCCTGACGCCGTCGAATGGCTTGCTGAGGAACCGGCTGACGGCTGCGCTTTCGGTCGTTACCGGAAAATCGAGATCGGCCTGATGCACGATCAGGTCATCCGCCCCTTTGGTCACCGTCGGATCGGAACAGACGCACATGAAAGTGAGTTGCTCCCAGGCTGTTTCCTTCAGCCACTCGTGCAACAGTTGGCGCACCAGCGCCAGTGACGGCACCAGCACCAGTAAGTTTTGCAGCCGTGCTGTTCTGCGGCCCACAGCGCGACCAGTGATTTGCCTGCTGTGCCGCAGGCAACCTGGTGGAGCGCGATCATTTTCTACCGGCCGCGAGCAATCGCCGTCAATGCTTCCCTGCTGGTGCGGCCTGGTTGCTTGCGCCAGCAGTTTGATCTGTCCGCCGCAACCATTGCCGCATGGCCTCAAAATCTTCTGCGGTGAGGCGGTCGAGATCACTGCCGCGAATGGGAATGAATCCGCTGCGGTCTTGCACGAGGCTGGGCGGCGCTTCGCAGTTGGTGAACAAACCCGCTGGCTGACTGATCAGTCAATCCCATGAAGGTGGAAAGCTCATCCCAGGTGAGCGAGGGACGGTTACTGCGGAATTTGACCTGATAGGCCCGCAATTCTCCGTCAATGGTCAGATAAGTTCCGTCCACGCCCATGTCACGCCCGGTATCGAGCGAAAGCATCTGACGCTGCTCCAGCGGAATCGCTTCGAATGGCCACACCTCCTGTGCCAGATTGATTTTCTGGATAGCGAGATAGACTTCCGCAAATATCTCAAAAGCATCGCCACGTTCCTTATTGCCGGGCAAGGCAGAAATTTTGGCTTCGAGATCGGCAAAGGAGTTCAGACCATCAAAAAGGGCCGTGCTTAGTAAGCGATGAGCTGATGAATGTTTTGAAGTCATATTTTTGACTGGGATATAAGCACAGTTTCTTAGTGTCAGACCTTACATTTGACATGCCCACCCTATATCCAGCAACCGGCTCAGATTGTGGCTCGCTTCGCTCTCACAATTTAGCCTTATTCGTTAGGCTGTTTGTGCGCTTGGCTACCTCAATTAAATAACGTAACGCTTCATTAACGGCTTCGGCATTCGGAAACGCAGCAATTACGTCAGGCTCTAAACGAACTGTATCGCAAAACCTTTGCGCCCAGACCCCAGTTTTCTTACCTGCAAACTTTGCAAATCATACTCGGGCCGTAATTCATCTTCTATTTCACTCTTGCTCATAGGCTTTCCGCTCCGATAGCGTTGCTTCTCTAGCACTGATTAAACGAATACCGTTGTTACGCTCCATATAAGAAACGAACAATCATCTCCCTTGAGCCGATTTACCCAGCATGATAAAACGGTGTTCCCCGAAGGAATGATCAGGATCATAGAAATCCACATACAATGGATCATTAAAAACTGTTTTCGCTTCTTCAAAAGAGACGCTATGTTTTGACAAATTTGCTACTGCTTTGATTTTATCCCAATCGTATTCCATTGAAGCCATATCCTTCGCACATCAGAATACACTATATCTGTGTTCCTTTCCTTTTAGCAAGTATCATCCAGTGAGTCGCTCCAGTGTTTCAGGTGAATGACAGTTGAAGGAAAAGGCAGGCTCAAAAAGATCAAAGATCTGTGCGATTGACATTGCGCCATTTTGAATCACAAGTATTGAGGCCTTCCTGCAAGAAATGGTACATTTGCAAATCCGAGCAATACACCATCAGGCAATCGAAATGATATTAAAACTTAAAACTGCTATCGCGCTTATAACCCTTCTCCTCAGCAGCAGCCTATTCTTTCCATTCGCTGCACAAGCCCAACGTGTCCAGACAGAATTCGAGGTCCGATCAATTGCCAGCGGATTGCAATTCCCCTGGGGCATGGCTTTCATGCCAGATGGCAATGTGCTGGTCACGGAACGTGTTGGTCAATTGCGCATCATCACACCGGATGGCCGCGTATCGGAACCAGTTAAAGGCGTTCCTGCTGTGTTTGTACAGCAGCAGGGTGGTTTGCTGGATGTTGCGTTGGATCCGGAATTTTCCAGAAACCGTCTTATTTATCTGTCCTATGCTGAACCGGAAGGTTCAAAAGCCAGCACTGCAGTTGCCAGAGCCGAGCTGAAGGACGGTGCTCTGGAAAACTTGCAAGTGATTTTCCGCCAACTGCCGAAAACGCAAGGTGCAGTGCATTTTGGTTCACGCTTGGTATTTGCACCCGACGGCAATCTTTTATCACATTGGGCGATCGCGGTGATTACATGGAAGATGCGCAGCAGCTAGGCAATCATCTCGGCAAGATAATCCGTATCCGCGCTGATGGCTCGATCCCCACCGACAATCCTTTTGTAAAAATCCGCAGGCAAAACCTGAAATTTGGTCGTATGGCCATCGTAGTGTGCAGGGTGCTGCCATTCACCCCAAAACCGGCGAGTTATGGATTCATGAGCATGGTCCCAAAGGTGGCGACGAAATTAATATTCCCCAAGCCGGTAAAAATTATGGCTGGCCCAAAGCCAATTATGGTGTTCATTACTCGGGCGCTCCAATAAAAAATGAACATGCGGAACAGGGTTTTGAAGAACCCATTTACCACTGGACACCTTCCATCGCACCTTCCGGCATGGTGTTTTATACCGGCAATCAGTTTCCAGGATGGCGTGGCAGTCTGTTTGTCGGTGCCTTGGCAGGCAGGCACGTGTTGCGATTGACAACGGATGACAAGAAAATTCTCAGTGAAGAACAGTTATTAACGCAAACGGTGCGCTTCCGTGATGTGGAACAAGGCCCGGATGGCGCATTGTATTTATTGACGGACGAGCAAAACGGCAAGCTTTTAAAGCTTACACCGAAGCATTAACATGCGTTGAAAAACATATTCGAAGAAGCCGATGCAAGGAATGGACACTCACTACACAAAACGGCATGAAGGTGCCGAAGCAGTGGTGCAGCAATAACTACTTAAGGGCGCCTCTAAAAAGACAGGAGCGTCCAACAATGGAGATTATTGCCGAAGGTAATTAGGGAATGCCGGAAAATAGCCAAAATACTATAAAATTAACTCCAAAGTAATCAACAAGTCGGAAATTACATCTTTGAATAAATTGCTTCATCCGACAATCCCATCAGTATTCAGATATCTGAGAGAAGGCAAATGAATTTTCAACAACTTCGCATTATTAGTGAAACAGTTCGGCAAAATTACAATCTAACAGGGGTCGCAAATGCCTTATTTACATCACAATCAGGTGTTAGCAAGCATATCAAGGATCTTGAAGACGAATTAAATATTGAATTATTCATTCGCAAAGGCAAGCGGTTTATTGGTCTAACAGAACCTGGTAAAGAATTGGTAAAAATTGTCGAACGCATTTTATTTGACACAAAAAATATCAAGCACCTAGCTGAACAGTTTAGCAATCATGATCAGGGGCAATTAACTATTGCAACTACGCATACTCAAGCGCAATACACATTACCTTCAGTAGTTACTCAATTTAAGAAAACTTATCCAAAGGTTCATCTGATTCTTCATCAATCTAGTCCTGGCGAATTATTATCGATGCTGATCGGTGGTCAAGCAGATATCGGTATTGCTACTGAGGCGTTGGAAAGCGCCGTTGATCTGGTGTCTTTTCCATTCTACACGTGGCAGCATGTTGTCATCGTTCCTTCAGGGCATCCTCTGCAGTCAATATATCCACTCACTCTTGAAGCTATAGTGGAATTTCCGATCATTACTTATCACCATGGTTTTACCGGTCGATCCCGTATTGACCAAGCATTTGCCAAAGCAGGATTAATTCCCGATATTGCCATGTCTGCTCTGGACGCTGATGTAATTAAGACCTATGTCAAATTGGGACTAGGTATAGGCATCGTTGCTTCTGTAGCATTTTCCGCTGAAAGAGATACGACATTAATTAAACTTGAAAGTGAGGACTTATTTGAAAAGAATACAACTTGCATTTCAGTTAGAGAAATCATTACTTACGTGGCTATGCTTATCGGTTTATTGAGCTGTGCGTCCCGATACTGACTGAATCAGTTGTTCGTTTGGGGAGTCAACCCACTTATTGCTGATGAGTGAGAGAAATAGGAAATAACATGCTTTTTTATAAGACAATACCAATATGAATATTTGAAGGGATATTTGCTGTCAAATTTAATCGGCATTCATTACTTTCTGTGGTTTTCTGTCAAAAATTTTATATCTAATAGCTCAGCACATTGCCGAATATCGGTTTCTCTGTCAAATGGCAAAGTACCTAGCAATGGACAACCTAGTTGTCGCTCGAGTGTGCTGATATTTTCTGCAATGGCCAGCATCTGCGGATCCATGCAGTTAGCCACCCAGCCAGCCAGTTCCAGACCAGTTGATTGTATTGCCTTGACCGTCAGAAAAGCATGATTTAGACAAACCGAGGTACATTCCGACCACCAGAATCACCGGAAGATTAAGAATTTTCGCCAGATCCGCACCATCCTGCTGCTGATTGATCGGCACCAGAAATCCGCCGACGCCTTCGACAATGACGATGTCCGCTTTCATGCTTAATGCGCAATAAGCGGCACGAATAACTTCCAGATCTATTTCCCTACTTGCCGCTGCGCAGCGATATGAGGGCAACTGCTGGCTCGAATGCGTAAGGGTTAATCTGCTGACGCGAAACATTCACGTTACTTGCAGCCAGCAAAAGTTCAACATCCATCCACAATCCGTTTTCGCTTCCAGCGGCAATCGATTTCATCCCGACAACTTTTTGCCTTGTGCCGCAAACGCATAAAGTAATGCGCAACTTACGGTAGTCTTGCCGATGCCGGTGTCAGTTCGGTAACAAAAAACCCTTAGCCATATAAGCTGGTTACCCCATTAAACCCAGTTGCCTGCGCGTTTCCGGCGTTAATACAGACCGGCGCGATTGCGGTTTCCAGGCATGGCCGTAAACCACTTCAAACGTGGCGGGCAATTTATCTTCGCAGCGCAATTTCTCGTATTCCGCGGATGCTTTCTGCCACTTGTTTTTACCCATCAACCCTGGCGCCTGCCTTGTGTCACGTTATGCGCGCCGATTGCTTTTAAATCGCGCATAACACTCGTGACATCCGGATAGGTCAAGGTAATATATTCCATATCCATCACCGGCGTAGAGAAACCATTGTGCACCAGCAGATCGCCGATATCATGCATGTCGATAAAGCGGTTTACGTGACTGAACGCATCCACTTGTGCAAAAGACTGGCGTAGTTCCTTCAGCGTATCCGGGCCAAAGGTGCTAAACATCACCAGGCCATCGGTACGCAAAATGCGATGCATCTTGGCAAACGTGTGCTCCAGATCATTACACCATTGCAGCGCAAGGTTAGACCATACCATGCCGACACTTTCATTTTTGATAGAATTTGTTCAATATCGGCGCATACATAGAAGGAGTGCTGTTGCAGTAACGGCAACAAGCGCTGCCACCAAGCTGTGTTAGGCCGGGCGTGCGACAGCATCGCCCAGGCGATATCCATTGCAATCAATTGACTGGCGGGATAACGTTTGGCTGCTGACTACCATAACCCGTTCCACTCCCATCGAGAGAATGACATCGGGTAAATATTTGATGTATTCCAAGCGCGACAGCATGCGGTTACTCACTTCACGCTGCAAAACCGCCGCCTGGTCGTAACTGCTGGCGGCGCGTTCAAACGCAGTGCGCATTTGTTTTTATCAAGCGTGTGTTCGGAATTCATTGAGACAAGTCACAAATTGATCGGGGTAAGATAAAAGCGGCGCGTGACCACAATGGAAACATCACCCTTTGCGATTGTGATAATTGCTGATGCATCCAGTCGGCAGCAGGGATGGGTAATCACGTCATTTTCACCATGCAATAATAAAACGGGTTGTTTGATGGACGCCACGCGATCGCGCAAGTCACTCTGCTGCAAAATCTCGAGCCCCTTTTGCAATGCATCCGGATCGGGTTCAACCCGCTGAAAAAAGTGCTTGCGCAGTTGCAACAGGATCCTGCTCGCATCCCGGTCACCGCTCATTTGCAGCGTCAGGAACCGGTTTATCGTAGCCGCATAACTGAGTTTCAGGTTTTCTAGAAAAAGTTGTAGCAATTTATGCTCCATACCCCATTCCCAGTTATCGCGTTTGGCAAAACAGGGAGTGGTCGAGATCAAAACCAGTTTTTGCACACATTCCGGTTCACGCAATGCCAGTTCCATCGCGATCTGCCCGCCCAATGACCAACCGCCGACCATGCAACGCTCCGGCAGAATATCCGTGATAATCTCGACCAAATGATTCAATGTTCCCGGCTCACATGCGGGGCTTAGTCCATGCCCCGGCAGATCGACCAAATGTAGGCAGAACTGCTGACTCAGTTGATCGCGAACGCCACTCCAGATACCACTGTGCATCGCCCAGCCATGTAATAAAACGAGATCCAGGCCGCTCCTATCGATTCGACATGCAGATGCATCATGAATCGAGCGCCAACTCATTCAATGCCTGTGTCAGGCGCCGGATATCGCGCAACTGATGCGCAGCGGACAAGAAATACGTAATCGCGCCATACCCTGCGGCACTGTCGGCGGGCGAATGGTAAAGCACAAGAATACCCTGTTCGCGTAAACGCTCACTGATGCGCACCGCTTCTGTACTTCACCAACCAATAATGGCTGGATCGGGAGGTAAGGCAGCAGCTTCCCAGGACAATGACTGTAACCCATTTTCAATTGTGCAATGTTTCGCAGCAAAGCATCACGCCGCCATTCGTCTAGTTCAATCAGTTTCAGACTCGTTAATAGTGCGTGCGAGAGCAATGGTGGCGTAGCTGTTGTGTAGATATAACTGCGCGCAGACTGGATCAAAGTTTCGATCACATCAACTTGCGCCGCGACAAACCGCACCAAATACACCGGCGGCTTTGCCCAGCGTGGCCATATACACAATGTTCGGCGAATGCACATAATCGCTATCCGGCAGGAACAAACTGCCCTTCCTTTTCTCCCAATACGCCAAACCATGCGCATCGTCCAGCACTAACAATGCATGATACTTCTCACACAACGCGATAAGCTGCTTGATCGGTGCGATATCGCCTTCCATACTAAACACGGCGTCAGAAATGACCAGCTTGCGCCGAGCATTGGAAGCCGCCAGGCGTTGTTCCAAAGTAGCAAGATCCAAATGGGGAAAGCGAATAAATTTGGCTCGTGACAGTAAAGCCGCATCGTTAAGCGAAGCGTGGTTCAGTTTATCTGCAATAATGGCATCTTCACGCCCAACCAGAGCTGTGACCACACCGATATTGGCCAGCCGGTAGAAAACAACAACGCTTTCGGAAAACCGGTAAAAACTGCGCCAGAACATCTTCCAGAATGTGATGTGCGGCAGAAATTCGACCATTGATCAGATGCGATGCACCCGCCCCACACCGTATTGCTTCGCACCCACGCAAGCTGATTGGATCAAATCCGGATGATTGGCCAGCCCCAGATAGTCATTACTGCTGAATGCCAGATAATCATGCCCATCAATCGTGATATGGCTTGCTTGCGGGCTTTCCACGACTTGCCGGAAACGCCGCAGCCCCTGCTGCTCGCGGGCACGCAGTTGTTCAGCCAAGTCTGGAAACATGGGTTACAGCGCGTGCAGCCTAATTTATCCAATAGCGCCTGATCAAGATCCGTTTCCGGATTACCCGTCGTCAACAATTTATCACCATAAAAAATCGGAATTGGCGCCTGCCAGAAAGCACAGTGCTTGTATGGCGTCGGACATTTCCCGCCGACCTGCAGACAAACGCACCATGGCTTTGGCATGGTAATCCGTGCCGCTGTAATGGTACGCACAAACTCTAGCGGATCCAGTGCTGCGATGCCATACAACGGCGTGCCTTTGACTTGCACAAATGATTGATCGGCACCGATTCCGGATAAGTTTTAGATTGGCTAATTGCGCGATCAGTCCGGCACGCGACAGACGCGTCTCTCCCATCCCGACAATACCGCCGCAGCACACGTTAATTCCGGCATCACGCACTTGCTGCAATGTATCCAAGCGATCCTGATATTGACGTGTGGTGATAATTTCTTCATAAAATTCCGGTGCGGTATCGAGATTGTGATTGTAATAATCCAAACCGGCTTCACCCAATTGCTGCGCTTGACCCGGCTTTAACAAACCCAATGTGGCGCAGGTTTCCATTCCCAGTGACTTGACCGCGCGAATCATCATCGTCATTTTATCCATGTCGCGCTGCTTGGGGCCACGCCAAGCAGCGCCCATACAGAATCGCGAAGCGCCCTGAGCCTTTGCCGCGGTTGCCGCGGAAAACCACTTCATCCAGCGACAGAATTTCCTGATTATCAACCCCGGTATGATACCGTGCTGCCTGTGGACAATAACCGCAGTCTTCTGGGCAACCGCCTGTTTTAACTGAAATCAGTGTAGATAATTGCACGCCGTTGGCATCATGATGCTGGCGATGCACACTGCGCACGGTAAATCGGATCGTTAAACGGCGCATCCAGTAATGATTGAACTTCTGCCACCTTCCAAATAGACAGAATCATCTGATTTCCCGGTTATACTACTTAAGTCATTTTGTGTTTCGCTGGTTGTGA